>JAGCWX010000016.1 GCA_017961585.1 Elusimicrobiaceae bacterium | reverse complement strand
GGATTTCTATGGCTTTAATCGCATTTATAGGCCTAGTTTGGCTTATCGTATTACAAGTAACTGTCAACCGTTTGCAAGAGCAAATTGATGATTTAAAAACTTCAGCAAAAAAATCGCCTGTTTCGGCTGATACTACGCCCGTAACACCAACACAAACGGTCCAACAAACCAAAGAACAACCGGCCTTGGAAAATGCGCACTTTGAAATGCACGAAGTAAAAGAAGCTCTAAAACCGCAAGCGGCACAACCAGCTAAAGTATATACCCCAAAACCAAAAGAACCTGTTAAGCCGCCAGTGGAAATTACAGCGGCCAAGCTATTCTCGTGGATTGGTGGGTTTATGCTCTTTTTGGGAATGGTGTTTGGTATTAAATATGCCGTAGAAAATAGTTTACTTAGCCCGGCTTTACGTATTACGCTTAGTACGTTGACCGGGATTACGTTGGCCACTGCGGGATACCTCATCAAACCGGAAAAATACCGCGTTACAGCCCATACGTTGCTGGGTAGCGGGTTAGCTATTGTGTACGCAGCTATCTTTTGCGCCCATACCTTCTATCATTTCATCGGATTAACGCCCGCTTTTATGTTGATGGCAATTACCTCTTTTGCGGCCTTGGGTGCGTCTCTTAAAAAAGATGCTAAATATGTGGGCTATTTAGGGGCTATTATTGCATTTTTGACGCCCATTTTGCTAAGTAACGGCTCGGATGCATGGGTGGCGTTTTTCCTCTACGTATTTTGTATCAACGCTGCCGCCGCTTACGCAGCTGTTAAAAAAGGATGGAACGGACTTTTAATTTGCACCTTATCGTTTACGTGGCTTAGCCAAGCGGCTTGGCTGTTCCCCTTAGAAAATTACAAACTCTTGGGGGTTGTGATTTTCTTCTCGCTTTATGCAGTAGCCAGCGCTTGGTTAGCACGCCGACACAAAACCCCTAGTGTCATTTCGTACGCAGTAGGTGGATTTTTAACCGCGGGGTTAGTACTCATGTTACCGGTGGGGGCTTGGCTGTCTGCCCCGATAGTAGCTAATTTGCCTTCCACAATAGTGGCCTCACTGGAATTATTGGGCTACGCACTACTTGTAAACGGACTTATCTTGGTACTGGCCGGGAAAGATTACATAGCGTATTTCTTTGCACGCATTGCCAAAGTGTTATCTTTCCTTATTTTATGTACCTGGATGATGAACCAATCCTCCCAGTTGCCTCTTTGGCTTACGTTAGGGGCTTGTATGCTGTTTGCGGCATTAAACAGCGGGGTGGAACTGGCCCTGTGCCGTAACGGCAAGAGACCGGACGGATTTTCCGTATTTTACCCCATTGCCACCATGCTTGGTCTGCTCGTTCTGTCGCTCTTACCCGGGCAAACGGCTACGCTTGATTTTATCAGTGTGTTTGGTATATTGGGTTTGTTACTGGCCGGGACGTTAGTGCTAGCCGTACTGGCCGGCATGTTGTGGGTAGCTTTTGTGGCAGTGGGAGTACTATTCTTATTTCTATTCATTAGTTTACTGATAGGTACGGGTGGATGCGGTTGTTCCCTCTTAGTTTTACTAAGTGGTTTTATCCCGTTATTTTTGTGCGCAGGTGTATTTTTTTCCTTACGCCATACCGGAAAACTGACCGGGATTTCTATGGAAGAAAAAGGCGTAGGGGCCGTAACAGCACTTACTCCGTTTGTACTCATTTTAACGGTCATTGCCCAAACCGGGCATACACTCTTAGTAAATTGGGTATTAGCTACAGCTTTTGTAGTATGTGCCTTAACCGTCCTGGCTGCTCGCCTATACAAAACAACCTTTACGATCCCGGCGGCTGCCGTTGGGGCCGGCCTGGTACAACTCGCTTTGTGGGGTCGCTTGGCTTGGGCCAATCCAGCCGCACCGATAGGCACTTTATCTATTTGGGTAGTAGCTTTCCTGGGGCTGTTTATCGTGATTCCCTTTTTAAGTAAAGAACATTTTTGGGGTAAAACCGGCCCGTGGATTGCGTGTGCATTAACCGGACTTAGTACCTGTTTGATGGAATGTTTGCTCTTGGCAGATTATTGTGATTGCAATATGTTGGGGCTCATCCCTGCCGTATTATTAGGCATTTACGCGCTTTTGTTACGCAAATTGTGGGGGAAAGCAGACCCGGTTAGCATTGGGTTTATGAGCGGGGCTGCACTGGTGTTCTTAACTGTTATTTTCCCGCTGCAAATCCATGATTACTGGCTATGTGTGGCGTGGGCAGCTGAGGCAGTTTTCTTGGCCTATCTACACAAACAAATTCCCTATCGCGGGTGGCAAATTGCTACGGCCGGACTACTTTGTATGGTGTCTGCCTGGCTACTGTTAAGCGGAGATTTCTCCCCGTTACCAAACACACCTATTTGGAACTGGTACCTGTGGATATATGGGCTTACCGCCGGGGCATTATTTACAGTTGGTTATTTGTGGGATAAACCAACCGGTTGGAAAAATGCGTTTTACACGTTGGGCGGCTGTATGCTGTTTTGGCTACTGAACATTGAAATTGCCCACTGGTTTAATACGGGGAACTACTTATCCTTTGATTTTACCGGAGAGCTAGCCCAAGCACTTACTTACACGCTAGCTTGGGGCCTGTTTGGATTTTGCACCATCGGTTTGGGACTCCGGTTGCAAAAAAGTGTAGTTTCTAAAGTAGGGGCAGGAATTATGCTGCTCACGTTAGCCAAATTTTTCCTTTCCGATATTTGGCAACTGCAAGCCCTGTACCGCATTTTGGGCCTATTTGGTCTGGCGGTACTGCTGATTGTAGCCTCGTTTTGGTATCAAAAGAAACAAAAAGTACAATAATTAATCCGGATATAAAGATAGGCCTCCGATTGGAGGCCTATCTTTATTCATCTTTTGAACTATTTGCAACACACCATTTGAGGAAATTCTTCTAAGGAACGATTGGAAATACCTCGTTTTTCATTGTGCCAAAGCAAAAACGTAGTAAATAAACTGCGACTAGTTTCTAAAGAGTGATGACCCATAAAAACGATTTGTATCCAGTTACGGGTCTTCAAATAATCGTTTTTATAATGAACTGCAATGTGATGCTGGGCACAAAAATTGCCGAAACGAGTAGATTCGTTTGGGTTCTTAAAAATCAATGTAAAAATGAAATTTACGCGGTCTTGTTTTTTCCCTAACACCGGTACGGAGCAACGTCCTAGTAAATGGGCAAACTCCTCGGCAATACGAGCTGTCTCATTAAATCGTTCTTCTAAACACATTCGTTTTAATTCCTCATGCAAAGCAAATAGCAAATTGTACGAAAATGTAAACGGGATCTTATCTTTGATATAGTAATAGCCCAAATCTAAATATTTCGGCAAGTTACGTTGCACCGCCGGAATATGATTACTAAACACGAGGGCAATCCCATTAAAACCAGCCAGCCCTTTGCCACTGGAAGCCGCCGCCAAATATACTTCGGACAAATCCAACGGCATATTGCCAATGGAACTCATACAGTCCACGCACACCTTTGTACCAGTTTGTTTACAAATTTGGAGTAGTTGCGGTAAATCGTTCAAAATTCCGGTAGAAGTTTCCACGTGTACAAACCATACCCAGGATGGTTTATGTTGCAAAATATAGTCCGCTACTTGTGGGTAATTAAAACCGTCTCCCCAGGCAAAAGACATGTGCTCAAAATCTAGTGAAAAACGAGAAGCCTGTTCCACCAAACGATCCCCAAATTCGCCGTTACTAAGGATTAATCCTTTACCTTTCAATGTGGATAATTGGGCAGCAATCACTTCATTGGCCAAAGTTCCGCTTCCCATAAGAAGTGCCGTATGTTTGGCCTTTGTTAGGTAGGATAATCTACTACACGTATCGTGAAAAATCTGTTTAAATTCTTCTGTTCGGTGTGATAACGGAAACGTGGCCAAATCTTTAAAAATATCCGGGTGCAGTCTGACCGGGCCTGGTAAAAAACTTAATGATTCCATTTGTCTGTCTCCTCAGGGGTTATTTCCAACATCATGGGTTGATACCATGCTCCTCCTTTGCCTACTAACTGATAAAACGGTTTAAACCCAAAAGAACGATACATTTTCAGTTCCCGGGTAGTACCCGATATTAGCAAACACTCTACGTCATTTTTTAACACATATTTACAAATTGCCTTAATGAGCCCCGCCAAGATTTTCCCTTTTCTAAACTGGGACTTAATACTTAGCAAGCGCACTTCACACAAGCGGGTATAATGAGGTGGAATATAATCATCTAAATTAGGGATTTTTTGATCCAAGGAAAAGGGCCTTTTTTCATTTAATGCTACCATCCCAATTACCTGCCCGCCTTTTTTGGCAATGATGTATCTATTCTTATCGTGCATTTTATCCGTCAAACTATGCTTTTGGTTTGTTGCATGCTGCGGAATTTCCTCTACAAATGTTTGATAATTAAGCCGAGCTATTTGGTCAAATTCGTCCGAATTTTTAGCCACTTTAAATTTAATTTTTTTAGGTTGGTGACTATACACCACTAGCCAAACGGCTACAACCCAGCAAATCCACAAGGTAACGGACATATAAAACCAAAGTACCGGCAAAGAACAAAACATCGTCGCAAAGGCTGCCTTTTTATAATTTCTCAATGCCAGCCACAAAATCAAAAATAAGGCCGCAAATTCTGCAATAACTGCCCAAGGCAATAAATAGACCCCGGCTACCAGCAGGCACGAGGCCCCTTTGCCGCCGCAAAATCCCAACTGGAACGGGAAAATATGCCCTGCTACGCAACTTACAATCGTAATTCCTAAGAGCAAATCAGACGAAGAAAACAGCTCATGTACTAGGACAAGTGGCAGTATCATTTTTAGCCCGTCCAATACGCCGATCATGACCCCTGTTTTTAAGCCATAATATCGGGCAACATTGGTTGCTCCGGCATTGCCACTGCCTAAAGTGAAGATATTGTCTCCCTTAAATTTAGCGTAATAATACGCCATATTCAAACAGCCAAACATATATCCAACAATTACGCAAATTAAGATATTAAGCAACATAATCCGCTCACTTCTAACGGTTCAGAGTCATTTCTTTGAGTTTAACGTAATCTACTTTGCCTGTACCCATAAGAGGAATTTCTTCCACTATACGAATCGTTTTGGGTACGGCCAACTCACTAAGGCCTTTTTCTTTGAAAGCGGTCAGTAATGCACCGCGTTCGGCCGCCGGTTCCGTGGTAAACAGTACCAATTGTTCACCTTTCTTCTCGTCGGGGATATTGACTACCGCGTGCATTTTATTAGGCCACAGCGCATTGATTTCTGTTTCAACAGCGGTTAAGGAAATCATTTCGCCCGCAATTTTGGCAAAGCGTTTAGCGCGGCCTAAAATAAACACAAAGCCGTCTTCGTCTACGCGCACAATATCGCCGGTATCATACCACCCGTCTTGCGGCGGTTCCAATACGCCGGGGTTACTCTCACGCAAATATCCGGCCATAATGTTGGCGCCTTTCACCCACAATTTGCCTCCTTCTTCTACACCGGGGATTTTTTCCAACTTATATTCAATGCCCGGCACGAAACGGCCCACACTGCCCCGCTTAAAGTGCATGGGCGTATTGACGGCCATCACGGGGGCGGTTTCGGTTGCGCCGTACCCTTCCATGATACGCAAGCCGAACTGGTCGTAGTATTTGCGGATGGTTTCTTCTTTGAGTTTTTCCGCCCCTACCACTGCTAATTTGACCGAGTATAAATCGTACGGATGCGCCATTTTGGCATAACCGTTAAAGAACGTATCTGTACCAAAAATAATGGTGGCGTTGCGGTTGTAAATCATTTCCGGCACGATACGGTAGTGCAACGGGGACGGATAACAGAACACCGGCACGCCCGATAATAACGGCATTAAAAGTCCGCCGGTAAGCCCGAACGAATGGAAAATTGGCATCGCATTAAACACACGGTTTTTCAGGCCAAAATCCAATACGCTATGTACTTGGAGCACATTGGCTTGCAAATTTTCGTGGCTGAGTACCACCCCTTTGGGGGTACCTTCGCTGCCGGAAGTAAACAGGACTACTGCCGGGTCTTTGGAACTTACATTGCCACGCACCATTTTGTAATACCGACGCGGGAAATAGGACGCCACAAAACCAACCAATTTATCCCAAAGGGTAATTTCCTTTTTCAAATCCTCCAAATAAATCAGTTTCAACCCGGCTTTTTTAAGGGCGGCTGCAACGTCCAATAGTCCGCCTTGTTTTAAGAACATTTTGGACGTAAAAATGGTTTTAATTTGAGCCGTTTTACAACAAGCAAGCATATTCTTTGTACCAATGGAAAAATTGAGCATGCACGGCGTAATATTAAACGCTCGCATCCCAAAGAATGTCACCACACTCGCCGTCATGTTGGGGAGCAAAAATCCGGCTTTTGTTCCCGGTTCTTGGTGTTTGGTGATTTTCTTTCCAAGCACAAACACAGCCGTTAGAAATTGACCGAAATTGAGCGGTTTGCGTGTAACATCGTTAATTACACGGTGTCTGCGTCCCACCAGATTATACGCATCAAGTAAGGAATCAAACAACGTTTCCTGCAAGTTCCCGGCCTCGTATTTCATATTTACCATCAAATCATACAAACTGCGGGCGGCAGCTAAACGACGAGCCTTGCCGGTAAGCGTTGCATCCATTTTAAGCGTGGTAGGGGCTTGAATCGTAATGGTAATTTTACTGTGCGGACGCGTTTTGAATTGCGTACCGAAACGAGAAAATAGCGAATATTGACTGCCTTCCAAATATACCGGCAAGAGTTGCGCATTGCTCTTATCTGCAATCATGGCCGGGCCGGGATAAATTTTCATCAGCCCCCCCGTGGTGGTAATACGTCCTTCCGGGAAAATAACAACCGGCTTACCTGATTTTACTTCTTCAATAATGGACTTCACCGCCATTGGGTTGGTGGGGTCAATCGGAAAGTATTTGACGAGATGTAAGAAAGGTTTGACCCACCACTTTTGACTGACATACGTGTCAATAGCAAAATACAAATTATCCGGCAAGTATACCCACAACAAGACCGCGTCTAAAAATGAGGTGTGGTTGGCAATAATAAGCACGTTGCCTTTTAGATTTTTCCAATTTTCCAAGCCGTTTATCTTGACCCCATATACAAAATTAAGTATCCGTGTTAAAACCATACGAATAATATGCTGCGGTAATAAGCCACAGATATAAATGGCAGCTAATGCGTTCAAAAAGGCAATGATGCCAAAGACGGCCGGTATCGTAAAATGCCAAGCTAGTAAAAGCGCACAAAATCCGCTTCCCGCCACCATAAACAGCGCATTGATAATGTTATTGGTAGCAATCACACGGGAACGAGTGTCCCCCGTAGCCAAGTATTGCAACATAGCATTAAGCGGTACAATATATAAGCCACCACATACCGCAAAACCGAGTAAATCCAGTGTAATGCGTTTGCCTGCAAATGTCATCAAAAATGCCTTATAATCTACGGCAGAAACCGATGGCACATACCCCGAAGTAGCACACGCCAAATCAGCCAAAAACACCGTCATAATGATGGCACTGACTGGCACGTACTTACTGGTAATTTCGCCTTTCACTAAAAATTGGCAGAGCAAAGACCCTAGCCCAATCCCACAAGAGAAAAGCGTAAGTAAGAAGGTAAAGAGCCCCGGGGTACCATTAAAAATATCGTGTGCCAAAGACGGCATTTGGGCAATAAGTGCCGTGCCCAACAACCAAAACCAAGATATACCCAAAATACATAGAAAAATATCATGATTTTGTTTGGCAAACGCCATATTTTTCCACGTACTTCGTAGGAAATTTTTATCTACCTTTAAATTCGGGTTCGCTGGTTTTTGGGCCGGGATAAACAAACTGGCCGCAAGCCCCACCATCGCTACCCCCAAAATAGCACCGGGCAATAGGTATTCATTGGCCATAATGACAATCCCGCCGAAAATCGTACCTTGTAAAATGGCCCCATACGTACCGGCTTCAATAATACCGTTACCGGCAATGAGCTGTTTTTCATCCAAAATATCAGGTAAAATACTGTATTTAACAGGACCAAAGAAAGCCGACTGCGTGCCCATTAAAAATAGAACGAATAATAACAAGGGTACGTTTGTGGTTAAAAAGCCGGCTCCCGCCAGTAAAACAACGATCACTTCCAAACCCTTCGTAGCTTTTACCAAAATATCTTTGCGAAATTTATCCGCTAGTTCCCCGGCCAACGCCGAAAACAAGAAAAACGGTAACATAAATAATGCCACCGCCAAAGAAACAATAACAGACTTATTCCCCGGAGTCATACTGGTTACTTTGTACATAATGAAAGTAGCCATAGCCGTGCGGAAGAAATTATCGTTGAATGCTCCTAAATACTGCGTACAAAATAACGCAAAAAACGAACGGTTAAAGAAAGTTTTAAGTAGGGATAACATATTATTTCTCCTGTTGCAAAGATGCAAACCAATTATTCAAAATCCGTTCCAACTGGGGACGATCTGCCTCCGGAATTTTCTCCGTCAAACCGCGCATTAGTTCGTCATATCCCGGCCATATTTCATCAATCAAATCTTGCCCTTTGGGAGTAATGCAAATGATATTTTCGCGGCGGCTTTGCGGGTTAGTTTGGCGTGTAATCCAACCGGCATGAACTGATTTTTCTACCAATTTGGTAATATTGCTGGCTGAAACAATTAAGTGTTTGGAGATTTCTACCTGGCTGATACCGCGCCCCCGGTTAAGATATGCCGCCAACAATAACAAGTTGAAGTGCACAACAGATAAGTTGTACGGTTGCAAATAATGTTCTACACGCGATTGCAGCACATTGTATAATAAAGCAAATACATAAGCGATACTTTCGTATTTACGCCCCTTAGAGGGGTCTATTGCGTAAAAACTAGGATCTAGATTTATACTTTTCATATAAATAGTTTACTAAGAAACTTTTTATTTGTCAAGCATTTATTTTGATTTTAACTTTGAAAAACAGCATTTCTCGCCTGTTTGTCACCTGTTTGAAAACAATTCTCGCCGCTTTGAAAAAATTTTTCCGTTTTTAGTCGCTTTTCAGTCGCTTTGAAAAATTGTCAGTTTTTACCGCTTCATTGCCGCTTTGGAAAGAAAAACAGCCATTTTCTGCCTGTTTTCAGCCTGTTTGTAGAATCAGCATAGTGCTAGGGAAACTGGAAGCACCGTATCTTAGTTTTTGATTTTCAGCATATATCCCCGTTAGAGTTTAACTCCGACGGGGATTTTTTTATGAACGACTTTCAGCATGCGGTTTTTGGCGTGTTTTTTGGATTTGTGGTAAGTATTCCCTTTTTATGCTGAAGGGGTTGGGTAAGAAGTTGTCTTGGAAAATTCTTAATTTTCCTTTTGTTCTTTTTGCGTATATTTAATGCGCCCGGGAGCCCATTCATGGCGGTGCTTAGCCATGTGTGTAAGATATTCCAACGTTTCAGTTTGTTTACATAGTTGCGCCCAGTCAATGGGTGTTCGGTCCTGCTTGTCTTTCGCCAAAACATCGGCCTTAAAATCACACAACGTTTTACAAGCGGTTAAACGCCCTAAGGCCGCGGCTACATGTAAGTAAGTAATATTTTGTGCAGCTAATCGTTTCAATACATACCCCTTATCTAAAAAATAAAATACATCGTTATCATTTGCAGTTAACAGCGCAAAAAACACACCATCCCAAACTAAATCTGACTGAACATGCCAATTCCATGTTTTGACTAACGGCTCAATCACAAGGATATTTTGTAACAAAGTTGCAATCGCGGTTTCTTGATACTTTTGAGCATAATCTAACGGCGTTAATCCCTTGTCATCTTTGGCATGTATATCGGCCCCATAGTGTAATAATTCCCGCACATTTTTCATATCTCCCCCACCTACCGCTAAATGAAGCAAAGAAATATTGTGCAAGGTTTTCTCATTAGGGTTTCCACCCTTATCACAAAAATATCCCACATCCTCTCCCCGCGCTAAATACCAAACTTTCGTATATTGTGGAGTTAAAAACACTTCACTTAAATCTGGGAAACGCTGCACTAGTTTTGGATTCACAATTTGTTGTGGTGTTTTCCTAAATATTGCAATTATAATAAACAGGACAGCTAAACATACCCAAAATAACCAAGGAATGTGAGGAATCACTATAAATTTTAACAATAGGGCCACACTCGCACACATAATTCCCGCAAGAATCAATTGTAATTTATCTAGTATTCTTTTTTTCATAAATTTATCCTTTCATTCATAATACCATATTTACAAAATCAGCACTTCGCTACCTAAACTACACCCACCGTATGAATTTAAAACCCTCGCAAATAGCGAGGGCTTTTATTTGCAACCAATCAAACAATATGTGCTGTCTAAATTTAACTGCGTCGGTCCATTACGTAGTAGCTTCCCTTTTCGTGTTGCTTGGCTAAACACTTAAGTTCGCTGCCAATGTTGCTGACCATAGCAAAGGAAGTGAGCGGTTTTTTAGTATTGTGTACAATGCCCACACCAATAGCTAAGAAAGGAAAGTTTTCAGTTTCGCCTTTGCGGTTGGTGGATTGCATAAAGCCCTGTTGTTGATCTTGCGGCGTATAGAAAGAAGCGGCGGTTTTGTCTAGCGTAGTGGTAATGATTTTGGCAATTTGCTCGGCCTTGTCAAAACTGCACACGACAATAAAATCATCCCCACCGATGTGCCCCACAAAACTTTCCGGATCTTGCCGGGCAGCATCTACAATAATTTCAGAAGTGGCTTTGAGGACCCGGTCTCCCGCTTCAAAACCGTATTTATCATTATAGGATTTAAAATTATTTAAATCGCAATAGAGTACAGCAAAAGGTTTTTGGCTGGCAATTTCGCGCTCTACACGCGCCTGAATGGAGGGATTGCCCGGCAAGTGCGTAAGCGGGTTGGAATCCATTTTTTGTTGGCTGCGTTTTAAAAGCAATTTCACGCGGGCGACAATTTCGTCCTCGTCTGCGGGTTTAGTTAAATAATCATCAATATCCAGCCCCAGGCCTTCCAGCTTGGTGGATTTATCGGTTACGGCAGTAAAAATAATGATGGGAGTGTGCAAATATCCGGTGCGGCTGCGGACTTCTTTGACTACTTCAAACCCGGTTTTTTTAGGCATTTCATAATCCAGGATTAATAGGTCCGGGTTTTCTTTATAGGTTTTATCGATGGCTTGCTGTCCGTCCTCTGCCTGGATTACCGTAAACCCGGCATTGGTCAGAATTTCGGAAACCAAAAAACGGATAGCGTGCGAATCGTCCGCTAATAAAATCTTTGCGTTGTGTTCCATATTCAATATTAAAGGAAATAATTTTATTTTTCGCAAGTCCTGTATTTAAGAGGGGGTATCCTATGGCTTGTAAATAAAAGAAAGTAAAAGATCTTTTTGATGATCGCGCCGCCAGGAAAAGAAATTTTCTTTATCCCCGCACGTGCAATAATACGGGGCGTGTACGTCGGCCTGATTTACGCCGGCTTGCGCAAGCTGCGCTATAATGGCTTTGTTGAGGTCTACATACAAACGGCCCTCTTTGTGAATATGAGAGTCGGGCGGAAATTGGTCGGCCACGTCCTGCTGGACTTCAAAACAACACGCCTGAATGTGCGGCCCCAACCAAGCGTTGAGCGGTGCTTTTGCGTGCTCTGCCAGTGCTTTGGCAATTTTACCGGGGAGCCCTTGCGCAACCCCGCGCCATCCGCAATGTGCCAAGGCGGCATGCGTGCCGGTACCGTCCCATAAAAATAGAGGAACGCAATCCGCGGTTAAAATAGCGGCGCCCCATCCGGCAGGAATGGGGGATAAAAGCCAGGCATCAGCATCGTGCAAGGGGGCCGATAAGAGTGCTTGGGCTTCATCCGCCGTGTGTACGGTGAGCCATTTGTCGCTATGGATTTGGTGAAAGTGTAAAATTTTTTGAGGGTCTATCCCCAGCTCTTGGTAGGCGCGGGCTTGAAGGGATAAGTCGCGCATATTGCCGCTGTGACGCGAGAGCGTTCCCCCTACAAAACCGGCGGACAAGAGGCGTTTATCGGTATAGATTTTCATGCGTTTAGTTTTTTAAGAACCGTTTGAGGAATTTGCTCGCCCAGTACTTTTTGAGCCGATGCCGTAAATTTTTTAGGAGCATCACTGGAGTACAATTTGAGCCCACCTTTCCCGGTGGTAGCGGCCAAATGATGTTCTTGCAAAAACAATTTGACGGCTTGGGCCAACGTATCGGCTGAATCTACCAAGTGTACCTGCGGCCCCATAATACGGACGATTAAATCTTTTAAAATAGGATAATGTGTGCAACCCAAAATAACGGTATCGGCCCCGCTTTTTTGCACGGGGGATAGATATTCACGCGCAATTAACTCGGCCGCCGGTTTATTGGCAAAACCTTCTTCGGCCAGCGGCACAAATAGCGGACAAGCTTTTTGAAATACATCCGTTTGAGGTGCACGTTTTTGGATCGCTTTTAAATAGGCCTTACTTTCCACGGTCCCTTGGGTACCGAGCACGGCTATTTTGTGATTGCGGGTAGATTGTACTGCGCATTGAGCCCCGGGTTCAATCACTCCCATAACAGGGACGTTTAGTTGTTTGCGCAGCGAACCCAACGCTTGTGCCGAGGCAGTATTGCACGCCACCACAATTAGTTTCACATCGCGGCTTTCCAAAAACCGGGCCACCGCCATGGACAAATGGGTAACGGCTTGCTTGGATTTGCCCCCGTAGGGTACGTTAGCGGTATCGCCAAAATAAATAAGACGTTCGTGCGGCAATGCCCGGCGTAGAGACTTTAAAATCGTCAATCCACCGATGCCGGAATCAAAAACGCCAATGGGTTTTTTACTCATATTATTATTATAGTAATTTGTAAAACTGCGGACAAACGCCTCTCGATGTGCTACAATAATAGAATATGAATAAGCATTTCTTTTTTCCCCTTTTATTTATTTTAGGTGCGCTGCCGGTGTGGGCGCAAAATACCCCTTCGGCCCAAGCGGGAGGCCCGCTTTTAGTGGGGGGGAACTTTTCCACCCAAGCCAATGTGCCCGCTCAAACCCGTGTGTTTGATCAGGCCGCGCGCGATAGCGAAGTGGCTGTTTTGCAAGACAAATTACGTAATAGCCAATACGAAGATGTAATTAAACGTATCAATTTTTTGACGGCTAATAATTTGGTGGATGACCGGTATTATTTATTATTGGCGATTGCATTTGATGGGCTCAATCAATACGATGACGTAATTTATTATGCCGGGCAAGCCATAGCCGTAGCCCCGCAAGATGCGCGCGCGTATGTGTTGCGTGCCAATGCCTATTTGCACAAAAAAAATTATGAACGTGCTCAAGTGGATGTAGATACAGCTTTGAAGCTAAATCCCAACTCTCAATTAGCGTTGCAAATTAAGAAAGAATTAAATGCCAAAACCAACAAGGTGCGCGAAACACAACGTCAACAAACATCTTCCAAAGGGATACCGGGGTGGATGATTATTTATGTAGGGGTTGTGTTGTTGGGCGTTTTCTTATTTGTTTATTTGCGTTACGAAGATTTATTCCACCGCAAAAAAACTTCTTACGCGCGCAAAGAAGCCGAAATTAAAGACCAGTATGAATTTATCCGCCAAATAGGTGAAGGCGGTATGGGGAAAGTGTACGAAGCGTATGACAAATCCCTCAAACGCAAAGTAGCCATTAAACGGGTCCGCCCCGAACTGGTGCGCAGCGACTACGTGCGCGAGCAATTTTTGGCCGAGGCCCGTATGGTGGCCTTGTTGCGTCACCCCTGCATTGTGGAAATCTACACGGTCATTGAATCTGAAAATGCACTCTATTTAGTGTTTGAATATGTGGACGGCCAAACCCTGGAAACCCGCTTGGATATTGACGGGCGGTTGCCGTTCTCGCAAGTGAAAGAAATTTTTAAATACGTGTGTGAAGGATTGCAATATGCTCACGCACAGGATATTATCCATTGTGATTTGAAGCCCGGCAACATTATGATTTTGGAAGACAACAAAGCCAAGGTCATGGATTTTGGGGTAGCCAAAAAAGTGGATAATCAAACCGGTGCGCGCACCGTAGCCGGTACGCCCGCGTACATGGCGCCCGAACAACAACGCGGCTTTATGCGCAAACAATCTGACGTATATTCCCTGGCGTTGTGTGTATATGAAGCGTTGGTAGGCCAAGTACCCTGGACGGTGAAGGGCTTTGATATTGCTAACAAGAAAATTGTGCCTGCCTCCAAACTGGCTCCGCATATTCCGCAAGCGGTGGACAGCGTGCTGGAAGACGCTTTGAAAGAAGACCCGCAAGAGCGTATCCAATCCATTGAAGAATTTTGGGACCGCCTAAACGCTATTGAGCCCGAAGAAAACGACAAGCCCGAAACGACCCATTATTAGTGAATAAAACCCCCGCACTAAGCGGGGGTTTTAATAAGCAAGTTGTTGGCCCATACACAACTAAGGTTGGCACTTGGTCGTGCCGTCCGGGCAGTCTACCGTAAAGCCGAGCGCGGCACAATCTACCTTTGTTCCACCTGAACAGAAAAAGTAAGGATTGACGAGTCGAGCGCCGTGATCGCCTTCCTCATAAATTTGGTTCTCTAATCCTAATATCCCGTATTGGTAGTATCCGTCGGGGTATACAGCGGCAAGTGGATGATCGCCGTATGTATTATGAATCCAATATTCACAGCTGTCCCATCCGGGGAGGGGTTTGCAATCGGGGACCTCAATATCTAGTTCAGAAATCTCGCAGTTGCTTCCTTTGCTTAAGTTACATACTTGCAAAGCCCTGGATATTGCGGCAAGATTAGATTTGTGCCCCGCAACCCGTGCTTTTATGACGGCCTTTTGATATTGCGGTAACGCTACCGCCGCCAAAATACCAATGATTAGTACAACTACTAATAACTCAATTAATGTGAACCCTTTTTTCATAATCAGTTCCTCCTTTACCATTATACATAGTATAACGGAAATTTGAGAAAAAACAAGGCCTAAACGGGGCCTATATTTTTATTTTAATGCTTGTTTGGCGGCATCAAAAATGATCTCTAATGCGCGGTAAATGGGACGCTGACCACAATATGTTTCCCACTTATATTCATAGAGTTTATCACTAATGCCAAAGACTGCTATGCCACGTACTTTGCGCTTTTGACACACGGCATAAAACGCGGCAGTTTCCATTTCTACACTGAGTACATTGTGCTTTTGGTAGTGCTTGATTTCGGCCTTGGTTTCGCGGAAGATAGCATCCGTGGACCAGTTGCGCCCGATATGAAAATTTTGTTTTGCATTTTTAAGAGCGCGCAGCATTTTGGTAAATAATGGCTTACTAGGTTTGGATGTTTCGGCGGTTACGTAGCAAGGGGATGTCCCGTCGTCGCACAGAGCTTCGTCGCATACCACAATATCGGCAGGTTGTACTTCTTCTTGCAAACTACCGGCTAAACCAATAAATACAAACTCTTTCACACCCAGGGCAATTAGTACTTCCAACTTCATGGCCATAACGGGTGCACCATAGCCAAAATTGGTTACGTAACACAAATGGGTGCCTTCCAGCACATAAATGTCCATTTCGCACGTGTATTTTTTCCACTTGTGGTGCGCGGTTACGTATTTGGTCAGCGAAGAAATCGGGCAGATAATCGCTTTGGCGGGCAATTTTAGCCCGGCGGCTACGTGGTTTACATAATTTGCAGCTGAAGAAACACCTGGTAAAGCAGGTTTTTTATTTTTTGGGAATAGAATCTTCATATTTAGTAAAATTTAAATAAGATACTTATACTATATCAAAAAGGAATAATTTATGGAAGGATTTACCGCCGCAATGGTAAAATTTAACGCGCTGGTTTGGGGCGTGCCGATGATGGTGCTGCTTGTAGGCATCAGCTTGTATTTTACGTTTAAATTACGTTTTATTCAGCGGCATTTGGCGGCGGCTGTTACGCTTTCCGTTAAGAAATCTCAATCGGCCGGGATTATCAGCAGTTTTGGTGCGTTGGTGATTGCGCTGGCGGCTATGGTAGGAACGGGCAACATTGTGGGCGTAGCTGCGGCAGTTTCCACCGGGGGGCCGGGCGCTTTATTTTGGATGATGGTATGCGCGTTTTTTGCAATGGCCACCAAATATGCCGAGGCCGTTTTAGCAGTTAAATATCGCGAACAAAACGCCAAGGGGGAATTTGTGGGTGGCCCTATGTATGTGCTTAAAAATGGGCTCAACCTCAAAAAATGGGCGGCCGTGTTTGCAATAGCCACGGCGTTGATGGGCTTTGGCGATGCACTCATTCAAACTAACTCGTTGGCGGCGGTGTATCACTCGGTTTTTAATGCCCCTACTATGCTGACTACCGGGGTGCTTATGTTGCTTACGGCGGCCGTTATTTTGGGGGGTGTGCAAAAAATTGCGCGTGTGTGTAAATATTTAGTACCCGTAATGGCTCTTTTATACATGACGTTGTGTGTAGTGATTATTTTGTTACATATGGATAAAATCCCGTGGGCGTTGGCTTGCATTTTTAAAAGTGCGTTTAGCGGTAGTGCGGTAGTAGGTGGTGCGGTGGGCATTACCATTAAAGAAGCTATCCGCTACGGGGTGGCACGCGGAGTGCTTTCTAACGAGGCCGGCAGCGGCTCCGGCGCGATTGCGGCCGCCGCCGCGCAGACGCCCAACTCGGTACGGCAGGGGCTTGTATCTGCCAGCACGGTATTTTGGGATACTTTGGTAATTTGTTTACTCTCGGGCCTTACGGTGGTAATTGCGGGGGATTGGCAAAGCGGTACGCTCTTTGGGGCGGACCTAGCGCAAAATGCGTTTGCTTCCCTGCCGGCAGGTTCCTACTTATTAGTAGGGGCGCTTTCGCTCTTTGCGTTTAGCACGTTGGTGGGGTGGAGTTATTATACGGCCAAATCAGTAGAGTTTTGTTTGGGGGTAAACGTAGAAAAATTTGTATACGTGGGTTGGCTGGGTATGATGTGCTTGGGCGGATTTTTACAGCCCAAACTTGTGTGGGAATTGGCCGATACCGCTATTGCGGTGATGTGTATCCCCAATATCCTTTCGCTATGGCTTTTGCGCAAAGAAGTATTTAGCGAAACGAAAACCTATTTGGCGGAAGAGTTGCGCTTTGCACGCAAATAGTGCTATCATTTAAGAAGAGGAAACGCGCTATGCTCAAAGAATATAAGATTGCAGATAATAAACTGACAGAAACGTCCGGCAAGGGCGCGCAGGTGTTTGTTTATACCAACCCTACGCAAGATGAGCAACGCTATCTAATTGATAAATGCCAAATTGATGAACATACGTTGGCAAGTACTTTGGACCCGGATGAATTGCCCCGCTTGGAGTTTGAGCCCGAACATACCGTGCTGATTTACAAACGCCCCAAAAATTATTCCGGCAAAGATCAGCTGGAATTTAAAGTGGCCTCCGTGGGGATGTTTTTATTCCAAGATAAACTCATCATTGTGCTGGCTGAGGACATCCCGCTGTTTGTGGGTAAGCGTTTCCAAAGTGTAAGCTCCATTAAAGAGATATTTTTAAAATTGATTTACAACTCTATTTCCCACTACGTAGAACACTTGCGTATTATCCATATGATTTCGGAAGAAATTGAGGATAAAATTGTTGACTCTATGGATAACCGCTATTTGCTTAATTTGTTTAGCTTGGTAAAAAGCTTGGTCTATTACGCCGAGGCCATTACTTCCAACGGCTTTGTGTTTGAAAAAACCCGCACCCTGGCCGGGCGCATTGGGCTAAGTGAAAAAGATGTGGAAATGCTGGATGATATTATCGTAGAAAATATGCAGTGCAAAACGCAGGCCGATATTTATTCCAACATTTTGGCACAGTTGTTAGATGCCCGCGCGTCCATTATCAACAACAATTTAAACCAGTTAATGAAAAAGCTCAACGTCATTACCATTTGGATGATGGTGCCGACGTTGGTGGTAAGTGCCTACGGTATGAACGTAGTGCTGCCCATGGCCCAACATCCGCAAGCATTTTGGATGATTATGGGCGTATGTTTGATGTTGGTGTGGCTGGTTATGCTGTATTGGAAACGCAAAAACTGGTAAAAATTTTATTGCTTTCCTATAAATAATTAACCCCGCGCAAGGCGGGGTTAAAATTTGGTAGGAATAGGATTCGAACCTATGTAGGGCGTAGCCCGACGGTTTTACAGACCGTTGCTTTTGACCGCTCAGCCATCCTACCGATAAATTACTTAAACAACTAGGTACTTATATTATACCAAAAAAAGGGTTTTGTGTCATTGTTTGACGGGTTCCTTTTTCATCCCCCGCCCAAGCCGTAAAATGTTACAATAATAATATGAAGCCAGACAATTTAACCCCGCTTATGCGGCAATATTTCTCCATTCGCGAACAAAACCCCGGGATTGTGTTGTTTTTCCGCCTGGGGGATTTTTACGAAATGTTTGACGACCAAGCCCGTGAAATCAGCGCCCTATTGGGGTTGACCCTTACAGCGCGCAATGGCATGGCCATGTGCGGAATTCCTTATCATGCAGCCAATACATACATTACCCGTTTGCTGGCGGCGGGCAAAAAAATTGGCATTTGCGAGCAGACCAGCTCGGTCATGGACAAAGAGACCAAGCTTTTTGAGCGCAAGGTCATCCGCGTCATTACCCCCGGCACGTTGGTGGAAGATAGTCTTTTAGACGCCAATCAATCCAACTATTTAGTGGCACTGGATATTAAGCCAACCGGGTGGGCCTTGGCGTGTGTAGAGGTTTCCACCGGCGAATTTTGGGTCAACCAAAACGATCAGGACCCTGCTTTAACCAATTTAGCGGCTGCACTGGCCGCGGTAAATCCGTCTGAAATTATTGGCACAAAAGCCACGCTGGATGCACTCGGCCAAAAAGTAGTGCTGCCGGCTTCACTCACGCTGACTACGGTTCCTGCTTTTGACGGCAATTATACGCTACCTGCGCATTGGCCCGCCTTAAAAGCATGGGGCAAACATCAAGCGGCTTTGGCGTGTGCGTTGCAAATTATGAAGTACTTAAACGCTACCGAGCCCAGCGTGCAAGCTACGTTGATCCCGTCGTACCGGGAACTCAAAGAATGTTTGCAAATTGACGAAAATGCCGTGGCTTCGCTGGAACTGGTCAAAGGGCAGGAAGGTGGCCGGCGCGGTAGCTTGTGGGAACTTTTGGATAAAACAAAAACCGCTATCGGCAGCCGTAAACTTAAAGAATGGATTTTACACCCGCTTTTGGACTTGGCCGAAATTTCTCAACGTCAAAACTGTGTGGAAGCGTTCACCCAAGACCAAGCCGCTATTGCGGATTTAAGCGCACTGTTGGAAACTATTTCCGACGTGGAACGGATCATCACGCGCACGGCGGCCGGGTCGGCCACCCCGCGGGATGTATCGGGGTTGCGCCGCTCGCTACTGAATGTGCAAGCCATTGATCAATGGTTTAAAAATTATCCGCAAATTGCCCCGCACCTCAAGGCAGAATTTGATGCTATTTATCCTACATTGGAAGAAATGTCGCGCTTGTTGTATAGTGCCATTAACGAGGCCCCGCCCTTGCATTTGTCCGACGGGGATGTCATCCGCGCTGGCTATAACGCGGACTTGGATGAACTGCGCGCGCTAAAAGCCAATTCCCGCGACACACTGAACGAAATTTGCGAGCGCGAACGCGCCAAAACCGGAATTTCTACTCTAAAAGTAGGCGTCAATTCCGTCTTTGGATATTATTTTGAAGTCACCAAATCGCACCTTTCCAAGGTTCCCTATGGGTATGTGCGCAAGCAAACCCTAGTCAATGCCGAGCGCTTTATCACGGAAGAACTCAAACAATTGGAAGATAAAATCACTCACGCCGAGCAAAAGATTTTGCGTTTGGAAGCCGCTTTGTTTGACGCCTTAAGAGAAACCCTGGCCCAGCACTTGGGGGCTTTTAAACAGTTTGCGCGGATTGTGTCGGAACTGGATGTATATGAGGCGTTGGCGTTGTGCGCGCTGAAAGGCAACTACACAAAACCTGTGGTGGATAATAGCACCGAACTGTATTACGAAAACGGCCGCCATCCGTTGGTGGAAAACATTTTGCCGGCCGGGCAGTTTGTGCCCAACGGGATTCATATCGGCACGCCGGAAAATCAAATTATGCTTATTACCGGCCCCAATATGGGTGGAAAAAGTGTATTTTTAAAGCAAACCGCTATTATTGTAATTTTAGCCCAAATGGGAAGTTTTGTGCCTGCTCAACATGCACACATGGGGCTGGTGGACCGGATTATGACACGTATCGGCGCGCATGACGCGTTAAGCCGCGGTAATTCCACCTTTATGGTGGAAATGAACGAAACCGCCCATATTTTAGCTTCCATGACGCCGCGCAGTTTGATTTTGTTGGATGAAGTGGGGCGCGGTACTTCTACGTTTGATGGCATTTCTATTGCCTGGGCGATTGTGGAATATCTATACAAACCCAAGGGTGGGGCCAAGGTTATTTTTGCTACACACTATTTTGAACTAATTGACTTGGAAAACAAATACGCACGGGTGAAAAATTTTCACGTAGAAGCGCAAGAATATAAGGACGAACAGGGCCACAGCAAGTTGGCATTTTTGTATCAAATTAAGCCCGGTGCGGCGGACCAGTCGTACGGGATTCACGTGGCGGAACTAGCCGGTTTGCCGGCAGCTTGCACGTTGCGCGCTAAAAAAGTATTAAAAGATTTAGAGGCCAAAAAAGGGGTCAAAATCTCTGCCAAAGAACAAGACATGGTGAAAGATTTATTTTCTTCGCCTATCGTAGAAGAAATCAAAATGGCGGACCCGGATAAACTTACCCCGTTGGCCGCGTTGCAATTAATTTGCGAATGGAAGAAACGAATCAATGAGTAATATCCACGTACTAGACGAAAAAACCGCCGGCCAAATTGCCGCGGGAGAAGTAATTGAACGCCCGGCCGGTGTGCTTAAAGAGCTTTTGGAAAATGCCGTAGACGCCGGGGCTAGTGCGGTGCATATTACGATAGAAGGATCCGGGCGGGCACTCATCCGCATCAATGACAATGGGTGCGGGATGGACGCGGAGGATTTGAAGTTAAGCGTGCTGCGTCACGCCACCAGCAAAATTAGTGCGTTTGAAGATTTGTCTTCGTTACATACGTTTGGCTTCCGGGGGGAGGCATTGTACTCCGTGGCGGCAGTTTCCAAAATGACTATCACCAGCTGCCAGCCCGGTGGGAATGGGGCACGTTTGGAAGTGCACGGTGGTAAAGTAATTGCGCAAAGCCCGGCCCCTGCGATTGCTGGCACTACCGTGGAAATACGAGATTTGTTTTACAATGTACCTGCCCGTCTTAAATTTTTGAAAAGTGATTCGCACGAACGCGCCTGCCTTTTAAAAGTAATAGAGGAAAGTGCCCTGGCTAATTTAAACGTGGGGTATCATGTTACCGTAAACGGGCGGGAAGTGTACCATCTGCCGGCCCAGGAAGGTGATTTTAAAGAGGGCGTGTTGGCCCGTGCCCGCCAAATTTTAGGGGAAGAAGTGGCAGACAGTTTGGTGTATAAGTCCTTTGATGAAATGGGCTTGCAGCTTTTTATTACTCCGGCAGATAAATTGGTGCACGTGCGAGATTTGCAGTATATTTTTGTCAACCGCCGGCCGATTGATTCCAAAACCATTACGCAAGCTGTCTATAAGGCCTATCAAAATGCACGCGGGCAAAATACGCACCCTGCGTTTTTAATGTATATGACGTTGCCACCGGCTGCGTTTGACGTCAATATCCACCCACAAAAACGCGATGTGCGTTTTGAAGATGAACACGCGGTTTTTTATACCGTAATGAAAAATGCCGGGCAAACTATTTTTGGCAACGCACGCCCGGTGGAAGTGCAGTTGACGAAGCCGACCCTGGATCTGCCCAAGCCCGCTCAACCGGCGGCCACCAAACTGTTCAACAAGCCCATGGAAGATTTTGCCGCCCAGGCCCAATCCCCCAAACCGATTTCTACGGCGTCGCTAGACAGTTTTTTTGTGAAACCTGTTAAAGATTTGCGCGAAACCGAAGAACCGGTTGAGTACAGCCACCGTCCTGCGGAACAATCTGCCCGGGAGGAAGCTCCCGCCAAGGCCGCCCCGCAAACGGAAAAAACCTCGGACGGGCCGCAGTGGTACCAAGGCCCATATCATTATTTGGGGCAGTTACAACGTAGCTATTTATTATTTGAAAACCCGCAAGGGTTGGTGGTTATTGATCAGCACGCAGCCCAGGAACGGGTACTTTTTGAACAGTATTTAGATGCCTTTGAAAAACAATCCTTGCAAACGCAAAAATTGCTGTTCCCTTTGCATGTAGATTTGCCGCCTTCTCAGGTGGAGAGTTTGCTCTCGTGGACGGCCTGGCTTAAAAGTGCCGGGTTTGAAATAGAACCCTTTTCGGCCCGTACGGTGTTGGTAAAAACAATGCCCAACGTAGTGCGTTTTAAAGAAGCAGATATCAAAGCGTTTATTGTGTCGCTAGCCGATGTGGTGGGGGATCCGGCCAAATCCACGGACACTTTAAAACGTAAAATGATTGCGATGTTGGCTTGTAAACGGGCTGTAAAAGCGCACGATGCCTTAACTGCGGCCGAGGCCGAAACCTTGCTGGAAAATATGAAAAACTGCAAAGACGGTATGCATTGCCCGCATGGCCGCCCTGTGTTAGCACAACTTAGCATGGAAGAAATCGGCAAGTTGTTTGGACGATAAGAATCGCCGAGCAAACGTTGAGAAACAGCCCCGCTATTTCACATTAACTATGTAAAGGGTTCTGATGGGTTCTTGGCTGTTTGCCGGGGCCTCAATATACTGCTCCATCCGATCTATGAGCACTTGTTCCATAAAATCTTTCCGGGGTTGTTCCCAGGTAAAATCTTCTATAGATTTTGCGGATTGAGGTTCCTTCTTTTCTTTAACAGGGGCGGTGAGTTTTATAAAAAACGGTTTAGAAAAGTCCACAAGCGGCTCTTTATCTATATGCGTAAATTCGTCTTGGAGCGCTAATCCTTGGTCTTCCAACCATTCACCCCGTTGTGCATAACCGTCGTCCGAATCCATTTTAGCCATTTCGGCGGGTTGAATGTGTATTTCTACGGAATTTTCCGGGTGGTTTAAAAGCCGGGTAAGGGAAGGATGAGAGAATGCTCTCCCTTCTAAATGACCGGAACCGACCCACACAATGACAATGTCGTAATTGGCTTGTACTTCTTCAAGGTGCTTATGCCATTGTTTGTTTCGTTCCACTGCGCCCCACTCGCTTGCCTTTATTAGTTCCATGAGTCTTTGAGCTTTGTATAGACGCAGAACTTGCTCTTGGGTAAGTTGAGGTTTCTTCTCGTCCGAATATAAGCATTGAAAATACACTTGCCAAAAGAGTTCACTCCCGGGGGTAATGATTGCGGTTTCTTCCAGGGAAAGTTGACGACGCGGGGCTGCTTGGAAATCGGCCGGGGTTTTGGCTTGGTATAGGGTTTCAAATAGACAACTGTCTGAATGAGCCAAATCAGTTTCTTGCGCGGCCTCTTTTATTTCTTGTAAAAAAGGGTTTAAAAGCTGTTGCGCGCGGAAGTCAAAGCGTATATCGGTGTGCAGGTATTTTTGCCCTATCTTTATCAAGTCGCTCCCGTCCGGCAACATTTGGATAATTTCATCATCCAGGGCCAAAAGGTCCATTTGCAAATTATTTGCTTGCGCCAGCAATCCCGGGTATCCTTCTTCCGCAAAAGTTGCTTTCCCTTGAAGGAATAACGGTGCAAACATTGGGTGTTTCGGGGCTAAAAACTCGGTAGCCAATAGTATTTTTTTATTTGGATTTTCCTGGCGAATGATACGTAACAATTTAAAAACTTCTTCTTGTACGGCAGGAAAGTCGTGCGTTTCCCCGATGTAGATATATTTTTTATTTGCAATGGCGGTTTTGTAGTCCGGGGAGCCCTGTTGAAGTTGCTGATTTATAACGGTTGCCATTTCGTCGTATTCCAATTCTACTAATAAATTGTTGAGCAGATTAACTTGTTCCATCTGGTTAGTAAATTTGTGGATGCTTTGCTCCAAATCTTCCCAGGTAATTACAGGCAGCCCATACCAAGAGGTGGGGGCACCTGTTTGAAACGTGGGGTGTTTCGGGGAGGCAGGGGTTGCTGTTTTACGCGCAACGGCTACCCGCCGTTCCAGCGCGTTTTGCAACGTTTTTTGCCCTACGGCACCGGCCGGTAGGTAAGTTAACAAGCAAGAAACTAGGGTTAGAACAAATAACGATTTTTTCATGGTGTTTTTCCTCGTAAATTAAGCTCATCCTACTGTACAAAAACATAATAAGTGGACGGTTCGGCCGCCGGGAATTGCTGCTTAGTGCACACGGTAGTGTTTAGTTTTTCTTGCAGACTTTTCCCGTAAGTTACAAGGTGCTGCAAGAGCGCAGTTTGAGAAGAATCCTCCAGTTCTGCTGGAATTTGCAACCCGACCGAGATTGTTTGATTTACAAAGAAAGGCCGATCCGGGTTGATAGACGGGAACATGCTTTGATGCGTGTTGCGCTGTTTGGCTATGATTTGGTCCAACGTAGCACTTGAATTGCGCATGTTCACATTTTCATAAAAGCTGATGTATCTTTGTATTTGGCTGCGGTGTGCCTCTAAACCGGCGGTTGTTAAATTGACGGAAAAGTAAACGGAGTTTTCCGCTTGATTTAAAAGTACATCGGTGCTGGGCCAAGAGTCCGGATTGTCCACATGGGCTCCTCCCGCCCAAACGATTACGATATCATAATTGGGGGCTACTTGATTAATGCGGTTGGCCCATTGTTTGTTGCGTTGGATGATACCCCAATAGCTGCCTAAAATTTCCCGACCCACGTATTGTGCTTTGAGCAAACGTTTCAGATCCGCCTGGCTGACTTGGGTGGCCCTGCTGGTTTTGACACAGTTCATATATACGGCATACCATTTTTCATCCCCGGGGTTTGGCGCGATAGCAGCAGTGGCTTCTTTTATTTGTTGAGCGGTAACGGCTTTGAAAGCGGCCGGTGCTTTTTTGTGTAACACTTCAAACGCACAAGTATTTTCAATCCCGGGTTTAGAGGGGAAAGGCCCCTTGAAATCATCCGGAAAGCGTTGCAAAATTTGCACGGAGCGAGGGTCCGTTTCTACGTTGGTACGCAAGTATTGTTCGCCAACTTTAACTAGCGTAGTTCCATCGGCGAGAAATTGCACAATTTCATCATCCAAAGCCAATACGTCTATTTTAAGTTTGTCGGCTGTATCGGGAATCCAATCGTACCCATAGTCGTGCAAAGAGCTGCGGTTATTGAGTTGCAAAGGGTTAGACTGCGGGTGTTGCAGACTGGCAAATTCCGTGGCCAGTAAGATTTTTTTACCCGGGTTTTTAGCGCGCACTGCTTTAAGGATTTGTTGTACTTCCGCTTGGACAGGGGCCACTTCGTGCAATTCAGAAATAAAAATATATTTTTTGCCTTTGGTCACTTCGGCATAATTTAGCGTGCCTTGCTGGGGTTGCATTTCTACTTTACGTTGCATCCATTGGGCTTTGGTTAATTGTACCTTCACGCCGGCCAGTTCGCTAAGATCTTGTTGAATTTGGGCTTGATCTTTCTTCCCTTGCGCAATATATTGATCGGCTTGTTGCCAGGTAATTACAGGCAGCCCATACCAGCTGGTAATCGGGCCGGGGGTTTGGGTTGAGGCCAGGCCTTCTACCCGCTGGGTAACAGCTTGTTGCAGCTTATCGGCCGCTAACGCCGCGGCGGGGATGTTGCTTAAGAAACAGCTTAAAACGGCAAACATAAGGATTGGTTTTTTCATCATACAATTATATTATTGCAAACATACCGGTAAGCTACCAGGGCCTTTGGACCTACGCGTACAAGATTTAGGGCCTAGGCCCTTGGAGCGGCTATAGAGCGCAAGGCCTTCCCTTTTCCTCTAAAAAAAGGTATCCTTTTATATATATTCTCTTAGGGAGGGTTTATGGCTCAAACACCCGTTTTGGACCGTATTTTATTTTCGCAAGAGCAATTAGCCCAGCGCGTAGCCGAACTGGGCCGCCAAATTTCCGCTGATTACCGAGGGAAAATGCCCCTGTTTGTGGGGATTTTACGCGGCTGTATTTTGTTCTATTCCGATTTGATGAAGCAAATCAGCGTGGATTGCAACATGGATTTTATGTGCCTGTCTTCCTATTCCGGCACGTCTAGCATGGGACAAGTGCGCACCATGTTGGACCTGCGCGAAAGTATCAAAGGCCGCCACGTGGTAGTGGTAGAGGATATTGTGGATACCGGCTTGACGCTGGAGTATTTGATGTCCAACTTACAATCGCGCGGAGCGGCCAGCTTGGAGATTTGCTGCCTGCTGGATAAACCGTGCAACCGCAAAGTGGATATTCACCCCAAATACATTGGTTTTGAAGTGGGGGACGATTTCGTCATTGGCTATGGTTTGGATTATAACGAACTATACCGTAACTTACCTTACATAGGGGTCTTTAAGAAATAATGAAAAACAATAAACATTCCCATAACCGTAAAATGATTTCGGTGGGGCAGATCCTTGGGTGGATTGCCGTTTTTGTATTGATGATTGTGCTATTTAACCGCCCGGGAGCTAAACAAGCTACGTTGGACTATTCAGAATTCAAACAGAAAGTTGCCGCGGCCCAAGTGTCGGATTTAACTGTTGCTCCGGAAGTGATTTCCGGCCTGTACAAAAACGATAAGGACCAATTCGTCCCTTTTAAAACCGTTCGCATGGCCGACCCGGATTTGGTCAAGGAATTATCCGCCGCCAATATCAAATACAAAGCCCAAAAAGATAACAGCTGGATTGGCAGCATGTTATTTAATATCTTGTGGATTGTACTTTTGGTAGGGCTGTGGTGGTTTATCTTTTTGCGCCCGCAACGTAGCGACGGCAAAAGCGCGATGAGCTTTGCGCGCAGTAAAGCCAAAATGCAAGATCCCAGCCAACAAACCGTTACCTTCAAAGATGTGGCCGGTTGTGATGAAGCCAAAGAAGAGCTGGAAGATATCATTAAATTTTTGAAAAATCCCAAAAAATTCCAAAAATTAGGGGGAAAATTACCCAAAGGGGTGCTTTTGTATGGAGCCCCGGGCACCGGTAAAACCTTGTTGGCGAAAGCCGTAGCGGGCGAAGCCGGGGTGGCGTTCTTCTCTGCTTCCGCCTCTGAATTTGTGGAAATGTTTGTGGGGGTGGGTGCCGCCCGCGTGCGGGACTTGTTTGACCAAGCCAAAAAGAATTCCCCCGCGATTATCTTTATTGACGAATTGGACGCCGTAGGCCGCCGACGTTTTGCCGGTATCGGTGGCGGACACGACGAGCGCGAACAAACGCTTAACCAATTGCTCATTGAACTGGACGGGTTTGAAAGCAAACAAGGGATTATTTTGATGGCGTCCACCAACCGCCCGGACGTGTTGGACCCGGCGCTCATTCGTCCCGGTCGCTTTGATCGGCATATTTCCGTGCCCGCACCGGACTTGAAGGGCCGCGAAGAGATTTTAAAGGTACACGCCAAAAAAGTAAAATTGGCCGAAGATGTAGACTTGAAAACCGTGGCCAAGGGAACCCCCGGTTTTGTAGGGGCCGATTTAGCCAACGTTGTCAACGAAGCTGCCATTTTGGCGGCTCGTGCCGATAAAGAAGCGGTGGAACCCTCCGATATGGATGAAGCCATTGAACGTGTGATTGCCGGCCCGCAAAAGAAGAGCCGCATTATTTCCAAGCACGAATTGCAGGTAATTGCCGCGCACGAAGTAGGGCATACGCTGGTAGCGCGCCTTACCGACCATTCGGACCCGGTACATAAAGTGTCTATCATTCCGCGGGGACAAGCGTTGGGATATACTTTACAGTTGCCGGTGGAAGATAAATTTTTGGTCAGCAAGTCCGAATTTAAGGACCGGTTGTGTATTCTGCTGGCGGGACGTGGAGCCGAAGAAATTGTGTTCGGCGAAATTACTTCCGGCGCTAGTGACGATTTGAACAAGGCCATGGCTTATGCCCGTAAAATGGTCATGGAGTTGGGGATGAGCGAAAAGTTAGGCCCCATTTCCTTGCCCAGTGCCGACGAAGGTGAAGTGTTCTTGGGACGCGATATTTCCCGCCATACCACCTATTCGCAGCAATTAGCCAAGGTGATTGACGAAGAAATTATGAATTTGATCAAAACTTCTTACGCACGTGCCAAAGAGATTATTACAGCCCACCGGCCTGCGTTTGATAAGTTGGTGTCTGTACTATTGGAAAAAGAAGTAGTAGAGGCCAAAGAAATTGATGAAATTTTAGGTTTAAAACCGGCCCAAGCCCAACAAACCGAAACCGCACAGCAGGCGGCGGACGAGTTGGCGCAGGAAACCACCCCGGTGGCTCAAACGGAAAAACCAAAAGCCAAACAAGGTGATTTATTTGAAATAGAACCGTAGACAGTGCATGATTACGGCAATTTGGAAGGATAAATTATGGGAAAATATTTTGGAACAGACGGGATACGTGCAATTGCAGGGCAATTCCCGCTGGTAGATGATTTTATTACAAAGCTAGGTTATGTGGCGTTAAATGAACTCAAGGCCAGTGCCCAAAACAAAAAACTCCTCCCGCAGGTTATCATTGCGCAGGATTCGCGGGCTTCGGGCCCGGGCATTTTGGATGCCTTGCAAAAAGGGATTCGCGCCAGCGGAGTGGATGTTATCAGTGTTGGGATATCCCCTACGCCGTCCGTAGCGTACCTGGTTAAAAAAACAAACAGCTTGTGCGGCATTGTTATTTCCGCCAGCCACAACCCGGCCGAGTTTAACGGAATTAAATTTTTTACCAACCGCGGTACCAAATTGCCGGAAACCTTGGAAAATGCGATTGAAGCCAAAATTGATGCCTTGGCTACCGTTCCTGCCCCTACGGGAAAATGGGTGGAAGATTTTTCATTAGTCAAACAATATGAACAATTTTTGATGTCCACCGTAGATAAAGAAATTCTAAAAGGGACCAAAATTGTGTTGGATTGTGCGAACGGGGCCAGCTATCAAGTGGCCGTCAATGTATTTGCCGGACTGGGGATGCCCGTAACCGTTACCGCCGCCAAGCCGGACGGTACTAATATCAACAAAAATGTAGGGGCCTTACATACCCAGTTCATGCAAGATTTAACTGTGCGCGAGCACGCTTTTATGGGCTTTAGCTTTGATGGCGATGCCGACCGGGTCATTGCATCCGACGAGAAAGGCCGTCAATTAGATGGCGATAATATCATTGCTTCTTCGGCTCTTTGCATGAAACAAGCCGGCACGTTGGCCTCCAACAAAGCGGTACTTACCGTAATGGCCAATTTGGGCTGCATTAACTATTTGAAAGAAAACGGAGTGGATGTAGAACTAACCACCGTGGGCGATAAGTACGTTTCCGAAGCGTTGGAAAAAGGGAATTTGTCCATCGGGGGGGAGACCTCGGGCCATATTATTTTTAGACAGTTTGCCAATACGGGCGATGGGGTTTTGTCGGCCTTACAATTTTTGCAGTTTGTTAAAAAATCAGGTAAGCCCGCCAGCTGGTTCTTAGACCAATGGCAAAAATACCCCAGCCAACTTAAGGCAATCCCGGTAACGGCCAAGCCGCCCTTGGAAAGTTTAGATGGGTTTTTGCCGGGCGTGGCTCAAATTGAAAAAACCATGCAAGGCAAAGGCCGGGTGGTAGTGCGCTATAGCGGCACGGAACCTAAACTGCGTATTTTAGTGGAAGGACAAGAGGAACAAATGGTAAAACGTGTATTAGATGAAGTAGAAAAATTGTACCAACAAAAAACGGAGGTACGCAAATGAGTTTGAAATTAGGTGTAAATATTGATCATATTGCTACGTTGCGCCAAGCACGCCGTTCTACGCGGCCGGATCCCTTAGATGCTGCGGCGGTGGTGCTATCGGCCGGGGCAAACTACGTAGTGGTTCACCTGCGCAAAGACCAACGCCATATTCAAGAAAAAGACGTGGCTGCTTTGTGCAAATTGTTTGCCAAGCATATCCACGTGGAATGCTCGGTAGATGATTTTGCTCAAAAAGCGGTTTTGAAATACAAACCTCATTCCGTATGTATCGTGCCGGAATTACCCGGCGAAGTAACCACCACCGGCGGGCTTAAATTTACCCCGGCCTTGCAAAAGAAATTGGCCGGCGTGATTAAAAAATTACATCAAAAGCATATTTTAGTAAGCTTATTTGTAGATCCTGTTGCTACCGATTTACGTATTGCAGCCAAATTAGGGGCGGATATGGTAGAGCTTTGCACTCGCGCTTATAGTGAAGCCAAAACTCCTAAACAAACCAAAGAACGTTTGCAGGAATTGGCTTTGTCTGCGCTGTTGGCTCAAGAACTGGGGCTAGAGGTGCACGCCGGGCATGGGCTCAACTATCGCAATGTATTGGCCGTGGCCGATATTGGAGAATTCTCTTGCCTCAACATTGGCTTTTCCATTGTGCAACGGGCTATATTTACCGGGCTTCCCAGCGCGGTGGAAGAAATGAAAAATTTACTCTAGGAGCTAGTCTATGTGCGGTATCATTGGTTACGTGGGTAAAAACAATAGCGTTCCCTATATCATTGACGGTTTGAAAAAATTGGAATATCGCGGATACGATTCTGCAGGTATTTCTATTTTGCAAGAAGGCAAAATTGTTACCGTGCGTGCCGTAGGAAAAGTGGCCGAGCTGGAAAAGGCCGCTTTGCAATCCCGCCCGCAAGGCAACACAGGTTTGGGGCATACACGTTGGGCTACTCACGGCAAACCCAGTGAAGAAAATTCTCACCCGCACCGCGATTGTTCCGGTGAGTTAGTGGTAGTACATAACGGAATTATTGAAAATTATCTCACGTTGCGCGATAAACTAACTCAGCTGGGGCATCGTTTCCGCAGCGAAACAGACACAGAAGTAATTGCTCACCTGATAGAAGAAAATTTGAAACATACCCGTGCTTCCAATGACGAAGATAAACTGATTAAAGCCGTTCAAAAAACGAATGTCCAAATTGCGGGAGCTTTTGCCATCGGAGTGATGTGGGCCCGTACCCCGGGGATGTTGGTAGGGGTAAAAACCCAAAGCCCTTTAGTAGTGGGGCTAGGTAAAAAAGAAAATTTTTTGGCGTCTGACATTCCTGCTTTTTTACAACATACCAATAAAGCCCTTTTCTTGGATGATGGGGAAATGGTCATTTTGCGCACCGATAAAGTAACCGTGCTGGATGTTAACGGAAAAGAGAAAAAAGTAAAAGCGACTAAAATTTCGTGGGATCAAAAAACTGCTCAAAAAGGCGGCTATGCCCACTTTATGATTAAGGAAATTTACGACCAGCCCCAAGCCTTGGAAGATACTTTGCGTACCGCCCGTACAGATTTTGCCAAACTGTTGGGCACGGATGAAAAAACGTTGCGCAAGTTGCGCAATATCCACATTATCGCTTGCGGAACGGCTTATCACGCGGGGCTTGTAGGGAAGTATTATTTGGAACAATTAGCCGGCATTCCCACCAGTGTGGATTTGGCCAGTGAATACAAATACCGGGTCATCCCGCCGTTTGAAAACACGTTAGCCATTGCTATTAGTCAATCGGGCGAAACGGCCGATACGATAGGCGCTATCAAAAAAGCACAAAAGCTAGGTTTTAAAACGCTAGCCATTTGCAACGTGTTGGGTTCTACGTTGACCCGTCTATGCAACGGAACATTTTTTACGCACTGCGGGCCGGAAATCAGTGTGGCTTCTACCAAAGCATTCACCAGCCAAATTACGTCGCTTTTTGCGCTGGCTGTGTGTTTAGGGAAAGCCAACGGCCATATCAGTGATGCCGATTTCAATAAATACACCAAGGAGCTTACCCGCCTGCCCAAAGATATGGTACAAACCGTTAAAATGGAATATGATGTACGCCATTTGACGCGCAAAATTTATAAAGCGGAGCGGTTTATCTTTTTGGGCCGGCATGTAAATTTCCCCATTGCGTTGGAAGGAGCTTTAAAATTAAAAGAAGTTTCCTACCGCAGTGCCGAGGGGTTTGCCGCCGGGGAAATTAAGCATGGCCCCATTTCTATTATTGCTAAAGGAACCCCCGTGTTTGTGTTGATGCCAGCGGATAGCTTGTTTGAAAAGATGCTTTCCGCCTGCCAAGAATGTGGCGCCCGTGGGGCTTATGTAGTGGCTATTACCACCCGCGAAGGGGAAAAACAAGCCAAGAACGTGGCCCATAAAGTGTTTGTAGTCCCGAGTACGGGGGAACTATTGCAACCGGTTTTAAACGTGGTACCCTTGCAATTTTTAGCTTATTGGATTGCAAAACGTTTAGGGTGCGATATTGATCAGCCACGCAACCTAGCCAAAAGCGTTACGGTAGAATAGCCCAAACGAGGAGGGCATGGGATGGAGATCCTCTCGCAAACGCAAATCAAAAGTTGGCTTCCTGCCCGCCCTAAAAATGCACACAAGGGTCTATTTGGGCGGGTGCTGATTGTAGCCGGTTCCCGGTCTATGTGCGGGGCTGGTTTTTTGTGCGCTTGCAGTGCGCTCACGGCCGGAGCGGGGCTTGTGTATTGGGCTTTGCCGGCCAGCATGCAACCCGGTTTTGCCGCCCAATTGCCCGAAGTTATCACAATCCCTTTAGCCGAAAATGCAACCGGTGAAATTGCGCAATCCGCTTGGGAATTCTTCCCGGAATTTTGTAAAAAATACAATCCTTCCCTTGTCATTTTGGGCCCCGGTATGGGCAAAAGCCCGCTGTTGCCCGTTTTGCTTGAAAACTGCGCCTTGCCTTTGCTGGTAGATGCCGATGGACTCAATGCGCTTTCTCGTCAAGCCGGCTGGCACCGTACGTGGGCGCAAGAACGGCCCGGCATTTTAACCCCGCATCCGGGTGAAATGGCCCGCTTGTTGGGGCAACCGGTGGCCGCGGATGAAAAGGCGCGCCAAAGCCAAGTGGAAACGTTGGCCCAATTAACGGGAGCGGTTTGTTTATTAAAGGGAGCCGGCACGCTGATTTCTTGGGCAAATAGCTCTAAATTACAAACGTGGAAGAACCCCACCGGTAGCTCTGCCTTGGCAAAGGCAGGGGCGGGGGATGTGCTTGCAGGCCTTATCGGTGGATTGTGGGCGCAGTTGGGAAGTGCGGAAGGTTTTTCAAAACATACTGCTTTTAAAGCGGCTGCCTGTGGGGTTTATTTGCACGGTTTGGCAGGCGATTTGGCCGCCCAAGAAAAAGGCAATTTTAGTGTGTTAGCACGGGATGTGATTGCTTATCTGCCGCGGGCCTTTGTGGTTGCGGAGGGAAAATAATGTACGCATTTTTGCATATTATTTTTGGGATTTTGTTGGGGATTGCCCTGCTGGTTTTGGTAGTGGTTATATTTTGTAAGCGGGCCGCTAAAAAAGTGTTACACCCGAAGACAAAACGCAAAGCTCTTTTTGCTTGGCCGGATGAATTTGATTTAAAATATGAAAATGTATCTTTCCCCACACAAGATGGAGTTATGCTCAAAGGGTGGTTTATCCCGGCGGAAAATTCAGAAAAAACCATTATTTTAATGCACGGCTGGGGGATGAATCGTTCGGCTATTTTGCCGCATACCTGCTTTTTACATGGGCTGGGATACAATTTGTTTTATTTTGATTTCCGCGCGTTGGGGGAAAGCGGCGGGGATACCAGCTCTATCGGATTTTTAGAACTCAAGGATGTACGTGGAGCAATTGACTTTTTGCGTAAAGAACATCCGGCTCAATGTAAAAAAATTGGCTTATATGGGCTATCCTTAGGGGGGATGGTAGCTATTAGCGAAGCGGCACGCAACTTGGATATAACATGTGTAGTGGCCGAAGCCCCTTACTATTCGTTCAGACGGGTTGTTTCCCGCTGGGCTTGGATCCATTACCGGGTACCCTATTTCCCTTTGATCCCTATTATTCTACATTACGTTCGCCGTCAATTAAAAGCCAATCCGGAACGATACAGCCCCAAATATACCATTTCAAAAATTGCGCCCCGGCCTGTGTTTATTATTCATGGGCGATATGACAACCTAGTGCCAGCCAATCATGCGCGGCGTTTGTACCGTCAAGCCGGGGAACCCAAAGCCCTTTGGTTAGTGCCCAATGCTCGGCACGATAAATGTGGCGAAGTGGGCGGTTTTGAATATAAGGAACGATTGGCAAATTTCTTCCAAAAATATTTATAATATGCTGTTTGTTTTTGATCTGGACGGGACTTTATTAAATACCATTGACGATTTAGCCGCTGCGGCAAACCATGCCTTGCGTACTTGTGGTTTTGCAACGCGCAGTGTGGAAGAATGCCGCCAATTTGTGGGTAACGGAGTCAACAAATTGTTGGAACGTGCATTGCCTGCGGGCCAACGTACGCCCGAAAATTTAGCCAAAATGAAAGGGGCGTTTGTTCATTATTATTCCCTACATTTAGCAGATGCCACCCGCCCGTACGACGGAATTTTGGAAACTTTAACGGCGTTGCAAGCACGCGGGATAAAGTTGGCAGTGGCGTCCAACAAATACCAACAAGCTACCGAAAAATTAATTACGCATTTTTTCCCGACTGTTTCTTTTGTGGCTGTGTTTGGGCAACGGCCCGACGTGCCCTTGAAACCAAATCCGCAAATAGTACACGATATTTTACGCTTGGCTAACGAGGACGCTTCCCATTGTTTCTATGTAGGGGATTCCCAAACAGATATGCAAACCGCCCAACAAGCAGCGGTAAAAGCATGCGCAGTAACGTGGGGATTTCGTACTCGGGAAGAATTGGAAGTTTATCATCCTGCGTATGTGATTGACCATCCGCGCGAATTGTTACAACTTATTTAGGGCCACAAAGTTTTAATCAGGCGTGCAAAAACACGCGGCGCCTGTTTTTTGGCTGCTTGTAAAGAGGAAGCAAAATCCACTAATTCCGCTACGCAAACATGGGTTAAGGGTTGCTTTTGGAGGGCCTTCCAATCGGCACTGCCGCAAATAAATAACACAGGTTTATGATGTTTTTTCGCTAGTTTTAATACAGCTAAAGGGGCCTTTCCGTAAAAAGTCTGGGCGTCCAATTTCCCTTCGGAAGTGATGATAAGATCCGCCCATTTACTTTGTTTTTCTAGGTGGGCTTTTTGAAATAAAAAATCCGAGCCCAAAAGTAATTCTCCACCTAAACATCCATATAGTCCGGCGGCAATCGCTCCGGCGGCAGCGGTGGAGGGGGTGTGAGCAGTGGTGCGTCCGCCAGATTGCATCATGACGCGTGCCCAACGGGCCAGGGCCCGGTCCAAAAGTTTTACTTGCGCAGGGGTGGCTCCTTTTTGCGGGCCAAATACTTTGGCCGAGCTATGCGGCCCTAAAAGGGGATTAGTTACGTCGGCCACGCCCCAAATTTCAATGCCTTTGAGGTTTTGGGTAACGTGTGTAAAATCGGCGTGGGATAGTGCCAAAAGTGGGGCGGCCCCCAAGGCAAGTTTTTGGCCTGCTTTATCAAATAGTTTGGCCCCGCATGCAACGGCCATCCCGGCGCCACCGTCGTTGCAAGCCACGCCACCCAACCCTATGTAAATTTTGCGCGCGCCCTGCCCAATAGCTTTTAGGATAACTTGCCCTACGCCATACGAGCTAGCCCCCAAGGGGTCCAATTCGTGGGGTTTGGCTGTGCCTAAACCGCAAATGCGAGCCACTTCAATAACCGCTGTTTTTTTATCGGAAAGCAATAAAAAAGAAGTATTTTTGGTTTTGAGGAAAGCGTTTTTGGCGCGAGTTTTGATTAGGGAAGCGTTGGGATCCAGCGCGCGAAAAAAGTCAATAAATCCGTCGCCCCCGTCTGATATAGGCAGGGAGCGCAAAGTATGTTTGCCGCGCAGTTGTTGTGTTAAAATCTGCCCGGCTTTTGTAGCACTGAGCGTGCCTTTAAATGCGCCGGGCAGGAGTAGAATTTTCATTAAAATTTCCAGCTAAGTTGCAGTTGGACTAGCGTGTTAACTTCGGATGATTTTTTTAAGTCTCCAGTGCGTTGGGCAAACACTTCGCGCACTTCCAAACCAATCATCAAATCATCCACCCAGGTTTCCACCCCTAATCCACCGGCGCCGGCAAAGCCGTTGGAGGAAATTTTTTCACTTTGTTCTTCCCCGCGGTAATTGAGGTGCAACATTTCATACATGGCACTACCGGTAAGATAAAAAGCGAAGCGGCTTTTGGGGTTTATGTAATAATGCGCCGTCAGCCCGCCGCGCCAAATTTGGCCGCTGGTACGGACCTTTGGGTCTGGGTAAGAGTCGGGTTTGGAAACCACGGAAGGATCTTTTTCTTCAAATTTATTGTTAGCGATACTGCCGATACCCAATTCCGGCCCTAACCAAAAATTGCTGTTTTTAATACGCCACAAAAATTTACTGGATACGGCTACACTGGTGCCCCCTACGTCGTATTGATCCCCGGCACTGTAACCTGCCCGACCGGAATTATCTAATTTTAAATCCAAAGGCATTACGCCGGCTTGCACGGAAAAATATTTATTGTAATCGGCCTCGTTATGTACTTTGGGGGCCTTTTTTTCGGTTTTTTTATTTTTTTCTTTTTTGGCGGTTAATTCTTCTTTTGCGGCGGCAGCATATTCTTGTTGAGATACAGCCCCTGTTTTAACCCCTTTAATAAAGGCCTCTTCATCGCTCATGGTTTGCGTGGATACCGGGGCCGTAGCCACTGCCTCCGTGCGGGAAACTACCTGCCCGTTGACTACCTGGGCTTTTTGTGTGTCAAATACTTGGTCAATGTCGTTGTCAAAGGTAAGCCCGCCCGCGGCAGCTACACCGGCAGCGGCGGTTCCGGCGGCAACAGCGGCAGCGTGTGCTTGCCGGGCTGCTTCTTCTTGTTGAGTTTTTTCTACAAATTCTTTTTGGGCGTTTTCTCCGCGGTCATAATCGTACGTTTCCACGGATACAATTTGCGGCATATCAATGTTGACCACGGCGCCTTCGTCCGTTTTTAATTTCAAGTTGAATTCGTCCAAATCTAAAATTTGGCCTACTAATTGAGAACCGCCCTTAAGGACAATGCGGTGTTTATCGGGCAGGATTTGGTCAATTTCTTTTTGGTTGAGGGTGATAGTACCAAAAGAGGTGGCCAAATTGAGAACATATTCCGTCTGCGAAACGATAGACCCGGTAATTAAATTGCCGTCTTTCATTTTAATAGTTTCTGCGGATAAAACGGCGGCGAAAGAAATAAATAAAATCGTTAATAAAGTACGTTTCATAAACCCTCACAATATAAAAAGCGGTGCGCAGGTTACGTGCGCACCGCAAATAATTATTTGGCTTTTTCTTCTTTTTTAGTTTCTTTGGCTTTTTCTTCGTGGCAGCAGCACGGAGCAACCGCGTGTTTGATTTTAGCCACAGCTTTGAGGAATTTGGCAGTGGTTAAACACGCTAGCGCTATCCCCAACATTTGGCCCACGGCAATGAGGAGCGTTCCCCACAGTTCGCCGCTAGCGAAAAGCGGGTGACGCACGATTTCTATCGTGGTATAAATAGCCAACCCCAACGCTAAGTAGAAAAGCACAATAAATACTACATACAGCCCTTTGAGGCACAGCCAATTGTGCGGCAGGTATTTGGTCCAGCATTTGTTTTTGCAGCAGTTAGACATAGTTCACTCCTTATATAATCTATACCCTTATTGTAGCAAAAGTAAACGGTTTGGGTACAAGTTTTTCGGGCTAGTTGCGTTGCGCGTTTTTAAGGAGTTCTTCCGCATGGGCAAACGCGGCGGAATTTTTCCCTTTGGCACCGCCTAGCATACGGGCGATTTCGGCGGTTAGATTTTCGTCATTTAGCGGGATAATTCCCACATGGGTTGCGTTTTTATCTGCGGTTTTGGTTACTTGAAAATTTTGGTCTGCTTGAGAGGCCACCTGGGCCAAGTGGGTGACGCAAAGCACTTGGCGGCCTTGGGCGCAGGCGTGGAGTTTTTCGCCCACCAGCCAGCCGGTTTCGCCACCGATACCGGCATCTACTTCATCAAATACCATGACGGGCACCGTGGGTGCCAGCACCGTTTTAAGCCCCAACATCACACGGGAAATTTCCCCGCCTGAAGCGATGTTTTTCAGCGGGCGCAGAGAGGCACCCGGGTTGGGGGAAAAAAGAAATTCCACTTTATCGGCCCCGGTGGAAGTGATATTTTCTTCGTCCATTTCCACCGCTACGCCAAATTTTACCTGGTTGAACCCCAGGGGTTTAATTTGGGCGGTGATTTGCGTGGATAATTTGTCGGCAGCTTTGAGGCGTTTTTCGTGGAGCTCTTGCGCCAAATTTACTAATTCTTTTTGAGCGTGGTCCAACTCGCGGACTAAATCTTGCTCGTGTTCTTCGGCATGGTTTAAATTGTCAATTTTTACGCGCAAATCTTCGGCGGTTTTAAGGACGTCGCTGATTTCGGGGCCGTATTTTAATTTGAGGCGTTTGATTTTTTCGTGCCGCTCCAGCATTTTATCTAAAGAATCTTCGTCTATATTTAAATCGTCTTTATAATCGCTTAATGTGTTGGCGGCATCTTCCAACGTGATAAGTGCATTTTGTACATTTTCCGCCAAAGGAGCTAAATTCTCATCCAACTCTGCCATGGACGCTAAGGCCCGGGCGGCCTTTCCGGCGCGGGAAGTGGCCGAGGCATCCGCCGCGTATAATTCTTCGTACGCTTGGTTGGCCCATTCCAACAGTTTCCCCGCGTGTTTCAATTTAGGCAAGGTTTGGTCCAGTTCGCTATCTTCGCCGGGTTTGGGGTTGACGCGTTCAATTTCTTGCAGTTGATATTGGCTCATATCCAGCAAGCGTTCTTTTTCTTGGGCCGATAGACGCAGCGTTTCCAATTTGTTTTTAAGCGTTTGTGTGTGTTGCCAAGCTTGCGCCACTTGAGAAACTAGTTTTTCGTGTTTGGCAAATTGGTCCAATAAATTTAAATGCACATTGGCGTGTAGCAAACTTTGGTGATCGTGCTGGCCGTGGAAATCCACTAGTTGCTGCCCCAACTGCGCCAGGGCTGTTACGGTGGTGGCGCGCCCTTCTATAAAGGCCTTATTTTTGCCCTTGCGGTCCAATTCGCGGCGCAGGGTAAATTGATCGGCGGTTAAGCCGTATTGCTTGCGGGTTTCTTTGGGCAAAATGTTGGAAGTAAACGTGGCTTGCACGGACATTTTTTCCGCCCCTTCTTCAATTAAGCTCACGTCCCCGCGCGCCCCCAGCACAAAACCAAGGGCCTCTATGACAATGGATTTACCGGCCCCTGTTTCGCCGGAAAACACATTGAGCCCCGGGGCAAAATTCAGCGTCAGGTCGCTAATAATGGCAAAATGCTGTACGCGCAAATTTACCAGCATTACGGTCGCCCCCAGGAAAGTTTTTTATGCAGTACGTTGAAAAAGCCGCGTTGGGGCCAAGTCAAAAGCTGTAAAGCAAAGGGGGCTTTTGTAATTTGAACTTCGGCTCCGGCGGCTAAAGGGATGTGAATTTGTCCGTCAAAACTGGCAATGGCACTTTCTTCGGCACTTTTGAAAGCGGGTTTTAGGCATAGCTGCCCGCCGGCCGGTAAAACCATGGGCCGTTCGCTTAACGAATGCGGACACACGGGGGTGATTACCAATACATCTACATTGGGGGCCACAATCGGGCCGCCTGCCGCCAATGAATAGGCGGTGGACCCGGTTGGGGTAGAGATGATGACTCCGTCGCCAAAATAAGGGGGGATTTCTACCCCGTTAAACGTGCCGTGTACAAAAAAAGCGCGCATGGTGGAAGCGTGCAGCACGCAGTCATTAAGTGCATACATAACCTGGGTTTCCCCATTTTGGCGTACGCTCACTTGCAGCATTAAGCGGTTAAGAGAGGTACATTTCCCGTCTAACAAAGCTTGCAGAACTTGGGGCATTTCTTCCTGTTCGGCCGTGGCCAAAAATCCCAGCGTGCCGCAGTTAATACCTAAAATCGGAACGTTTTTGGGGGCAAATGCGCGGGCACAACGCAATAGGGTTCCGTCGCCCCCCATGCTGATCAGTACGTCAAAATCGGGCAGATTTTCCAGGTTGGGCAAAAGCTGTGCTTGTATATTTTTTTGGCGCAAAAAATCTACCGCCTTTTGTGCCAGCGGCAGGACGTACTGTTTTTGTTCATTAAAGAATACACCCACGCGGTTTAATTGCATAGCTATATTGTAGCAATTTGTGGGAGCAAAAGCGAAACTTGCCCATTCCCATAAATGATATAATATAAATAACATATCTAAGGAGTACTTTTATGTGGGATTATACCGATAAAGTAATGGATCATTTTAAACATCCGCGCAACGTGGGGACGATCCCCAATGCGGACGGTACCGGCCAAGTGGGTAGCTTGGTTTGCGGTGACGCGTTGCGCTTGACCATTAAAGTAAACAAAGAAACCGACGTCATTGAAGACGCCAAATTTGAAACTTTTGGTTGTGCCAGCGCGATTGCTTCTTCTTCTATTTTAACCGAAATGATTAAAGGCAAAACCATTGCAGAGGCCTCCAAAATTACCAACCAGGATATTGCCAACGCTTTAGGGAGTTTGCCAGCTGAAAAAATGCACTGCTCGGTAATGGGCATGGAAGCGTTGGAAGCGGCCGTGCAAAGCTACCGCCAAGGTGGCAAACCGGTTATTTTTGAACAAGAGGCCGAAAAGATTGTGTGCAAATGTTTTAATGTGTCCGAAGAGGCCATCATTAAGGCCATCCGCACCAATCACTTAACCACCGTGGAAGATGTTACCCACTTTACCAAAGCCGGCGGCGCATGCGGCCAGTGCAAAGGGGAAATCCAAAAGATTTTAGACAAAGTAAACGGTGCGTGCGAAGTGCCGCAACCCGCTACCAAAACCTATGAGCAAATGACGTTGGTTGAAAAAATCAAAGCCATTGAAAGCGTGCTGGAAGAAGACATTCGCCCTAAATTGAATATGGACGGCGGCTCGGTAGAACTGGTTGATTTGTCCGGCAATATCGTTAAGGTGCGCCTGATCGGAATGTGCAGCGGTTGTGCGGGGGCTCAAGGCACGCTCAAAAATTTCATTGAAAAAGTGTTGCAAGATCGTCTTTTTAAAGGTCTTACCGTGGAGCAAGCATAATGACCAAAGTAATTTATTTAGATAATAACGCTACTACCCAATGTGTCCCTGCTGTGGTGGAGGCCATGTTGCCTTATTTTGCCCAAAAGTACGGCAACGCGTCCAGCATGCATAACTTTGGGGGGGAGAACCGACACGTTATTGATCAAGCGCGCCACACGGTAGCCCAATTTATTAACGCGCAATATGACGACGAAATTATTTTTACCTCGTGTGCCTCGGAAAGTGATGATACGGCTATTTTCTCGGCCGTGCGCGCAAACCGCAACAAAAAACATATCATTACTTCCGCGGTGGAACATCCGGCCGTGCTGGAGCCGTTTCGCTATTTGCAAACGCAAGGGTATCGGGTGGATTATATTGGCGTAGATGAGCTGGGCCGCTTTGATATGGACCAGTTTAAAGCCGTGCTGGATGAAGATACGGCACTTGTGTCCGTGATGTGGGCCAACAGCGAAACAGGAACCATTTTCCCGATTGCGGACATTGCTAAACTAGCGCACGAAAAAGGCGTCCTTTTTCATACCGATGCCGTACAAGCCGTGGGCAAAATCCCCGTGGACGTGCAAGCGGCAGGGGTGGATATGCTCTCGCTTTCGGCGCATAAATTTCACGGGCCCAAAGGCATTGGAGTGCTCTACGTTAAACGCGGCACACGCTTTTTGCCGTACTTAATGGGCGGCCACCAGGAAAAACATCGCCGTGCCGGTACGGAAAACGTTCCCTACATTGTGGGGATTGCCAAAGCGGCCGAGTTGGCTCAAAAACGCTTGGCAGACGGTACCATGGATAAGGTGGCTGCCTTGCGCGATCAATTAGAACAGGGTATTTTGAAGTCTATTCCCGACGTAAAAGTAAACGGGGATCCGGCCCACCGCGTACCCAATACCACCAACATCAGTTTTGGTTACATTGAAGGCGAATCCATTTTGATGTATTTAAATGATTTTGGTATTTGCGCTTCATCGGGTTCGGCGTGCACATCGGGCTCGTTGGAACCGTCGCACGTATTGCGCGCAATGAAGGTGCCCTTTCAATTTGCACACGGGTCTATCCGGTTTTCGTTGTCGGACCAAACCACACAAGCCGATATTGACCTGGTGCTTAAAGAATTGCCGCCTATCATTAAGCGGCTGCGTGAAATTTCGCCATTTTCACGGATGGCATAGTAAATATCCCATAAGCGGGAAGGAGACCACATGAAAAAACTTAGCTTATTAGCGATCGTATTATTTACCCCGTTGCTGTTGCTTGCCAAAACAACGGTAGTTTATCATACCAGTGATACGCACGGATTTTTCTTCCCGCGTAATGGGCAAGGCGGCTTTGCTGCGTTGGCGGCCGTTCTTAAAAAAGGCCCACAACCCTATTTGCTTTTGGACAGTGGGGACTTTGCCAACGGTACCGTGGAAACCCGTAACTCCAAGGGTATCAAGGCCGTGCAAATTATGAATAAAATGGGCTACGATGCCACCACCTTGGGCAATCACGAATTTGATTTTAAGGCCAAAAATTTCCCGGCGTTGGTAGCGCAGTTGCAATTCCCGATGTTAGCGGCAAACTTCTTTGAAAAAGATACCCGCCAATATCCTCCGCATATTTCCCCGTACTTAATTACGGAAAAAAACGGCGTAAAATTTGCGGTAATCGGTTTAGGGAACCGTACCCCCACCAATCCGGCGGATGGATATTATTTCACCAAACCGCTGGTGGCCTTGGGCAACGCTTTGGAGCAAGTGGAAAAAGAAAAACCCGATGTGGTGATTGTAATTGTACACGATTCTACTGCTGATGACAAACACGGCACGCAATCTTATGTAACCGAAATCGCCAAAAAATTTGGTGGCCGGGTGCATGTTGTGTTTGGGGGACATGCGCACAAAATTATTCAAAATAAAGTGGAAAACGGAGTGTTGTTTGTGGAAAGCGGTTCTTACGTAGACAACGTGAGCAAAGTAACCGTTACTACGGACGATCAAACCGGTAAATTTGTATCGGCCCAGTCGGAATTAATTCCTTTGATTGTTGCAAACACCGGGCAAGATAAAGAAATTCAAGCGTTTTTGGAAACGTTGCGCGAACCGAACGTGGACGTGGTGGTAGGCAGTGCCACGCAGACCATTGCCAAAAACCCTACGAGTAATGACCGGTTGGATTCCCCCTTAAACGACTGGATTGCCGATTTGCTGAAAGATTACGCCGGTACGCAAATTGCCATTCACAATAACGGCGGTACCCGTGTGGATATGCCAAAGGGGCAAGTTACCCGGCGTGATTTAATTGAAATCCACCCGTTTGATAACCAAGTATCCATTGTAACGGTAAGCGGCAAATTCTTAAAGAAGTTTATCAAAACGGGGTTTGCGCCGCGTAGCTTGTTTACGTATGCCGGCTTGGATATTACTTACAAAACCAATAAAAAAGGCAAAATTAAAGATATTCAAATTCTCTTCAACGGTAAACCTTTAGAGAATAAAAAACAATATACTATTGCGACCAATGCCTATATTGCAGGCGGCGGCAGTGAAGGGTATTTGTTCAAAAAAATCCCCGAGAGTGCCAAAAAATTGGCAGGTTCCAAAAGCATCCGCGATTTGATGGAAGAGGGGCTGCAAAAGGGGCCGTTGACTCCTCTGCCCACGGGCCGTATTTTGGAAGTGAAATAATACATGCATAAATGGGCGCGGTGGTTAATTTTTGTTTTACTGATCGGTGGCTGCGGGCGTGGGGAACTTAAAACCGTAAATGTATTTTTTGTAGCAGATGTACAAGGGTTTTATTTCTCCCGCCCGGAACCGCGCCTGGATAATCAAGTAGCCGGCGGATACGGCGTACTCAAAAATTTTTTGGCAGCTCAATCCGGCAATTTTTTGTTATTTGATGGCGGTAACTGGTTTGGTTCTAGCGCGGAAGGGACACTGTCTAAGGGTTCCTATGTGCCGGCTCTTACGCAAACCATTCCGTTTACGGTGGGTACGCTAAGCGATAAAGACCTAGTGTATGGTTGGCCTTCCGCGCGTAACATTGTAAAAGAACTTTCTTATCCGCTAGTAGTGGCCAATTTGCGGCTGGAAAATCAAATTCCCTGGCCGTTGCACGATTATCAAATCCGCACCATAGACGGCATTAAATTTGGCATCTTTGGGTTGATTACTCCCTGGCAAAAGAACCAGGAACGTTTGCCCGGCTTATCCACATTGGACCCGATAGAAGTAGCGCAACAAATGACCACCCTGCTCAAAGAAAAAGGGGTGGATTATGTGATTGTGCTTAGTTCGTTGGGATTGTCCGACCAGCCGGGGGTAGGCAATGCCGCATTGGCGGCCGAAGTAGAAGGGATTGATTTAATTTTAAGTTCCAATCAGGATAGCGAAAACCCCGAAGTAGAAACCGTCAAACATACCCTGATTGTGTATCCAGGTTCTAAACTAGATAGCGTGGGCCGATTGACGTTACGTTTTGACCAAAATAATCAGCTTAAAGATTCTTCGTTTAAGGATGAACCCCTTCTTGCGCAAACGTATGGAGAAGATGAAACCATTGCTACGCAAGCGACCGAATTGTTGGCCCAAACCCGTCGACAAATGGCCCGCCCTTTGGCTAAGACTAAACAAGTGATTGCGACGGATTTAGAACAACAATCCCCCTTGGGCACGTTGCTGGCGCAATGTTTGCATCGGTGGGCCAAATTAGATGGGGCTGTACTCAATGCCGCCTCTATCCGCAGTGATTTGCCCGCCGGCGAATTGACCGAATTTGACCTTTATAAAGCGTATCCGTATGGCGACAATATTACCTTTCTCACCCTCAAGGGGCAGGCCTTCATCAACGCGTTGCAAGCTTCCCTGAATGCGGAGGATAATTTCCCGCAAATTGCTGGTTTTAATGTCCAATATGCCGTAGCACCTAACGGCACCAAACGTATTACCCGCATTACGCTAGATAACGGGCGTATTATCCGCCCGCAGGAAACGTACCGTTTGGCGGTAACGGACCACGTATTGGCCGGTGGGTTTGGACACGACGAATTTATCAACGCGCTGGAATTTAAGAGTACATTTGTAGAAGCCCGTCAAATTATGCGCTCGTGCATTGTACGTCAAAAAACGGTAGAAGTTCCTTCTTCGCAAGGCCGCTGGAAATTAATCCAATGAGTTTTATTAAACCTTTAAAAATAGGCACGTTCACCGCGCCCAATAATTTGGTATTGGCCCCCATGGCAGGGATTACCGATACGCCCTTTCGTATTTTATGTCTAAAGGGCGGGGCGGGGCTGGTATGTGCGGAAATGGTTTCCGCACACGCGTTGCATTACGGCAATCCCAGAAGTGGGCGTATGCTGCAAGTGGCCGCTAAAGAACATCCCGTGTCCATGCAAATTTTCGGTGCGGACGAGCAAACCATTGCAAAAGCGGCCCGGCAAGCGCAAGAGCAAGGGGCCGATATGGTGGACCTTAACGCCGGGTGCCCCGTCAAAAAAATAAACAAAGCCGGGGCGGGCTGCGTGCTGATGAAGGACGAATTAAAACTGGGCCGTTTAATTGAAGCGGCTGTCAAAGCGGTTCAAATTCCGGTTACGCTTAAAACCCGTATTGCGCTTAATCACAAAGAGCTTTTGGCGGTGCGGATGGCCAAACTGGCGCAAAGTGCGGGGGCCAGCGCAATTACGTTGCACGCGCGGGCAGCCGTGGATGTACATGCCGGGGCTCCCCTCATAGAGGCCGTGGGTGAAGCGTGCGCCGCAGTGCAAATCCCGGTGATTGGCAATGGCGGCGTTCAGAACGCGGAAGTGGCCAAACAATTTTTACAGGCCGGATGTGCCGGGGTGATGATTGGCCGCGCCGCGGTGGGAAATCCGTTTATTTTTCAGCAAATTCAAGCGCAATTGGAAGGGCAAGCCGTACCCCCTATGACGCCGGCCCAGCGGTTACAAATTTATCAAGCACTTATTGAAGAAAACGTGGCCTATTATGGTGAGCGTATCGGTGTAAACCGCAGCCGCAAAACCGCCGGCTATTGGATCAACAATTTCCCCGGTGCGGCCGAGGTGCGGGCCCGCTTTGTACGGCTGGATACTTTGCCCGAAATTAAGAAGTTATTTGCAGAAGTATTGAACAATTTACCACAAACCCCCTAAATTTTTATATAATATATACACACCACGAGTCATTATACACGCGGCCACCACTCCGCGTGACTAATTACAAAAGGTAAAAACAAGAACTTATGACGAAAACATTCTTACCTTCCGTCAAGGAAGTAGAAACCAGCCGCCAATGGCACCACTTGGATGCCAACGGCCAAACCCTGGGAAGATTGGCCAGCAAAATTGCCGTTCTTCTAATGGGTAAACACAAAAAAACCTATACGCCCAATATGGACTGTGGGGATTTTGTAGTCGTTACCAATGCCGCCAAAGTAAAATTGACCGGCAAAAAATTGGAACAAAAAGTGTATTTCTCCCACTCCGGCTATGCCAAAGGTGGTAAAGAAACCCCGGTCAAACGCGTGTTAGAAAACAACCCGACCCGCGTATTGGAATTAGCGGTAAAACGCATGTTGGATGAAAACAAACTGCGTGCCCCGCGCATGAAACGCTTACGCTTGTTTGCCGGCGAAGCGCACGACTTTACGCAACGTTTTGGCAAATAAGAGGAATCAACCATGAACACGAAAGATTTAAAAACCGGAAGACGCAAAACCTCCGTTGCCCAAGTTGAACTTTTAAAAGGCAAAGGGAACATCACCGTCAACACCAAGTCTTTAGATGAGTATTTTGGTAATCATGCCCGCTGCAAAGCCGCTGTAAAAGCGCCTTTGGCCGTAACCGGGCTTGATAAAACCTACGACGTTAACGCCAAAGTAGTCGGCGGCGGTGTATCCAGCCAAGCCGGTGCGTTGCGCCACGCTATTGCTCGCTCCATTGCTGAATTGGGCGAAGACTTGAAAAAAGCCGTCAAAAAAGCCGGCTATTTAACGCGCGATCCCCGCATGGTGGAACGGAAAAAACCGGGCCAACCGGGTGCGCGCAAACGCTTCCAATTCTCCAAACGTTAATTGGACGTATTATCCGTTTGCAAAAACCCCTGCTTATGGCAGGGGTTTTTTAGTGCAATAAAAATCCCCGCACAGGGCGGGGATTTCTTCATACAAATTATTATTACTTTTCTATCTTAATGCCGCGGAAGGCACGGTATAATACGGCCAAAAGCCCAAACAAAATGTAGAGCGAAAATACCACCAGCACCACGTTCTGCGGGAATTTGATGAGCATTACTACCAAAAATACCACTAAAAGCAAAAACCACGGAGTAAATTTCTTTTCCCGTTTGGCTTTAAAAGCAGCGTAGGGTACGTTGGATACCATAAGCAGGGCCAACACCAACATCATAAACCATACAAAGTTGTACAGGTGGGTGATGTAGGTTTCTACCAGCGGGATGTTGTGTCCGTTCCCGGTTCCTTGCATAATGGAGTACGAAATTGCAAAGGATGCCAAAAGGGCAGCCGGTGCCGGGACAGGGAGCCCGCAAAAGTATTTTTTGGATCCTTCCCCTGCACGGGCCATGGTATTAAATTTGGCCAGGCGCAGCACCCCAAAACACGTATATACACAGGCAATGGGGGCGCCCCACGTGGGTTGCGTGCTTAATACCATAAAATACATCAAAAATGCAGGCGCGGCGCAGAACGAAATTGCATCTGCCAATGAATCCATTTCAATGCCAAATTCGCTTTCCACCCCTAACAAGCGGGCTACACGTCCGTCAAACATATCAAATACGGCGGCAATTAAAATCAGCCATCCGGCGTGAGCAAAATTGCCCTTGGTAGCAGCTAGAATGGAGAAAAATCCGCACGCCAAATTCCCTAGCGTGAATAAAGAAGGGGCCGCAATAGCCAGTTTGGTAGTTTCTTTCGGTTCGTTTTCCATAGGGTTTACTCCTATTTCCACAGCGCGAGGACGGTAATACCGCCTTGCACTTTTTGCCCTTCTTTTACGATCACGCGCACTTTGTCTTTGGGCAAATAAACCGCCACTTGCGAACCAAAACGCACCAGCCCGAGGCGGCGGTCTTGTTTAATAGGTTCGTTGGAGTGGACCCAGCATTCAATACGCCGGGCAATAGCCCCGGTGATTTGCTCCACGTGGGCAAATTTGGTTGGGTCGCCATCTTTGAAAAGCTGGATCAGGTTGCGCTCGTTCTTTACGGCGGCGGGATTATCGGCAAACAAGAAGGTGCCTTTGTTATAAAAAATATCCCCGGTTTTTCCGCTAATAGTAGAGCGTTGCACGTGAATATCAAAAATAGAGAGAAAAATCCGCACGACGACGGAGTTGGGGTCTTCCTCTGTTTTGATGGATAGCACCGTCCCGTCGGCCGGGCAGGCCACTTCGTCATCGGCAAATTGCACGTGGCGGTTTGGATCGCGGAAGAAATAGGCGCAGAAGGTGCCTATTAACATGAACAAAACAGCGGTCTTCGGCCAGCCAATGGCAAACAAAATAGCAGCTACGAGCATCCCAGCTGCGCAAAATTTAAGCCCCAACGGTAAAACCGTTCCAATCCAATTAACGGATTTAGTAAGTGTACGCAAAATATCTTTAATCATGATTTTACTACTGGTGGGATTAGTTTGCGGCAGGCCCTGTGAAGTGGGCAGGGGGGGACTTGAACCCCCACGGCCTTGCGGCCAACAGATTTTAAGTCTGTCGCGTCTGCCATTCCGCCACCAGCCCTCTTACAAAAATATTATAACAAAAAAGGGAAATGGTACGCAAAAAATTTATTTTTCGCTGGGCTTAAAACTGTTGTAGAATTTCCGGCAGAATTGGGTTTTAACACCTAGGGCTTTTAAGTCTTCTTGCAGGGCGCGGTCGTCGGTTACGGCAATCACACGCTGATTGGTTTGCGCCAAATAGCTGGCTTGTTCGTAAATGACTTGGTCGGCGGAGTTTTCTTCGGCAAAGGAAATATGCACCCCGGCGCGGTACAGCGGCCCCACCGGGCGAAAAGTGCCGTCAAAAATCACTTCGTAAGAATGCATGCTGTAGCGCGGGTCGCAAGACATTTCTTCCAAGAAATCCAAAAAATCGGCGGTGACATCTTCCTCGCTGCGAGCAAATTCGTAGAGGAAACTGCGCACCAGGTTTAGGCCGTCAATCAAATAAATGGTAGGTTTGGTAGAGGTATACATAGGTTGCCTTTTCCTTGCAAAATTGTTATAAGAAAATGATACAATATAATGCTTAGATTTTGCAGTTCTTTGACAATTTCTGTATTTCGGGGGTGTAATAGATTTGACGGGTATCTGTTGCCTTTCGGGAGCAAGTGCTGGTTGGCTAGGCCAGCTAAAATAGAGCCAAAAAAATAACTAACGACAATCAAGTCGCTTGGGCTAACGCTTAGTCCACTGCCTCTTTCCTGTTTCCCGCGCGGGAAAGAACGGCGGTCAAACTCACGGGATGCTACAGCTTTGGCGCGGTTCGTCCGGGCTGGATAAGACAAACGAACCAAACTATCGGCGTGCTTCCTTGCGCTTAGCCGGTAGTAACTAGCAAGGATAAACTTGTAGGGCCTGATGGGAGAGGATGTTCGGACGGGGGTGCGAATCCCCCCACCTCCACTTTACCCTTTACTATACAGAAATTGGATTGGATTTATTATAAGGAGAAATTATGGCAGATATTAAATTTGGAACCGACGGCTGGCGCGGGATCATTGCGTGGGATTTTACCTTTGAGAATGTCTATTTGCTCGCACAAGCTATGGCGGACTATATTAACGGTAATGCTCCCGTGCTGGAAAATGGGAAAATGCCTAAAATTTTTGTAGGGTACGATCGCCGTTTTATGTCCGACCGCTTTGCCGCCGATATTGCTGCTATTTTCCGTTCCAATAAGATTGATGTCATTTTGTCCGACCGGCCCATTTCTACCCCGGTAGCTTCCTGCTTAAGTATTAACAAATGCTGGATGGCTATTGTGGTAACGGCCAGCCACAATCCGGCTCATTTTAATGGGATTAAAATTAAAGTAGCCGGTCGTTCAGCCCCGGCCCGTATGACCAAAGACATTGAAGCCCTTATCGGCCAAAATTCCGTCTTAAAATTGTACGGTCAAAAGGCGGAAGAAAAAGATTTGACGGATCTCTATTTTAAGTATATTTCTGCTCACGTAAACACTAAAAAACTTAAAAATTTTAAAGGCAAAGTAGTAGTGGACTACATGCATGGGGCTGTAGCCGGATACGTGGAAAAATTTCTGCCTACTCGCCAAGTCATTGCTTTGCATGATACACATACCCCCGATTTTGGCAACGTCCAGCCCGAACCGGTAGAGAAAAATTTAGCCGAACTCAAAAAAACGGTAGTAGAAAAGAAGGCCGCCCTGGGTATTGCCTTTGACGGCGATGGGGACCGTGTGGGCCTGGTGGATGAAAAAGGGACCTATTTAACTCCGTGCGTGATAGCGGCTGTATTGTGCGATTATTTTATCAAGCGCAAAAAACTTACCGGCAACATTGTGCAGACCGTTTCCATGGGCTTTTTGCTCAAACGGATTGCCCGGGCGTATCAAATGCGTTTTGAAGAAGTTAGCGTGGGCTTTAAACACGTAGCCGAACGGATGAACCTGGACGATGTGGCCTTTGGCGTGGAAGAATCGGGCGGGTTTGCCTGGAAGGGGGGCACTTCGGACCGGGACGGTTTACTGGTAGCGTTGGCGTTCCTGGCTGTGATGGTGGATACGGGCAAAAAAGCCAGCCAGTTGTGCGCCGATATTGCTTCGGAATATGGAGCTTCCGTTTATTTGCGTAAAGATTTTGCTTTATCCAAACCGCTTGATAAAGCGGCCTTTACCGAAAAATTACGCAAAAAAATGCCTAAAAAAATAGGCACCCACAAAGTGGCCGAGCTCAATACGCAAGACGGGCTTAAAGTGATTTTGGACAATGACGACTGGGTCCTCATTCGTCCTTCCGGCACCGAACCCGTGTTGCGCATCTATGCGGAAAGTGCCTCTAAAAAAGAAACCCTGGCCTTGTTAGATCTTGGGGCCAAAGCTGCAGGAGTGAATTTAAAATAATTATGGTTAAAATTGCATTGGTGGACGATTCTGTCATTTTGCGTTCCGCCCTCAAAAACGTATTGGAATCTTCCGGCTACCAAGTAGTGTTGGAGGCCGGTGGCTCTAAAGAGCTGTTTTCCCTCTTGGAAAAAAGCAAGGCGGAGCTAGTATTGTTAGATGTTTTCTTTCCCAATGAAAACGGGCTGGATATGCTGGCCAAATTAAAACGTATTTCGCCCAAACTCAAAGTGCTTTTGGTAACCGGCATGCGCCAGGAAACGATCTTGGCCGAGGCCCAGCGCCTGGGTGCGGACGGAGTGCTTTATAAACCCTTTGATACCGACGACCTGCTAACCGCCATGGAACGGCTAAAATAAATCAATTTATTGATAAAAAAGAGGAGGTCTTTAAACGGCCTCCTCTTTTTAGATTCATTCAATTTTAATGTTCCGGGGTATGTTCGTATTTAAACAGCCATGCAAACAATACCGCTACCACCAGCGAGAACCCCGCAAACACAAACCAGGCCTCACTCCATCCGTTCATAATCAGTTTGGACAAGGCCGGCGGGTACACGCCGTTAATCATTTGGGTGGGGTCCAAGTGTACATTCACCAGGCAGTTAATTACTTTTTGTGCCGCCAGCGAGCCGATGGCCGCCCCAAAACCGTTAGTCATCAGCATAAACACCCCCTGCGCCGATGAGCGGATGGACGGGTCGGTTTCCTGGTCTACATACAAAGAACCGGAAATGTTGAAGAAGTCAAACGCCACGCCATAGATGATCATGGACGCAATCAGTAATAAGACCCCAAAAGCGGTGGCCGGGTTGCCCAAACCTAACAATCCAAAGCGGCATACCCACGCCAACATACTAATGAGCATTACTTTCTTAATACCATAGCGTTTTAAGAAGAACGGAATGAGCAAAATACACAACGTTTCCGAAATTTGCGAGAGCGAAATCAACGCCGTTGCGTTGTTGGCCCCCCAAGAACCGGTATATCCGGCCAGGGAGTTAAACCCGGTGATAAACGGCCCGGCAAACCCGTTGGTAATCTGCAAGGACATCCCCAACAGCATGGAGAAGATAAAGAACGTGGCCATTTTCTTCTCTTTAAACAAAGCAAACGCTTTCAGCCCCAGGGCTTCGCCCAAGGTTTTGGCTTTTTCGGTGCTTACGGGGCAGTTGGGCAAGGTGAAGCAATACACGCCTAAAATAATGCCCAGCACGGCCGAGAAATACCATTGTGTGTAAGAACCGGCAAAGTGGGCAAAGTTGGTTGTCCACATTGCGATAATAAAACCTACCGTTCCGAACACGCGGATGGGGGGAAATGCCTTAACCGTATCAAAATTTTGTTGGCGCAACGCCGTGTACGCTACCGAGTTGGAAAGCGCTAGCGTGGGCATATAAAAAGCCACACTTAACGTGTAGCAGGTAAACAAACTGGCAAAGCTAATATGCGCTTGCGAGCCAAACCACGCCGCCCCTGCAATAAAAGCGGCCGCTAACAAGTGGCACAGCCCCAGCATTTTTTGGGCGGGGATCCAGCGGTCCGCCACAATGCCCATCACGGCGGGCATAAACAAGGACACAAACCCCTGCGTGGCATAAAACCAGCCGATTTTGTCGGCAAATCCGGCCCCGGCCAGGAAGATGCCCATAGAGGTTAAATAAGCACCCCATACGGCAAATTCCAGGAAGTTCATCACAGTTAAGCGAATTTTGATGTTCATAGTAAGTATACGGGTTTCCCCGTCAGCACGATACGTACTTCCTCCTTTAAATTAGCGGGCGTTGTGCCCACCTTAAAACCATTGTACAAAAAAAGTATAATGTAGGAAAATAGACATTTAGGAGGTAAAAAAATGGCAGATTTTAGTTTTGACGTTGTTTCCAAGGTGGATTTGAACGTAATTAGCGAGGCCGTATCCGCCGCGAATAAAGAAATTACCAACCGCTATGATTTTAAGGGGACCAATTCCTCTATTGAGCTGTTGCAAAAAGAAAGCGAGCTGAAGTTGGCCTCGTCGGATGAGTACAAGGTAAACACCTTGCGCGATATTATTTTTACCCGTATGGCCAAGCGCGGCATTGCGCTAAAAAACCTTCAGCCGCAAAAAATTGAGGCGGCGTTAGGCGGTAATGCCAAACAAACGGTTAAAATTCAGCAAGGTATCCCGGCCGATAAAGCCAAAGAAATCACCAAAACCATTAAGGACGCTAAACTGAAAGTATCGGCCTCTATCCAGGGCGATCAACTGCGCGTGTCCTCTAAATCCAAGGACGAGCTGCAAGCCGTCATCGCACTGCTTAAAGGGCACGATTTTGGGGTGGATTTGCAGTTTACAAATTACCGGTAGTTTATTTGCTATAATGCAACTATGAAGTATATCCTCTACGTATTGGTTATGTTGCTTTTGTTTGCCGGCGGGATGATGGTGGGCAATATGTATCTGCCTGAACATTCCACCGTGCGTGCGGCCGCTGTTTCCGTGCCGGAATTGGACACAAGCAACCCCATTTTTGCCCGTACGGACCGCGAAGGTGCCGAACGGGAACTAAGCGTTTTGGATCAAGCATTGCAATCCTGCCCGGTGGTAGTGGGCGAAGAGAAAGACCGCTTGGTCAATCACATCAAATTATGGGTAGCGTTGGAAGATTTTCAGCTTAAAAAAGCTATTTTGGAATTGGAAATGGCTAAAAACGTGGAAACCAACCGCCCCACCGCCCAATTTTTACAAGCCGCCGAGGATTACAACACGGCGCGCGAACGGGTGGAAAAAATGGCGCAGGAGCTTTTCCCGGCGCGGGCTACCGCTACTCCTGCCGCTGCGGCCCCAGCCAATTAAATTTGAGTCATAAAATAGGAGACAAAAATGGACAACAAACAAGCATTCACACTAATAGAACTCTTAGTGGTTGTGTTGATTATCGGTATTTTGGCGGCGGTAGCGTTGCCGCAATATCAGAAGGCAGTACTTAAATCCAAGTTAGCGGAAGTGGTGTTATTCCAAAAGAATGCCATGATGGCTACAGATGCTTGGGTATTGGAAAATGGATACCCACAAGAAGAATACCATTCCTTTATAGGGCCAGATGCGGATGCCTCATTAGATATAGACTTGACGAGGGGGATGGATTGTTCAGGGACAAGATGCACAAAAAACAACTTTGTCTATGACGTATACGCAGAGCCAAATGAGGGAGGTTATTGGGGAAGTATGATTAGTAATTCGGAAGCAAGTTCAGAGAATTACTTAATGATTCTTTTTGAACATTATGCCAATGGAAGTGTAAATAAAGGATGTTCAACCAATTATGATGAAGGGTTAAAGATATGCAAGGCACTGCACGATCTGGATGACAGTTATGCATGTGATAACGACGGGAGCCCCTGCTGAAACAAGTAAATTCCTGTGATATTGAAATGTGAGAGGTTTCTTCTTCTCTGTATATAGAATAAACCCCCGGCTACAACCCGGGGGTTTATTATGTCATTAAGGGGTAAGTTTATTTTCCCACTCCGCAACATTTTTTGTACTTCTTGCCGCTGCCACACGGGCAGGGGTCGTTGCGGCCAATGCGCGGGCCCTCGTGCACCACGGTTTCCACGTGGGGCTGCTCGGGGTTGCCTTCGGCGCGCAGTTCGGCCTCGTGCTCTTTCATCCACTTTTTCATTTGGCGGATGCTCTTAAAGTTTACGCCGTCGGCTTCCATACGCCGGGCAATGTTCATAAAGCGTTCTTTGACTTTGGGGTCTTTAAGCTGCTGCTTGAACATATCCGGCAAAGCATCAATTTCTTTTTCCAGTTTGTCGGCAATGGAAGAAGACCCCTGCGTAGGTTGCTGCTCGGGCGCAGTTTCTTGTTCTTTCTTTTTAAATGGATTCCAAATCATAGTTACTCCTATTTATCCAGCAAATTTTCAACGAAGTTTTTAATAATCTCCGCTTTTTCAAAATAATGCTTTTCGCGTGGGACGACCAAACGGTTAGGGTGCTTGGCCCAAATGGCTAAAATCTTGTCGTCAATTTCAAAGGCCTGTTGCAAGTTTTCCGTGCGTACATTGGTGGCCTGATAGTAATCTTTCTCTGGCGGTGGGGAAAGGTGAATCACCGCATCGTAGCGGGCCAGTTCGGCCTCTAAGCTGGACTCCATATTTTTGAAAAAATCATCCGGTCCGTAGGGCCAATATACTGCGCCGTCAATGGTGCCGCGGTCGCACACCATTACGTTAGCATCCGAGGTTTTTTCGGCCAATTCTTCCAACTGTTTGACCGTGTAATAAATAATTTTTTGCGCGTGCACAATGTGAATGGGGCTATTGTCCGTACGGGGAAAACCACCGCTGTAGATCAAGGTAGCCGCTTCTTGCACGAGGGCAATTTTCTTGCCGAAAGTTTCTTTTAGAATGGACAGCGCGGTTGTTTTCCCGCCGCTAGGTCCGCCAGTTAAAACAATTTTTTTCATAGAGTTATCCTTTAATAATTTTTTCTACAAAATCTTTAATCAGCTCTGCTTTTTCAAAGAAGTGTTCTTTGCCTTCAATAACAAAGCGTTTAGGGTGATTTTTCCAAATTTGCATAATCTTTTCATCAATTTTGAAAGCTTCGTCCAAGCTTTCGGTACGTACGTGGGTGGATTGATAAAAAGCCGGGTTGGTAGGCGGGGATAAGTGCAATACCGCGTCGTAGCGGGCCAATTCCGCTTCCAAGGAGGTTCCCATGGTTTTGAAAAAATCTTCTATTCCTTTGGGCCAATACACGGCAGCATCTACGGTGCCGCGGTCGCACACAATTAAATCTGCGTGTGAATATTCTTCGGCCAGGGCTTCCATTTCGCGCGTGGCCACAAAAATAATTTTTTGTGCCGCTTCAATATGCGGTACGGAATTATCCGTACGCGGAAATCCGCCGCTAAATACCATGGTGGCCGCTTCGCGCACCAGTTCTACTTGCGGGCCAAAGGTTTCTTTAAGCACCGTCAAAGCGGTGGTTTTGCCGCTGTTGGGTCCACCGGTTAAAGCAATTTTTTTAGGCCTTTTCATGGGTTTGCTCCTCGGCGGGTGCCGTGTCCGCCTTTTTGGCTGCGTTTAATTCTTTTAAATAAAGTTCTTTGAGTTCATCAAATTCGGCTTTCTTTTCGGGGGGGATATCTCGCACGGCCGAGTTGCGGTTTTTCATGTGTAAGAAATCCAAAAATTTCTCTTTTTCTTTGATGCGAAAATCCAAATGCGGCCCGGTGGCTAATCCGGTGCTGCCTACATATCCCACTGTAGAACCTTGCTTGATTTTGGCACCTACTTTTACACCTTTGCCAAAACTTTTTAAGTGCCCATACATAGTGGTGTAATTGTTGGCGTGATGAATTTCTACAAAGTTTCCAAATCCGCCTTTCCATCCCGCAAAACGGACTGTTCCGTCGGCCACGGCCTGCACGGGCGTGCCGGTAGGTGCGGCATAATCAATGCCCAGGTGCGGGCGGCGGATTTTTAAAATCGGGTGCAACCGCGCCGGATTAAAGTGCGAAGAAATCCGATACCCGCGGAAGCTGATGGGGGATTTTAAGAACATTTTTTTGCTGACTTTGCCCGTTTCATCGTAAAAATCATCTTCAAAATAGAAGGCGTACGTGGGCTTGGATTCATTGACATTTTTGTACGAGGCGGCCAGCAAATCTTGGCTGACCACTTCGCCGCTGGGGGTATAATTTTCTTCCCACAAAGCGGTATATTCGTCGCCGTTGCGGGTATCGGTATTGAAGTCTACCGTCCACGAAAAAGCATCCGTAAAATCCAAGATAAGCGGCACTTGCAGCCCGTCTGCCACCATGGTTTGGAAGAGCGAACTGTGGATCGTTCCCGCGGCGGTTTGTATCCGGGTTTTTAGTTCCACTTCACTTTTACCGGCTACTAAATAATCATCTACGTTGGCTACATAGTAACGTGTAAAACCTTGCGTGAGCAGGAGCAAAATCAAGTGCCCGTTTTCTACGGAAAGGGAATAGGTATCTTGCGGTTTTAAGCGGCGGGTGTTGACCACGCCGGAAAGCTTGGCCACAATTTGGATCACATCTTGGCGGGGCAAGCCCGATTCTTCCAACGCGGCATAAATGGGTTTTTGTTTAATGGTATATTCCACGACGGGGATTTCCCGCTGTGCGTCCAACAATTCCTGTTCGCGCTGTTGGTAGGCCTGTTTTACGTGCAAAGCAATGTAGGTGCTTACGCCAATCACGCACAAAACCAACAAATAAAACACAATGTCGTGATAGCGCAAGTAATTACGTTGCAACAAAGCCAAAAATTTTTCTTTCATGAGGTTACAAAGTAGGGCGGGCACTGAGTACCCGCCCACGGTTTTATTTTTCTTTTAAGAAAGAGCACAACGCAATGGCGTTGAGTTTTACTTTCGGGTCATCGGCGCGCGAGGGCAAAATGACCGGGATTTTCGGTCCTACGAGCACGGCCGCGGCTTCCATATCGGCCCCAAAGAACGCCAACGCTTTGTAGAGCGGGTTTCCGGCGTCCAAATCCGGCAGCATGAGGATATCGGCGTCGCCGGCTACTTGTTTGCCTTGGATGCCTTTTTCGGCAGCGCGTTCGGGGGACATAGAGATATAGAAATCATACGGCCCTTCTACCACACAGCCGGTGATTTTGCCTTCTTTGTTCATTTGTTCCAAAGCGGCGGCATCTACCGTGCTGGGGATTTTTTCGTTCACTTTTTCCACCGGGCACACGCAGGCCACTTTGGGGTTTTCAAGCCCTAATTTGTGCATGGTGTTTACGGCGTTTTGTACGATTTTTACTTTTTGTTCCAAGGTGGGGGCAATTACCACGGCCGAGTCCGTCACTGCAAACGGTTTTTTGTATTTGGGCGTGCTGAAAAGCACAAAGTGAGAAAGCAACGCCCCTTCGGGCACCAAGTGGGCCTCTTTATTTAAAATAGCTTTCATGTAGTACTTGGTATCCACAAGCCCTTTGATCAAAAAGTCGCCCTTGCCGGCCAAAATTTGATCCACGGCCAATTTGCACATGGTGGGTACGTCTTCACAGTCAATAAATTCAAACTTGCTTTCGTTTAGACCGACGGTTTTGACCATTTCTTTTACGGCGGCCAAAGGCCCAATTAAAATACCGTGTGAAATCAGCCCGTTGTCATCAGCCATTTTAATAGCGGTGAGGGCTTCTTTGTTATTGGCACCCGGCACAACGACCCGGTTGGTTTTTCCTTTCACTTGGTTGATTAAATCTGCAAAACTACTAAACTTCATAATGTTCATCTCCTTAAGTATTATAACTACAAATCAAGTATATTGCTTTACGATTTTGGGGTGTTCTAAGGCCCGTTGGGCGGCAGCGCGCAGGGCATCTTTTTCTTCGCTGCCGGGGAATACGTAAATAGGGGCGATCCACCCTGTGTACTCACTGATTTTTTGCGGGATATACTTACTGTGCATCAGCCCGCCCGTGAGCGCAATAAAATCTACTTTGCCTTCTAACACTACGGCCATTTCACCAATGGCTTTAGAGAGCTGATAAATGAGGGCTTCCAAAGCCAATTTGGCTTTTGCGCGCGTGCAAGTAATCATACTGCCCGGGCGTTTTTTGCCGGTTGCAATAAATTCTTCCAATTCTTTTACGTCCGAAGTGCCCGTATAAGCCACCAGCCCGCCTTTGCCGCACATTTTTAAGCGCAATTCTTGTTCGGTATATTTGCCCGAAAAGCACATCTCTACCAGTTTGGAACCGGGGGTGCTGCCGCTGCGTTGGGGGGTCATGGGGCCGTCGCCTTCAAAACCGTTGGTTACGTCAATCACGCGCCCTTTGCGGTGGGCTCCTACGGATACCCCGCCCCCGCCGTGGCAGACAATACAGTTAATTTCTTCGTACGTTTTGCGGCGTTTTTCGGCCACCAAACGGGCCACCCGTTTTTGGCTTAACGCGTGGAAAATGGAAATACGCGGATTTTCCGGCATGCCGGAATAGCGGGCCACGGGTTCAAATTCGTCCACGATCACGGGGTTGGCAATAAAGCTGGGGCAGTTGGCATATTCGGCAATGTCGTGTGCCAAAATGCCGCCTAAATTGCTGGCGTGATTGCCGTATTTGCTGGAGGTTAAATCCACAATCATGGGTTTATTGACGGCATATACGCCGCCTTCCAAGGCGTGCAACAAGCCCCCGCGCCCGATCACGGCGTCAATTTCTTTCAAGGGGATTTTATGATCCAAGAGATAATCTAAGATAAGCTTGCGGCGCAAAGGGAGTTGAGCGGTTACGTTTTGGCCCTCGTAGGGCTCCAGGTCCGTCATAGAATAGCGCATAGTCACTTCAAACACAGCTTTGTTGCCGCGGTAGTAACCAATGTCGTCCGACGTAGACCCCGGGTTAATTACCAGGATGTTATGCGCCATAGTCCCTCCTACCCATATTTTAGCAAAATAGAGGGGGTTTGCAAACATCCTACTTTCTATTCATAGCGGCTGAGTTTTTTACTCTTTTTAGTGCGTACTAAGGAAGAAAAAGCTGCTTTGCGGGCTTTTAATAATAATTTGCGCCCTTCTCGGGTACGGGTATAAACGGCGTGACAGCCGCCAATGTATTTATTCCATAACCCTTCAAATACTTGTACGTTGGCTTGCTTTTGCCCAATGATAGTAGGTATGGAGTGGTAATCGGTGGTGCTCAAAAAGTCCAATTTGCTTTTACGTACAAAGATATAGCGCGGATTTTCAATGGGATCCACAATTTCCTGCATACATTTGATGATGAGGTTGTTTTCTTCCGGGGATACGTTGGTTACGGAAAAAAAGATTCCTCCCCCAGGAATATTTTTGCATTTAATGTTTACTTGCTGTAAACTGGTTTTAATGAGCCCCATATAGGACAAAGTTTCCAATACCACAATGCCAATTTGCCGCATTATTTTTTCGGGGCTGGAACATTTCAAAAATTTATAAGTGGGTTTGAGCATCACCAAAACAAAAAGAGTGAAAAAGAATATAGCCGGTTTGTATGCCATGTTATGTGCACATAGCCATCCCGGGGTTCCTAGCAAAAAAGCCCAAAAGGTCAAAATACTAAAGTATCCCCCGGAATAGTAAAATTCTTTCATTTTAGCTTCGGTTTGAATACCTTTGCGTAGTGCTTTTTCCGGATTGCTGTAAGCAAGATGCAACCCTTTTTCCCAAAGTTTTCGGGTAAGGGCGCGGTTCCGGGCGCGTGCTTTCATGCCGCTATTCATACCTATGAAATCAGATTCTTGAGGCCCGCGCGTCATGATTAGGGTCATAACGGTTGTGGGTAAAATACGGTCTAAACCGTTTTCAATGTAGTACGGCTCATAAATCCCAGGGGCTTCGTACCCCTTGAAGCGCTGTTCCAGTTGGGCCAAGTCAAAAAACTCAAATGCCGATTCAAATTCTGTTTTGGAAGCCGTGGGGGCGTGTTGTTTTAATCGCTCTAACAAGGAAGGTATTTTAACGGAGGCCAAATGCCAAATATTGGCTACCTTGTCCGGGTTGTTTTTATCCTTGCGGATAGCCCGCCCGCGCATTTGGTTAGAAAGCATATACGAACTGACCGTGCTGGATAAAATAAGCGAGTTGATGCTTGGCGCGTCCCATCCTTCCCCTAACAAAGCTTGGGTGCCTACTAATACAGTCAAATATCCCTCATTGAATAATTGAGTAATTAGCCGCACAACCCCCGCTTTTTTGCTACCGGGGACCGTAATTTTGAAGAAATAGGGGTCTCTGTCAAACGCGGTAGCGGTTACTTGCTCGTGCAGTTGGGCTTGTTGCAAACGTTCTTTAAATACGGCCACTACCGGTTGCGGCAATAAGATGATAGTTCCTGTCAAAACCCCTAAAGAAATATTTTTTCTTTCTTTGAGTGTCTGCCAAATAGGGATAACGCCCAAGGCGGAGCAATCGGTGATGTCATACTTAATATAGTCGGCCAAAATAACCAGGCGCAATTGTTTGCCTAAACATTCCGTTTCTAGGGTTACAATGTCTTGGATAGAATCCAATTTTCCTAAGCTGTTGGCAATTTGCCGTTTGATTTTAGGACCGTCGTTAATATATATCGATTTGCTGGATATAATTCCGGCTGCTTTGGCTTGCCCGCGCAATTTTTCTATTAGCTCCGGGTAAGAAGCTGCAAAACCGGTGGGATGTTTAAATAGCACAAACGATAAAAAAAGTTTTTGGTATTTTGAATTAAAAGGAGGCACATAAAAAGAGCTGAACCCAAATAAGTCTAAAAATCTTTCAGGGACGGGGGCGTCCGCCCATTTAAGAAAAGAAGCCAAAGCCACGTAAGTGGGTGGATTATCCAGCATAACTTCTTCGCTCTCGTGCAGGAGCGTATCCGTTACGGCTTGGAGCAAAATTTCATTATCCGCCAATGCTTCTATAAATTGGGCAATTCGTTCTAAAGTTTTGTTGATTTGTTCGGACTCGGTCTTGCGCAACAACGAAAAGTGGATAAAATCCTGGTGGGGGCATAAATCCCCATTTTGTACCAATTCCGGGATGGAAATAACTTCATCAATAGACCCACACAAACTACTATATCTATCCCATTCGGCCGTGTCCGCATCATAAGGGGGAGTAGCCGTCAATGAAATGGTTTGTTTGGGTTTGAGGTTGTCCAACAGGTAGACTAAAGCTTTCCACCACTCATTACGCAAGTGATGGGCTTCATCAAAACACAATAAATCTATGTGGGCTTGTTTCAAAATAGCGATTACTTCATCTGCTTTTTCTTTTTTCAACCGCGTCAAATTTTTTTCATTTTCCTCGGTCTCTTCTTCCAACAGTTCTTCTTCATTTTCTTCCGTTTCGGTGGGCTCTTCTTTGCCGCAGAAGGCAGCTAATAACGCCTGGTAAGTGGTAATTGTAATAAGGCCGGGGTGGCGGATATCGGTGGAAATAATATCGGGACTTTGTCCGTTTAAAAAGGAAGCTGCCAAGCGTTGTTTCCATTGGGCACGGATGGTAATGGTGGGGGCCAAAATCAGGGTGGGCCGATTCAGGCGGGCAATTACTTCCAGCCCCAGTGTGGTTTTCCCCGCGCCGGGAGCAGCTACGACGTGGATTTTGTTATCCACCAAATGAAGTTCTAGACTATCTAAAATACGCTGTTGGTAATTGCGCCAGGTTCCGTTAAATTTTAACATTGCTTGATCCTTTTGGCTCCCGTTGAAATTTTACAACCGTTGGTTGAGGCGGTCCACCAACGTTTTTAAGAAAAATAATTGCACGGTGGAAACCGGATGGCGCGAGAGCGCATGCCGCAAAAAATCTTTGCGCTGCTGAAGCGATAAATCGTTGCGCAGGTCCACTTTCTCGCACAATTGTTCTACGGCGCCCAAAAACATTTCGCGCTGGGCATCCGTGGGCTGGTCGTTAGCAGCCGGGACCGAGCGAAGCGGCATAAAATCACTGCGGCGCGAGAGTTCATAACACGTCAAAATCACCGCTTGCGCCAAGTTGATAGACGGCTGCTTGGCCACAGTGGGGATGTTTAAAATGGCGTCGCACCGTTCAATATCTTCGTTGGAAAGCCCTGTTTTTTCGTTCCCAAACACAAGCGCCACTTGTTGATTGGCGCACGTTTCCAGACGTTGGTTTAATTTGGGGAGCGTAACTACTTCTTGCACTACGCCGCGGTTGCGCAACGCCGTAGCCGCTAAGGAAAAGGTGCAATCTTTTAGGGCCTCATCCAGCGTGCTTAATTGCGCGGCGTTTTTCATCAGGTCTTCGGCTCCCACCGCGCTGACGGCTTCGCGCCAAACGGGGGTAAACGGATCCACCACGCGCAAATCGGTCAGCCCAAAGTTGGCCATGGCACGGGCACAAGCCCCAATGTTATTGGGGTCGCGCGGGCGAACTAATACCACACAAAAGTTCATACGCGGGTGGCCTCGGACACGGCTTCCGCCAAGGTGGGATGTGCAAAAATCACTTCTTTTAATTGCGCCAGCGTGAACCCGGCTTGCAACGCCACGCTGAGGATGTGAATGAGCTCGGAAGCGTGTGCCCCGACGATAGTGGCCCCCACAAGCTTGCCCGTATCGGCCGCGCTAAGCAGTTCTATATAGCCGTCGGTTTGATCCTGTGCAACGGCGCGTCCGTTGGCTAAGAAAAAAGTTTTGTGGGCCTTAACAGCCAGATCTTGTGCTGCCGCCTGGGCTTTTGTTAAACCCACGCCTGCAATTTCGGGCGCGGTGTAAATGGCCCGCGGTACATTTTCATTGTGATACACAGCGGTTTGCCCGCACAAATTGCGTGCAGCTACTTCGCCCTGGCGGGTGGCGGCGTGCGCTAATTGACATAGCCCGGTTACGTCGCCGGCAGCGTAAACAGAGCCCTTTAGTTGCAACGTTTGCGGGTTTACGCTAAGGCCTTTGCGCGTGGCTTGCACACCGATGTTTTCCAAATGCAAGGCACTCGTGTCCACGCTGCGCCCGATAGCGGCTAAAATTTTCTCGGTATGTAATTCTTTCCCGTCAGACAGGGTCAATTTCCACTGATCCCCGTCGGCTTGGGCCTGCGTGACCGATACCCCGGTATGCAAGATAACCCCGCGCTTGGTAAGTGTGCGTTCCAGGGTGCGGGCGGCGGTTTCGTCTTCCTGCGGCAAAATACGCGGCTGCATTTCTACTACGTGCACGGTTACGCCCAGGGCACTTAAAAAATCGGCCATTTCGCACCCAATGACCCCGCCGCCTACAATGGTGATGCTGGTCGGCAGTGCGGGCATATCAAAAAGGGTGGAATTATCATAAATTTGGTCTTTAAGGGTATCCAACGGGGCGGGGAAAAACGCACTGGACCCGGTGGCCACAATCACGCCGTCCGCGGCTAGGGTTTGGGTGCCTTGCGCGGTTTTTACGGAGAGGGTATGCTCGTCCACAAAGCTGGCTTCGCCCTGCACTACAGTTACGCCGGCTTTTTTGAGCAAAAACCCAATACCTTGCACTAATTTTTGGGTAGCTTTTTGTTGGCGGGCTTGAAGTTTTTTCCAATCGCGTTTTTCAAACAACGCTTGTGCTAATGGGGCGGCATCCTCTTGGCACAAGTGGCTGGCGGTTAAAACAGCGGCTAATTTATGAGCAGCGTCCAACAAAGATTTGGAAGGAATGCACCCGCAATTTAGGCACACGCCGCCCACTTTATTTTTTTCAATTAACGTTACTTGCGCCCCCAAACGCGCCGCTTCCAACGCGGCCGGATATCCTGCGGGGCCCCCGCCAATTACCACAATTTGTTTCATAGAAATCCCCCAAATAGATTATATCTATTGTAGCATTAAAAACAGTATAATAGATAAATAGTATGAGTGAAAAACCATCTTTTGTAGGGCATCGTGAACGCTTGCGCAACAAATTTACTCAACGCAAATTGGATGCTTTTTTGCCGCACGAAGTGCTGGAAATGCTGCTCACCTATTCTATTGCGCGCAAAGATACCAAGCCCATTGCGTGGGCATTGCTCAAGAAATTCGGTTCCCTGCGCGGCGTGCTGGATGCCGACGAGCGCGACTTACAAACTGTGGATGGGGTGGGCCCGCATACGGCGCAATTTTTAAAACTCATCCGGGCGGTATTTAAGCAATATTCGCTTGAAAAGGTTAAAAAGCAAACTTCTATCCGCTCGCCGGAACAAGTCATTGACTATTGCAAAGCGGCTTTGGCCGACAAGCCGGAAGAGTGTTTAGAGCTGATTTTCTTATCTATCCGCAATACGGTAATTGGCACCCAGGTGGTGGCCACGGGGCTGATTGACCGGGTGGCCGTATCGGCGCGTAAGATTGTGGAGTGCGCTTTGGCAGCCAAGGCCAGCGCGATTATTTTAGTACACAATCACCCTTCGGGGGATGCTTCCCCATCCAAAGAAGATATTTCCCTGACGCAGGATGTCATCCGCGCCGCGGCCTTATTTAACATCCGCGTGCATGACCACATTATTATAGGGAATGGCGGCGCGCACTACAGTTTACACGCCAACGGGCATATTTAGGAGATTGCATGATACAACCGGCAGAGGACGGATGCACGATATATTGCAGAGACATAATGAACAACCCAGAGCTATATATAGGGTTTTTGATGCTCGCTACGATTGTCCTTGTAATCCCGGCTATTTGGCTGCTTTCCCGTGCCTACCACCCCAAGCAAGTATGTGCAGTCGGCAAGGATTATATTTCATGGAAAGATTACAAATTATTGTTTAAAGATATTGTTTGTTTCCAGGTTGCTAAAAAGTCTTTCTTGGTAAGACCAACTCTCCGTACGGTTCTTACTTTTACACTACGTACAAACAAAAATTGCGATTTAAATGATTTCCATTATTTGACTGCAGCAGATAAACAACATCTTTTGCGTACACTTCGTAAGTTAGGGCTAAAACAAAAAAGAAATAAATTTTTTGCCGAACAGCCCATTTCGCTGCAAACGTGGCAAAACATCCAAGAACAACAATTTTTAGAGACAGAAGACGAGATTTAATTCTCACGCGCAAACGTGTAAGCCAAAACCCGTTTGGCTCCGGCCGCACGCAACGCTTGGGCGCATGCTTCCAGCGTACTGCCCGTAGTAGCTACATCATCTATCAGTAAAATAATTTTGCCTTTTACAACGGTGGGATCTTTGACGGTAAACGCGCCAGTCATATTGGTTAAACGCGCGGCACGCCCCAATTTGGTTTGAGAGCCGGTATCACGCACCCGCACCAAAGACGTGCTATCTAGCGCAAGCCCGGTTTGAGTGGCAAACGTGCGGGCCAGTAATTCACTTTGATTGTAGCCGCGTTTTTTCTCGCGCTTTTTAAATAGCGGCACGGGGATCACCAAATTGACGTCGGCCAGTTCGCCCAGCGAGCTAAACCGCCGGGCCATCAACTGGCCCATATAAGGGGCTACGTAATCGGCCCCGTGGTATTTTAAAGCGTGAACCAGCCCGCCGGAAAATTCATTAAAATTACACGCCGAGCGGATGAGCTTACATTTATAGGTATCGGCTTTGCTGCCGCGGCAGTGGTAACAGTGCGCCCCACCGGATTTTAGCACCACGCCGCAACGCTGGCAAATCAGCGGGCCGGGCAGGGTAAGCCCGTTTTCACAAACGTCGCACAAGGGAGTTTGGCGGTCGTACGGCAAATCCTTCCCGCAGGAAAAGCACGTGCGCGGAAAGAAAAAATGCAGCGCGTATTGCGCGGCTTTGTGCAAGTGATTTTTAAAATTGGACAGTAACATTGGCGGCCACGTTGTAGGCAGTATAATCTTCGCTCTCCACGTATGCGTGATCCATTACCGACAGCCCACCGCTAAGCGTTAAGCGTAAGTTTTGCGAGAGTTCATAATCCAGCGACGTGGTGGCATCAAACAAGCGGTAGTTGTCTTTTACTTCCACGGGGGATTTTTTATCCGTGTAAGAGAAGGTGGTGTTCCAAATAATACGGTTGGTGGTTTTGTAAACCCGGTTGATAAACGGCAAGGTAAAGCCGCGCGGCAAGTTAAAGTCCCACCGCAAATTCAAACTGGGGGTCCACTGGGTGGAGCTTTCGCTAATCAGCCCGCGTACCAACCATTTATCGTGTGCATTGTAGAGTAATTTGGGGGTAACACGCAAGGATTTGATGTAGAACGAAGTCTGCACAGATACGTCGTCATCCTTGGTGCGCTGCGCGCTGTAGTTGGAGCGCAGATCCCACGTGTTGGACTCGTTACGCGTATAGTTAAGCACGGTGTCAAAGCGGCGGAACAACATAAAGCGTAAATCGCCGCCGTATTGGGTGGTGGTTTTTTCATCCACATCAATATTGGTTTGCTTGATTCGGTTGTAGCGCAACTTGAGGTTGGTGTCGCTAAGCCATCGGCCGGCAAAGAAGAACTTTTCCCAATCGGAAATGGATACCGTGGCATCCGGCAAGGTTGAGCTGGTGGAATCAAATTTTGTGCCGGTTTGCTCGTTATTTTGCAACGTTCTGGAGAAGTTGTTGATTAGCGTAAGCGTTTGCAACGGGGCCAAGGCACCGTGCAATTGGTATTTGGAAAGCGGACTCCAACGCTGGGTGGACATAAAGGTGTCGCGCAAGGTAAGACTGCGGCGGTAACCATAGCGCCCGGTATCTTTTAGCGAGCCGCGGATCCACAACTCTTTGCGGGAATCAAAACCGCTGTCTACATCATCCCACGTGTCGGCGTCCTGCAAGCGGTAGCTGGAAGAAACCACCAACGTATTAAACAGCTTGCTCTTGGGGAGTAATTCGTTCCCGCTTAAGGTTAATGTAACGCCCCCGTCCGAACTGCGCGTAACGGTTTTTACTTCGCCAATTTCAAATGAAGTCAAATTGTTGTGGCTTTTGCGTTTGCTTAAGTTGTTGTTTTCCTGCGTGTTGATGTTGTAACTGACCGACGGAGCCAACCACTTGGTAATCTTCCAGGTGGAGTTAAACCCGGTGTTTTGGGTAAGGGCTTTGGGGTATTTGCGGGAATCTTCCGTCAGTTCCGTGTATTGGGTGCGATCCTCTTTGCTCTTACTCAAACTGTAGGAGGGGGTAAAGTGGAAACGGTTGGACGGCTGGAACGTAACCTTTGCGTTTACTTTTTGGGTTTCTTCGTCCGTATTGTAATACGTACCGCCGGAAGCAATTTGCCGTTCGCGCGCGTAATCTATGGACGACGTAGTATAGTGATACCCGGCCTGGATATTTTTGAAGGACCCTGCTGTATGGGAAAGCGTAGCCCCGTAGGTATGGGCATCATCCTTGCGCTGCATCAAATCGTAGGTGGTACTGTCTTGCGTATATTCCAAGCCGATGTTGGGGTAGTTTTCTTTGACAAAATTCCCGCGCACCACGGCTAATTCTTTTTGCACGCGGCCTTTATCAAGCATGCTTACCGTGTTGTAGTTGGAACTATCCGAAATGAGGGGCGTGGTTACGGTAGAGCGCGTCCAATTGGCCTCCATCGGGAATTCTTTGATACGCGTCATCTTTACAAAATATTCTTCTTGGGTGGTTTCTTGCTGTTTGGAAACGGCCAGCGGGGTTTCAAAATCGGCATCTTTGTGGACGTATTTGGCCCCGGCGCTACCCCAATTGTCCAAACGTACCACCACATCGCCTTTGTAAGCATCGCCGGTTAGCGTGATGGCTTCGGCCAAGTGGATGACGTTGAGCCACACTTCGCCCGAGCTACCCCCGCCGGTTACCTGAATGTTGCCGTCTTCATCTTTAGTAGTTGCCTTTTCTACCCCGGCTAAAATCAAACTGATTTCGCGGAAGTTGACCAACCCGTTAGGGGCGCGTGTGGAATCCACCCGTACGCCGTAACTAGCATCGGACACATTTTTAAAAGCATCGGTGATGCCGTCTCCATTGGTGTCCACCATTTTGACGGAAACCAAACGCCAGCCGTCGTAGTTAATCGGCACGATAATTTTGTCGTAATTTTGTTCGGTGCCTACTTTTAAGAAAAATTCTGACCCAACACCGGCGGTTTTCCCGGCCCCGTGCAGCAGGAAGCGCATCTCTTTGTGTTGGCTAAAGTCCATGGTGCGGAAGTTGCGGTTGGCGTAGCAGGCCTCGTCGTCACAATCGGTGCTGACGGTGTTAAACTTCATCCGCAAGGCCTGGTCTTGTGCAGTAGTGGTTTGGTTGTTTTCGCGGTAATTATCAAGCGAGCCATACAAGTAGTTAAATACGCGTTGCCCGTCGCCGGGAGAGTTGAAAATGGGTTCGTAATTGGCGTTATCTACGTTGTTAATGCCGGATATAGCAAAATTGTTGACGTTGGGAGTGCTGTTTGGGTTCCACGCGGTACCGGAGAGCCCCACCCCAGCGATTTTAATTTGCCCTTTTTTGTTGGCGCCTTTTTTAAGGGTAATACGCAAATGGTGCACGGCCGTCCATTCGGCTTTGTTGGTAATTTCCAGCGGTACGGAATAAGTTTGCCAGGTGGTATTGACCCCGGGGTCCTGTTGGCCCGGCGCAGGGACGATAGCCGTTCCGGCGAACCCGAAGTTCCCATTGCTAGGGATATTTTCCGGGTCATACTTGCTGTTGCCGTTTAAATCCTGGGTGTCAATGCGGCCGTTGGGCTGAGATTCGTAGTTATATTCATTTTGCGTAAAGGGATTATAACGTTGGGAAGAACCGTCCGGGTTGATAAATTCCCAGCCGATATCTTCATTCGGGGCCAAGCTGTTGCGGCAGTATACATCTTCGGTTTTGGGTACTAAACCGCCCGCGCTGCACTGCGTGGTCATGCCGGAGCTGCGGTCCGAATATTCGGAAATATCCCCAAAGGTAAAGTTCATTTCCGGGCCGCCTTCTTCCCCTAACATAGTTACCTGGAACGAGGTCTTGTCCGAGAGGTCAATCCCCACGGTACTTAATGGGTAGACGATAGAAACTTCGTCCAAATTGGAATCATAATCCAAGGCCTGGGTGAAGTCGTAATTTAAGACAAGTACTTGTTGCTTGTCGTTATAATTGGCAGCGGCTTTAGGGTTAATTTGCAAGGAAGGCACGTCTTGCGTATCCCAGCGCAACGTATTTAAAAACGTAGTGGGCTTGGTGGGGTTGGAGGCAAAAATCCAGTCTCTAAATACCATACTACCGCCTACCAATGTACTAGCGTCGTTCATGCTGTCAATCATAGCGTAACCGTAGAGGTTTTGTTTTTTTACGCTGCGTGCGGCTTCCACACTAAAGTCCACCGCTAAGGGCTCTGCCAGTTTGATATCTTTCCCGTTGATGTCCGCCCCGTATACGAGCAAATCTTTGGAATATGCGCCCACTTGCGGGACGGATTTGGGCTTCTCGCCGCCTTCTTTGATGACAGTAGCCCCCATGACGACTTTATCAAAAAGTTTGTAATCCAACCGTCCGCCGACCACGGTGTTGTTGGAATTATCCCCGGCCGTGGTATCGTAAGTAATATCAATGACGGAATTTTCGGTAATAGTGTCGCCTTTGTAGAAGGTAATAAAGCCGGAGGTATAGTCAATATAGTAGTCGTTATTGCGTGCCAGGGTGCGTCCGTTTAGCTTGACCGTTTCGGATTGGACCACAATGCCCGCTTCCACAAAATACGTTTTAACGGTGCTTTGGTATTGGATTTTAAATTTTAAGTTGCGGGAAGAAACCGGGGTAATATCGTACAGTCTTGCGTCGTCTAGGCGGTAGTCCAAATTAAAGATACCGGCGTTGAAATCAATTTCCATGTAATTGGGATAAACAAAATAGGGATTGTTTAGCGGCTGACCGTTGGCATCTTGCAATTGCAGGATAAAATTTCCTTTTCCGTTATCGGGTGTGATTTTTTGTGCACCAATGTTGTAGTAAGTTTTTAGTTCCATTTTGTTGGCGGTTTCGTCGGAACTGGTTACTACGGAGCGGTCGTTGGGGGTTTTGATAAATTTGATATACCCGGGCGTTCCCATGGTTTGGCTGAGGCGTTGGCCGCGGGTATCCAAATAATCCACGGCGATAGCCGCATCGGCCTTGATATTGCGTTTGAATTGGATAATCCCGCGCGTGTAATCAATGGTGTAGTCAATCCCGCGGGTTAGTAATTCCCACTTGGCGGGATAATCGCCGCCCCCTAATACATCTTCAGCGGTTTTGTCTACCGGTACATACGTGTAAGAAGTGGCGTTATTATCCAAATAAATTTCTTCGGTTCCAGCGGAGATGTTACCCATTGCGCTGCGCCAGTCGTTATACGCTACCCCGCTGACAATGGAAGTTTCGCTACCGTCGGCTTTTTTGGTGGGTTTTATGTTGCCGCCGAATGTCAAATCGTAATACGTACGGCGAATGTAGTTTTTATCTTCCAGCGAGACAATTTCCGAAACGCTGCTTCCTATAAATTGCTTTTGTTTGCTGGAACCTTTGGTTTGTGAGCCGATTAAATACAAGTTGGCGTTTTTATGTTGCAAGTGCATTTTGGCCCCAAAGAGTTGCTTTTCGTACGAGATAAATTCCGTTTGAGGCAAAGATAAAGTGATATCGCCAAATTCGGCCAATTGTACCAGTTCGCCGGGTTTGCCGCGGTACGCTACGGAGATGGTTTTTTCTTCTTCGCGTTGATCGTCGTAGTCAATATCCACAAACACGCGGTCCAAAATTTTACCCTGCATTTTGAGTTGCAGTTGCTGATCCATTTGTACGGAGCGATCATTGCGGTCGTCTACGGTGCTGTTTGGGTCGGACTTGAACTTTTTGGCTGCCATTTTCACGCCCAGTACGTAGCGCCCGGTCAAAGCAATGCTGGTGCCGTAAAGCGGCAGGGATAAGGTGGGGTTTAACAGGGTTAAATCGGGGATGGGCTCGGGCTCTTTGTCTAGGGTATAAGCCCCTTCTACCGAGGTAACTGCCTGGCGCCAAAAATCGGTGGAGTATTTAAGCAGTTCGGCGTCATCGGGGGGATCTTCCAGCGTGAGCTCTTTTTCAAGTTGGGCTTGTTGTTCTTCTTCAAAAATTTCGTATTGGTTTTTGTCTACCAAGCTGTACGGCAAGGTTTCTGCCCCCGCGATAGGAGCAAAAAATACTTGTAGCAATAAAACCGAAGCTAATAGTAGCCGCAATGCCTTCATAAGAAGCAATAAACCCTCACTTTATTTTATAAATTATCGCGTACGCGCGCCACTAAAAAAATAACTTTCCGGGCCCGGCCGTTCATTCATAGGCCTATTTTGCTAAAATATAAATATGCATGTACGTATTTTTACACGTTATATTGCCAAGAGTTTGATTACGTTGTTTGTGGGCGTATTGGGGATATTGACGTTTGTTATTTTCATGAACCATTTCATCCGCGTGATGAATATGGCCATGACGTACGGAACCAGCTGGGGCTGGGTGTTTTCCTCTTTATTAAACCTGGTGCCCGATGTTTTTTGCTTAAGCGCACCGATGGCCTTTCAAATTGCTATTTTGCTTACGCTAACGGGAATGAGCGAGCAAGGGGAACTGATTGCCTTGCGCGCGGCGGGGTTTTCGTTCAAAGAAATCGTCCGCCCGCTGGCCGGTTGCGCGATTGTATTGGCTGTTATTTTGGTCATTATGAGTAATTGGGTTACGCCGCACAGCTATCAAAAAGTGCTTAATTTGCGTACCGAAGCCCGCAGCAAAATCACCAAAGTAAATTTAGAACCTAAAACTTTTTTGGACCTGGGGGAATGGGAACTTTATGTAGAAGACCTGGACCCTAAAACCGGCGAGGCCAAACAAATACAGCTCTTGCGTAAAAATGATGCCGGGGCCCAATCCACCACGGTCAACGCGTCGCGCGGTAAGGTGCTGCTTAGCGACAGTGCCATCGGCTTGCAACTGCACGACGGGCAGATGCGCCGTTTGGACGGAAAAGATGCCTCCTCTTTTATTGCGGCCAATTTTGACGATTACACGATGCATATATCGCTTTTTCGCAATCAGCAACGGCGCCTTCGTGTAGGGGAAATGACCACCACCAAATTGTTGCGCCGCCTTAAAAAGACGCCGCTGGATAAAGCCACCCGCAACGAATACCGCACCGAAATCAGTATGCGTAATGTGATGGCCCTTTCGCCCCTTATTTTGCTGTTTGTCAGCTGTCCGCTTGGGTTTTCCCTGGGCAAAAGGACCAATAAGGGCTGGGGGATGCTCTTTAGCGTGGTGATTATTTTCTTGTTCTATTTGCTGATGACTTTGGGAATCTCGCTGGGTAAAAAATACGGCGTACTGGCTTACCCGGCCCCGTGGCTGCCGGTATTTGTGGGCATCGGGGCAGGATACTACTTGTGGAAGAAGAGGTTAAATATCTAATGCGCCTATACTATTACATAGCCCGCAAATTTTGGGGACCTTTCTTTTTTGCGCTGGGTATTTTTACTACTTTAGTGGTGCTGGGGGATATTTTTGAAAAATTAAAAAATCTCTCCAACGGCACGACTACCGTGTGGGATTTGCTGGTTTATGCCGCGTGCACGTTTCCAAATTGGCTGACTACCATCGTGCCGGTGGCGTGTTTGCTGGGGGCGATTTCCGTCATTTCAGAAATGGTTTCCAACGGCGAATGGACCGCTTGCGTGGCGGGCGGATTTGCACCGAAAGATTTATTTAAACCCATTATTGCGTGTATTTTGTTGGTGGTTTTGGTTACAATGGGGGTACAAGAATTTATTGTGCCGGGGTTGAACCTAAAAGCAGACGCTATTTATTATACCCGCATTAAACCGTCGGCCAATTTTAACCCTCACGTGGAAAATGACGTTGTGATTAAAATTTCTCCCACGCAAATGCTTTTTGCCAAACAGGTGGATTTGAAAAACGGCGTCATGCATCAAGTATCCTTGGATACTTATAACGACCAAAATGGCGAGTGGAACATCGCCACGCAAGTAATTGCTCAAGAGATGAGTTGGAATCTAACCACCCGCCACTGGACTTTCAAAAACGGCATTTTGCGCACCTTCTTAACGGATATGGATACGACGGAAGAATCTTTTGTCAGCCAAGAGGCCCCTTTCACAATTCCTCCGCAAAAAATGGCGGTAAGTAAGGCAGAAGACAAATTATTAAGCATCCGCGCTTTGAGCACCAAAATCAATTTTTACGGACGTAGCGGCCTTTCCCATTATGCGGCGGAAACGGCGCGCCAATCCAAATTGGCTACCCCGTTTGTCACAGTCATTATGTGTTTGCTGGGGATGCCCTTTGCCATTAGCACGCGGCGTAAGAGCAAGATTTTAAATATCATCGCTTCCTTAGTCATTGCGTTTGCGTTTTGGTGGATTATGTCCATGGTAACCTCCATGGGCCAAAACGGATATTTAAACCCCTATCTGGCCGGTTGGGGACCGGTACTTCTCTTCTCGGTGGCGGTCTTCTTAGAATTTAAGTGGTTAAAACTATAGGGCCTAGTGTTTGCTTGGGACTTTTGACCCTTGTGCAAGGGGGCGTTTTCTCGCTACAATGGGAGTAGTAATACACGCAGTAGAGGAGAAAACATGTCTAAATTAAGTAAAAAATGGTTCAGCGCGCTTATACTAGCGGGCTTTTTGGTCCCCTTGGCTTTTTGTGAAAGCCACGCCCAAGTAGGTGTTCCTTCCTATTACCTGGGGCATTATCAACATGCTAAAGCGGTTCTTGAGCAAGAATATCCCGATTTTTTGAAAGCGCTTGATACGCTTGAAGAAGAAATCGCCCATCTGGATTCTCAAAACACACACGCACAGTATGAGGCGTTGATGCTCTTTATGCCTGTCGCCGAACAAATGACGAAAATTCCTTCGGACTCCTGGGAAAAAGATGGGGTTACTTGGGATTTGAAAAAAGAAGTTGTGGTTACCTATTTTGTCAGCTATTTCTATACCAGAGATGCCGAAACAACCAGCGTGTATGACTTGCTGTTTGATGCGTTTATGGTATCTTTGGCCAGCGGAGATGCGGTGGGAATCCGCTCGGAGCAAGACTTAATGAACAAGCACGCTATGAGTCAAGAACAAGCCCAGTACGTGCGCTCTTTGCTACACAAACTTTATCCTACTAGTACCTTGCTTTAATTCCTACAAGTAAGAGAGAAGGGCCCCTATTTACGGGGCCCTTTTTTAAAATCCGTTTGGTGCCCTTGCAATTGGGCCTTATCGCGCAGTTTGCGATGGTAAGTGATAGCAAAGCGGTGGACCTCGTCGCGTATTTCCATGAGCAAATTGAGGGCCGGGTCGCCAATAGGCAGCTTGATGCTTTCTTTGGCCCCGGGCAAGTAAATGCCTTCGTGCGTTTCTGCCAAAGCAATAAACGGGATGTACATCCCAGCGCGTTCGTAAGCGTTTAGAGCGGCGTGGATTTGGCTTTTCCCACCGTCTAATAAAATGAGATCGGGGGTTTGGGCCGGGTCGCGCTTTAATTGACGCAGACGGCGGTAGACACTTTCTTCCATCATGGCAAAATCGCTGCCGCCTTTCTCGGGGAGTTTGGAGCGGATTTTAAAGCGGCGGTAGTGCTCGTGGTTTTTCTCTCCGTTTATAAAGCAAACCATGCAACCCACGGCCTCCCGCCCGAATAGGTGCGAGTTATCAAACGCCTCAATGTGCGTGGGCAATTTTTTGAGGCCAATCACTTCGGCCAGGCGTTTTAGCTTGTCGGTATTTTCAAGGGCGGTGGTGATGTAATCATCCTTAAACCGGCCGACCAGCACGCGCTCCTTCATGTGATCCAAAGCGTGCAAGAAATTGCGATATACGGCCGCTTGTTCATATTCTAAATGGTCGGAGTGAAGCTTCATCAATTTTTCCAGCGTGCTTTGCAAATTGCCAAAATTACCGTCTAAAAATTCGGCCATGCGCCGGGCATTTTTTTGGTAATCTTCGTACGAAATTTTACCGGCGCACGGGGCGGGACATTGACCGGTGTGGTAATAAATACAGGTATTAATTTTTTGCGCGGCAAGCTTATTTCCACGCGAAAATTTCCACTTGCATAGACGTAGCGGTGCGTATTGGCTGCGCCACAAAAAATGCATTAAATTTTTAATGATGTAGGATTTGGGGTACGGGCCGTAGTATGCGTCTGCGGAATTTTTGCCGGCCTCTGCGGCACTTTTGCGCACCAGTTGCAGGCGGGGGAAATCCTCACTCAAGGAAAGTTTTAAGTAGGGGTAAGTTTTACCGTCCTTGCCCAGCGAATTAAAAAACGGTTGGTATTGCTTGATGAGTTTTTCTTCCAGCACCAGGGCGTCGCGTTCGCTGGAGCAAGCAACGTAGTCAATCTTGGCGATCAGCGGCAGCAAGCTGGGCAACTTCCACCCGCGCGAGTATAAGTTGGATTCTTGAAAATACTGTTTTACCCGTTCGGCCAAGTTTTTAGCTTTGCCGATGTAGAGAATGGTGCCGTCCTTAGCGCGCATGACATACACGCCGGGCGAATGGGGTAAAATATTGATACGCTCATCCATAGTTTTATTGTAACAAATAAAAACCCGTTGACCAATCTGTGCGCTAAAAAGTATAATATAAACAACCGATTTTTTGATAAGAGGTATTAGTAAACATGGCAAAATTGAAAACGGGCCGCCATACCAGCGCCCTTAAAGCTCAGCGTCAAGCTGAAAAAAGAAACTCCGCCAATAAGGGCTTGATTAAAAAAGTCCGCGTGGCGACCAAAACGGTAAAAGCTTCCGCCTCCACGAAAGCCAAAACCTTGAAAGAAGACTTGAAGAAAGCGAATGCTTGCATTGACAAAGCCGCTAAAAAGAAAGTAATCCACTGGAAAACGGCTGCGCGCAAGAAATCCCGCTTAGCCAAAGCCGCCAACAAAGCCGGCAAATAAGCAGTTTTAATGTCTAAAGCACCCCGCACAAGCGGGGTGTTTTTGTTTGGAATGTAGCGCGGTGGGGATCCCCAATTACAACCTTTGGGGATGACGCTTGATATGATAACGGCGTGCGTGGAAGATTCCAAATCAAGTTTGGAATGACACTTTATGTAATAACGGCAAAACAGTGTACGTGGTAGGTCCTGAACAGAAACCTTTCAGGACGTCGGCTTAATGGAATACAAAAAGGGCGACTCCCTGAGGGGTTGTTGCTCAGGGTCTTCCACGCTTGTTGTTTGCTGTTGGTCTCCATGAAGGAGGTAAAAACAGACCCGAAACAGTCCTTGTTTATTTGTTGGCGTTATAGCTCAGTTTAAGATGGATGAGCTTTCTATTTTCTATAGATAACCAAGAATATTTTTCTTGAATTAATTTGTTAAATTTATTTTCTTCAAGTACGATGAAATATAATCCTTCTAACATATCATCCAAATATTCTTCCACGTTAATTTGTGTTTTGTTGGCTAGTGCCCCAGAGAAGGCATAGATGATTTCCGATAAGTTTTCAAAAAAATCATTTGTATAGTACAATTCTATGATTTTGTTGTAAATTTTTTCTATACCGCTTTCTTTATATTCTGTGGTGTATGCACTTTTGAGTTTTTCTAATTCGAGTTTGTGAATTTCTGCTTTTTTATCAGCATTTAATTTTAGAGTATTGTATGCTTCATTGGTTTTTATGACAAATTTTAAATAAATAACTGAGCCGGTATTTATAAATTGAGAAAGAAGTTGATTCTTGTCAAAATAGTAATCAACTTTATTTAAAGACTTGCTAATGTAGAAAATCGGTTTATTATTTATGTATAAAGTCCAACCATCAGCGAAATCCATATTCGTTGGCAAATATTTCTTTGAAATGATTTTCTGTACAAGGGTTTCAAGGGTCGCATTTTCATCAATTCCCCAACGTTGGGTGTTAGAGGGAAATCCGATTACATTTTTGTCTATGTTTTCTTCGCTCATTTCAATTTTGATTAACATAAATAATCTTTGTAATTTTCCTGAACTGTTTTTATTGTTCTTCGTCTAACTTTTTCAAGGTGGGGAAGAAAATAATTTCGCGGATGGAATCCTGACCGGTAAGCATCATGATGATGCGGTCAATCCCAATGCCCATACCCCCCGTAGGCGGCATGCCCGATTCCATGGCTTCAATGTAATCGGCGTCTAAAATGTCGGCATTTTCGGCATCTTCGCCTTTGGCAATGGCCTTGGCGGCGGCTTGATCTTTGAGGCGTTGAAGTTGGTCGGCCGGGTCGTTAAGCTCGGTATAAGCGTTGCCGAGTTCCTGCCCGTTTACAAACACTTCAAAGCGTTCCACCAGTTCCGGATCGCCGGGTTTGGTTTTAGAGAACGGGCTTACGGCCGTGGGATAATCTAGCGCGATGACCGGGTTGTGATAGTCGGCCAGCAATTTGCCTTCAAAAAGTTCGTCAAAAATTGCACCGTCGGAATCATCGGCCGAGAATTTAACGCCTTGCTCTTTGGCTACTTCTTCCAATTTGGCGCGGTTGAATTTGCGGCCGTCTAGCACTTCGTGAATATCATGGCCGAATTTTTCCTGCCAGGCCACCGGGATATAAAGGCGTTTATACGGCGGGCGCAGGTCCACTTCGTACCCGCGGAATTGCACTTTTTCCACGCCAATAGCTTTGGCGGCGTTGCCCAAAATTTCGTCAAACAAATCGGCCATGGTGTTTACATCCCCGTAGGCCTGATAGAGTTCCATCATCGTAAATTCGGGGTTGTGGGTGGTATCAATCCCTTCGTTGCGGAACATATGCCCAATTTCGTAAATCCGGTCCAGCCCGCCGATAATCAAGCGTTTGTGGTGCAGTTCCAACGCAATGCGCATGTAGAGCGGCATTTTCAGTGCGTTGTGAAAGGTTTCAAACGGGCGCGCAATGGCCCCGCCGGAGGACGGGTTTAAAATAGGGGTTTCCACTTCTAAAAATCCCTTTTCATCCAAGGTTTTGCGAATGGAAGAAATGATTTTGGCACGTTTGACAAAAATGTCTTTTACTTCTTCGTTGGCAATTAAATCCAGGTGGCGTTTGCGGAAGCGCACCTCGGTATCTTGCAAGCCGTGGTATTTTTCGGGCATGGGGCGGATGGCTTTGGAAAGCAACGTCATTTGGGTGACTTTGATGGTTTTCTCGCCGGTTTTGGTCACAAAAATATGTCCGCTTACCGATACAAAATCCCCCACGGCAATGTGTTTTTTGAAGAACGTGTAGGCCTCTTCGCCTAAATTATCCTTGGCTACGTAAAGCTGAATGCGGCCGGAAAAATCGCGCAAATGTGCAAATGCGGCCTTGCCCATCAAGCGGATTTGCATCAGGCGGCCGGCGGTTACGGCGTCGGCATTGTCGGCCAATTCTTTGGCGGCCGCGCACGAAATTTGTTTGTCACAGCGGTTGGGATAGGGGGTAATGCCCATTTGGCGGATTTCTTCCACCTCGGCATAGCGTTGCTTGATAATGCCGTCCAGGGCGGTGTTGTGTTGTTGTTCGGACATAAGATACCTCAATAAAAGTAATTACCTATATTTTAGCAATTTAAGGGGCGCAATGTGCTAAAATACAAGTATGAAAAAAACTACGTGGATTTGGTTAGGGGTGTGTATCGGTTTGGTTGCCGGGGGATTACTCTACCGGCATTTTGCGCAGGAAGTGGATTGGCGCGGAACAACGCGGTTGATGCGGGCATTGGAAGAAAATGACGTGTCCAAAACACGCCAGCTTTTGGAAAAAGGCGCGGATGTAAACGCACGCGATAAATCCGGGCAGACGGCCCTTTCGTATGCGGCCCGATATGCCACCGAGCCGGTATTGTTGCAAAAACTGATTGTGGCCGGGGCGGATCCTTTTGCTAAAGATAAACACGGCGCCACGCCGCTGATGCTTGCCGCGCGCTACAACACGCAGCCGGAAATTGTGCTGGCCCTGGCTAAGCAAGGGGGGGATTCGGCCGCGCAAATTGAAAATAAAAACCAAGCCCTTTTGTTGGCCGCCCGGCATAACACAGCCCCGGTGATTAAGGCGTTGTTGGCGGCTCACGCCAGCCCCGCAACGAAGGACGGCGCCGGCAAAACAGTGGCAGAATTGCTGGCAGAAAACGAACAATTATCCGCCCAGGAAAAAACGGAATGGCGCCAAGTATTGCTGATGTTGGAAGTATTAGAAGCGCGCGAACAATTTAGACAACATACATCCACGGTCCGAGCTCCCAAAGAAAAACAAATGGTGAAAAAGGATGAGAAAAAAGTAGAAAAGAAAGTAGGGCAAAAAGAGACCCCCAGTGAGACGGAAAAGATCTTGCAAAAAGTACTCCAAGAGGCGGAAAATTTAGGGAAAGCCGTTGAAGAACAGCGCGCGGAAGAGAAGGCGGGTTCCCCTTTGCAGGCGGACCCCAAACCTACCGATCAAGGACCGCTTATACAGTTGGCCCCCGTCAAAACACAAGAAGAACCATCGGCACAGCAAGCAGCTGAAAAACCCATTGAAGAACCGATCAAAGAAAATCCTGTGGGTGAAGAAAAATCTAAATAATTAAAAAATAAAAACCTCGCACAAAGCGAGGTTTTATTTTTCGGGATCTTTGGATGGGTTCGCCTTCCGGTAAAATTCCTGACGGAGTGCTGACAAATATGATGACACCGAACTTATCACACCTATCCGCAATTTCCTATTATTGTAAGATAGATTTTACGACGAGAAAAAAGGCCTTTTAACAAGTTTGTATTGCTAAAAGGCCACATAGACGAAACGTTCCGGGACTAGGATTCGAACCTAGAATTAATGCTCCAGAGGCACCCGTGTTACCATTACACCATCCCGGAGTAACAACTATATTATAGCACATTTCGGGTTTGTTGTCCGAGTGGCAATTTGTTATAATAACTGTATTAGCGCCTATAGCTCAATTGGTTAGAGCAATCGACTCATAATCGATGGGTTCCAGGTTCAAGTCCTGGTGGGCGCATGCTTCGACGGTGGCCCGTTCTCAGAAGAGAGCGGGCCTTTTTTGGCCCTTTTACGACGTGTTTTTTTTGGCAATTTTCGCAAAGTTAGTGATAGTAAACTATGCGGAAGGTGGTCACTATTTGGTCACACCTCTCGTCATAGAAATTATTACTGACCGGACTTGAACCAATAACTTTATAGTGTGCCTTTTTTCATACTTTTGGTCACACTATAAAACCACAATTATTTTGGGTAAATTAGACAACTTATATATCAAAAACTATACAAACGCTCGGCAGAAAAATGGCAGAAAAACTTTCTGCCATAGTCCTAGCGCATTCTGAGAAATCTACTATTTTCTTTCTGCCATTTGTCATACTTTTTGGCAGAAAAAGATGAGTCCGCATACCTGTTGCTATTAGCACAAGGAATGCGTTTGCTATCTTCGAAAATACTCTTTCACAGTGATTGGCGAGCTTTGATATGCGTGCTTGCTAGTCTCAGGCTAGTACAACGAATTTCGTTCGGGAGCATGGTAAATAATACAGTACGCGGATTATTTAAGAGGGCCTCGTTCCACAGTCGTATATGCTTTTCCTTAGGAGTGCGTTGTTCATAAATGCTAATGGAAGAAAAAACCCCGGTTATAATGTCCGGATACCTAACAAGGGGATCAAAGACGAACTCTTTTGTGACTGGATTTTCCATCCCCATATGAATAATAGGTGTTTTAACTCGTCCCGCAATAGCATTCGTATAACCAACATTTGACAATTCTTTGATAATTCCTTTTCCAATGTCCATTACAGGATCTCTGTCCGGGAACCAATTTATTCCTTCTGCGAAATGTTTAATTGTTAAAAATTCCACAATTTTCCCAAATAAAAATGTAACTAATGACAAATTTTGTAGTACCTTTTTGTGACCTCCTTTTCTATTTAACTTCTGTGAGAATTCTCGAATTCTTTTGCGATTTTCCTCAGGGATCATGGAACTTTCAGATAGTGCGACCATATCGGTTTTGAAGTACTGCATATCAACAAGTTCTTGTTTTTGAGGGAATACAAAAACCAAATTGAAAAATAAATGACAATCTCGAATAAAATTTATAACATCCTGAGAAATATGCGTTACGTTCTTAATATCATGAGGCAAATTCCTATTTAGAAACTCAGCCATTTGATTTGGTTGCCCAAAGTTTGGGCTAATTGTAAAGGTTATACAATCGTTCTTGCTGTCGCCATCTAGGCAATAATCACTCATGACCGTCCAACCCAAGCCAGTTGGACCTAATTTTTTACGATAAGATGTCCATCGTTTAACAAAAGTGGGAAAATTAGAAAGAAACGTCCGTGTATTCATATAATCATTTTACAATACTTAAACGCCCGTAAATTTAAAGGGAAATTAGTATAATAAAAAGAGATGAACCCTGAAGAAGAGGCACGTCAGCTAATTGACGAGAAACTAACTGCTGCCGGATGGATTATCCAAGACCGCAAGAATTTTGATCGTTATGCAGGTCTTGGGGTGGTTTGTCGGGAATTTCTCATGACGGACAGCACCGAGGCAGACTACCTCCTCTTTATTGACGGGAAAGCGGCTGGAGTTATTGAAGCGAAAAGAGCTCACACCTCCTTAAGTGGCATCGAAAATCAGTCTAAAGGATATAGCACTTCTTTGCCTGATCACGTTAAGCATTGGATGTTACCTCTTCCTTTTATATATGAGAGCAATGGCAGCGAAACATTTTTTACAGATGGACGAGATCCCAAACCTATGGCCCGTCCTATATTTAGCTTTCATAGACCGGAAACGCTAAAAACCACCCTAGAACAAGGTTCTTCTTTACGAGGACGCCTTCAACATTTTCCTACTTTAGAAAAAGGCACTTTGCGTGATTGTCAGTTTGATGCTATTACCCACTTGGAAAAATCTCTGAGTGAGGGTCGCCCACGTGCGCTCATCCAGTTGGCCACAGGCTCTGGTAAAACATATACCGCTTGTAATTTTACCTATCGTTTATTAAAACACGCAAAAGCCAAACGTATATTATTTTTAGTGGATCGCAACAACTTAGGCCGCCAAACCCTCAAAGAATTTCAATCTTTCCGGCCATCGGACGATAACCGTCTCTTTACCAATTTACACGTGGTGCAACATCTGCAATCTAACGTGCTAAATCCGGATACGGAAGTAGTAATTACCACCATTCAGCGTTTGTATTCCATGTTAAAAGGCGAGGCCGAATTTAACGAAATTAATGAAGAAACCTCCGCGTACGAGACCCCCGCTTTAACTAACGTGCAAGTAACTTATAATCCTAACATTCCACCGGAGTTCTTTGATGTCATCATTACGGACGAATGCCACCGCAGTATTTATGGCTTATGGCGGCAAGTTTTGGAATATTTTGACGCTTTCTTAATTGGGCTTACAGCCACTCCCTCCAAACAGACGTTGGGTTATTTCAATCAAAACCTAGTAGCCGAATATCCTTACGAACGCTCCGTGGCTGATAACGTAAACGTCGGGTATGATATTTATCGTATTAAAACAGAGATTTCCGAGCATGGTGGCAAGGTAGAAGCAGGTTATACAATCCCTAAAATAGACCGCCAAACTCGCCACAAAATGTACGAAACATTGGACGAAGATTTAACTTACTCACCGGAGCAGTTGGACCGTGCGGTTACTTCACTTAATCAAATCCGTACTGTACTGCAAACATATAAGGATAACGTATTTACCACT
>JAGCWX010000015.1 GCA_017961585.1 Elusimicrobiaceae bacterium | reverse complement strand
CGGCGAACAAGTGAGCGTTTTGCCATTTGTCCGCGAGTTTTTTTTCTACTTCTTGCGGTTCATACGCTTTAGGTAACATAGATTTTCCTCGGTCTTTTAAATTGCGTGATGTGACTTCACGCGTAACCTATTTATATTTTACAAAATAAAAGCACCCGCCTGCGGGTGCTTTTCAAATTTTCGGAGAGGGAGAGAGTTCGTCCTGCGTCAATTTCCTGACGGAAATTGCGCCCGGAACCGCCCTCGCGGTTTTTGCCTTTCGCGCCGTTGGCACTCAAACAAAAACATCGCTGCGGGCTTCGAATCTCTACGCCACACCAAGCAGTTGGTGTGGCTTCCACTCTCCAAAAAATTAAGCCCCCATAAAGGGGGCATAAATTTTTCGGAGAGGGAGAGATTCGAACTCTCGATACGGTTTCCCGTATGCAGTCTTTCCAGGACTGTGCCTTAAACCGCTCGGCCACCTCTCCAATAAAACGGTGCGCGGCTTTAGTTGATACTACTATTATAGCAAATTATTTGTTCTTCCGTATCCCCAGCAAACGCATGAGCAGTGTAAACGGAAGTATAATAAGCACGGAAACCAACAGCACCAACGCCGTGACCAAGAACCCCATCGCCAGCACCAAAAAACCACCCAGCATGCCGCCCCGGTCCCCGTACGGGCGGGCGTGATCGCCGGGGGTGTGCCAAGCGGGGGGCTCGTTCGCGCGTAAAACGGGGCCGCCCAGCGTCTCTTTTTTGGCGTTTTGCGTGTCAAAGGGTTCCACAATTTCGGCTTCAATAATTTCGGGCTCCATAAGAACATTGTAGCAATTTAGGGGTTGGATGGCTCGCCCCGCAAGACCTAGGCCGCAGTAGGTCTTTTGGCCCTGGTGCTTGTGCCTCATACTGTGTACAATATAAGAGTATTATGAAACGAATTGCCAAGATAATACTGCTTTTGGCGCTAGCTATTTGTTGGGCGTATACCCCTGTGTGTGCCCAAAAAAGAGTGCGTGGTTTATCCACGGTGCGCCACGGTATCCAAAAAAGGCCGCCCAAAAAGATAAAAACGGTCAAATTGCCGCGCAAAGTTCCTACCCGGCCGGTCCGTGTAACGAGCCGTGTGGTGGGAAACACACATACCCTTCCTACCCGGACGGTGCGCTTGGAACACAACCGCGCAGGAACCCCTCAAACCCGTGTTGCAGATTGGAGCCGCCGCATGCGAACGGAAATTGTAACACGTTCGGTGCAGCCGCAATATCCGCTTGCTTCCGTGGCTATTCAGCCGCCGGTGAAGGGGGCCTTCCCGAGCAAAGCAGAGGTGGACGCGGTGATTTTTGACTTGGACGGAACGCTGTTAGATTCGCTTTGGGCGTGGGAACATTCCGGCTCCAATTTTGTGCGTGCGTTGGGGATTGAACCCCCGGCCGAGTTGGACGCCAAGCTGGTTCAAATGTCTTTAATGGATGGCGCGCGTTTTATCAAAGAGCTTTACCAATTGCCGCAAGCCCCCGAAGAAATTTTAGCCCGCACCCTGGAACCCATCAAACAGCGCTATTATACCCAGGTGCAGCCCATGCCGGGGATCCCCGAATTGGTAACCCGTTTGCATTCGCAAGGGGTTAAAATGGGGATTGCTACCGCCGGGGATAAAAACTTTGCTACGGTTGCATTAAAACGGTTGGGGTTGCTGGATTATTTTGATGCTATTGTTACCTGTGATGAGGTGGGCATTGGCAAAACCAGCCCGGCCGTGTATGAAGAAACCTTGCGCCAATTGGGCACCGACAAAGGCCGCACGCTGGTAGTGGAAGATGCGGTCCACGCGTTACAAACGGCCCACCGGGCGGGATTCCCTACCGCCGCAGTGGAGGAGAGCCACTCGGCCTTGCAGTTGCCGGAAAAAGTGGAGATAGCGGATTATTATGTTTCCTCTTTTGTGGGGAATAACGTGTTTAAAAAATAACATTTCATCGCAATAAAAAACCCCCGGTTTAAGCCGGGGGTTTTGTGTTAAATGCAGGGGGATTATTTGGCAGAGAATTTCTTCCAAATCAAAGCCGCCAACGCGGCCCCACCGAACGGCCCCACAATAAATACCCACAATTGGCTAAGGGCCCGTCCGCCTAAAATCAAGGCCGGCCCTAAACTGCGCGCCGGGTTGACGGAAGTACCCGTGAGCGGGATCCCCATGATGTGCACGAACGTAAGCGTCAAACCGATGACCAAGCCGGCAATTGCGGCGGTCTTTTCGGTAGAGGTTACGCCCAAAATAGTAAGCACAAAAATGGCGGTTAAAATAACTTCCACAATCAACGCACCGCAAGCGGTTATGCCGACGGAAGAAGCAGCGCCGTATCCGTTAGCGCCCAAGCCGGTAACGTCAAAGCCACCCAGGTTGGTCATATTGATAATAACGGCCAAGGTCAAAGCGGCTAACAAGGCCCCACCACATTGGGCTACTACGTAACCAAAAAAGTCTTTGGTGTCCATTTTGCCGCTCAACCAAACACCCAACGAAACAGCCGGGTTGATGTGGCAGCCGGAAATATCGCCGATAGCATAAGCCATCGCTACGATAGACAAACCAAACGCAAAGGCAATCCCTAACGTGCCCAGCGTTGCACCTGCAATAGCGGCAGATCCGCAACCAAACAGGGTTAGGACGAACGTCCCTAACAGTTCAGCAGTATATTTTTTCACTTAATTTCTCCTGTTGTACCGCGGGGCGCAATTAGCAGGCCCCGGCGGAAAATAATGTTACAAAACTATTATAACACTTTCTTATTGCAAAGATAAAGCAGGGGAATAATAAAGCGTCATTCCCGAAATTTGTAATCGGGAATCTACACCTCTTAAGAGATCACAAGGTGGGGATCCCCAATTACGACCTTTGGGGATGACCTCTTAAATCAACGGTCACCCTGAACTTGATTCAGGGTCTTCCACGTTGGTTGTTGCTGTTTGTAATAGAGTGTCATTCCCCAAGGTTTTTGTGGGGAATCTCCCACATCCGTCTCGTAAGTAAGTGCTTGGGCGGGTGTTAATGCTGGGAATAGGCAGAAGGGAGATCCCCGACAGCG
>JAGCWX010000014.1 GCA_017961585.1 Elusimicrobiaceae bacterium | reverse complement strand
GCTGAGCAAGCGTAGCAAGAAGTAAAACGATACCGATTTTAGGACAGTTGGCGCAGCGCTTGCAAAACAAAGACCGTCCGCCAAAGCGGACGCGCTGAGCAAGCTTAGAGAGTAGTAATTAACAATCGTTTTAGGACAGTTGGCGCAGCGCTTGTAAAATAAAGTTCGTCCGCCGAAGCGGACGCGCTGAGCAAGCTTAGAGAGTAGTAATTAACAATCGTTTTAGGACAGTTGGCGCAGCGGTAGCGCGTCCGCCTCACACGCGGAAGGTCACAGGTTCAAATCCTGTACTGTCCAAATTTAGAGCACCCCTTTTGGGGTGCTTTTAATTTGGCAGTAGCGCATAAACTGCTTTATGCGCGGCAGGATTTGAAAGGCGCAGCGATGTTTTTGTTTGCACAGCAAGGCAAAAACCGCGAGCCCGGCCTGCAGGAAAATCCCGTCAGGGATTTTACCGGAAGGCAAATCCTGTACTTTTCCCCCCTTCACGACTCCGCTCCTTTTATTTTCCCAACTCCTCCGCCTATTTCTTTTAACTTTTTGCTATACTAAACTAAGAGGATACTATGACTAAAGAAACCGCTTCTAAATTTGCACCGATCAACACCGTATGTTTAATGATTCTTGCCGCCAGTGCCGCTATGTCCGTACTGGTCTATACCAAAACGGTTCTTATGCCGTTTGTCATTGCATTATTTATTTCCATACTGGCCAATTCGCTGGCCACGTGGCTTAAACAAAAATGGAAAGTGAATTACCTGGTGGGGTTGGTATGCAGTTTCTTGGCGTTTATGGCCGTGCTTATTTTGGCGGTGTCCTTTATTTCCAGCTCCATTGAAAGCTTTGTGGCCGGTGCCGATATTTACAAAGACCGCCTTAACGACAGTTTAGACTGGATCTTAGACAAAGCTTCCAACTATCACATCAACATCAATGCCGAATTTGTAAATGAAACCCTGGCTAAAATCCCGGTTTTTAACATGGTAAAAAGCGTGGGGAGTTTGATCGTGTCGCTGTTTACCAATATCCTACTTATTACGTTATTTGTGATCTTTATGTTTTTGGGAAACGCCTCTGCCGAAAAGCCCGCCTTCGTCGGCAACGTACAAAAGCAAATTTCTTTTTATCTGTTGGTTAAAATCGGCGTCTCGCTCTTGGCGGCTTTGTGCACGTGGATTGTGCTTGCCACCACCAAAACGGAATTGGCCATGATGCTAGCAGTTCTTACGTTTATTTTAAACTTTATTCCCAACATTGGCCCGGTAATTGCCACTTTATCGCCCGTGCCGGTGCTGTTTTTGCAGTATGGGTTTGATTGGCATATGCTTTTAGTACTTACCTTATTGACCGCCGTACACTTTGTCATTGGCAACATCTTGGAAACCCGCTGGTTGGGGCAAGGCATGAACCTGCATCCGCTGGTTGTTATTGCCAGCTTAATCTTTTGGGCGCTGGTATGGGGCGTGATGGGGGCCCTGCTGGCCGTGCCGTTAACCGCTATTATCAAAATGATACTTGAACAGCACGAAACGACCCGCCCCATAGCGCGGGTATTAGGCGGAGGGTTTTCAATCAAATGAACAAATCTCCCTGGGCTTATATTCCCTCGTTATATTTAGCGGAAGGGTTCCCTTACATTATCATCAACACCGTGTCTGTTATTTTGTACGGTGCTTTGGGGTACTCCAACGAACAAATCACCTTGTGGACGGGTTGGCTCTACTTACCGTGGGTGCTTAAAATGTTTTGGAGCCCCCTGGTGGATGCTCGTTCTACCAAACGCCGCTGGCTTTTAGGTGCACAAACTGCCATGAGCGCCGTGTTGTTATTAATTGCGGGCTTAATTGCGTGGGATGCTTTTGTGCACGCCCAGCAAACCGCCAATTTAACGTTCTTTACCCTCTCGTTATTTGGGTTTTTCCTGGGGGCTTTTGTATCGGCCACGTTGGACATCGCTACCGACGGTTATTATTTGTTAGCCCTCACCCCACAAGAACAAGGATATTTTGTAGGGATCCGCACTATTTTTTACCGCATTGCCATGATTTTAGGCAGCGGGATTTTAGTTTCCGGCGCGGGATATTTGGCGCAACACATTGTACCGGCGCCGTATCATTGGGTTATTTTCTTTGGCACGCTGGGGTTGTTTTTCGCCGGGTGCGCGCTCTATCATAGTGCCGTGTTACCTAAACCCGAGGCCGATAAACCCGCCCAAGTTACCCAAGCCACCGCGTGGAAAGAATCCTTCGGGCAATATTTTACACAACAAGATATCCTCTATATTTTGTTGTTTATTTTGCTCTATCGGTTTGGGGAAGCGCTGCTGGAAAAAATCGTTCCGCTCTTCTTATTAAAGCCCGTAACCGAAGGGGCCCTGGGCATTTCCATGCAAGACTTTGGCCTCATCAAAGGCACCTTGGGGTTAGGAGCTATCATTGCCGGCAACTTACTGGGCGGTTGGTTGTTGGGCAAATTTGGCTTTAAAAAATGCATTTGGCCTTTTGCCATTGCGCTGGTGCTACCCAACATTTTCTACGTATATCTAGCGGCTGCCAAACCCGGTCTCGCCGTAGTGGCGGCCCTCATCACGCTGGAAAATTTGGGCTATGGGTTGGCGGCCATGGCGCTGACGGTATTTATCATGTACGTATCGCAAGGCAAATACAAAACTTCACACTACGCCATTTCTACGGGCATCATGGCCCTGGGGATGATGGTGCCGTCCATGCTTTCAGGCAAACTGCAAGCCGCGTTAGGGTACAAAAATTTCTTTTGGTTGGCCTTCGGTATTAGTTTAATTACATTTGCCATTGTGCCGTTGGCTTTTAAAATAAAAGCAATTGATATCGCCGAGAATGCCGCTAAAAAATAATATGGAAAAAACATTGCCCGCTACGGAAATGAGCAATCCAAAAACCGCGCATTTGGACCAATTATCCCCCCGCGCATTGGCCCGCGTATTTAACGCGCAAGATTTCAATGCCGCACGGGCCGTGAAACACGCCGGGAAAGAGATTGCCGCCGCTATCATTTTAGCCGCACAGGCATACGCTACCAAACATAAAATTATTTTCATTGGGGCCGGCACAAGCGGGCGGTTGGGTATTTTAGAAGCGGCGGAATGCGTGCCTACTTTTGGCACTAAGCCCTCGCAAATTATCGGGCTGATTGCCGGCGGTAAAAAAGCCGTATTTCGCGCGCAAGAAGGGGCCGAAGATAACGCCGCGCAAGGGGCCAAAGAAATTGCTCAAAAAGCCCACGCGCAAGATTTAGTGATCGGCCTGGCCGCCAGCGGGAACACACCCTACGTGCAAGGGGCCCTTAAAAAAGCACAACAAATCGGCGCGCAAACGGTGCTAATCTCGTGCAATCCGGCAGCCGATATTTCATACGCAAATTTGCACATCTTTTTACCCACCGGGCCCGAAGCGCTTACCGGTTCCACCCGCCTCAAAGCAGCCAGTGCTACCAAAATGACGCTAAATGCCATTACCACCGGGGCGATGACGCTCTGCGGCAAAACGTATGGTAATTTGATGGTGGACGTGAAACCTACTAATCAAAAACTTGTCGCACGCGCGGTGCGGCTGATTTGCACGCTTACACACACGGACGAGAAAACCGCCCGCAATTTGCTGGCTCGCTCCGGCAATCACGTCAAAACGGCGGTGGTGATGCACCACAAAAAATGTTCGCGGGTTCAGGCCGAAAAATTACTTCGCAAAGCCAATGGTTTTTTGGCAGGGGCACTGCATGCGTAAATTAGTTTTAGGGTTAATGAGCGGCACCAGTGCCGACGGGCTCACCATCAGCGCCGTAATACCGCACCCTTTTAAAATTGTTTGTTTTAAAAATTATCCCTATAGCAAAACATTTCAGCAAAAATTGCTCAATGCCTACACGTTTACGGCCCCCCAATTAAGTGCACTTCATTATGAAATCGGTGCGTTGTATGCCAAAAAAGTGCAACAATTTTTGCGGGAATTTAAATTATCTCCCAAGCAAATTTCTGCCGTTGGTATGCATGGGCAAACTGTTTATCACGGCCCGCACGATACTGTTCCCAACACGTTACAACTGGGGGAACCGTCCTTTTTGGCGGCCACGCTTTGCTGCCCCATTGTAAGTGATTTTAGGGCGATGGACATTGCCCTAGGTGGCGAAGGGGCCCCGCTCATGCCCTTTTTTGATCACTATTTATGGGGCCATAAAACGCCTAAAATTTTACTTAACGTTGGCGGGATTTCAAATATTTCCGTGGTGGGCAAAGGGCAAAAACCTTTTGGGTTTGATTGTGGCCCCGGCAACAGTTTAATGGACCTGGCTTGCCAACAGTATTTCAAAAAACCGTTTGATAAAAACGGTGTTTTAGCCGCCCAAGGCCAGCCCGATAAATCACTCGTGACGCGTCTGCTTAAGCAAAAATATTTTGCGCAAAAACCGCCTAAAAGCTTAGACAAAAACACTTTCGGCCGCGCCTATTTAAACCGTTACTTTCAGCTTAAAAATCCGTACGACGTGCTAGCCACCGCCACTTATTTTACCGCCGCGGCTGTCGCGCGGGCCGTAACGGATTTTGTTCCCAAAAATGCCCAAAAAGAACTCATCCTTTCCGGCGGGGGTTGTTATAACAAAACGCTGCTTAAATTTTTGCGTGAACTTCTGCCGCATGTAACTTTGCGCAGCGCAGCTTCTTTGGGGATTGACCCGCAAGCCAAAGAAAGTGCCGCCTTCGCGTTATTTGCATGGTTGTGCTTGCAGCGCAAAATCAACCATTGCGCACTTGCCACAGGGGCTCGCAAAAATGCTATGCTAGGAAAGATCACCTTATGAACATAGCGCGTGTAGTATTTCCGGGGTTTTGGTTTAACAAGAGCAAAGAGGAAGATGCTCTGGCTTTGGCGCGCGCCGGCGTGGGCGGTTTTTGCCTCTACGGGGGCACAAAGGCGTCCGTGGCCGCACTCACGCGTAAGCTGCGGGCCGCTTCCCCCTTGCCGCGCATTTTAATTGCAGCCGATTATGAAGACGGCCTAGGCCGTTGGCTGCCCGACACTGAGCTTCTGCCGTCCAATTTGGCCATCGGTGCAACAAATAATGAAGAACTCGCTTATGAAAAAGGGTTGATTACCGCTCAACAAGCGTTGCAAATTGGCGTAGATTGGGTTTTTGCTCCGGTGGTGGATTTAGCCAACAATCCCCAAAATCCCATTGTAAATACACGCTCTTTTGGGGCCGAGCCGGAGTTAGTGATCCGCCTGGCAAGTGCTTTTATGAAGGGGCTTTCCAAAGGGGGTGTGTTAAATTGTCTTAAGCACTTCCCCGGGCACGGCAACACTACCACCGATTCACACCTTGCCATGCCGGTCGTTACCGAAACACTGGCCCAGCTTAAAAAGACCTCGCTTGTTCCTTTTGAAAAACTTTTACCACAGGCCGACAGTGTGATGATTGGCCACTTACTCGTTCCGGCGCTGGACGACAAAACCCCTGCTTCTTTGTCTAAAAAAATCATCCACAATTTACTACAGCAAGAAATGGGCTTTGCACGCTGTGTGTGCACGGACGCACTCCTCATGAAAGCCCTGGGGGATGAAAAACAATCCGCACTGCAAGCGCTGGATGCCGGAGCTCATTTGCTGTTGGTGCCCGAAAAACCTTTTGAACTGATTGAATTTTTACGCGGGCAAGTGTTCCCGGATGAAACCCTAAAACGGGCCGAACAAATGTTAAATGAGCTTTGTGCACAGGCGGACGAATTAGCTGCCACCGCTTTCAAACGCCCGATCAACGCGCAAGATTTTACACTTAACACAGCCCGTCAGGCCTTGGTTGCGTTGGGGCATTTCCCGCCGGTGGAACCCGGGGATACGGTACACATTTTAGAAGTGGGAAATGACGAAAATTTTTCCTCTGCTCCGTTTATAGAAACGTTAAGTGCGTACGGAATTATCCCGCGCAACTTCAAAGATTCCGCTCAAATGGACACGCTGATTATTTTATTTTGGCGCCGCTATAAACCCTTCTCGGGCAAAATCGGCCTAACGCCGCAAGAAACAGAATTTGTAAATAACGCATTGCATAATGTGCGCCGCACGTTGCTTATTTGTTTTGCCAATCCCTTTGCTTCCAATGATGTGGCCACTGAAGGGAAACTCTTGGCCTTTAGTCCTTCACCGGCGTTCCAGCAGGCCGCCGCAGAATGTGTGATGGGGAAATTTGACCCCGTCGGCAAGCTACCCATGCCGTTATAATTAGATGATTTCGCCAAAGCACAAATTATCTTGTGCGCGGGTAATTTTTACGCGCACTAAACCGTGCGCGTTTTTTGCGTCGGGCAATAATACTTGTTGGAAGTTAGAAGTAATCCCGCTTACGCCCCCGCCCTTTTTTTCTTCAATAAAAACTTCTTGCTTTGTTCCCACCAAGCTGGCGGCAAACGCGCTGCGCAACTGGCGGTCCAACGCGCGCAGCTTTTCTGCGCGCCGTTTAATTTCTTCGGGCGGAAGCTGCGGCAGCTTGGCCGCGGGCGTTCCGGGCCGGGGCGAATAGCTAAACACGTGCAAGCCGGCTAATTTTTGATTTTTTATAAATTCATATGTGGTTTCAAAATCTGATTCGGTTTCGGTGGGATATCCGGCAATTACGTCGGCAAAAATGCCAATTTGCGCCACTTCTCTGCGCAAATCTTGCACGCGTTTGGCGTAATCTTGCGTTGTATAATGGCGGTTCATTTCTTGCAAAATTTTGTCGCACCCAGCTTGTAGCGGCAAGTGAAAATAATTGCAAAACCGCGCAGGGTTTTCGTGCATTTGCGCAATGATTCCATCCGTTACCGTAGGCAATTCTATGGACGAAAACCGCACCCGAAAATGCCCCGGCAGTTGTGCAATTTGCTCGCACAAAGCAGCCAAATCCGCCCCGGTTTTTGGGCAACAATAATTGCCAATGTTAATACCGGTAAGCACAATTTCCAAAAATCCGTTGCGCACCAATTGTTCTATTTCGCTAAGTGCGTCCCCCACGGGTTTGGAACGCTTTACGCTACGCGCATAAGGCACAATGCAGTACGAACAAAAATTATCACACCCGTCCTGGATTTTAATAAACGCGCGGCTGTGCCCTTCATGGCCCGATACCGTCCAACAAATATCCTTCTCTTCAAACAGTTCGCGCCCCAAATCGTATTTATCAATTATTTTTACCGTCGGAAAAAGTTCTTGAATGTGTTCCCGGTGCGTAGCGGCGTAACAGCCGGTCAGCACCAATTTTGCCGCCGGGTTTCGGCGCACAATTTGGCGGATGAGTTTTTCCACATCTTTATCGGCTTGGTGGGTTACACTGCACGTATTTAATACGCAAATATCGGCCGTTTCAAAGCTACCCGCCGGGGTAAATCCGGCGCGTTTAAATGCTTCCAAAATAGTTTGGCTTTCTACTTGATTAACACGGCAGCCGAAGGTTTTGATAAAAAACGTACTCATAAAAGTTTTGCCGCCACGGCTAAACACGCGGTTTCGGCGCGCAGGATATTCACGCCCAGCGTTACGGGCAAAATCCCTTGCGCACGGGCCAAAGCCTCTTCTTCGTCCGTCCATCCGCCTGCCGGGCCGATGTACACACGCAACGCTTTAGGGTTTTTCAACTGTTCCACGCCCCACGCCAGCGTGTGGGTTTGTTCGGCTTCGTAGGCAAAAAGGGCAGGCCCTTTATCCGCAATCGCTTGCGTAAATTTAAGCGGCGGTAAAATTTGGGGGATAAACGGCGTGTCGCACTGCTTGCAGGCCGAGATCATAATTTGCTGCCAGCGGTCATTTTTACCGTCGTATTTTTTAAGCACGTCATATTCACTGCGCGCGGAAATCAACGGCAAAAACGCACTTACGCCTAGCTGGGTCCCTTTGTCTAATACTTCTTCTAATCCCGTGCGGGAATTGGGCACAAACGCCAGCGTCAGTTCCAAAGGCACCCGGCGCACGGCGCAAGGTTTTAACAATGTACCGCGTACAAATTTCTTTTGGATTTTATCAATCCGCCCCATAAACTGCTTGCCGGTTCCGTCAAACACGCGAATTACATCCCCTTCTTTATGACGTGCCACCGCGCACGCGTGGTGCGATTCGGCATCGTTTAAAAAAAACTCAGTTTGTTTGATATCGGCAAAATATTGGGGCATTTAATACTCCGTTTTATCTTCTTTGGCATCCCACTCGTCAAAGGGCTTGTTGCGGCCGGGTACTTTAATGCACACGGTTTTAAGCGTGCGTTTCCCGGGCGGAAGTGGAACCTCGCGGTAAATCACTGCATCATCAAAGTTGGAAGCCGCCGCGCGCAAGCGATCCGCCGCAAAATAAAGGGCCTTGGGCCGCGCCCAATAAATAGCGCCTAAACACATCGGGCACGGTTCGCACGAAGCATACACAATGCAATCTTTCAATTCAAAATTTTTTAATTTGGCACACGCCGCCCGGATAGCTGTTATTTCAGCATGAGCGGTAGGGTCATGCAAAGACGTTACACAATTGCACCCGCGCGCAATAATTTTGCCGTTTTTTACGATTACCGCGCCAAACGGCCCGCCTTTCTCGGCTTTTACGCCTTTGTGGGCTTCTTTAATGGCTTCTTGCAAAAAATGAACGTGTTCTAAAAATTCATCTCTCTTCATAATTTTTCCGCAACCGTTGCGTTAAGTGTCGGCTCTATAACGCGCGCATCTTGCTGTACAAAACGTGCGCCGGCGGCCACACAAATTTCCGGTTCCTCTTTTATCGCAAAACAGTAAGACGCGTCATCCTTCTTGCTGCCGCTATATCCCGTATTGTACCAAATCCGGCCGTCTTTGGTTGAGTGCCGGCCCCACTCCATACGCACGGCCGTGTGCTTAAATTGCCCCACGTTTTCCCCGGGCCAAACGTCCTCAAACGGGCGGATTAGTTGACGCGCCCAGGGTACTTCTTCCCACGCGCGGCCGGGTTGCGTGATAAAAACCGCGTCCGCCTGACGGCGGCCCAGCTTATGCAACGCGGGCTCTATTTTCTCAGGCGGCAGTTTGCCGGCCACTACAAATAAATTCCCATCGGCTGTTTTTACAAGTGCTGCATTTTTATACCATTCATCCAGCAGGTAAACATACGTTCCGCGGTGGGTGGCGTATCCAATCACCGGGGCCACAAGTGCCACGGTCAAAAGCGGAAGCGCGGCCTTTTTCACAAAATTTTTAACCGGCACATTGAGTGCCAAAAACAAGAAAGCATAATACGACACGATCGCCCCGCTGCTCCACGCCGCTACCGGCAATGCCGAAAGCCGAAACGACGCAAAAAATTCCACCAGCCATTGAAAAATTGTCAAACAAAATTGCGTGGGATAAAACAACAAAATCCCAATATGTAACACCGAAAATACATAGTACGCAAAGCTTAACCCTAACAGCAGCGAAGCCAGCGGCACCAGCATCATGTTTGCCGCTAATCCCGTCAGAGAAACTTTATAAAACACATTGGTAAACACAGGTAGTAACGCTAGTTGAACCGCCAGCGTGGCTAGAAAAATCTGCGCAAAAAACCGCACCACCCGCGGCCACTTGGCTGGCACGGGGTAATTGTTCAAACAAATCAGTAGCGCAGCCGTTGCCAAGAAAGACATCACAAACCCCGTCTCAAATAAGCTGGCCGGGGCCCAAATCAAAATCACAAAGCACGATACCAGCAACCCCTGGAACACCCCGCTGTTGCGCCCCAAATAATATCCCGCGCACGCACAGACCGCCATAAAATACGCACGCAACAGCGGCGCATCAGCCCCGGCCACCAGCGTGTAGATCCCGGCCACTGCCAAGGCCAAAAGGAGTGCTTTTTTACGCCGCAAGTTAAATAGCCCGCACACGGCCAGTGTCATCAACGTTACAAACCCCACATTCCCGCCGGACGCCACCAGTAAATGGATCGCTCCGCTATCTTGAAACGCACTATAAAGTTCGGGGTCCAACTCGCCGCGTTCACCCAGCAAAATACCACCGGCAATGTTGGCCAAATCGGGCGAAAAGTTTTCCGCAAACACCCGCAAAATATCTTCGCGCAGGGCGCGTAGTACACGCCACGGCCACGCGGCCGGTTTGACTATGCGCACGTCTTCGCTCTTAATTTCGGCAAACACGTGTTTAGAAGCCAAATAGGTGCGCCAATTAAAATTGCCCAGCAGATCAATGCCGTAGGGCTCTTGCAATTTGCCGGGAACTTCCAGCGTATCTTTCCACGCGGGTTCAAAATTTTTCAGCCGCGCGTATACGTAGCCGGTGGCTTTCTCTCCGTTGACGGAAAACACTTTTAACGTTACATTATTGGAGGTCGGTTTGGCTCTATAAAATCCTTCCACGCGCCCGGTCAAAGTGATTTCTTGCTGAATGTGGTGTGCTACGTCCCGTTTGCTTGGCGCAGGTTTATAAAACAAAAAAAGTCCCGCTATCAGCAGGATTAAAACTAAGAGTAGCGGGCGTTTATAAATATCGGGGTGCATAAGCGGGAAGCAAACACGAGCCGTTTATAATTTGGTTCTTCCTTTTAAGGAATAACCTAGCGTCATCTCGTCCAAATAATCCAAGTCGCCGCCCAGCGGCACGCCGTAACCAATACGCGTAATTTGCGGCACTTGGCCGCGCAATAAATCGGCCAAATACAGGGCGGTGGTTTCGCCTTCGCTATCGGGGTCGGTGGCTAAAATTACTTCGCGCACGGGGGTTTTGGCGTGGGCCACACGCTCTAAAAGTTCGCGCACTTTTACTTGTTCGGCCCCGCGGCCTTCCAAGGGGGAAATCGCCCCGTGCAGGACGTGATATAACCCTTTGTAAAGCCCGGTTTTTTCCAAAACTTCAATATCTTGCGGGTCTTCCACCACACAAATTTGGGATTGATCGCGGTCGTTGTCGCGGCAGATGTCGCACAGGCCGTCCTCGCTGTAAGCAAAACACACCGGGCAGAGCATCACGCCTTCTTTAGTTTGGGTCAACGCGGTAATAAATTCTTCCACTTCGCCTTGGCTGGCGCGTAAAAAATACGCCGCAAAACGTTCGGCCTGGCGGGGTCCTACGCCGGGCAACCGTTTCAACGCGCGCACCAATCTATCTAAACGTTTTAAGTTAGGCAAGCAGTTCTCCCGTTGGGAACATTTCTAAAATTTCTTTTACATCTTGCGGAGCATCTTGGGCCAGTGTAGGGGCGGAAACTTCCTGCACAAACACGCCGGTGGCAAAAGGTTCCTCTTCGGAAATGATGTCCTCTTGTTGGGGCGCACTCTCTTTTACCGGGGCCGTTTTTTTCAATTCGGGTTTGTCGGATACCACCGCACTATCCGCCAGTTTGATTTCAATGGTCCGTCCGGCAAATTCGCTGGCGGCGGCGGATAATTGTGCCAATTTGCGTTGCGCGGGCAGTTGGTAAAACTCTTTGCCTGGGGCAAAAACAAGGGTCCATTCATTCTCGCTGGTAAATTCCACGGACGAGTTAATCATCACATCGTACACAAACGGGCTGGCGGCAAATTTCGCGAGCATTTTATCCCACACTTGGCGGTTTGAAATTTTTTCGTCCAACGCTGGCACTTCCACAGGTGCCGCAGCCGTCGGTTCCGGTTTGGCTTTGGGCGTGGGGGCAGCCGCTTGTGCTTTTATAATTTTAGGTTTAGCGGAAGTCGTTTTTTTGGCGGCCGGGCGCGGTTGCGCGGGCGTGGAAGGCGTAGAAGGCGGGAGCGTTTCTCCGCTCTCTAATGCTTCCAAGCGGCGCACCAAATTATCAATATCCAGCGTGCTGTCCATAATGGTAAACAGCCCTACTTCCGCGCTCACTAAAGCATTGTCCGAAAATTTTACTTCGTCAATCAGCTTGCCCAGTTTGCGGGTCAAGCGCGCCAGAAACCCGGTGGAAATTCCATCTAAAACTTCGCCGGCGCCGGCAAACGGCTCGCTGCCCTGCCCCAGCGAAAAGTAAAATAAATCACTCACGGTATTTTTCAAATCTTTTAAAAATGTATTGGCATCAAATCCTTCCGTTTGCAGGGTTTGAAACACCCCGTGCATTTGCGCGTTATCTTTGTGGCACAAAGCGCTCACAGCGTCTTTCACTAATTCTTCCGGTGTAAGGCCCAGCATTTCGCCCACGGTTTTTTCGTCCACGTGTTCGCCCGCATAGGCAATAGCGCGGTCCAACAAAGTCAGTCCGTCGCGCATGGCACCGCCGGCATTCTTGGCAATAATTTTAGCTGCCCCGGCCGATAAATCAATCCCTTCCGCCTCGGCCAGTTCCAACAAATGGGAGCTGATTTCGTCGGGCGTGAGCGGCCGGAAACGGAACGTCTGGCAGCGGCTGACAATCGTGGCGGGTACTTTGTGTTTTTCAGTTGTGGCCAAGATAAACACTACATGGGCGGGTGGTTCTTCAATCGTTTTAAGTAGTGCGTTGAAAGAGCTGGCCGAAAGCATATGGACTTCATCTAGGATAAAGACTTTAAAGCGGTCGCGCGTGGCGGCTAGAGCCACCGTATCAATAATGGCTTCGCGTACTTTTTCCACTTGTGTATTGCTGGCCGCATCTAATTCTAGCACGTCCAAATCGGCACTTTGGGCAATTTCCAAACACTGCGGGCACTTGCCACACGGTTGCGCGGTGGGTCCATTCCCTTTGTGGCCGGTACAGTTAAGTGCTTTGGCCAAGATACGTGCCGTGGTGGTCTTCCCGCAGCCGCGCGGTCCGTAAAATAAATACGCATGGCCGATACGCCCCAATTTGAGCGCATTTTGCAACGTTTTGGAAATACTTTCCTGCCCGACCATATCCTCAAACGTCTGCGGACGGTATTTGTTGGCTAAGCTGATGTATTGTTTGGCAGATGTATTTTCCATATTATAAACCTCTAAATTGTTTTTCTACGCGGCGGCGTGCACTGTTAAAATCCACACTAATACGGCCGGGGCCCAATAGGGCTGCCGGTAAAAGCGCGGCAATTAGAAGCACCAAAAGCGCTACATATAGTTTATTAAAATTGGACGCAAAAAACACAACCGCTGTTACTGCCGTGCACAATACACTCAGTGCCGCGGCCCAACGCGTAAAGCATCCTAAAATCAGTAAAAGTGCTAAAAATAGCTCGGCTACCAGTAGCCCTATCCCCAAAGGGACCGGCATAGGCAGGCCGATAGCGGCCGCGTTGTATAAAAATTCACGGTAGTAGAGCAGACAACCCACGTTAAAATACAAAATCACCAAAGCTGCCAGCGAGCGGGTGATAAAAATCGTCCAAGAGAAAGCTTTCTCGCTAATATTGCAATGAACTTCTGAGGTAGGCATTTTTCCTCCTTACAGGGGCATTTCTACCGAAAGTGAAAAAAACGTTTTCCGGTTTTCATCGCGCCGGGGCTCAAACACTTCAATACCACCGGTTACCTCTACGCCCCACAGCCGCACATTCATTCCGGCGCTTACAGCAGCCGCTACCGAACGATTCAAATCGTAGTGATACCGCACCAGTGCTGCGTACGGGGTTACATATCGGGTCCGGTAGCTAACCCGCGCGGCCGTGCTGTCTTTAATAAACCCCTGTAGCACTGCGGTCATATAGGGCACTTCCGCCCAGCTAAAAGTTACGTTGGGGGGCACCCGGCTACTATATTTTATCACTTTCTGCCAGGTGGCTTGCAAGAGCCAATGGGAACCCACTTCCACGGCACCTTCCAGCTGTGAAAATGTTCCCACTTGTCTAAAAGCACCGTCCGGCAAGTCGTGCCCTTGTATGTCCACGTGGGAGCGCGTACGTGTTTGCCCGAATTGCACCGTTAAAACCGGGTTTTTCAAGCCCGCCCAATAATAAAACGGCCGCCACGCTGCGCCGCCCTGATACAACACGGCTTCATATCCTACTGCACGCGGCTGCCAAATAGCGCTGACTAGCAAATCCAAGCTGTCAAACCATTCGTAGCGCACTTCCAGCCCATAGCGCGAAGTAGACCCTGCCTCATCTACTTCCTTATCGCTCATACGGTAATAACCGTATTGCGGGGTTAAGATCCAATCGTTATCCAAATCGGCGCGGTAGCTGGCCCGCAAGGCCGAGTAGCCCTTCTCTCCCCCCACACTTGCAAAACGCAACTGCCCGTAGCATAATGCACACGGGCAGAGCAGTAACAAACTAACAAGTGCGGTTTTTAAACGCATGGACTACATTATTTGGTTTTTTTCGCTTTCGCCGCTTTGGCGTCTTCTTCTTGCAAGAATTTGACGTAGTTGGTGGCTTTGCGTTTTTTCCAAGCGCCTTTGTGGTAGCCGTAACCGATAATCAGCGGGATGAGCGTGGTGCATTCGCCATAGACCATTTGTTCCAAGGCGGTGGACACTTTCCCCCAGCTGGACGCTTCTTTCAAGGTAGAGCCGGACAAGGCCCCATCGCGCACGTCAGCCACGGTAATTTGCACAGCATATTTGTGCATCGGGATTTCAGCTCCCAACGCTTCCGCCGCAACCACAGTATCTTGCGCAAAGTTTTTGGGTACGCCGCCGGACCACATCATCAGCCCGGTTTCTTTGGCTTTCATTTTAATTTTGGTGAGCTCTAAGAAATCTTTGGCGCTATCAATAGAGATATGTTTGGCTGGGCGTTCGGCCTGGTGCATTACAAAGCCAAACCCGGCAGAGCAGTCGCTAAACGCGGGCACAAATATCGGCACGCCGTATTTGTAAGCGTTATAGACCACAGAATCTTTGCCTTTGCCTTTTTTCTCCAGCCATTTACCCATTTCCCAAATAAACTCGCGGGAAGAATAAGGGCGGGGCTCTAAAGCGTTGCAGATTTTATAAATCGTTTCGTCGCACACTTTGAGTTGATCTTCGTCAATATACGTATCGTAAATGCGGTCAATATGTAAATCGCGCAGCAAGTTGTCATCTTGGTTATACGGGGTTCCGATATAGTGTTTAAAACCCAACGCTTCAAAGAAGTCTTGGTCCACAATGTTGGCCCCGTTGGAAACAATGGCATCCACCATATGGTTTTGGATCATATCCACTACCACTTTTTTCATCCCGGCGGAAATTAAAGAACCGGCAATACACAAAATGACGCTACAATTTTTATCATTTAGCATCATGTTGTAAATTTTACTTGCCCGGGCCACTTCACGCGAAGCGTAGGCCATATTCTCAAAAGCTTCTACCATCGGCACCACATTGTATTTTTTCAAATCAATGTGTTTGACGGTATTTTTGAGAAAGTCTTTCTTTGTTAGTTTTGCCATTTGTTGTTCACCTCGTACTGGATTTTTGATACTACTATTTAGTAAATTATATGAAATAACAACTTATTTTTAAATAAAAATTTTATATTTTTGGAGGTTTTTATGTATCCTCACTTGCAACAGACCGACCCGGAAGTTTTTTCTGCCGTTTCCAAAGAGCTGCAACGTCAGCGCGAAAAGCTGGAACTGATTGCCTCCGAAAATTTTACTTCGTTGGCCGTGATGCAAGCCCAGGGATCCGTTTTAACCAACAAATATGCCGAAGGATATCCCGCTAAACGCTATTACGGCGGGTGCGAATTTGTGGACCAAGTGGAAACCTTGGCTATTGAACGCGCCAAAAAGCTTTTTGGGGCGCAGCACGCCAACGTGCAACCGCACTCCGGCGCGCAAGCTAATATGGCCGTATATTTTGCGCTGTTGCAACCTGGCGACACTGTACTAGGGCTCAACCTTTCGCACGGCGGACACCTTACGCACGGACACCCTATGAATTTTTCGGGCAAGCTCTATAACATTATTGCCATGAACGTCCGCCCGGACACCGAAGAAATTGATTATGAAGAAGCCGCCAAATTAGCGCGCGAACACAAACCCAAACTGATTATGGCGGGTGCGTCCAACTATTCCCGCATTTTTGATTGGAAAAAACTGCGCGAAATTGCCGACTCGTGCGGCGCGTATTTAGCGTGTGATATTGCTCACTATGCAGGGCTGGTGGCGGCGGGCGAATATCCAAGCCCGGTTCCGTATGCCGACGTAGTTACCACCACCACACACAAAACGCTTCGCGGGCCGCGCGGCGGATTGATTTTATGCAGAGAAAACTTGGCCAAAGCCATCAACTCCGCCGTTTTCCCCGGCGCACAAGGCGGCCCTTTAATGCACGTAATTGCGGGCAAAGCCGTTTGCTTTGGCGAAGCGCTAAAACCCGAATTTAAAACCTATCAACATCAAATCAAATTAAACGCGCAAGCGCTTGCGGCCGAGCTTACCAAACGCGGATATCGCTTGGTAGCGGGCGGTACCGATTGCCACGTGATGTGCGTGGATTTGCGCAACAAAAAAATGACGGGCAAAGTAGCCGAAGCCGCCCTGGATAAGGCCGGCATCACCGCCAACAAAAACACCATTCCTTTTGACCCCGAAAAACCGTTTGTCACCAGTGGTTTACGCATTGGCACGCCGGCCATCACCACGCGCGGGATGAAAGAAAAAGATATGGCACAGGTTGCCGCGTTTATTGACGACGCTTTAACCCACCCCGCGGACGAAGCTTACCTGGCCAACATTGCCGCCCAGGTTAAAAAGTTTTTGGAAAACTTTCCGCTTTATCCGGATTTAAAATAAAAAACCCCGGGCATATACCCGGGGTGGCATAAAAACGCTCTAAACTAAATTAGGAGCATTTAACTAGCATGGATCTCCGTAGTAATTACAAGCATAGCCGGAATCTAGTCCTTGCAATATCTTACACAGTTTAACACCATCTTCACTGATCGTCGCACATTCCTTGTAATAGGTTCCGTCCTTATATCTTTCATGTAATATATCAACATCTCCTGTGCTAACCGTACTTCCCCAATAAGGGTTTTCGTCTCCACTAGGCTCTCCAAATACATAGTAGGAAAAATCTCCTTTAGTACAACTGGTATTTGCACACGTCATTCCTCCGGTCAGTTCAATATCTAAACTGGCATTAGCATTTGGTCCTATGAAGGAAAGAATTTCTTGCGGATATCCATTTTCCAGCACCCAAGCATCTGTAGCCATCATGGCATTCTTTTGGAACAATACCACTTCCGCCAATTTGGATTTAAGCACGGCCTTTTGATATTGTGGCAAGGCAACCGCCGCCAAAATACCAATGATTAACACTACTACCAACAACTCTATCAGCGTGAATCCTTTGTTCATAATCGCCTCCTAGTACACTTTAAATAGTATAATAGTCATTTTAAGTATACATAAGAAAAAAAAAACAAGGCCCATTTTGGGCCTACGTCATAAACCCGCTATATAATAAAGGTGTCATTCCGTACTTGATACGGAATCTTCCACGCACGGCGTTATCAAAAGTTGTCATGCTGAACTTGATTCAGCATCTTCCACGCATGCCGTTTGCCGTCATAAAACAAATTGTCATCCCCGAAGGTCGGTGTCGGGGATCTCCCTTCTGCCTATTCCCAGCATTAACACCCGCCTAAGCACTTACTTACGAGACGGATGTGGGAGATTCCCCACAAAAACCTTGGGGAATGACACTCTATTACAAACAGCGACAACAAGCGTGGAAGACCCTGAATCAAGTTCAGGGTGACAGTTTATTAAGTAAAGCGTCATTCCGTACTTGATACGGAATCTTCCACGCACGCCGTTTGCCGTCATAAAACAAAGCGTCATTCCCGAAATTTGTAATCGGGAATCCCCACCGCCTGGCCTTTTAAACAAGGTGGAGATCCCCGATAGAAACACTCGGGGATGACTCTTTTTTTCAAACCTCGGGAATCCCCACCTTATAGGCCTTTTTATCCCTAGGTAAGTAGGCCCAAAACACCTTGCTCTTTTGGTTAAAAAACATTATAGTATAGGTATGAGTTTTATAAACCGTGTTGTGCTGCTGCTGGCAGTGTCCCTGTTCCCCGGCACGTTAAGTGCTCAGTCCATTATCCCGCGCGGGAAAAACTTCTCTTCTCTCAAAAAACTTCATGCCAAAAAAATTGCTGCTTCTGTGCAACGCAAAGTGCGCTACACACGCAAGCCCGATATGCGCCTTTCCGTCGCCCGCTTAGACCATGCCCTCTTATTAAAAACGCCGGCTAACGTTCGCCCGCATTCTACTGCTTTTTTGTTTCAAACCACCTACAAAGGTAAGCCGGAAATTTGGGCCGCCACTTCGGGGCACGTAGCGCAAGCGCAAGAGCCCGTGCGCCTAACTTTTTACAATGGGGATAAAGAAATTACGGTAAACGGTGTCGTGGCTCAACAAGGTCCGGCTCTGCTTTCAGATGCAGCCCTCATCAAAATCACTTCCCCAATCCCGCGTGTTTTACGCCCGCTTACGTTGGCGGAGCACCCTCGGTTTAATAAACCGCTTAACGCGTGGGGGTATGCTTCCAATCAGTTTTATCGCTTACCGAAATTAGCATTTGAAAAGGACAACACACGCTTTATCCGCACTACTTTCCCCGATAGACAAACCAAGCGGGCCGGGTTGTGCGGCGGGCCTCTTTTAGATGCCAAAGGCCAAGCCGCCGGTATTATTTGCGGTAGTTCTATCACCAACAAAACTTATTTTGCCAACACGCAAATCCTTCCGTATTTGCTGGAAGCGTATCACGAAGGCACCGCGGATATCCCCCTGGTTATCCACGGGAAAACCTTTGGTAAAATACGCATTGACGAGCGGGTATGGATGGTGCAAAATATGGACGGATTGGGCCGCATTTTAGAAACGTACGAAGTGGAAGAACAACTACACCAATCCAAAATGTCTGAACTGTTGGAAATGCCGGGCACCCGGCTGATGAAATTTGTCCTGGGTCATTACGAAAACGGCTCCCCCGTTTTCCGCACTTTAGTGTACGAGTTACAAACCGGCAGTTATTACTTTGAACCTTTTGAATAAAAACCAAGCATTTTTATAAGGTCATTTCCGAAGGTTGCAATCGGGAATCCCCACCGCTTTTTACCACAAAAACCCCGGGCATAAACCCGGGGTTTTATTTCACACAATCCTTAAAATTATTGCAGCATTTCTTGTGCGGCTTGGTTGCCGTTTTGAGCCGCCAGTTCCAACCAATGGGTGCCCTTGGCCACGTCTTTCTTCACGCCTAACCCTTTGGTAAAAATCTGCCCCAGCACATATTGGGCGGCGTCATCATTTTGCTGGGCGGCTTTATCAAAAAACTCAATGGCTAAAGAAACGGATTTTGCCGTCCCTTGCCCTTGCATGAGCATAAACCCGGTCATATATTGAGCTTTGGCGTGCCCTTGGGCGGCCGCGTTTGAAAACCACGCAAAAGCATCTTCCAACCGGGGTGGATTATCCCCGTAAGCAAATTCGCCCATTTGATACTGCGCCGACGGATTTTTTAATTCTGCCGCTTGTGCCAACCATTCCCCGGCTACTTCGTCATTACGCGGGGTCCCTTCGCCCTTGTAATATTGATCCGCCAGTTCCCACGCAGCTTGAGAGAGCGTTTTATTGGAACGTTCCCACGCTTTGGTAAACCAGCTTAAAGCTTCCTCATCGTTGCGTACCACCGCCACACCTGCGCGATACGCCTGGCCAACCGCCAATTGCGCTTGAGGGTCATTCTGTTCGGCTTGTTGCAAGGTTTGCATAAATTGCGTCACGTTTTCGTACAGTTCAGGGTTGGCCTGCTGGATAGCCGCTACTTTGGCCTTCGCTTGTGCGCTGCCGCTTTGCGCGGCTTTGATAAACCAAAACAAGGCCTGCCCGGTGTGTTGCGGCACATCTTTCCCCAATTCATACAAATTCCCCAGCGTTTCTTGCGCGTTCACGCTTCCCTTTTGGGCGGCGGAAAGCAGATAAGCGCGGGCCATTTCCGGGTCATGCGCTACCAACGTACCCTGTTCATAAATTTGTGAAAGTTCCCATAATGCTTGCACATTACCTTGGGCTGCAGCGGCCTCGTACCAAGCCAACGCTTGTTTGGCATCTTGTTTCACACCAATGCCTGATTCATACTGATAGGCCACTTCTAACGCAGCATCCATGTTACCGTTCTTGGCGGCGGTTAAATTTTTTGTAAACGCACGTTCTTGCGGGGTGCGGTAAAAGGCAAAGGTAAAGAGTCCCCCTGCCAACAACAAACCTGCTAAAATTTGTAAAAATATTTTCATACTTACAGTATAGCTTTTTACGCCAAAGAAGTGGTACAATAAAAATATCTTACTTCTAGGAGATTTTTATGAGAGACGTTTCCCCCAATCGCATTTCCCCGGCCATTATTTTTTTGCCGGTGCTGTTGGTTATTTTGTTATTTGCCGCGTTTTCTTCGTTCTTTACGGTTTCTGCCGGTACGGTAGCTGTCAAATTGCGCTTTGGTAAGTTAGTGGGTGCCTACGGCGAAGGCATTCACTTCAAAATGCCGTTTATTGATTCGGTGGAAAAATTTTCCGTCCGTATTAAAAAAGACTCGTTTGATACCGAAGCTTTTTCTAAAGACTTGCAGACTGTCGGCCTTACCCTGGCCGTCAACCACCGTATTTTACCTAACACGGTAGAATCCATTTACCGCAACCTGGGGCCGGAATATACCAGCACCATTTTAAAACCCATGGTAGAGGAATGGACCAAGGCCGTTATCGCCAAATACTCGGCGGATAGCTTAATCGCTAACCGTGTGGAAGTAGCCAAAGAACTTAACGAAATTTTAAAAGAAAAAATGGCCGAAAAAGAAGTTATCGTGTCCGACATTGCCATCACGAATTTTGAATTTTCCAAGCAGTTCTTAAAAGCGGTTGAAGAGAAACAAATCGCCGAGCAGGAAGCCAAACGCGCTACCAACCTCGTTGAAAAAGTAAAAAAAGAGGCCGAACAAAAAATCTTACAGGCAGAGGCAGAAGCCAAATCTTTACGCTTGCAGCGCGAAGTAGTATCGGACAACCTAATTAAACTTCGCCAAGTGGAAGCTCAGCTCAAAGCCATCGATAAATGGGACGGCCGCATGCCCACCTACATGGCCGGCGATCAAATGCCCTTTGTCATGGCCAAATAAAACAACTTAACACGCAAAACTCCCCGGGGTCATCCGGGGAGTTTTTAATTGCAAAATTTATTGAGTCAAACTAAGGCACTTCGTATATATCGTCATAGCCCTCTATAGCTGCTCCACCCAATTTTTCGCAAAGGCCGGATCCGTCTTCCGTGCACCACCATTTCCCGGCGAAATCGCTAGTCGTCATGTGGGGGCTGGTGTAACAAACAGTGAAGTCTAATTGAGAAGAGTATGCGCAAGCACTCGACCCCGTAGCATCATTTTCATCAAATTCAAATCCCCACTGCCCCGATTGCGGAATCTCTACAGCCAATTCTTCCAAATTAGGAATTATGGTCGTTTCGCCAGTTTCCAATAGCCACAAATCTCCGGCGTTCACCATCGTTTTTAGGACTACTTTGGCCTCAGCCACGCGCGCTTTAAGCACCGCTTTTTGGTATTGCGGCAACGCCACCGCCGCCAAAATACCAATAATTAATACGACTACCAACAATTCTATTAACGTGAATCCTTTTTTCATAACTTCTTCCTATTACCCCATTTAACAGTATTCAACTACACCGCGTACAATATAGTATCAGCTAAATGTCCCCGGTCGTGATGCCGCACATACAATTTGTATCCCAAATTTAAAGACATTACCCACAACGGGATTTCCAGCATATCTTGATTGGAATGATAAATACAAATTGCCAGTTTGGGGCGTTGTTTACGGATGGTTTGCTCAGCCCCTTTAAGGGCATTGAGTTCCGCGCCTTCAATATCCATCTTCAAGAAGGTCATATCGCTGCAACTGTCAACTCCGTCCAATGCTTGCACAGAAACAACAACTTTCTTTGAGTTGCCCATTACCAGGGAAGAACCCATGTCCCCTTCTGCCCAAAACGAAAGCGTTTCTTTTTTATTCCATACCCCTTCTTGAAAACAAATACAATTGGGAACTTTGACTTGTATTAATTTTTTAAAATTTTCCGGGTCCGGTTCAAATGCCACAATTTTTTTGTAATGATCTTTTGTTTGTTCTCTAAATTTGGCAATCGTATCCCCGGTATAGGCCCCGCAATCTACAAATACTTCCTCATCAGACAAATGGATAATATCCTTTGGAAAATATTGATCTTCGGGCGTACCTTTTAAGCGAAAATATCCGGAACACCGGCAACTAATTGCTTTTTTAAAAACTTTCTTTGATTTTTCATCTGCTAAATTTTGTGTTATTTTGTTTATTTTGTCTTGATTTCCGCGGAAATAAGCAAGTGTTCCTTTTTTATTTGCCCCAACATATCGCGGGGGTTCCGTCCATCCCACGGCGGCCAGCAACCAGTAACACGCCGGGAACACAGGCGTTTTTTCCAGCCATTTTGCAGTGGCATCACCCCATTTAGAGTATCTGATTTTTTGTTTAAGTTCGTAGATCATATGTAGTATTGTAACAGTTTGCCAAGCAGGGGTGCAATTGCTTTTCACACAAAAAGCCCGGCTTCTAAAGCCGGGCTTTGTTAATTCCCCCGAATGGTTTTATTTATCCACCACTTCGGCTTCTACTACATCGTCTTTGCCGCCGGCTGCGCCGTTAGCTTGAGCTTGTTCAGCACCGGGTTGAGGTCCGGCTGCTTGGGCCCCGGCTTGAGCACCGGCCGCGCCTTGTTGGGCTTTGTACATCGCTTCGCCCAATTTTTGGCTGGCTTGCAAAGCCGCGTCGGTGGCAGATTTCATACGCGCAACATCGTCGCCTTTGAGGGCTTCTTTGAGGTCGTTTAACGCTTGCTCAATTTTGCCGCGTTCTTCCTGGGAAACTTTATCGCCATATTCTTTCATGGCTTTTTCCGTTTGGAAGACCACGCTATCGCCCTGGTTTTTGGCCTCAATAATTTCCTTTTGTTTTTTATCTTCTTCGGCAAATTTTTCGGCCTCTTTTACAAACTTATCTACTTCCGCATCGCTGAGTTTGTGCGAAGAAGTAATGGTGATATGTTGCTCTTTATTGGTCGCTTTATCCTTTGCGGTTACGTTCAAAATACCGTTAGCATCAATATCAAACGTTACTTCAATTTGCGGAATGCCGCGCGGGGCAGGCGGAATGCCGTCCAAGTCAAATTTACCCAGCGGCACGTTGTCTTTTGCCATCGGGCGTTCACCCTGCAAGACGTTAATGGTTACCGCAGGTTGATTGTCCGACGCGGTAGAGAACGTTTCCGTATGGCGGGTAGGAATGGTGGTGTTGCGTGCAATCATACGGGTGCACACACCGCCCAACGTTTCCAATCCCAAAGACAGCGGGGTCACGTCCAAGAGGAGCACATCCTTCACTTCCCCGGTCAAAATACCGGCTTGCACGGACGCACCGATTGCCACACATTCCATCGGGTCAATCCCGCGTTCAATTTTCTTACCGACGAGATCTTCCACATATTTTTGCACAATGGGCATACGGGTCGGTCCGCCGACTAAAATAATCCGGTCAATTTGGCTGGTGGTCAGCCCGGCGTCCGACAATGCTTGATTGACGGATTTGCCGCAGCGTTTTACAATATCATCCACCAAGCTTTCCAGTTTGGCGCGCGAGAGGCGCATCTCCAAGTGTTTGGCACCGTCGGCACCGGCAGTGATGTACGGCAAGTTAATGTCGGTTTCCATGGTGGTGGAAAGTTCAATTTTGGCTTTTTCGGCCGCATCTTTAAGGCGTTGCGCAGCTTGTTTATCGTTAGCCAAGTCAATCCCGGTTTGTTTGCGGAACTCGTCGGTCATCCATTTGATAATGGCGTTATCCATATCCGTTCCGCCCAATTGCGTATCGCCCGAGGTGGCCAACACTTCAAAAGTGCCTTCTTTCCCCATTTCCATAATGGTTACATCCAGCGTACCGCCGCCCAAGTCAAACACCATAATTTTTTGTTCTTTGCCGGCTTTATCAATTCCGAAGGCCAAAGCAGCCGCCGTCGGTTCGTTGACTAAGCGCACCACATCCAGCCCGGCAATACGTCCGGCGTCTTTGGTGGCTTGGCGTTGGTTGTCGTTAAAATAAGCAGGCACGGTGATGACGGCTTTTTCCACCGGTTCACCCAAGAAAGCTTCGGCATCTTTTTTCACTTTCTGCAACACGAAAGCCGAAAGTTGTTGCGGAGTAAATTCTTGGCCGCGTAAATTATATTTGTAGTTTTCCCCCATTTTGCGTTTGAAGGCGGTTACGGTGCCTTCGGGGTTGGCAATGGCCTGGCGGCGGGCAGGTTCCCCTACCAAGCGCTGGCCGTCTTTTGTGAAAGCCACATAGGACGGGAATGCTTTCCCGCCGATAGAGCTTCCTTCCGCAGACGGGATAATCGTCCCTCTGCCGCCTTCCATCACAGCGGCTGCCGTGTTAGAAGTTCCTAAGTCAATACCAATGATTTTTGCCATAATACTTCTCCTTTCGTTAAAATTTTTAAATTACTTATCTTCTTTTGCTTGGCCCACTACTACACTGGCCGGGCGTAATACTTGGCCTTGCATCATAAAACCCATCTTCACTTCATCTATGACGAGGCCGTCGTCTTCTTTCGGGGCTGGGATCATGGCCACTACTTCTTGGGTGGCTGGGTCGTAGGGTTTTTTAAGCACGTTCATTTTTTGGATGCCCTCCGCCCCAAACGCTTTGTCCAGTTCCGTTAAAATCATACGCATACCGTCTTGTAGCGATTTTAAGTCTTGTTCTTTTTTCTCCTGTAAGTTTTTCTGCTGCCGCAGTAATACTTCATACATAGGCAACATTTTCAGGGCAAAGTCCTTCTTGCCATATGCAATCAGGGCCGCTTTTTCGCGCTCGGTGCGTTTTCTATAGTTGTCAAACTCCGCGTATAAGCGTACGTACTGTTCGCGGTAATCGGGTTCTTCGGTTTTAGCCGCGGGGGTTGGCTCGTCTTCTGGGTAAGCTTCTTGCGCTTGCTCTTGCGCCAATTGTTCCTCGGCTAATTTCTCAAACTCAGCTTGATGTTTTTTATTATGTTTACTCATAAATTGTCCTCATCATCAAACGGCAACGCATTCCAATGATTCATGGAATCCTCCAGCAAGCTACCAATGTAGTTCACCAAGGACATTACCCTCGTATATTCCATGTGTTTGGGGCCGATGATGCCCAACATCCCCACCGTTTTATCGCCCACGCGGCACGCGGTGGAAACGATGCTCAAATTCTTTAGTTCCGGCGTAGCGTTTTCGCTGCCGATGGATACGCTAACGCGTTTATCGTTTTTATCCAATTCGGCCAGTTTTGCATTTAACAAGGCAGAGAAGCGGTCCCTTTCTTCCACTACGCGCATCATTTGTTTTAAATCTTCATAGTCGTCTTGGCTGGTATTTTCCAACAGCCGTCCAATGCCTTCCACGTAAAGTTCATCCCCGCCGGTTTGGGGTTTTTCCATATCCTTTAATACTTGGCTGGCCACGTCGGCAACATCGGCCAATTCGCGGTGGCCCGAGTGTAAATATTGCCACAAAATTTGCCGGGCTTCTACCAGCGTGTGGCCGGCCACTTCGTCATTGATAAACCGGCTGAGTACCTGTAGTTTAGCGGGCGAAATTTCTTGCGCCATATGTACCGGCCAGTGGCGTACCGCACCCGATTGAGTAACCAGTACCGTCAACATAGCACCCGGGGCCAACGGGATAAAATCCAGCCGTTGGATACGTTGGTCGTCCACCTGCGCCGTATAGACAAATCCGGCCGCGCCGGAGAGCATTGCCAGCAGGCGCGAGGTTTGCACCATCATATTATTGACTTCGCTCACGCGCTCGTCGTATTGGCGTTCAATTTGTTCACGCTCTTTGGCGGCCATTTTTTGCACGTTGGCCAAATAATCCACATAATAGCGGTAGGCCTTATCCGTGGGGATCCGCCCGCCGGAAGTGTGCGGCTGGTAGAGGTATCCTTCCTGCTCCAGTTCCGCCATAATATTGCGGATCGTGGCGCTGGAAACATCCTTCAAAACCCCGTCCGCTATCATTTGCGAACCGACAGGTCTGCGGGTTTCCACATATTGCTGCACAACCCAGCGCAAGATTTTTTCTTTACGCGCTTTAGCAACTTCCGGTTTTAGAATACGCATGGTGTCAATCTCTCTTGGTGCATTTTTGCCGTCTGAATGAGCGTTTTTATTTAGCACTCATAAATCCGGCCTGCTAATATTATAAGTAATTATTTTATTTTTGTCAACCCCCTTTTTGGAGTGCTAATTTTGATTAGTTTTCCCCCCGCACAAATTTCAACCGATAAAAATCCCCCAGCACAATTGCCGGGGGAAAAAGAAACCTTTTGCATTCTATACTTATGGATGAGCCAGATCATTGTATTGCCAACCTTGTGCCTCTAGCGATTTACACACTGCCTGTCCTATCGCTTTGTTGTTGGTCCAACAAATGTTTTGTATATCTCTCAAAGGGGAATAAGTCAACACATAATTATACGCATGTTGGGGTTCTGCCTCAACATAACAGGTAGTGTCTAGACACGCAAGGTCATATTGATAGTATGCCGTTTTAATCCATCCGTCATCCGCTGTCCCCACTTCTATTGGGCAATTCAAGTCCTCTATATCTATCGCATCTTGTGGCATCCCATTTTCCAAAACATATAGAGATATACATTTTCCCAACGCATCCATGGCAACCAATGCTTCCGTTACGCGGCTTTTTTCCACCGCTTTCTGGTATTGTGGCAGCGCCACCGCCGCCAGAATACCGATGATTAAAACGACTACTAATAATTCAATCAATGTGAATCCCATTAAATTAGGCGTCATTCCCAAAGGCCGTAATTGACAATCTCCACCGCTTTGCGTGGTAAACGAGGTGGAGATCCCCGATAGGAGCCTTCGGGGATGACTTGTTATTGTTAACAATATGCGTTGAAGATCCTGAATCAAGTTCAGGATGACTTCCTTTATAATACTTTTCTTTCGTGTTAAACGGCTCTGTACTGCTTTTTTCATGCATCCTCCTTGTGTTTTTTTAATATTCTATCATAAAACAGTGTAACAAAAAACAAAAAAAAACGAAACAACCCCCCAGTCAAAAAACGGCCTTTGCAATTAGGCAAAACTTCCGTCATTCCCGAAATTCGTAATCGGGAATCTCCACCACTTTGCGTGGTAAACAAGGTGGGGATCCCCGATAGAAGCATTCGGGGATGACCTTATTATGGGTGGCCTTTGCGAAACGGCAACAAGGTTCCTAGGTCTAAAGACCTGGGTCCGCCTAGAACCAAAGGCCCTGGCCCCCCTTCTTGAAAAAACCTACCATATAGTTATGAGAGCTTTCCTTTTGTTGCTGCTTTTTTTAAATTTATCCGTCTTACCCGCCCAGGCACAATGGCGCGTAAAAATAAAGAAGCCCGCCACCAACTTGTCTTCCCTGTTGGGCTCGGTTCGTCGGCGGGTCACGTTACGTCCGCTAACACGTACCCAACGGTTACGCCGGTCCGTGGTTAAAATCAAAGAAACCGTTCCGCTTCCGACCAAATTTCATCAATTTGAAAGTTCCGGCTTTGTAATAGAAATTCAACACCAAGGGCAAAAAAAGCTTTGGGGGGTGAGTGCCTCTCATTATAATTTAGAAAAACCTGCGCTGGCCGTTCCGGGCCGCGTGGTTCCCATTTCGTTTATAGCCAAGGGCTCGTCCGGGTTGAACGACGTATCCCTTTTTGAAATCCCGGAACAATATGCCCAATACTGGACGCCGCTCAAACTTGCGCAAGAGCCCCTTCAAATCGGGCAAGAACTTCACTCCCTCGGTTTTTTTAAAAATGCTTGGCACCACGAGAAAGGCCGCATTGTCAAAGAAATTACCCCACACCGGGTTATCACTTCTTTAGAAGTAGATCCCGATCGTACTCGCGCCGGGGCTTGCGGTGGACCCATTTTAAATGCACAAAACGAAGTAGTCGGCATGCACGTAGGCAGTTCCAAACGCAGCCAAATTGGCTACGTAGTTCCCGTGCAACACATCCGCGATGTAATTTCCGCTTATTATCGGCAAGACGGTTCCCCGCAGCCGCTTATTTTTAACGGACACAACCTGGGGTCCATCCACGTCAATGAACATATTGACCGCATAGACGTGCGGGAAAGGGGGCTCTTAATTCGCACCCGGGATATGTATAACGAAGAAAAAGAAATTGACTACAATCACCTGGAAAAATTGATCCCGACCGAATTTGGCGACGAAGTTATTTTTACAATCCTTCATCGTCCTTTCTCAGACCAAGCAGGGGATTCAAAATCGTACATCATCACCCTTTCGTATGATTTAGAAAACGGAGAGATTTTCCGCACTTCCGAGGAAGATTTTTCTCCTTTTCTTTTAGGTTTCCATTGAGCATCCTCTTCTAAAAAGCTACAATATAGCTATGGATTTTATTGACTCTCACGCCCATTTAACCGACCCGGCCTTTGACGCAGACCGCGACGAATTAATTTCTCATATACTACCGGCCGCACATATTGTAAAAAGCGTAGAGATCGGTTGTGCACCCAACGAATGGCAACCCACCCTGGACTTGGCTGCTAAATATCCGCAACAAATTGTACCTGTGCTGGGCGTTCATCCGGAATATGCCCCGCAATTTACTTCGGCACATTTAGCCCCGTACCAACAATTTTTAGCCAGCGGCAACGTGTCCGCAGTAGGTGAAGTGGGGCTGGATTACACCTGCCTGGACGTGTCGGACAAAGCCACCCAACATGCCCTTTTTTCACAAATGATTACTTGCGCGGACCAAGCGGGGCTTCCGCTCGTTCTACACGTGCGCCGCCAAGGCGAAGATTACAGTGCATATACCGATTGTCTTTCCGCGTTGTCGTCTTGGAAGCAAAACACGTCACGGCCGTACAGCGGGGTTTTGCACTGTTTTTGTGCCCGGTACGAAGAGGCCAAACAAGCCCTTGACCGCGGCCTTCTTTTAGGCATTAACGGCTGTTTTACGTATAAGAAAAACGAGTATGTACGCGAAGCCGTTAAAAAAGCCGGTGCGGATAAAATCATTTTGGAAACCGATTGCCCCTACCTTTCCCCTCAGGGCAAGCGCGGCACTCGCAACGATCCTTCCAACATCCCGCTTATCGCTCAATACGTGGCGGACTACCTCAACATCCCGCTGGAAGAGCTGGCACAAAAAACTACACAGCACTCAAAATTACTGTACGCGATCCCCTAAAATTTGTTATAGTGTGGCAAAGGGGTTTTTATGAAACGATGGATTTTAGTATTACCGCTGGCCCTCATGTTAGGGGCTTGTGCTAAAGAAGACGCCCAAAAAATAAACGAATTTTGGGCAAAACAAGCTTTTTATCTTGCGCAAAAAGTACCGGGGAGTGCCGTGCGTCCCGTCGGTCCTGCTTTCCCTGCACAAGATTTTTTACAAAAGGGCGAAGACCTCTCCCCGCAGGAAGCCGAGGAATCTGAAAAAATGATGCAGCAGTGGAAACAAGCTCAGGCCGAATTGCAAGCTGCCGCCCCGGGTGAAAATCCCTTGCAGACCGCGCAACTGCCCGTGCCTACACAATTTTCCACCGCGCCGCTTACGCAACCCTCTACCACAACAGCCGGCCAACCCGTTGCTCCTTCTACCACAACAGCCGCGCAAGCACCGCAAGTTGTAAAAGCCATGTTGTTTTTCAGCCCAACTTGCCCGCGCTGCCAACGGATGCGGCAAGAAGGTTGGGTCTCCAAATTTGAAGAAAAATACGCCGGGAAAGTAAGTCTTACGCAGTACGATCTTTCCGTTCCTCAAAACGCAGAGTTGTTGCAAACCCTAATGCAAAAGTATAAACTTTCGCAGGTTAATTATCCCACCTTGTTTATTGGAGGATACGTCGTACAAGGGTACCCGCTGGATGCGGACCCGGTAGTCGCCAAAGTTTTAGCCAAATCTACTCCGGCCAAGAAAGCTGTCAAGAAAAAACAGCAATCCCAACAATACATGGAGATCACGTTGGAGGAAGACGATCCCTCATTTAAAGGCAAAGCTCCCGCAAACGATTTGCAAGTCATCCAATGGGAATTGGAAAAAGTTCAGCAAGATAATACCAACGCGCTGCGCGATATCGGTGCCATGTTTGGTGCGGATACCCAATCGCAAGCGTTTATTATCACGTCTAAGACGGAAAAATCGCTGCGCAATGCCGCACGCAACAGTACTTCTTTGCAGCAATATCTTACCGCACAAAACAAATTACTTAAACAGCAAGAGACCGACCTGAATCGGTTAATGCAAGCCAATGCAAGCCGCTTGCGGTCTATAAAAGGAAAATAATTATGAAAAAATATTTATTTAAATTGATTTTTGTTCTGATCGTTATCGTGGGGGCTTATGTTGCCTTTCGCATGGTCAATCGTTCCTTAATTCAAATGGCTTTAGTAGCCGATATCAAATCTTCCGACATGGTCAGCCATTCTTTAATGGACAAGCAAGCCAAGACGGAAATTTTGCTCCTCTACAAAGAAGGAAACGAAAAAATTTCCGAATTAGCCCGCAACAGCAAAACCTATTTGGCCTATCAGCGCGACAAACAAGTTTTAATTAAAGAGCAAGAAGACCAAATGAATAAAATCTTAAACGCTTATCGCAAGCGCAAAGAAAATGCCCGCCGCCGTTCCCAGTGGGACGACTAATTCTTACTGATCCTGTTTTGTAGCCACAAAAAAGCCCCGCACAAAGCGGGGCTTTTTACTTGCTTGCCAATTTGCTTATGCGGCTTTTTTGGCGGTATCAACCAGGGCTTTAAAAGAAGCCGGGTCTTTAATTGCCATTTCGCTAAGCATCTTGCGGTTAAGCGTGATGTTCGCTTTGGTTAAGCCGTTAATAAACTTAGAGTAAGACAAGCCCTCCTCCCGTACCGCGGCGTTAATGCGGGTGATCCACATTTGGCGGTAGGTGGTTTTTTTGTCCTTGCGGTCTACATAGGCGTGCACGCCGGATTTACCCAATTGTTGGGTAGCCATGCGTAAACGGCGGGATTTATCCCCGTAGTAGCCGCTGGCGGCTTTCAATACTTTTTTCTTTCTTGCGTGTCTAGGAACGCTGAATTTAATTCTCATGTTTCAACCTCTTATTTCGCCATCGGCAAATACTTGGCTAAGATTTTGCCTTTGTTAGACTCAGGCG
>JAGCWX010000013.1 GCA_017961585.1 Elusimicrobiaceae bacterium | reverse complement strand
AGCAGGATATCCTTGTTCGCCTTCTTCTACTTGCGCCTTCTTGAGCTCTTCCCAGCTGATCCCTTCGGCCACTGCTTCACGTAATTTGCCCGCGGCGTATTGAATCACTTGTTCCCCACTGGCAGACCCTACCGCTTGCGCTGCGATTTTGATCCACCCATAGGCCGCCGGATCTACCCCTTCTATGCGCGCTTGCATCGTGCGCCGTTCTATTTGAGTTTGTAAAGCGGAAGGAGAAGTTATCGTTTCCGCAACAGAAGGGACAATACTGCTAAACAGTAAAGTAACACTTAATACTAGCGACAGAATTTTTTTCATTTATACTCCTAACTTATATTATCGAATTTTATAATCTATCAAACCAGGGCCAAAAGACCTATTTTCTACTTCCAAAAAGACCCGCCCCTTTTTTTACTAGGGGCGGGTTTGTAAAAATCAAAAATCAAATTATATCTTAACCACAAACGCTCCCCAAATTCTCTTTACGAATCTCAATTAGATTCTCCATGCTAATAATAGAATTTAGCACGGAATGTTTATTAGAGAAATTGGAGTAACAAGCGTTTAAAAACATATTTTTTCTACTTTATTAAAATCACAACATATTTATTGTACCAAAAACAATATTTGTTGTGCAATTATTTTTTTAAACTTCTTATTTATTATACAATATGTTATAGAGAGGTGCAATAAAATTCAACCCCCAGGTGTTAATAAGATATGGACACACAAAATAAGAGTCGCAGCGATGATGAATTAGTGCAGTTGGCCGCCAACGGTGAAAACCAAGCTTTTGAAGAATTAGTATTTCGCTATAAAAATGCGCTATACCAATATTTAAAGGCCTTGGTGCAGGACGAAGGGGCCGCGGGAGATTTATTCCAAGAAGTATTTTTGGCACTATTTAATCATGCGGCGGATTTTAAAGCGCAGGGGAAGGTAAAGTCTTGGTTGTTTTTGACGGCCCGCAACAAAGCATTTAACTTCTTGCGGGATCATAAAGCCCTGACTTCCTTGGACCAGCAGGATGAAGAAGGCAACGAAATTTGGCATGAAACTTTGCCCGATGATTCCCTCCCCCCGCTAGAGCAATTGACCAGCTGTGAAACAGCACAGCGCATTAGAGAATGCATCAATGCTCTTCCGCCCGCGCAACGCGATGTGATTTATTTGCGGCAATACCTGTCGTTTAAAGAGATTGCCCAAATGTTACACAAACCGTTAGGAACGGTTTTGGCCGATGGACACCGGGCCATACAAAAGGTACGCAATAGTTTAACACAAGGGGAAATTTTATGACATGCAAAGAATGGATCAAATTTGAAGAGGGAGAAAAAACCTCACAGCAGTTAGCACAATGGAAAGCACATTTAAAAACTTGTGCCAGCTGCCGGGAACACGAAGCACTCAGCCAAGCTATTGGGCAAGCCCTTGTTCCCTCCGCCGCACCGGCAACCTTGGTGGATGCAGTATTTGCTAAAACCACCCGCAAGCAACCCTTGTGGATCCGCTGGAAAAAGGTATTAGTCGGTGGTATGGCGGCCCTGTTTATAGCGGCCGGTGTATATGGATTTCACCAACGCACCACACCGTTTAATCAGGCAGAACTGGTAACATATATGAGTGAGTCTAATCAAGATGATTACTATACGTTTTCCAGTGAACTCGATTTGTTTGAACAAGAATTCTAGGAGGTAAGTATGAAAAAAATACTCATCACAACCGTAGCCGTATTGATCAGCGCCCCTATATTTGCGCAAGATCAAAAACCGCAAGTACCCAACGCCCCCATGCCGCGTATGGAACAGGGCAAAGATTACAAAGCTTTTGAAAAAGCGCGCAAAGAACAACGTGCTAAATTCAAAGCTACGGAAGAAAAAATGGGAAAACTCGTTAAAGAGTATAACAAACTTCCGGATGGCAAAAAGAAAGATGCTAAGCGTGATGAAATTGCCAAAGAAGTGGCTTCTATTCACGAAGAGCAACTTAAATTCAAAGGCGATCAATTGGTCAAATTTGAACAACGCCTCACCGGCATGAAAGAAGACTTTGTCAAAAAAAGCTCTGCCGAAGGCAAACAAGAATGGGTTAATAAAAAGACCGACGAACTGATTGCCAACGAAGGCAAACTGTTCACCCTATTCAAACCGGAAGGCAACATGGGTCCCGGCCCGATGATGGGTCGCAACGGTAAAGGGCCGATGATGGGCCGTCACGGTAAACATTTCGGAAGACATGGGCACTTTAAAGGTCCCCGCGGTCCGCGCCCGGACTTTGACAAAGGCCCCCGCTACGAAAAACCGGTAGAAATGCCGAAAGATAAATAAACCGTATTAAAGCAAAAAAAATCCCCCGAATATTCGGGGGATTTTTGTTTGAAACTCTTTTAATTAGCTGAGGTGTTTGGAAAGATATTTGTTCATTTCAAACATGCTAATTTGTTTTTTCCCTTCGAATAAGGGCGCCAATTTTGCATCGGTGTTGATCATGCGTTTATTGGTTTTGTCTTGTAAACCGTTGGATTTGATGTAGCTCCACATTTTTTTGACTACTTCCGTGCGGGGAAGAGCGGTGGTGCCGATCACAGCTGCCAAGGTGGCGCTGGGGGTCCAGGGTTTCATAAATTGAGCGTTTGCTTTTGCCATATAATAGGCCTCCTTTAAATTAAGTTACTTGTATTGTAGTATATTAGGGCCCCTTTTGTATAGTGGGGCCCTAATTTTTTTCAACTTCGTCGGAAAGGTTATTTCACTTTCGGGGCGGCGGACAAGATGGCCTTGCTGCAGCCGGATTCGTATTTTTTGAAGTTTTCAACGAAGGCCTTAGCCAACGATTGATATTTCTCCATATACGCTTTCTTGTCTTTCCAGGTCTTCTGCGGGTTCAAAATATTTGCAGGAACGCCGGCACAAGCGGTCGGAATTTGGAAACCAAACACCGGGTCGGTTACAAATTTGGCTTTAGCCAATTTGCCGTCCAACGCCGCATTGAGCAAGGCACGCGTATATTTAATGCTGATACGGCTGCCTACCCCATAAGGGCCGCCAATCCAGCCCGTATTGACGAGCCAGCAGTTTACTTTATGTTTTTGGATTTTCTTCTTCAAAAGTTCTGCGTACACAGACGGATGCAAAGGCATAAACGGTCCGCCAAAACAGGTAGAGAACGTGCTGGTGGGTTCTTTTACGCCTTTTTCCGTACCGGCTACTTTAGCGGTATAGCCGCTAATGAAGTGATACAGGGCTTGATCGGCAGAAAGTTTAGAAATAGGCGGCATCACACCAAAGGCATCACAAGTCAGGAAAATGATGTTTTTGGGGTGGGTAGCACGCTTGGATTCCACGGCGTTATCAATGAAATTAAGCGGATAGCACGCGCGGGTATTTTCGGTCAAGGTATCATCATCCAAATTGAGCTTGCCGGTTTGCGGGTCAAAAACTACGTTTTCCAACACGGTACCAAAGCGGTGCGTGGTGGAATAAATTTGAGGTTCGGCCTCTTGGCTCAAGCGAATTACTTTAGCGTAGCAGCCGCCTTCAAAGTTGAACACACCGTCTTCGTCCCAACCGTGTTCATCGTCGCCAATTAAACCACGGGTGATATCGGCAGACAAGGTAGTTTTACCGGTACCGGAAAGCCCGAAGAAGATGGCACTGTCATTTTTGGAGCCCACGTTGGCGGAGCAGTGCATGGTCATAATGCCTTTTTGCGGCAAGAGGAAGTTCATCACCGTAAACAAAGCTTTTTTGTTTTCGCCTCCGTATTCCGTGCCGATTACCAAAATGATTTTTTTCTTGAAGTTAATCAAAATAGCGGTTTCGGAGACGGTACCGTCGGTTTTCGGGTTTACTTTCATTTTGGGCAAGCAGATCAACGTGAACTGCGGCACGAATTTTTTCAGTTCCGCCTTGGCCGGTTCAATGAACATATTTTTAACAAACATATTCGTCCAGGCACATTCGGTAATCGCGCGCACTTTGAGGCGGGAAGCTTCGCTGGAGCCCACATAAGCATCACGGACAAATAAATCTTTATTCGCTACATATTTTTGCACTTTAGCGAAAATTTGGTTGAAATATTTTTCTTTAATGCCTTTATTGCTTTTGTTATAAAAGAGTTTACCTTCAATATCTTTGGTTTCTACAAAGTAGCGGTCATTGGGACTGCGGCCGGTATGTTTGCCGGTGCTTACGCAAAGCGGCCCGTCATAAACGATGTTGGCTTCGTTGCGTTTTAAAGCTTCTTGATACAAGGCCGGGGTGGAAAGGTTCCAATAGACGGTCTTGGTGGTTTTGATTCCGGCTTTATCCAAACCGTAGGTCGGTTTAAAAAAGTCCGGCTTTGCATTCAATGTTTTCATTTTGTTCCCTCTTTACTAATTTATCCCCTATTGGGGCAGATTTTTTAGGGCCTCGGCAATGCGCCGCACCCCTTCTACAATAGCGGTTTTATCCGCACAAAAACTAATTCGCAAGTATCCCTCAGCTCCAAAGGCAGCCCCGGGCACAACGGCCACCAGGGCCTTATCTAACAAGTATGCGGCCAAGGTGTTTGAATCGGCGTTATAATAGCTAAAATCTACAAAACTATAAAACGTAGCTTGCGGCTTTTCCACACGAATATGTGGAATTTTGGCTAATTCGGCCAGCAATGTATCCCGATTATCTTGCAAAACGGCACACAAATCTTTCACGCAATCTTGCGGCCCGGTCAATGCCGCCGCAGCGGCGGCTTCCGACAGGTCACTATTACAAGAGGTACTCTGCGCTTGCATTTTCCCCATAGAGCGGATGAGCTCTTCATTTTGGCTCACAGCCCACCCAATGCGCAGCCCGGTAAGGCCGTACAATTTAGACACACCGTTAATAATCACTAAATTATTAAAATCTTTGGCATACACGCACGGATTGGGTGTTTTATTTCCATCAAAAACAAGTTGATGGTAAATATCATCCATGACAAGAAAAATTTGTTTTTCTTCAGCAAATTCTACAATTTGGCGGATAAAATCCTCACTTAAGATATGACCGGCCGGGTTACACGGGCTGTTAATAATAAGGGCTTTTGTTTTGGGGCCAACGGCTTTTTTTATTTCTTCTGCCGTTATCCGCAAACCTTGGGTGGGTTTTACAATAACCGGGATTCCCCCCACCAGTTTAACCATTTCCGGGTAGCTGACCCAAAACGGCGCCGCAAAAACCACTTCATCCCCGGGCTCCACAGCCGCCAGTAAAAAATTAAAGAGAGCTTGCTTAGCACCGGCACTGATAAGTACATTTTTGGGATCAAAAGCGTGTCCGTAGTGTTGCTGAGTGTAAGCCAAAACGGCCTGTTTCAGCTCAAGCGTACCAGAAGAAGGTATGTATTTAATCTTGCGGGAATTTGCCTTTTGGATAATAGCATCCACCGCAGCTTGCGGAGCGGGATAAGTAGGTTCCCCTCCCCCCAAGTGGACGACGGGTTTACCCGCGGCTTTTAACGCACGCGCGGCAGCATTGATTTTAAGGGTGGGCGAATTCCCAATTTGACGCGCCCGAGCACTTAATGTAACAGCCATAAAAATCCCTACGCGTATATTGTATCATTTTTAGCAGATCCGTTTGAGAAAGTTTTCTTGGCAACAAAACGCCCTTTGGGCTTTTGGCTCAAAGGGCGTTAAAAATGTCACCGGGTGGGCTCGAACCACCGACCTATTCCTTATGAGAGAATCGCTCTAACCAGCTGAGCTACGGTGACGTAAATCGTACCTAGCTATTATATCAAAAATCGCTAATTTCGCGCAAGCAATTTCTTAGTTTTTCGGTTAATTCAAGAAGGCGTACGCATTGATATGCTGCGGAATTTCCGGCGATTTGGCGGCCTCAAAATCCTGCTGGGCTTGTTGGGGCTTGCCCCACATTTGGTAAGCTGCTCCGCGAGCATTTAATACATCCGCCGATCGGCGGGTTTGAAGGGTGGTGGTATAGTCAGCCACGGCCAGGTCATATTTACCTAACATGTAATATACCCCCCCACGGGCAAAGTATGTTTCCGCACTGGGGTGCAAACGCACAGCTAAATCAAGCACTTGCAAAGCATCCTTAAAATTGCCTTGAGCGGCTAATACGCTAGCGTAAGCTGTATATACCGAGAAACGATATGGATTATCTTTGAGCACGCGCTCAAAGTCGGCCTGGGCTAACTGATATTGCCCATTGTAAAAGTAAGCTGCGCCGCGGGCTTCGTATGCTTCAGTATTTTGTGGATTAAGAGATACGGCCTTGTTATAAGCAGCTATAGCTTGTTGCTTTTTCCCATCCTGTAAATAGCCATTTCCACGGGTAATATATTCAGAAGAAGTTTTTAAGCTGGCACACGCTGCCAAGCATATACATCCCATTAAAACCAAAATTCTCGTCATAAATCCTCCAATTCTCATTTTATTATAGCACATTGGTCCTAAATTTTCCTAGGTACTTTTTCCCGGTGGACCTAGGTCCAAAGACCCTGGTTTCTACATCAACAAAGTACTATAGTATAAGTGTAGTCAAGAACAATTTGAATTTCATCCCAAACCGCTGTAGTCCCAAACCCTGCTACAGCGGTTACCCCTTTTATATAAGGGTAAAATGCTATAATAAACTTATGAACAAGCAGCCCAATCTTACGCTTTATATCATTGCTAAAAACGAAGCACACCGTATCACGCCGTGTATTTTGAGCACGCGCGGCCTTGCCGATGAAGTGATTGTGGTGGATTCCGGTTCCACGGATCAGACCGTCCAAGTCTGCAAAGACCTGGGAGCCCAGGTATATCTACGTGAATTTGACGGATTTGCCAATCAAAAGAATTTTGCACTTTCTAAAGCATCCGGGAAATGGGCTCTAAATTTAGACGCGGATGAGCGGTTAAGCCCCGCTTTAAAAGATGAAATTATGCAAGTGATTCAAAATACCAAAACCGCCGGTTATTACTTACCGTTTTGTAATTATTTTCTAGGTAAAAAAATGCGTTTTAGTGGCCTTAATAAAGAAAAGCACTTGCGTCTAGTACAAACAGCCCAGGCCAAATATATAGGCGGCCTTGTACACGAAGGGCTGGAAGTCAACGGGCCTTTGGCCACGCTTAAAAATCCGGTCAACCATTTTTCGTACGATACCATTGAGGCCTACTTTACCAAATTAAATACCTATACCTCTTTAGCTGCACGCCAGTTGCATCAAAACGGCAAGAAATTTTGCTTATTGAAAGTTCTTTTTACATTGCCGTTTGAATTTATTAAGCGGTACATAATCAAATTGGGTATTTTGGACGGTATGCGTGGACTTTTATGGGCTACTTTTTCCACTTATTACGTATCGGTTAAGTATGCCAAATTGTGGCAACTTGAGCAGGAAGAAAAATGATTTACGCATTACTAATTATATTGGGTATTGTATACTTTTTGATAAAATACCCCAAGCTGCGCAAAACGTGGTACTGGCCTAAGCACGAGGGATTAGTAGCGCTTATGTACCACCATATTGGCGTTACCGATCCTAACGACGAACAATTCCCTTTTACTGTTACACCGGAAATGTTTGAGAAACAGCTCCAATTTCTCAACGAGCACAATTATACTTCTATCAGCGAACATACATTGTATCGTTCATTCATGACAAAAGAAAAAAATGACATCTGCCATCCGGTTTTGCTTACATTTGACGATGGATATGAAGATTTTTATACGTATGTTTACCCGTTGTTGGAAAAATATCACGCCTACGCAATTGTCTTTTTAATCACGGACCGTATTGGCACTACGGGCTATTTGTCTTGGGAACAAATTCACCTTATGGAAAAAGGCGGCCACGTGGCCTTTGGTTCGCACTCGTGTTCTCACCGTCGTTTACGCAGCTTAAATGATGAAGAAATCCTACACGAAATCAAACACAGCAAAGAAGTGTTAGAAAAAGTTTTGCACCATAAAGTACGCAGTTTTTGTTATCCGTTTGGTGCCGGTGGATTTGATAAACGCGTACGCCCTCAAGTATTATCAGCCGGATATTTGTTTGACTTTAGCACTAAAAATGGGATTAACCCTTGGCCGTGGCTGGGTAAAAAAACTATTTTACGGGCCTTCCCGCGCGGCGGTGAAGATTTGTACGATTTTCACCTGCAACTCACCCGCGGACGCAGTAAATTATGAAATCATTTCTGCCGGTACTGGCGTACCAAAAAATTGGGCAAGCACCTAAAAATTCTCACTTAAAAAAAGAATGGACTCCCACTAAAAAATTGGAATCCATGTTGCTGTTTTTAATAAACCATGGGTATACATTTATTACGCCGGCTGACCTGGCAAAAAAACTGCCCACAAAGCCCATTCTCTTGGCTTTCTTTGGGGGATATCAATCATTTTACAGTGAAGTTTTCCCCCTTTTAAAAAAACATAACGCAAAAGTCACTGTTTTTGTAGCTACCAATACATTGGGCTCCTATAACAGCTGGCAAGACCCATACCAAGAACCCTGGCAAAACGTACTTACGGTTCCACAACTTAAAGAAATGTACAAAAGCAAACGCATGGCGGTGGGTACGTTGGGGCTGTCCGGCGAAAATTTGCTAAATTATGACGAATCTTCCCGCGCCCATAAAGAACTTTTGGAATCTATTCACCGCTTGAAGGTGTTACACAAAATTGACGCATGCGCGGTAGGTTTTTGGCCCGGCATCCAAGACAAAAACACTCGCATCCCGGAAATTACCCACACAATTGCCTTACCCATTATTACGCCTCACACAGGCCGCAACCCGCAAGGGACAACGCAGTTCCTGCGTATATTAACCCCGGGAATATTTACTCGGTGGATATTAGCCAAATAATTCTATTTTGATTAAGCAAAAAAATCCCCTCAAAAATTTTTGAGGGGATTTTTAACAAACACATCGTTACAAGTTTTATTTTTTTAGTTCCAGCACAGCATCAATAAGACCATACTCTTTGGCTTCCTGCGCAGACATGTAATAGTTGCGCTCGCTATCGTGGCGGATTTTTTCTTTATCCTGCCCGGTATGGTGCGCCAAGATATCCAACAGGTGCTCTTTATTTTTGTGCAATTCTTGCGCTTCAATTTCAATATCCGTCACCTGGCCGGAAATTCCGCCCCCCCAAATTAAGGGTTGGTGAATCATAATGCGCGCATGCGGTAACGCATAGCGTTTGCCTTTAGAGCCGGCTGCCAACAACACGGCACCAAAGCTCATCGCTTGCCCCATACAAATAGTAGTGATAGGGGCTTTAATAAATTGCATGGTATCATAAATTGCCAAGCCGGCCGTTACCATCCCACCGGGGGAATTGATGTACAAATTGATTTCCCGGTTCGGGTCATCCGCGTCCAAATAGAGCAGCTGGGCAATAATCATATTAGCGCTGGCGGTATCTACTTCGCCTTCGCGGCCGCCTACAAAGATAATGCGGTCTTTAAGTAAGCGGGAAAAAATATCGTAACCGACGTTTTTTTCAATAATAGTAGGTATAATCATACCTATATTATAGTTTATTGCGGCAAAATCCGCAAAGGATTAGACACAAAGACCCAGACAATGGCTAGGTCCAAAGACCGAGCGCAAATTTCTTCCAAATTCCGTACAATATAGATATGAGAAAGATTTTATTTGCCATTTTATTGGGCTTAAGTTTATCACCAACTGCCACGGTTGAGGCATTTGAGGAACAAACAAGCATTACAAATATTCCGGGGCCCATAGAGGACTGGATGCTTTTGAGCCGTGTACAAGCACTCCATCTAGGCCACTACAATTTTCAGCTGCACGTTCATTACAACAATCTTTCGGCACACGAGCAACTTATTGCTAATCACATCCGTAATCATTTCATCCCTCTTTTGGAAGAAATAGGCCAACAGTTGAGCCAAGTCCCGCTAGAACAACAAGAAAAAGTGGCCTCCACGTTCTCACAAGTATATAGCGAACATATTCACCAATTAGCGACGTTGCTTCTTAAGAACCAATCTCAATATCCCGTCTTAGAAATAATTGATGACCGCGTCGTATGGAAAGCCACCGATGAGCTGGTACAAAAAGCCATCGAACGTGGCTCCTTTATTATTCCTCTGCAAGAGTTGACAAAAGACCCATCTGCAAAATAGGCCTAAAGACCCTGGTTTTGAAACTGCAAACTTCTTATACTGTTAGTGTAGTCTAGTAGTACAGCCCGATAAAAGGAGAATATGTATGAACCTAAAGAAATACTTACTAACCGCTTTGGCCGTCATTGTAAGCAGCGTGTCCTTTGCGCAGGTGATGCCGGTGGAAGATCCCGCACAAGCGCGCCAGCAAATGATCGAAAGGATTGTGGCTATGCTTCCGCAAGAATCACAAGCAGCCGCTCAACAGAAGTTGGAAAATCACTACAACAAATTTCCCGAATATTATACTGTAAAAGTTCTGCAACCCTTGAAATCCTTGGCAGATTTTATGTTGCAAGCCGAAGGAAAAGAAAATCTATCTGAATCGGAAACGGAACAAATCAATGCCGAGGCCGAAAAAATTTCCTCAAAACTGGTGCAATCTTTAAACCAAATTGTAGAGGAAGAATTGAATGTAATAAAACAAGTGTTGCAAATGGTAGATCCGGCTATTGCAGAAGTTGTGGTTGAATCCTTACAGTCGGAAGAAATAAAAAATGTTTCCCTATTCACCCACTTCCTCTCCGCATTCCTGTTTTTTGAACAGAACGGATCACTAAGCAAAGAACAACTGAATATTTTAAAAGAGACATTGGAATTAAACGAAATTTTTGAAGAAGAACAAGAATAAACAGGAGCGACAAAATGAATACTTCTAAATGGACATTTGCAATTTTATTAGCTACTGCGTGTACGCTACCGGCTGCTGCCCAAACCGTTAAACCCGACGCTGTACTGGCCAAGAAAGTGGAAGTAACGGTGCAAAGATCAGCTGTCTTAAGCGAATTAACCGAACAGGAAAAAATCGCCGCTGAAGAAGAATTACAACACATCCGCAGTGTGCAAGACAGCAATGCTACCTTTGCAAAATACCCCTACCTGCTGGACCCGGCCTACCGCCGCGGACTGCAACGCAACACCCCCAGCCAGCAACCGAAACAAGCCCAGCCGGATCGCGCCCCTGCGCAAGTGGAAAAGGTGAAGTTTCCCAAACTGCCGGTTGCAAAATCCAACGGTCGGGCCCAACGCTTTACTTCCTTGCGCCTTGCTGAAATCATGGCAGAAAACCAACCGCAAGTAACCGATACCACGTCCATCGCACGTCATCATACGCAGGTAAAATCTACCCAGCACTCGCCCAATGGTACTTGGGCCAAAAAAGTAGGCATTTAATTAGATTAATTCTGTATTCTCACCCCAGGTTAACGCCTGGGGTTTTTTATGCCCCAAATAAGGTATAATATAGGTATATTTAAAAAGAGGTTCCACTATGTATCAACGCACAGCAGAAGAAAAAGAAAAAATTAAAGAGATTTTAAAACTCACCGAACAAAATAACATCCAAATTTTAAAATTATGGTTTGTAGACATTTTAGGCAAGCTCAAATCCATTTCCGTATCCTACCGCGAATTTGAATACGCCATGACCGAAGGTATGGGGTTGGACGGTTCCTCCATTGAAGGATTTGCCCGCATTTATGAATCCGATCTAGTTGCCTTGCCGGATTTGGACACCTTCCAAATGTTCCCGACTGAGTTTACCGGTGCCCCCATTGCCCGCTTTTTCTGCGACATCAAAACCACCGAAGGTAAACAATTTGAAGGCGACCCGCGCTACATTCTAAAACGCAACTTGGCGGAGATGAAAAAAGCCGGGTTTGATCAATTTATGGTCGGCCCGGAACTGGAATATTTTTACTTTAAAGATGACAAAACTCCCGAAGGGCTTGATAGCGCCGGCTACTTTGACACCATCCCGCTGGACCGTTCCTACGCGATTCGCCGCCAAACTATGCAGATGTTGGAAAAGTTGGGCATCCGGGTGGAATATTCCCACCATGAAGTAGCCCCCTCCCAGCACGAAATTGACTTGCGCTATACCGACGCTATGAAAATGGCTGACCAGGTCATCACGTACCGCACCGTAGTTAAGCAAGTGGCCGCGGCCAACGGCGTGTACGCCACGTTTATGCCCAAACCGATTGCCAAAGTAAACGGTAGCGGTATGCACGTGCACCAATCGCTTTTCAAAAACGGTTCCAACGCGTTTTTTGACGAAAAAGACCCGCTTTACTTATCCGAAACTGCGCGGCAATACATTGCCGGTATCTTGGCACACGTAAAAGAAATTTGCTCCGTTTCTAACCAGTGGGTCAACTCCTATAAACGCTTAGTGCCCGGGTACGAAGCCCCGGCCTATATTGCTTGGGGACGCAAAAACCGCAGCACGCTGGTGCGCATCCCACAAGTAAAAGCCGGGAAACCCAATGCCACGCGCATTGAGTGCCGCTTTCCGGACCCGGCGTGCAACCCGTATTTGACCTTTGCCGTAATGTTGGGTGCTGGCTTGGACGGCATCAAACACAAAATGCAAGTTCCCCCCATCACCGAAGAAAACATCTTCCGCATGACCAAGGAACAGCGCGCCAAACATCAAATTGACACATTGCCCGCGTATTTGTACGAAGCCGTCAACTATACGCGCCAATCCGAACTGGTCAAAAAGATTTTGGGTGAGCATACCTTTGAAAAATTCATTGCCAACAAAGACATTGAATGGGATTGCTACCGCACTCACGTGTCTAGCTATGAATTAGAACGGTATTTGTCCACGCTGTAAAGATTCTAAAAGGAACAAAAAACTCCCCAAATCTAAACTTGGGGAGTTTTTTGTATGTAGTAGGTCCCGCCAGGGGTCCCCCAAACTCCCCCTAAAATGGTATAATAGATATGGTACCGGGTGGACTCATCCGGCAGGTGCTTTCTAGCACGTAAACCGCTTTACATTAAACAAGGAGACTTCTTACTATGGCTAAACTAGTTGCTATGGACGGCAACACCGCAGTGTCGCACGTCGCCCATGCTACCAACGAAGTAATTGCTATTTACCCGATTACGCCTTCTTCTACGATGGGCGAAATCTGTGACGCCAAAAGCGCCAAAGGCGAAACCAACCTCTGGGGCAACATCCCCTCGGTAAACGAATTACAGTCCGAAGGCGGCGCTTCCGGCGCGGTGCACGGCTCTTTAGTAGCCGGTGCCTTAACCACCACTTTTACCGCTTCTCAGGGCTTACTTTTGATGATCCCCAATATGTACAAAATTGCGGGTGAACTCACACCGACCGTGTTCCACGTATCTGCCCGTGCGATTGCCACCACCGCGCTCTCTATTTTTGGTGATCATTCCGACGTAATGGCCGTCCGCCAAACCGGTTGGGCTATGTTGTGCTCGGACAATCCGCAAGAAGCCATGGATATGGCCTTAATCGCTCAAGCTGCCACCTTGCGTGCGCGCGTGCCGTTTGTACATTTCTTTGACGGGTTCCGTACTAGCCACGAACTCAACATGGTTGAACCCCTCACCAAAGAACAAATGAAGGAAATGATTTCCGACGATTTAATCGCTCAACACAAAGAACGCGGTTTGAATCCGGAACATCCCACCGTGCGCGGTACCGCCGCCAACCCGGATGTTTATTTCCAATCGCGCGAAGCTGTGAACAAATTTTATAACGCTGTTCCTGGCATCGTAAAAGAAGAAATGGCCAAATTTGAAAAAATTGCCGGCCGCCACTATGACTTATTTCAATACTTTGGGGACGCTAATGCCGAACGCTTAATCGTGATTATGGGTTCCGGTGCCGACGTAGCTCAAAACGCGGTAGAAGCCCTCAAAGGCGAAAAAGTAGGCGTACTCAAAATCAAATTGTTCCGTCCTTTCTCTATTGAAGATTTCATCAAAGTCATCCCGGCCAGCGTCAAGAAAATTGCCGTAATGGACCGCACCAAAGAACCTGGTTCCTTGGGTGAACCGTTGTTCCAAGATGTCTGCGCGGCCTTCCTCACCAAAGAAGCTAAAGCCAAATTCCCGACCACTCCGTTCATCGCGGGCGGCCGCTATGGTATCGGGTCCAAAGATTTTACGCCCAGCGACGTAAAAGCCATCTTTGATAACCTGGCCGCCAAAGAACCCAAAAAAGAATTTGTGGTAGGCATCAACGACGACTTGACCGGCCTGTCCTTACCCAAAACCACCTTGGAAAGCAAAGCCAACAGCGATATCTTCGCCGCTTTATTCTACGGTTTAGGTTCCGACGGTACCGTAGGTGCCAACAAAAACACCATGAAGATTATTTCCGCCAACGGTTTCTGCGCGCAAGGGTATTTCGTCTATGACTCTAAAAAATCCGGGTCTATGACCACCTCGCACATCCGCTTCGGAAAAAATTACATCCGCGCTCCGTATCTCATCCAATCCGCTGATTTTATCGGCGTACATATGTTTGACTTCTTGGATAAATACGACGTGTTGGGCAAAGCCAAAAAAGGTGCCACCGTGCTCATCAACTCGCCTTACAACAAAGACGAAGTGTGGAACCACTTAACGGCCGAAGTACAAAAAATTATCATTGACCGCCAACTAAAAGTATACGTGATTGATGCTTCCGAAATTGCCCTCAAAACCGGCATGGGCAGCCGCACCAACACTATCATGCAAACGGCCTTCTTCGGCATTGCGGGTGTAATCCCCACCGAAAAAGCCATTGCAGACATCAAACATGCTATTGAAAAAACCTATTCCAAAAAAGGTGAAGAAGTAGTGCAGAAAAACTACAAGGCCGTAGATGCCGCGTTAGCGGGTCTGCAAGAAGTAAAATATCCGGCCGCGGTTTCTTCCAAGCTGCACACCAAAGCCCCGGTCCCGGCTACCGCACCTGCCTTCGTGCAAGATGTGCTGGGCGAAATGATTGCCGGCCGCGGGGACGATCTACCCACCAGCAAAATGCCGGAAGGCGGCGTTTTCCCCACTGGAACCACGCAGTACGAAAAACGCAACATTGCCCTGCAAGTTCCTTGCTGGAATAGCGAAGATTGTATTCAATGCGGTTTCTGCTCTTTGGTCTGCCCGCACGGTGCTATCCGCATCAAAGCGTATGACGAGAGCGAACTGAAAAACGCGCCCAAAGCTTTCAAATCTGCCGATGGGAAAGCCGATTTGGCCGGCAAAAAATTTACCGTACAAGTAGCCGTGGAAGACTGCACGGGCTGCGGTGCGTGTGTGTTTAACTGCCCCGGCAAAAACAAACAAGATCCGACTAAGAAAGCCATCAATATGGTTCACCAGTTGGACGTGCGCGACCAAGAAATTGAAAATTACGATTTCTTCTTAAAGCTCAAACAAGCCGAAGTAAAAACCAAAAAAGAAACCGTTAAAGGTTCTCAAATGCGCAAACCGCTCTTTGAGTTCTCCGGCGCGTGCGCGGGCTGCGGCGAAACCCCTTACGTTAAATTGTTAACGCAACTGTTTGGCGATCGCTTAGCCGTTGCCAACGCCACAGGTTGTTCCTCCATTTACGGCGGTAACTTACCCACCACGCCTTATTGCCAACGCGAAGACGGCAAAGGGCCGGCTTGGGCCAACTCCTTGTTTGAAGACAACGCCGAATTTGGTTTGGGTATGCGCTTGGCGTTTGACCAATTAAATCACGATGCTAAAGCCGCTTTAGAAGCCGCCAAAGCAGACGATAACTTCAAAGCGCACTCCGCTTTAATTGACGCGATCTTGAACGCCGATCAAACCACCGACGCGGGCGTAGAAGAACAACGCAAACGCGTAGCTGATCTGAAATCCATCTTGAACAAAGGGGCCGACAAAGGTTGCGAAACCTGCAAACGCCTGTTGAGCTTGGCCGATTACCTCATCCGCAAATCCGTGTGGATTTTGGGCGGTGACGGTTGGGCCTACGATATTGGCTACGGCGGGTTGGACCACGTATTAGCTTCCGGCAAAAACATCAAAATCTTGGTGCTTGATACCGAAGTATATTCCAACACCGGCGGGCAGATGTCCAAAGCCACTCCGTTGGGTGCCAAGGCCTTATTCGCCGCGGGCGGCAAACAAATGCCGAAGAAAGACCTCGGTATGATTGCCATGACCTACGGCAACATTTATGTAGCGCAAGTAGCCATGGGTGCCAATATGAACCAAACCATCCAAGCACTGGCGGAAGCCGATGCTTACGACGGTCCGGCGCTCGTGATTGCCTACTCTCACTGCATTGCGCACGGGATTGATATGTCCAAAGGTATGGGCGAAGCCAAACGCGCGGTACAAGCCGGGCGCTGGATCCTCTACCGCTTCAACCCGCAAGCCCGCTACGAAGGCAAAAACCCCTTACATGTGGACTCTCCGCTCGGCGCGCCGACCTTGCCGTTGGCCGATTATATGAGCGGCGAAAACCGCTTCAAAGGTCTCATGCGCGACAACCCGGAACTTGCTAAAGAACTCATCAAACGGGCCGAAAGCGAGTATGCCTGGCGGCGCGACCTCTACAAACAGTTAGCTGCTATCGTGCCGGCTGAAAAAGTAGAGAAATAAGTTTGTAAAAACTGACAAAGCAAAACCCCCGGTCACAAACCGGGGGTTTTAGTTTTTTATACCGAATATGCTACACTATACGTATGGAAACTTTGTACGACGTAGCTATTGTGGGAGCCGGGGCCAGCGGGCTGATTTGCGCGCTGGAGTGCGCCCGCGGCGGCAAAAAAACGATCCTCTTGGAAAAGGATACACTGCCCGCGCGCAAAATCTTAGTTAGCGGCAACGGCCGTTGCAATTTGACCAACCGCCACGTTTCCCCCGCTTGCTATCACGCAGATCCAAAGCTTATTGAAAGCGCGCTATCTCATTTTTCGTTTGAAGATTGCTGGAAATATTTTGAAAATCTAGGCGTACTGTTGACCGAACAAGAGCAAGGCCGCGTGTTCCCCGCTACGGGCAAAGCTACCGCCGTGGCCGACGCACTAAAAGTGGCACTCAAAGAAGCCGGGGCCGAACTGAGCACCGGGCAAGAAGTCACCCATATTAAACACGCCAAGCCCAATTTTATTTTAACTACTAAGCAAGGGCTTAACGTGCACGCCAAAAATGTAGTGCTGGCGTGCGGCTCGTGCGCGTACCCACAAGTAACGGGCACAAATTCCGGCTATGACCTGGCCAAGATGCTCGGGCATACTCTTATCCCTCCACTGCCGGTGTTAAGCGGCTTGTGCCTCAAAGAAACAGCCCTGGCGCGTTTGTCGGGCATCAAGTGCCAAGCCCGCACTACCGCATGTACCACGCCACCTGAGCAGGCCGAGGGCGAGCTCATCTTCACGAACTACGGGATCAACGGCCCCGCCGCCTTAAATATCAGCCAGGCAGTTTCGCGCGCACTGGCAAAGGGCCCGGTACCCGTGGAAATCAATTTTTTCCCGCAGCTCCAAAACCCGCTTGATTTTTTAAAAGCGCGTCTAAACACGTTGGGCCAGCGCAAACCCAAAGATTTTTTTGCCGGGATTTTGCACGAAAGCATCGCTAATTTGCTCATTGACTTTGTGGGCCTTCACAAGCAAATCCCCGTGCAGCAACAACCTATGCAACGCGCTTTCCAAACGCTGGTGGCGTGGCCCGTTACCGTTACCGCCATGCGCCCGTGGAAAGAGGCCATGGTCGCGGCCGGGGGTGTAAAAACGCGCGAAATAAACTATAATACATTTGAGTCCCTTGTGTGCCCGGGGGTATTTATTACGGGCGAATTATTAGATGTGGATGGCAAAAGCGGGGGGCTGAATTTACATTTTGCCTGGGCCAGCGGTTTCACGGCGGCCCAAGCGTTAAAGGGGAAATAATTTATGGCAGACATTATCCGCAAAACCACCAGCACCGACGATCCGCTTAACATCGGCTTTGAGCGCACCTATTACGTGGACGGCAAAGAAGTATACAAAGAAGAGCTGGATCAAAATTTAGACATCAAACAACACGCCGGCAAACTGCCCGACGGTACAGTAAAAGAATTTTTTGAAAACGGCAAACTCTATTTTGAGTGCGAAGTTAAAAAAGGTTTGCGCGACGGTGTTTGCCGCATTTATTTTGACAACGGCAAAATCAACATTGAAAAAAACTACAAAAAAGGCGTGCTGGAAGGCAAAGTATCCGTCTATCACCCCACAGGCAAATTGTATAAAGAAATCCATTATACCGACGACGTGCAAGACGGTAAGCAAATTAAATACTACCCGGACGGCAAATTTTTGGAAGTATCCGAATTTAAAAAGGGCTACCTAAACGGCGAGTCCAAAATCTACACGCCCGAAGGCAAATTGCGTAGCGAATGCACCTACAAGAACGACAAAATTGTGGGCGATAAAATTATCTATCACTCCAACGGTACCATGGCACTGATTTCCCCCCACAAGGACGGCAAACCTCACGGCGTAACTAAAAAGTACGACGAAAACGGCAAATTAACCGAAGAATGGTTTTTTGAAGACGGTGTGCTTACCCTCAAAAAAGTTCACCAGGATTAAGCAAGCTTTTTTCACGCAAAACAGCCCGCCTCTTTAGAGGGCGGGCTGTTTTACATAGGGGCAATTATTTCACCGTAACGGTGTATTTCATATCTTCGCGCAAGCTGTTGTGCACGGGGCAACCTTGCGCCAGCTTAGCATATTTTTCTTTCTGCTCGGCCGTGAACGACGCCGGGAAGTAAAACGTAAGATCAAACCCCGTTATGCGGGAATGTTTATCATCAAACTGCGGAGTTACTTCCAACGCGGTGCCTTGTGCATCGTCGCCGTGTTTGGCGGCCATAAAACCCACCATGGTCATCATACACGCACCTAACGAAGCGGCCAGCATTTCGCCGGGGTTCACATCTTCGCGCGGGTTGTTGAAGGCCGTGTGCAACGGTTTTTTACCGTCTAACACACAGGTAGTTTGCAAGTTTTGTCCAAGGGTTATTTTCATACAGTCCTCCTAGCCCAGTTGGGCAAGTTTTACAAATAAATCGCGTTGTTCTTTAGACAGCGTACGCGGCACGTCAATCGTCAGCGTGACAAACAAACTGCCTTTGCTGCTAAGCCCTTTGCCGCTTAGTTTTAATTTCTTACCGTTATGTGTACCGGCAGGTACTTTTACTTGTACAGGCCCGTCTAACGTAGGGACGGAAATGGTACCGCCCAAAGCGGCCGTCCACGGCATAATCACCACGGGCACGTGCAAATCCTCCCCCTCCAGGCGAAACATAGCGTGCGGGCGGATTTTTACAATTAAATACAAATCCCCTTGCCCACGTCGGGTAGGGTTGCCCATGCCTTTAAGTTTAATCTTTTTCCCTTCGCTAACTCCCGCAGGGAATTTAACCGTTACTGTGCGGCCGCTTGGGATAGTAAGCTGCATATTTCCACCGCGGTGAGCGTCCTCTAAATTAAGTGCAATTTCGGCCTCCACGTCGCCGGAAGACTGCCCGGCTGCCGCACTACGGCCGAAGTTTTGGCCAAAACCGCCCATGCCTCCCATCCCGCCAAAAATACTTTGAAAGAAATCACTAAAATCTGCTCCGGAAAATTGCCCCCCGCCGGATGAAAACCCGCCAAAGCCCGCGCCGGGATCCCCTTGATAGGTATATTGCTGATATTGGCCGTAAGGGTTTCCCCCATATGCACCACCCGAGGATGCGCGCGATGCCCCTCCCCCACGGGCATAATTTTGAAAATCCTCTTGGCCAACTTGGTCATAAATAGTACGTTTTTGCTTGTCGGAAAGAACGGTATAGGCCTCGTTTAAATCTTTAAATTTTTCGGTCCATTTGGCCTTTTCGTTTTCCGGGTGCATATCTGGGTGACATTTGCGTGCCTGCGTTTTAAAGGCCTTCTTAATTTCCGCGTCGGATGCTGTCTTCCCAACGCCTAAAATTTTGTAGTAATCCTTATACTGTGCCATAGTTGCATCTCCTTGTGAGATTATTGTATATAATTAAAGGTACGCAAATCAAAATTTTACGTGTGGTTTTATTGATTAGTTGGCACGCAAAGAATATTTACAAACTTCTTTTGATTTACTATAATAAATGTGTAGCAAGAATTTATTCGCCCTTAGCTCAATGGTGGAGCGACCGGCTGTTAACCGGTAGGTTGAAGGTTCGAGTCCTTCAGGGCGAGCCATTTTAAATAGTAGACCCCGAATTTGTCGGGGTTTACTGTTTTATATATAGCGCCCTGAGCGGGCTAATACTGTTAATTCTCTTGCGGGGACAGATTATTTTTTTCGGCGGTATATTGCTCAAGCAATTCCAAGGCACCGTCATTATTCATTTGCTTGGCGTAGTACCAAGCGTCGTGCCCATAGCGGTCTTTTAGCGCAGGGTTTGCCCCACGACGCAACATATATTCCAATAAATCAAGGCGATCTTTTTCCGTCGGATAGGGTTGTGTGAGCACCATGGTTAGAGCCGTGGCCCCCATATCCGTTTGGACGTTAATCGCCGCTTGTTTGTAAATTAATAATTTAGCGGCTTCGGCATGACCTTCACGCGCTGCAATAAATAATGGCGTCCATCCTTCTTTGGTCGTTATATCAATTGGAATCCCTTGCTCAAGCAGATACAAGATTATATCTTCATTGCCGCTAGATGCCGCCGCATGTAAGGCATTAAAATGCTTCCCTTTGTAATTGCGTTCGTCTTCGTCAAACCACAATACATAATTTAAGGGGGCCCCCTTTTCCACTTCGTCTTTCACGGCGATCAAATTACCATAGTAAGCATGGGTTACCAGCTGTTCCCCCCGCCAGGCCAACATACGGTGATGATATGAAAATCCAAACCAGCATACTACCAGTATAATGATCAAAATGACGTATTTCTTCATATGGTCTATTGTAGCAAATAAAAGCTATAATAGACGTATGAAAAAAATTATTACCTGGTTTGACCCACATCAACAAAGTTTTTTCTTTTTTCGTTGGAACGTGTGGGCAATTATCCTTATTTTAATCATCAGCGCGCTGTTAACTTATTATTGGAAAAGCAGTTTTGTAAGCACCTTACTTAATAATATTTTTGTATACGCTCCCAACTATTTAACCCATGAAATGTTGGGGCACAATTTAGTAGGAAACATTTTCTACCGAGCATTGTACAGTTCTCACCGGGAATTAGGGGCATGGATAGCCACTTTGGCCGGGAACGGGGTGGAAACGCTCATCCCCTTTATAGCCGCTTGTTTGGCTTTAAATTTAGAAGGTGGCCGCTGGGCAATGCCTCCGCTATTATATTGGCTGGCCAGTACATTTTATGGAGCCGGGGAATACGCCGCTGATGCTCGGGCGTGCTCCCTTCCTCTGACTTCTTCGGATATGCTAACCACCTACAAACCCGGCGAACGCTGCGGCGATTGGCACGATATCTTGGGGGCGATCGGTTGGCTGGAATATGACCAAATCGTTGCTTATACTTTTCTATTTATAGGTAGTCTACTATTTGTATTGGCCCTATATAGCGCCTGGTACTATTGGACCCACTCCGATTTCCTCTCTTCCGGGCCGGACCCACTTCCTAAACCGGACGATTCCTGGCAACCCCCTAACATATACAACCCCTAGCTTTTTGAGCTAGGGGTTGGAAACTATCTTGTAGGAAGTTTCACAGGAGAGATTTATTTACGAAGTCCTTTCAGTTGGGTGCCTCCTTGTTGGGTTCCTCCCGGTCTAGATCCTCCCGAATGGGACCCTCCTGAGTGGCCAGGTCTTTGCAGGTTAGCCCCACCACCTTGACCGGGACGAGACGGATCATTGGGTCTATGCCCACCAAACTGTCCTACATGGGGCGAGTTCGGTCTATGCCTTCCAAATTGTCCTACACGGGGGTAGTTCGGTCCATGCCCACCAGGCTTCCCCGCTTTGGGCGGATTGTGGGGTCTGTGTCCGCCGGGATGCCCCACCCGGGGTGAGTTGGGCCGATGGCCGGGATGCCTCTGTACTACGATGGGACGAGGACGGGATGCAATAGGCCCCCATACCCTTGGGGCAGGTCGGTACGGCCGGGAAACAAAAACCGTTTGAGGACGGCTTTCCACTACTACGGAAGGAGTAATTAAGTCCGTATAGAGATCCCCTTCCGGGGTCAGGGTGGCCACGCACCCGCTTAACAACACTCCTCCCACCAGCACTACAAACATTTTCATCGGTTTCATAGACAGTTCCTCCTTATACAATTCAAACACTTGTTTGAATTATTTTATTGCAATTTTTTATTTCTTTTTTGTGATTACGCCTAAAATTCCTCAGGATTTTCCCTATTTTCGCCCCGATTTTATATAATACAAGTATGACCATAAACTTACGGCAATCCTGGGATAAAGTAAAAGAACTTATTAAATTATCCCTCAAAAAATACTTAGTGTTTTTATTGCATTTAACCCCCCACCAAAACGTGGCACAAACCGTGTTAATGTATACGTTGCTTGGGTGGATTGTGCTATGCCTTCCGTTTATGACGCGGGGAGGAGTGTCCTTTTTAGATAACTTGTTCACCGCAGCCTCCGCCGTGTCCACTGCTGGCCTTCAAACCGTAAACTTTGCCGATTCTTATACCTTACTTGGTAAAATTGTCGTATTGTTTCTCATTCAAGTTGGCGGGGTAGGATACATGACGTTTTCCTCATTTGTATTTTTATCCCTTTCCAAAAAGCACCGGCTGCGCAAAAGCCAAGCAGAAGCCCTTAGCGCCGATATTAAACTGCCGGATTCTCTTAAACTCTCTGATTTTTTGTGGGCCGCCTTGGTATTTACGGCCATAGCGGAAAGCATTGGAACCGTATTTTTGTTCAACTACTTCCGCCACCACGATTACACGATCTTAAATGCCGCTTGGTATAGTATTTTCCATAGCGTTAGCGCGTTTTGCACGGCCGGATATACCCTATGGAACAACGGCTTAGTGCAATTTGCGGACAGCAAAACCATCAATATTGTTATCTCGGCCCTTACCTTATCGGGCGCTTTGGGTTTTATTGTGGCAGCAGATTTATTTAACTTTATCCGAAGAAAAACCAAAGAAATCTCTTTTACCACAAAGGTAATTGCAATCACTACTTTTGGGCTCTTAACGTTTGGAACCTTTACGCTTTTTGTTACTACTCCTTCTTTAAGTTTGACGGAGGCATTTTTTCAAACGGTGTCGGCCTCTACAACAGCCGGTTTTAACACCGTGGATATGAGTACTATTTCGGCCTGCTCTTTCTTGCTGATTTTATTAATTATGTGCATTGGGGGATCCCCCTCCGGTACGGCCGGCGGCGTAAAAACAACTGTTTTTGCCAGCGTGGTAGCCATTGTATATAGTCATTTGCATCTAAATCCGCGGGTAGAGTTTTTATCTCACCGTATTCCCATTCAACGGCTTTACGCGGCTACCTCCACAATTCTACTCTACAGCGTATTTCTATTTATTAGTATTTTTCTACTCACTTGGACGGAAAAACTGCCTTTCTTCAACCTGGTATTTGAATCGGCTTCCGCCTTAAGCACAGCCGGGTTTGATACAGGTACCACCGCAGCTCTTTCTACGTGGGGAAAAATTATTATTATTCTCACCATGCTTATTGGACGTATCGGTGTGGTTACTTTTAGCTTGGCACTATTATCTGCCGACGAAGAGGACGAGAAACCCAAACCTGTTTCCCAAGCCGACGTGGCTGTTTAACCTGTATGAAATTTTACGTGATCAGCTTAGGTTGTCCTAAAAATTTAACCAACAGCGAAGAATTTTCCGCACGGCTCCTTGCCAAGGGCCACAAGATGGTATTTCTCCCGGAGCAAGCCGACGAAATTATTATTAATACGTGCGGCTTTATTGCCTCCGCCGTCAAAGAAGCTAAGGCCGAAATTCGCTACGCACTGGATTTAAAGGCCAAAGGGATCGTCAAAAAAGTAGCGGTTACCGGTTGCTTGGTGGAACGTTTCAAAGAGCAAGTAGCCAAAGAATTTCCGCAGCTTGATACCGTGTTTTCCTTGGCTGCCCAAGAACAAGTGGAACAAGCCCTGTGCCAGCACGGAACCCTTTTGGAACCCTTGCCTGCTTCTTTATATTTACCCCCTTATAAAATGAGTTTAACCGCTCCGCATACGGCCTACTTAAAAGTGGCCGACGGATGCAACAATCGTTGCGCGTATTGCACGATTCCGTTTATCCGTGGGCGTTACCGTTCCAAACCCATGCAAGACGTGTTGCAAGAAGCCAAACTGATGATTGCCGAAGGCGTGAAAGAAATTTCGCTTATTGCGCAGGATACCACTTCGTACGGGATGGACCTCTACGGCAAACCGCAACTTTTGGAATTATTGGAAAAATTACTCAAATTAAAAGGGCTCGGGCGGTTGCGCATTATGTACGGTTATCCGCACCGCGTTACGCGTGAAATTGCGCGGTTAATGACCTCTACAGACAAAATTTTCCATTATATGGACATTCCACTCCAACACATTGCAGACCCGGTTTTAAAACGAATGAACCGCCATTGTGATGGGGCTCAAATCCGCCGCACGCTTGATATGCTTAAAAAAGAAGTGCCGGATATTTCTCTGCGGACCAATTTTATTGTGGGCTTCCCCGAAGAAACAAAGAAAGATTTCAACGAGCTCAAAAAATTTGTCAAAGAATACGAATTTGACAATATGGGTGTGTTTGAATATTTCCGTGAAAAAGGCACCGCCGCTTACGCGATGAAGCAAATCCCGGCCGCGGTAAAACATCAACGCGCCGCCGAACTTATTGAAGTACAAAGCCGCGTGATTGATCAAATAAACAAGCGCTTGCTAGGCACCACGCTGGAAGCCATTGCCGACGGACCGGACTTCGGCCGCACTTACAAAGACGCGCCGGACATTGACGGAAAAGTTACTTTTACCCGGCCGGTAAAAGTAGGTAGCATTTTCAAAGCACGCGTAGTAGACGCACAAGGGTACGAACGTGTGCTGGAACCATTAAAATAACCCCCTGAGTTAGGGGGTTATTTCTTTATGTTTCAAATTAATCATTTAACCAGCCACTGCCAAAATTTATCTTCAAAAGTAGCAATGTTGTTATAGTGGTAAGCGCGGTTTAAAGCTTTTTCCACGTCGTAAGGTTCATAAACTTGCTTGCCGCGGGCATCGCGCACCAAAAACCCGGTATTCGGGTCGCGCACGGCCTCGCCCTGGGCAATTAGGCGGGTAAATTGTTCAAACTGCATCCGGTTGGAAGGGGAGCTCCCTCCGCCGGGATTAAGCAAAAAGCGCACCATCAAATAGGCCTGCAAATACCAATTTTGCGTATTGCTTTGACCTTCTGCGGAATCCAAAGATCCTTCCTGCATAAATTCTTCAAACGGAACCAAACGCACCGGGCGGCCGCGGGGCTTGCGCGGGCCGTTTGCACCGCGTTGAGAAGGCGGCACAAACGTCTTGGGTTTGAATCCACCAAACATGGACGAAGAACTAAAGTTAGCCGGCATGGTGCGCGGATCGCGCTCAAAGCGCATGGTTTGATAATCGTGATTCCACGGGCCGCCACGTCCGCCGGAGAACATCTGATCTTCCACCACCACGGCCAGGCCTTCATCCAGCCAGGTGGGCGTCATAATGCGGCCGGTATTATGTTGATCAAAAAACTGCTGGGTAAAAATGTGGGTGAGCTCGTGCGCGAAGGTTTCCTTAAGCTCTTGCATTTTGCCGGGCTCATCGTACACGACGATTTCCCCCCGCGTAGGATAGGCAATTGCGCGCGACCAGGCCTTAGCTTCGGGTTCATAGCGCAAGTAGGAATTGTGATCCTGATAGACAAACACGCGCACCCGGCCCGACATCATCCACGGCACAAAACGCCGCAGCGTATCGTAAGCGGTTTCAAAAGCCATCGCCATATTGGACGAGCCAATCTGCCCTTCGGGTTTTTGGGTATAAATATCAAAGTGACTGCTTTTTGTGGCAATCCATTCTACCCCGGGGCGGAAAGCATTGGGATTAAATTTTTTATTAGCGGCCGGCACTTTCGTGGGTTTGTTTTTGGCGGCTGAGGGCGGAATTGCGCGGCCTTCCTGCGCCTCTTTTTTGGATTGTTCCATCATTTTTAGCGCATATTCCAACTCGGCATCGGCGGCATCTTCTTCGTCGGTATTTTCCGCAGGAGGTTCTTGCGTAGGGGCCACTTCCTGCGCCTGTTCAGCCGGCTGAGTGGGTTTGGCCGTATTTTTGGGGCGGGCGGGTGCCACCGTGGTTTGCACCGTAGTGGTTGATCCGCCAATACTAAGGGGTAAATCTAAGGTATTAGCCGCGCCCCCTGCCTTAGCCGTCGGTTGTGCGGTTGTACGCACTGGGGTAGGCACTTTAGGAACTTTGGGGGCTTTTTTAGGAGCGGCGAAAGGGTCTTCTTGCTGGACGGACTTTTGCAACAAGTCAATGCTGGACGAGGCCTGTGTTTCCACTTCGGCCACTTTGATGTTGGGGTCGGTTTCGCCCCACGCTAGCATTGGCACACACAGCAAAAGTAGGGTCCATTTTAGCATAGCACCTCTTACAAATTCACTCCGTTTTCAATACTGTACGTAATTTTACAGGGAGCCGTCGCCCAATTATAAGTCTCGATCTCTTTAGGGACTGAAGTCATCTGTGCCGTTACTACTCTGTAAGGTTGTGTAGAATCTTGTGGATACGGGATTTGGCACCGATATGCATTCTTTGAAATAGCCGTATTATCTCCGGCGGGCAATGCCGCAGGGCAATTTGCAGTATTCCCTTCAGATTGACACATTTGACAAGCTCCTAAATCCCGCGCATACTCTTCAGGCAATTTATCCGCCCATACGGCATTCACTTGCGCCATGCAGGACTCAATCAACATCTGTGCAGTAATAGTTTTACGATTTTGGCGAGCCACAATTGTGCGCGAAAGGGAAACCCGTAAAATCATAGCAGCCATCCCAGCTAACAACGCCGCTACTACAAGCACCTGTAACAGGGCAACCCCACGTTTATTTTTCAGCATATTTATCTCCTTACTCTTCAGCAGGGGGCTGTTTAACCCCGTATGGTAGCATAAAGGTTTCTTTTACGTATTCATTTACGGCGGGGCTGCCACTTAACTCTACCAAAAACCGGCACGTCAATATGGTCCCTCCTGTTAGAGCATCCGTATCTTCAAATTGGCACGAAGGAAGCGATGGGTATCCGTTAACTTGCGCAATTGCTTTTACATTATTTAACCACGTTGATTTTTCAGATAAGCCACTGATTGCACGAAGAATATTCCCGCCCCGTTTGACATAGTCCGAGGTAGTAAGGGCAGGGGAAATCAAGGACCCTTCCGGAGTATGTATAACCGAACCCGCGGTAAACGTATAAGTAATGAGCTGTGCATACGCATCACAAGTAGTATTCAATTCTACATTGCATGCTGGATTTTCCGTATATAACTGTCCCAACGATTTTCCGTTACCATTCCTCCAAGCTTTGCACTCCGCACATGCAGTGTTACTCACATATCCGGATTGGTCACTCCAACGGCCGGTGGATTTAGGCCCTATTCTTTCAAAATCATAATTACGGAAACCCAACTCTTTTACATTGTTGTCGTTACTAACTCTCATGGCATTTCCAAATTCTCGCTGATAAATCGTTAAAGTGTTCAATGTCCCGTTGGCATTGTTTACGATCGCAACTTTTTTGGCATTTTGTAAGTCGTTACGCAATTGGCGCATGGAAATTGAAATTTCATTACGCAGTGCCTGGCGGGAACGGCCCATGCTACCCTCGCGCATGGCAGAGGTAGTTAAAGCCACTACCGCCACGCCAATCACCCCCACAATGGTGGCGGCTAATAAAACCTCAGTTAAGGTAAATCCGCGGTTATTGTTCATAATTGGTACCCATTGCAAGAAATTTGATACGTAATGGTGTGTATAGGAATAGTCTGGTTTTTAGCATAACTCAGCTCAAGTGGCACCGCACTCAGCAACCGCCCGTTGCGGATAGTATCCGCACTTTCCACCGTATAACTAAAATTGGAGTTGGCTTTATCGCAAATCAAGGGCAACAAACAATTTAAAGCATTGGTATGCTCCCCAACATCCAACACGGTTCCGGCAACAACCTCCCTATCGCACGGGCCATTGGCCGTCATAAATCCGCTAGATCTAAAATAAGGGAGCGATTTTGCCTTCAACGCATTCACTAGCGCATCATTATCTGTGACCTCCATGTAACTTTGTAAATTTGGGAACCATGCGGCATAGACCTGTAACAAATGATCGGCCTGTTCCACGGCAAACATCATTTCTTCGCGCATGTCCGACGGGGATGATTGACGCGAAGAGGCCAACAATACCCCAAAGCTACCCGCCGTTACCACCGCTAGCAGCCCCAGCGCAATTACGCCTTCTAACACCGTCACACCGGCTTTGCTTTGTAAAATCTTTCTCATAAAATTATTCTTCCTCACAAATCGTCATATCGCGCTTAACCAATATTCTTTTGCCTAAATATTGTCCGGCAGCTGCATTTCCAACGGCATATACAAACCCTTTTCCCGGGCAAACGTTTGCACTAATACAATTATCCAAAGAATCATTACAAGCGGTAAATGTGTATGGCAAAGAGCGGAAATCCTTTGGGTCTAAGTAATGGCAGTTAAATAATACCGATATAGAGGTCTGCGCAATCGTCTCCCCCCGCTCGGAAGCCGGCACACCGCTTGAGGCCTCATCCACACACGCAGCCAATGCATAGGTTTGGGCAACATCCCCCCCTTTTTCATCGCTACCGCCACCAAAACTTCCTGTAATGGTGTATCCCTTGGTATTGTAGTAATAGCTGCGCATGGCTTCGGCTATTTTAAGGGCGGCGGTTTTGGCACGCTGATAACGCATTTCGGAACGGACGGAGCGTATGATCGGCACGGCAAACGAGGCCACCACCGCTATCACCAGCAGTACTGCCAAAATTTCCATGAGCGTAAAACCTTTTTTCATAAACTAACTCCCAAACTGCTCCGTGTGATTTTCCCCGTCGGTACAGTAGCTGTATCCCTCGCTACATTTGTACTTGGCCGACAATTTCCCGCTGGCACCGCACACGCATATGAGCGCAGGGGTACTGCCCCCTTGATATTTATACTGAAAAGTAAAATTAGCATCCAAATAAGCACGATACTCTAGATATCCGCAATCCACTAAGTTTTGCAAGCTACCAACAGAAGTGGGGAATACAATGGAAGCATCACAATTGGCAGGGACAGCTGGGGTAGCTGGATTACTCAATATATAATCCTGCGAAGCCAAACTACCTGAATTATCCATCCAAAAGCGTTGCATAGCAACAGCAATATAATCCGCACGGTTTTTGGCATCTTGCAAGCGAATGTCCGACGATGTCTGCCTAAACGCCAACGTGGCAAACATAGCCAGCACCGCTACCAACATAGCCGCTATCAATAGTTCCAGTAATGTAAATCCGTTTGTGTTTTTCATAAAAATCCTTATTTACAGTTGGCCCCTTTCAAACGCCTCACCGTGCCGTCCAACAAATATTTTGCCCCATAGTAGCAATCATTCGCGTCATATGTGTCTTTACACATACAAGCCACCGTGGGGTTATTCCCCCCCGTTTTACAGAACCCGGAACATGCACCCGGGCTGTCGTCGCGTATGCCGTATAAACTATATCCCGTATTATTTGTAAAATTTTTCAAATACTTCCCCTTGTATAAAGCATATTCAAACCTTTTGTCTCTCATATCTACGGCAACACCTCTATCTTTGTACAACCAATCTGTTATGCTCTGCGTACCTAGTTGCGAATTGTAATTAACAGCCCAGGAACCGGTAAATTTCCAATATTTGTTGTTAGCCGGGAACGTCCAATAAATTGCAATTTTGTTTGTGGAACCTGTTGGCCGGGAGGCAGAAAAGCTATCTGGGGAAAGCATTGTATAATCTTTTTGCAAGGATACAATAGCAGCGCCAATGCTGGTTAAATAGCCAACAGCTCTCGTATATTGTGAGCGCTCTTGCGCTTTTTTGTACGAAGGAGCTGCTATTGCCAACAACCCGGCGGCAATAATCACCACGAACAAAATCTCCACCAACGTAAAACCACGTTTATACATAGTTTTCTCCTCATCCGGCCCTTACCTTAAGTATAGGGCAAAACGGCGGTTTGTCAAGCCCGAATTTTCCCTAACTGCCGATTTGAGACAGCTTGAAAATAGGCAGGAAGATGGAGGCCACAATAATACCAATCAGCACACCTACGCCCACAATCAAAATCGGGTCAATTACCGCCGAGAAACGGGCAATAAATTGGTCCACCGCGTCGGCATAGAACTTAGACAGGGTAGCAATAATGCTGGGGAGTTTACCAGATTCTTCCCCCATTTTCATCATTTCTGTCATCAACCCCGGGAAAACCGCCGTAGCGGCAAACGCATCGGAAATAGATCTACCGGCGGCCACATCCGCACGCACGGAACGCAACGCGTTACGCAAAATCACGTTGCCTTCAAAAGCTTCTTCCAATACCGTAATTGCGTTCAAAATGGTTACCCCGCTGCGCAAGAGCGTAGAGAGGGTAGAAAGCATACGCGTATAGTAAATGTTGCGGATAAAATTACCAAAAATAGGCATGGTAATTAAGAAGTTATGCCATTTTTTGCGCCCGGTAGGAGTGTGAATGTAAAAACGGAACGCAAAAATCAGCGCCACAATCGTCAAGATAATCAGCACCGCGTGGTTGGTAATCAAACTGGATACCTTCAACACGACGATGGTAAGCGTAGGAAGCGTTAAGTTAAAGTCCGCAAATATTTGGGCAAAGGTAGGTACAATCCCCACGATGAAGTAAATCAATACGCCCACGGAGGCCACACACAAAATGGCCGGGTACGTAATAGCGGTAATGATTTTGCTCTTCATCCCTTCTTGCGTTTTGGTGTAAATGGAAAGCTGCATGAGCGTATCGGCAATCGTACCGCCGACTTCCCCCGCCTCAATTAAGGATAACCACACATGGTTAAACGTTTTGGGGTGTTGGGCCATAGCTTCGTGCAAAGATTGCCCGCCCGAAATATCGTGCGCTACTTGGTTAAGCACCATCCCTAACGTCGGGTGAGAAGAATATTGCCCCAACAATGCCACGGCGCGCACCAACGGCACACCCCCGGCAATTAGGGTGGAAAGCTGTTCAGCAAAGAACGCAAGTACGTGCCCCGGCACTTTGCCGCCTTTGCGGCGCGGACCGGCTTTGGAGGCAAACAACCCTTTGCTTGCTTCCGTAATTTCCAGCACCAAGTATCCCTTGTTTTGCAAGGCCGTAATCAGGCGTTCTTTATTGTCCGTCGTGTACGACCCGGTAAACGTTTTACCTTGCTCGTCTCTAACTTTATATGTATATTTTGGCATAATTAAACCCTCTATTTATTTCATTACTCGTCTGCCGTAGTAACACTTAAAATCTCATCAATTGTGGTAATGCCGCGCACCACTTTGTGCCAGCCGTTACCGCGCAAGTTCAGCGCGCCTGAGCGGTTGGCTGCTTTACGCAGTTCAATCAAATCCTGCGTTTTGTAAATAATATTGCGCATTTCTTCCGTCATGCGGTATACTTCAAAAATAGCACGGCGGCCCGTGTAGCCCGTACCAAAACACTTGGGGCATCCTACGGATTTAAAAAACGTCCAAGTATTTTGTTCTTTGGGGTTCAAATGGCCCTCTTTGATAATACGCGCCAACATGGCCGGATCGGGAATGTGGGGCACTTTGCAGTACGGGCATAACACACGCACCAAACGTTGCGCCGCCACAAGAGCCAAAGAGCTGGAAAGTAAGAACGGTTCCATCCCCATGTCAATTAAACGCGGAATAGCACCCAACGCGTCGTTGGTGTGCAAGGTGGAAAGCACCAAGTGACCGGTAAGGGCCGCTTTTAAGCAGGCCTCGGCGGTTTCGTTATCGCGGACTTCCCCCACCAGAATTACATCCGGGTCTTGACGTAAGAAAGAACGTAACCCCGCTGCAAAGGTAAGCCCAATGGCCGGCTTCACCTGCACCTGGCTAATACCCGCCAGTTTATATTCTACCGGGTCTTCCAACGTCATGTAGTTTAGCTCGGTTGTACGGATAGTGGTAAGTACCGCGTTTAACGTAGTTGATTTACCCGAACCGGTAGGCCCTGTCAAAAAGATCAATCCGTGCGGCAGGTTGGCAGCTTCCAAGAAGGCCTTTTTCTGCTCGGGCTCAAAACCCAATTTATCAATATTCATTTCCCCCGTACCTTTATCCAAGATACGAAGCACTAACTTTTCCCCATATACTGCCGGGCACACAGACACACGGACTTCAATGGAGCGGTTTTGATAACGGATGGTAAAACTTCCGTCCTGCGGAAGACGTTTTTCAGCAATGTCTAGCTTAGACAAAATTTTAATACGAGAAATAATCGCGTTTACAGCGTCCTTAGCGGGTGCCGTACGTTCATAAAGAGAACCGTCAATGCGGAAACGCAAGCTGACGCGTTCATCAAATAGTTCCAAGTGAATATCACTGGCGCGCTCGGAAATAGCTTGGCGCAAAATAGCGTTTACCTGCTTTACATATTGCGAAGAATTTTGGTCCATGCGGTCCAAATCCAGCACACCGGTAACTTCCACTTCTTCGTCACTGGCGGCTTGCGCGGCGGCATCCACCGGCGTGGTCCGTATGGTTTCGTTTAATACTTCTTCTAACAGGTTTTTGTTGGAATAAAAACTATCAATAACCCCTAATAATTGGGATTTGGTGGTGATGAACGGCTGTATCTGCTTGCCGGACATCATTTTAATATTTTCAATTAAAAATAAATTGGTAGGGTCTAAAAGAGCAATAGCCAAGGAATCGTCCTCAATAAACAACGGGACGACCATGTTTTCACGCGCAAATTTTTCGTTAATGATATCCTGCAGGTTTTGTTCGCGCTCCGGCACCAAAATGCCGTTTTCTTTAGACGCATAGGGAATTGCAAAATGTTTGGAAAGTGCAATAGTAACCTGTTCTTCCGTAGCAAACCCAAAGCGCAAAATAGCATCCGCTATGGAAATATTGTTTTGTTTAGCATACAGCTGAACTTGTTTGTCTTGCTCGGGTGTTAATTTACCCTGTTCTAGTAAAATTTCGTTTAATTGTTTTGCCATTTCCCATTCCCCGTACAACTTTACAACATTGCATAGACACCTGCCCCCACCCAAGTGGGGGCAGGTTAAATACTCACACTTACTCCGCCAAAATGGTCGGCGTAATGAAGATGACTAAGTCCGTCGTCGTTTTATCTTTAGAACGGCTGGTGAACAACCACCCGAGTACCGGGATGTCGCCCAGCAGCGGTACTTTGCGGGTTTGATCCATTTCGCGAGAACTCAACAATCCACCGATAACCACCGTTTGTCCGTTTTTCACACGTACCAACGTAGCAGCGGCACGGGTAGTGGTGTCATAGGTATCTTTTATAGCCGAAGCCACCACGTCCGAATAAGAGGGCTGCACGTACAAGGTTACAAACCCTTCGCGGTTTACCTGCGGGGTAACCTGCAAGGTTAAACCGACCCGTTTTCTTTCTGCGGCTTTGGTCGTGGTAGTTTGGGAGTCCGTACCTCCGGATTGGGTGGTAGTTTCCCCAATGGCCGCATCCGTTGAAATGGTAATGGTAGCGGTTTTGTTGTTCAAGGTAACCACTTTGGGTTTCCCTAAGTATTTGGCTTCCCCACGGCTTAACAAGGATTTAATTACAATGTTAAAAGCAGAAAAGTCCAACAAACCAGCCTTTGTTCCACTAGAGCCAGACTCTCCACCTTCCGAAGAAGAGCTACCGCCCTCACTGGGACTTTCAGCCCATCTAGGGAAAATCCAGTCCCAGCCGTGTAATTTAACGTTATTTTTACCCCAACCGTGAAAAGTATCTCCAGTTATGGAACGGGAAGGAGCAGAAACAGACAATAACGTTCCATCGCTTCCACCGTATTCAAAGCCCACGCTAAGACCGCTGGATTTGGTAACTTCAACGATTTGGGCCTCAATTAAAATCTGCGGCGGTTTGATATCCAATTCCGCTAAAATATTTTCAACTTGCGGGAAGATTTCCGGCACGTCGGTAATAATTAACTTGTTCGTGCGCGGATCTACCGCAATTTTACCCACAGGGGAAAGCATGCTGCTTACAATGCTGGTAATTGTAGAACCACTAGCATAAGAATCCCCTGTGCCAGAACTGATTCCACTGTTGTGCATGCCCATACCTGAACTCATCCCACTACCGCTGGAAACGTCTTGCGGCATGATGCTGTTCAGTTCGCTTTGAGCAGAACCAATCCCTTGTAAAGAGATGTAGCTAAGCGTATAAATCTTGGTAATCGTGTCCGGAGCGTCGTTGGAACGTTTGGTGACCACGTAGCTATCGCTCTTACCGATACGTTGGTAAGCCAAGCCGTGTACACGCAACAACGTATCTAACGCTTCGCGCACCGTTACACGCGTTAAAGAGGCCGTTACTTTTTTATTAGCGAATTCTTCGCTCATAATAAAGTTAATTTTGGCCTGGGTAGTAATGCTGTTCAAGAAGGCCGATATCGGCACATTGGCTACCCGGATGGACACTTTTCTATCCAAGGGAGAGGAAACTTCCACTTCCTTGTACAGGTCCGTAGCGGCGGACGGGCTTGCTGTAGCAACGTCCTCCGTTAAAGCAATGGTGTCATCACTGGGTAAAACCTGCCGTTCTTGCTGAGCAAAAGCGGTACCAGTCATTCCCGCGGTAATCACACCCGCCAGTAGTACTGCTAAACGTTTTGTCATAATCCTCCTGTGTGAGTCCTACAAATTAACTAAATACTACAAATCTTTTTACAGCTTCACCCGTCGCACAAATTTATGTCCTTTGTACGAGAAGGTAACCGAATCCGGGCTGACGGCCACAATTTTGGCCCCCATATATGTATTACCAATAGTATACAATTTCCCGCCGATTAAAACTTCTTTATCAATAATTCCACCGATATGAATTTTATCGCGGATTAAAATGGTCGGGTCTTTAAGTAACATAAGTTCCCATTGCCGTTTCTTTTCTTCTTCCGCACGGCGTTTACGTTCGGCTTCTTCCTGGCGTTTACGTTCGGCTGCTTCCGCCGCCAAGCGCTGTTGCTCACGGTGTTTCAAAAGCAACACATCATCCGGGGAAAGGGTTGGATCCTTAATTTGCGCCGGGAAATTGACACTCGGTTTTACCAATTGTTCCCGCACGTAAGAACCATCCCAAGATCCGTCGCCACCGGCCCGAGAAGCCGAGGCCTCAGTGGAAGATCCCGACTCTTCCATTTGTCCCCAAGACGCAGCACTAAAAGTCACTACTAAAGTGCTACTAAGTAACCCAATTAAAAAGAGATTCTTTCCTCTCATTTGGCTCCCTCCGCCGGTTTCTGCTCGGCTGCCTTCTGCTCAGCTTCTGGCTTCTGCTCTGCTGCAGGTTGCGCCGGGGGTTGTGCGGCCGCCGCTTTTTGCTGCTGCAATTTGACCATTTGCTGGGCATAATCTTTAAATAGTTTAGAGGCGTATTTCTCTTTGGGGAATACCGTTCCCAGCGTCATGGTAACTTTGTTTTTCCCTAAAGAAGCCGAGTCCGTCATTTTGCTAATTGTAATGTCGGACACGCGCAAAAATTCGTCCCCGTTTTCAATATCGGAAATCAACTTGCCTACTTCTTTAAAAGTTTGTTCCGTGTTCAACGGGCGGCGCATTACAATATAGACACTGTTGGAAGAATCTTCCGAAATATCACCACTGATATTGGAAGGCAAATTATGCGAATCCAACAAATCAATCATTTGACGCAAGAACCATTCGTTGCGCTGATTATTGTCCGGGAACAACGGCTCCAACTGCAATAAATGTTGCTTATTGGCCAAATAGTCATCTTTATTTAATTCTTCCATGTTAATGGCTTTCATCTTCTTCCACAAATCATTTTGGTGCTCTACCAATTTACCACTGGCGTATTTTACCAATAAAAATACAAGCGCCAAAGCCACTATTTGCCCAACAAATAGTTTATATTTCCCCTCTTCAAAAACCGTTTTAACGTCATTAAAACCTTGTTTGGCGTTAACGATAAGCGGGTTCTCCTCTTTGCTTACGGGAGCCCCTTCGGGTGCTTTCTTCCCTGAAAGCAAAGACTTCATTTTATCTGCTGAAAATTTCTGTTTTAATTTCTCTAAATCCAAAGCCATAGCTTAATGTCTCCCCGATTTAGTTTCGTTGCTACACGTTAACACAAACTGGGTCTCTTTACCCGCTTTCTGCTGGGTTTGATTTTTGTTACTGCTAGAAGACCCTGCAATGTTGGAGTAACGAATATTTGCGTTACGACATAACCGACGCAACGCCGATTGACGGGCTAAACTATCTTTAAAACGGCTCCCCACCGTCAAGTCTTCCCCACCATCTCTACCCGAGCTAATGGAACCTTCCAGCGTCAAACTTCCTTCCCCTTTACGCTGAGCCGGGAAAGGTGCCGAGTAAGAAATTTTGCTTAACCATATGTTGGACGGAACTGAACGCGCTACCGCTACCAATACAGGGGTAATCAAGGGACTGTTTACATAAACGTCCGTCAACTCGTCGTTTTGAGATTTAATATTGTCCAAGTTTGTTTGGATTTGCGTGTAGTCCAATCCTCTAAAATCTTCCACCGTTTGGCCGGTCTCTATATTCTTTTTCTTTAATTGATAATTGGCATAGAGCATGCCTAAATAACTTTTCCCTAAGAACAAAAGCATTAGGGCAATTAACACAAAGGTAATCTTCCAAAACATCCAGCTGGCGTTAAACTCATAAGAGCTTAAGCGTTTTCCCTTTGTAAAATCAATATCCGGCATTTTGGTATCAAAGAATTTACCGCTGGCCCCAATGGCAGCTACTTCGCCAACGGCTTTGGTTTCAATACCAAACACTTCGCGCAAATCCCATCTGCGCACGGGTTTGTGGGCATCCGCTTCCAACACGGGCACCCACGGATCAATTTGATATCCCGTAATTACCGCTTCTTCAAAGGGATCTTTTTCCAGCTGTTTGGCAATAAATTCGGTGCTATTGGCAATTTCCAAACGCCGTCTTTCCGCCGGGATGGAACCAATGATTTCCATATCCCGTTCTAACAAAGGAACGGTGCCATTTAAAAACACAAAACTGGCCATATCCTTCCCAAAGAAGGAATAAATCCGTCCTGTGTTTCCAACAGCTTCTTTATCGTTATCTATAAAGGCGCGGCCCAAAGATAAGCTGGAAGGTTCTACCGATACCAAATCAAATCCTACCGTTTTGAGCCCTTTTTCCAAGCGGGAAATAATCAGCTTGGTCGTCAAGGTAAACACAACACCTAAGTGGTGCTGCTTGGTGGCAGCGGTTTCAAAATCATACACGTAATAGGCGTAGGTAGCTTTTTCAAAGGGGAAATGGATGTACTTGCGCGCTTCCGTGGGAACCCCTTCGGCCCATTCTTTACGTTTCAGGGGCATGGAAATGACAAAGTGGCGAAGCAAACAAAACTCCGGTGCTAAACTGACCACAACCTTATTGGTACTCCACGATTTTTTGGAGGTCACCTTCGTTAAGGCATCCAGCCAGTAATCCATCGTAAAGTAGGATTCGTTCAAATCCAGCGGTTTTAATTTGCTGCGGTCGGGTATGTTAACCGGCACACGAATCAACGATTCCAATACCGTTCCGCCGTCTTTTTTGGCACTTTGCGCCACGTAGATTTCGTTTACCCCGATATAGAGCCCTAAACAATCGGGGTGCGCATTCATGTTATTGCCAATTAAAGTCTCTGCCCAATTCATAATCCCAAGTTTCCCCTAAACTTCTATATTAATAAGTAGACGTTTCTGTATATACTTCCTCATACGGCATATCATACGGATTGGCTGTAGCCGGGATATAACCTGCATCAGCCGGCGGTAACGGTGCATACGCATCACTATAAGAGGAAGTAGTCGTCGTGCTGCTGCTAGAGTTATCATCCGTTACAATGTTACGTACCGTTTTAGTTACCGTATAAGTGTTGGAACTGGTGCTGGTAGCCGTGCTTTGTTCTTGCACAGCCGGGGCAACCTCTTCTACTTTTTGTTCCACTACTACTTCTTTCGCTACTCCCCCCATCACACGGCCGGGCTTTTTCCACAACCGAGCGGCCTTATAATTAAGGGCAGTAGCTTTTTTAGCAGTAGCTTTTACGTTGCAGGTTCCTGTTTCACAAGAACCAAGAGAAGCAGTTCCATTGCATTTTACAATCAAGCGGCGGCGCAAGGTTTGTTTGTTCCCTTTTACATCTACGCCGGTCAACACAACCGTATATTTACCACACGGCAATTCCGGCCCGATAATTCCCTTGCGGCCATTCCACAAAATTTGGTGATAAACTGGAGCGAACCCTTCCAACTGGCGCACAATATAATAGTTTCCGTCACGCCCGTGTTGAATAATTTGTAACATCCAGTTATCTAACGTATCGACGGTTTCCAAAACAGAAAAATCAATTGCGTAAGCTTCCCCTAACGAACGGTCAATTGCATGGCACGGCGGCACAATTGCCATGCTTAAAAGAGGAGCCGTCTCATTCGTAGCATTATCTACTAAGCGAGTAGGCAATTTGGCATCATAATCAAAAACGATAGAAAGACCTTTTAAATTAGAAAATTGTGCGGGGACTTCTTGATCTACTAACCCCATATTATAGTACAGCTTGCCTTGAGAAATGCCCCTTTTAACTAAATAAGAATGAAGCGCCATCGCTTGGCGGATTCCGGCGAGCGTTACATCATCAGTATAAGAACCAGCAGGCAAAATAACATATTGTGCATCTTGCGTTAAAGCCAATACTTCATAAATATCATTTAAGGTAGAAAACGATTCCGGGCGGAAGGAATTCCCTTGAAAAAGAACTCCGTCATCAATATCAATTGCATCCGGCCGACCATCCGCACGCATGTAAACATGTACACCCGGTTCACTAGATAGAGAAGCCAGGGCACTGTCCTTCATGCTTTGTAATTTTTGGGCAGTGTAGAGGTTGCGAGCGCGCACAGCATCGTCACTCGTTAAATCCGCAAACAAGGTGGCGGAATCCGGATTGGCTTGAGACATCGTCAACGCCGTAGTAGGAACCACGGGCGTATAAACGGGCGCAGCCGCTACCGGTTCTTGCACCGTGGTATCAACCGGGACATTTCCCGCCGGGATAACAATTACGGGCTCCGTGACTACGGGAAGAGTTTCTACCGGGGTCTGCACCACCGGTTGCACAGCTGTTACTTTTCTAGCGGTGCCGGCAGGAACTACTTCCGTAGGCATATTCTGCTCGTTAAATTCTTTGGCAATGGCTTCCAAATCTTGCCGCGCAGTATTTACTTGATTGGCTATTTCTTCTTGCAAGACAGTAGGTTGCTCCAACAAAGCAGCTTTTTGTTGCACAATGGGTTGAGCTTGTTCTTGCAAATATCCTTCCAACTGACGCGCTTCAATTTGTTCAGTCAACGTTTTATTTTCTTTGTTGATCAAATCATTGGCATCTTGAACCACATCTCCGGCCCGATCTGCCAACGTACTAAGTTGTTCCGTCCCATAGTTGGCTAAATTTTCGGACTTATTGATGATGGTTTGAGTGGGTTGATCAGGGAAGCTGATATCCACTTCTACTGGATTTTTAATTCCACCGATTTGATTGTGAATGGCATCAATATATTGATTGGCTTGTCTTACTTGTTCGCTATCCCCATTCATCAACACATCGATAAAATAATCCAAGGCCTTATCGTTGTCATTTTGTTGGTAAGCGGTAATGCCCTTTTGAAGTTGTTTTTCTGCTGAAGCCGCATGGCCCGGCATTCCTGCCGTCAGTAAACAACCTGCTAACACCAGCACATACATTCCTACTTTATTTTTATTCTTCATGTAATACATGTTCCTTGCGCTAGGATTTAATTTACAACTATCACGCCGATACACTTTATTATAGCAATTTCTCACCGTTTGTAAAGTGCTTTTTTAGCGTGTCAATTTTTACGTAATTTATTTTACTACTCCAACTTCAGAAATTGTAGCAAAATCTAATTTATTTTTCACTCATTTTTTTAAGCACATCCAATCTCTTTTGTGCGGTTGGGTTGTCGGGATAATAAAATAAAGCATCCTCCACTGCCTTGCGTGCGCGGCGCCAATTTTCCGCCTCATAGTATAAAGAAGACAACGCTAAATTAGCCCACAAGTGCGCGGGGTTTTCCGCCAAAACTTGTTCTAAAACTTCTTCTGCTTTTAAATCATTTCCCGACAACGAAAGCACACGCGCCAACAAAATTTTCCCGTTCATATCATGCGGATACTTGGCCACATAATCTTCTAAATTTTCACGTAGCTTGTGCTGATAAAAGGGAGACATCTTATCAAACTTATTTGTTTTTTCGCGGTAAGATTGCAACGTTTTTGCCTGTTTTAACAACTCAGGTTTTTCGGCGGATTTTGCATAGATTTCTTCTAAACGTTTTAGTAATAAAACATCTAAAGTATCTGTTTGTAATCCGCGCAAATATGTATTTTGGGCATGTTCTGGTTCCCCTCTTTTTTGATAAATTTCTCCCACCTGATGCCACAAATCTGTTTCATACGGAAACAATGTTAATCCACGTTCTAACATGGACATTGCTTCCTCATCCGCGTAAAAATTATACTCCTCTAGCAAAGCGGCCAACACTTTATAGGCCTGCAAATGATAAGGATGCAAACGTAAATTTTGCAACAAATAGTGTGCCGCTTTTTTGAAATCTTGAGCCCCCAATGCAGCTAATGCAGCTTGATAATAAACTTCTTCATAGTAAGAAGCCGCTGCCAAGGTTTTCTCAAACACACTCAAGGCCTTGGAATATTCCTTCTGAGCCAAAAGCACTTGTCCCAACCTAAATCCTGCTTCCGTGTTGGCCGGATAAAGCGCAAGTGCGGCAGATAAATTTTTAGTAGCTCCCTCATAATTTTGAACTACAATTTTTTTCTGTCCGACGAAAGATTCATACTCGCTGGCAAACCACAACCCCTGCCATACAAACACAGCCATGCAGCCCACCAACACTACCAAAGCAACTGCTTTCGTCGCAGGATTTGTTGATACGACAATTTTTCCCTCTTCTTTTCCTACCCCACTTACTTCGGCTCCTACCAACCACCAAAAAATAAATGCTGGTACTACGGCGTGAAGTGAAATATTTAGCATATTATCTACCAACATTCCCAAAATGCCGCAGAAAATAGCTTGCAACAGTTGCTTTTTATCTCCCTCTTTTTTATGCGCAGCAAAATCTTTTACTTCCAAAAACAACACCATAAACATAAATAGAAATAACCCGATTCCTACAATTCCACCCTGAGCCAACTGAAACAACAACTCATTATGCGGCGCATTAGTAGTTGTTTTTAGGGAACGTAATTCCGGATAGCGCAACAACGTAGTGGGCTGATGTTGCGCAAAAGCCATTTGAAAATTTCCCACGCCGCTTCCTAGTACTGGGCGGTCCAAAAAAATCTCTTTTGATGCATCCCACATCAACAAACGCTGATGAAGGGACTGAAAAATTTGATCTTTCTTAACATTAAGCGTAAAGGTGGAAGGAGTTACTTGTGCAAGTTCGGCCGCGCGGTTCTTAACGGGGCTAATAGCATCGCCGGGCCCCGGCATGTAAATAGAACTGTAGGCCACTCCCACCGCCAAAAGTGCCAGCAAAAATACACGGCCTTTGCGTTGCCAAATGAGAGAACGTAACGTACCGAACATCCACATCATAATAAGACCACATAAGGCCCCCGCCCAACAGGAACGCGCCAATCCAAAAGACAAATACAATATATACACAAGCACCAACAACCCATATACCACAAAATCTTTTTTGCTGTCCGTGCGCATGTAATACACTAGCAATGCTGGTAGCAACATCACTACCGCGGAAGATAAAAAGTTCGGATTACCGAAGGTGGAAAACGCTTTCGTTGCAAATTGATTAATTTCAAACGGCCACAAAAAATCAAGCCCCAGGGCTTGCAATACCCCATAACAACACGCCAAAAATACAGCTACAAAAATAAGGACAAAAATATTTTCTTGCGTCAATTTCTTAAGGACACGCACCCCCAAATAAATGCCCACAGCCCATAAAGCAACCGCATACCAATCCCACAACTGAGCCAAAAAGGTTTCGGACGTAGCTGTCGTTTTAAAAATAGGGGCTAGATACCATAACCCTCCCCATAAAAAGAACAATAAAATGTAATTGGTTTTACTTTCAATTACACCGGAAAACACTACATTTTTACTAATTATATACGCTCCTACAGCTATCACCAAAAGCAAAGTGCCGTAATTAAGTAAGTTAAAAAATAAGGTTTGTCGCAACGCCTGAGAAGCACTTGATACAGAAGAGAACCATCCCATCGCGCAGGAAATCACATACACAAAAAAAGCCAAATCAAAAAATGTTTTGGTAAATGAGATAGAGTGAGTATGCAAAAAAGCCGCCGCCATGGCCGCATAAATTAAGGCAATAAGCAAGTACAACAGTACATTTTGGGCAAAGAAAGGATTAACAGTAAGATCGGTAAAGAAGATAAGCGGAACCACCAAAAAAGTGGCTGCTAAAAATACCCGAATTAACTTCATGTAAATTGTTTCTTTTTGGGGTTTAGTTAAATCAAGCATAGGGGTATCTTTGTATAAAAGTTATACTACACCTGCCAAAATTAAAAAACTCCCCGGGAACCCGGGGAATTATTTATAGATGCTTTACTAATAGATAGCTTTCCATAGACGGGTTGTAAATTGCATATCCACCCGACGGTTAGCACGTCGCCCTTCTTGCGAATTGTCTAGCGTGATAGGACGGGTATTACCATACGCATGAATACGGATGCGCTCGGCACTGATACCACGGCTTACTAAATAAGATTTTAATGCTGCTGCACGCGCACCGGAAATCCAATAGTTATACTCTTCAGAACCTAACACATCGGAGTTCCCTTCCATGATCAGGTGTAAATTTTCATGCTCTTTCATAACCACCGCTATTTTGTCCAAAAGATCATAGGCATATTCCGGCGGTCGAATGGAATCAAAATCATAATTAACAGAAGGCAATTTCAAAGAACGGTACATTTGCGCCGGGGTTTGATTATACAATTTGTAATTGTTTTCTTGCGCCGCCATCACGTTGGGATCCTGCGCAGGTAAACGCGGAATATTATTCTCTTGTTCTTGCTCGGTGGCACAGGCCGCCAAGGTCAGTGCCGCAACTACTGGTAAAAAAAGTTTTTGAAATTTCATAACACCCTCCTGTTTGTATTATAGCAAAACTATCAAAAAATACCTAGCGTTTTATGCAAAACTTTTCAACAGCTGTTTACAACTTGTGGATAACTTATATTTTGCGCTCAATATTAAGGGAATCACCCCCATTTTTTACCTTATTTTCCACTTTTATCCATAAATCAAACTGTGGATAAGTGGATTTCTTTGTGGATAACTCTTTAAATTAGGGTGAAAATACCCCTGATTTTCAGTTGTATCATCGACGGCAATAAGATTTATTTATTTACTAAGAGTCACAAAAGTTATCATTGCAAGCTCCCTGTGGACAACTTTTCCCCTTTGGGGTATTTTTTTACCACCCGTAGGGCCTAGAAAAACCCGTTCCATAGGACCTACATCCAAACGGGTCCAAATTTCACTTGCGCATTTGCCCAAAAACAGCTTTAATAGAACTAATTAATACTTTTAAAGGAGTTAGAATATGTCCCCCAAAACCGTTAACAATTTGCGTTTTTTACTATCCCTCGGGAACACAAAGATGGTCATCTTGCAAGATACGGAAAATATGCACATTTATTCCAGCCCTACTACGGGCCAAAAATCTCGTTCCCGCGTTACGGCTGAACATGTAGCCGCCGCTTTGGTTGAAAAATAACCTCCATTTTTTCCGGTCCACAAGCCGGATAATTGCTATAATGATAGTATGAAAAAAATCATACTATCTTTTTTAGTCTGCCCTCTGTTCGTTTCAGTGTGTGCGGCCCAAAATTCTCTCTCCCGGGTTTTGCCTCTTTTGCAACAATCCGTACGTACTCCCGCACAAACTCAGCAAGTTATTAGCTTGTTCCGATCCTCACAGGATCCTACCACCGTATTTGCAGCCGGGGCCAGTTTAATAAAAAATCCCCCCGCCAAGAACGCGGAACCTGCCTTCTTAAATACCATTATGCAGGGAAACAACCCGTTAAAAACAGCCCTTAGTGCCATTATTTTAACTTCCATGGGGTCTGTATATGAAGAACTTACCCCCATTTTAAAAGATGCTTCACAAGCTAGCGACCCTACCTTGCGCGCGTATGCGGCTGGGGCCTATGCACTTACCACTCCTGAAGATAAAACATATACTTCCGACGTAGTACGCCTCTACATTTTGGATGCCAATTTAGCCCAACGTGCCATGAATATGTTGGCTCAAACAGATGAAGAGCAATTTAGTTTCCTTAAAAAAGCGTCTGCAGATAAAGATCCTCAAGTACGTGGCGCTGCCGCCGCGTGGTTAGGTTCTTTGCATACGCAAGCGGCCATCACACAACTTCTCAAACGGGCCAAAAGTGAAAAAGAAGAAACGGTGCAAACACAGCTGGCAGCAGCCCTAGCCAAAACCCCGGATTTATCTTTGGCAGAAACAGCAAAAGGGCTAAGTACCTCTTATAAAAAACCGACAGCCACTACGTACGATTTGGCTCTTGCTTTTATGACGGGGCATGGGGTGGACAGTTTGAAAACAGCTCTGCTAAGCAAAAATCAAAATGAACGCATTAACGCACTACGCAGTGCTGCTTATATGGCTGGCGTACTTAGTAATCCGGACGGATTTTCCTACTCATCGGATCGGAGTTTTGACATCCACTTACTGAAAGGGCTCATTGCTCCCATTAGCGCAATTGCCCAATATGGCAATGAAATTGAAAAACCCTACGCCCAAACTGCATTAACTCAAATTGAAAAACTGATGTAAGAGAATTTATGAAAGTAAAAAAATTAGATTTACGTGCTAAACTTCCTCTGCGTGCTCACCCAACGGATTCGGGGGCTGATTTATTTGCATTAGAGCGTACCGTACTGCCGGCACATAGTATTGTAAAAGTGCGCACTGGGGTGGCAGTAGAATTACCTGAAAACACCTCCGGCATTATTTGGGGTAAAAGCTCCGTAGAAAGCAAAGGCATTAAGGCCATGGCCGGGCTGGTAGATGCTCCGTACCGCGGGGAATTACTTGTATGTATGTACAATTTAAACGACACGGAATTTGTATTTGAAGCCGGGCAAAAGGTAGCCCAGCTAGTAGTACTTCCTACGCTGTATCCCACGTTTGAAGAAGTGGACGAACTTTCTGACACGGCCCGGGGTGAAGGCGGTTTTGGCTCTACCGGAAAATAAGTTTTGCTCATTTAAACCCCCGGATACATCCGGGGGTTTAAATAAAAGAATTTATCCACAAAATTCTATTGCTGCACAATTGAATCACAAATTCCTGCTGAACCACTTCCGCTGCATACAATCTGTCCCTCTTGGGTGCTATTTTTATTGTGGAATGTTAACCAATAACTCCTAGTAGTACGAGTAGCTACCACTCCAGTTGAAGAAAAAGTATATATAAAATCCTTGGTGGTATATACGCTGTTATTATTACTCCAATTACCCCCATTGAGGGTCACGTCTAAGTCCCCTTTATCTCCATTTATTCTGCCAAATGCATCCAGTGCACGATTCTGCGACTCAATAATGGTCTGTCCGTTCATCAAGGCCTCGGCCGCGCGACTCATTTCCACCGATTTTTGATACTGTGGCAACGCAACAGTGGCCAAAATCCCTATGATCAAGACAACAACTAACATTTCCATCAGTGTAAATCCCTTCATAACATCCTCCCAAAAGTCAAGAACTATTAACAGTATACAAAATTTCTATAAATCGGGTGAAATTTGCTATGATGTAAGTATGCAAAAAACAATTAAAATAGGTTCTTTTCAAATTGGCAACACACGGCCGTTGTGTTTCATGGCGGGCACGTGTGTGATTGAAAGCGAACAACATTATATCCGTACGGCTAAAAAATTAAAAGAAATTATTGCACGTACTCATCATCCTTTTATTTTAAAGGCATCTTTTGACAAAGCCAACCGCACTTCATTGGCTGCTTTCCGTGGGCCGGGCTTAGCCAAAGGTCTGGAAATTTTGGCCAAAGCAAAAAAAATTACAGGGCTTCCCGCCGTGGTAGACGTCCATGAACCTTGGCAAGCCGAAGAAGCCGCCCACGTGGCAGACATCCTGCAAATTCCTGCTTTTCTATGCCGTCAAACAGATTTGGTTTTGGCCTGCGCCGATACTGGGCGCGCCGTCAATGTAAAAAAAGGGCAATTTTTATCTCCTAATGCCATGGAACAGGTAATTAAAAAAATTGAATCTCGCGGGAACCATAAAATTTTGCTCACGGAACGCGGTGCCAGTTTTGGGTATGGCGATCTTATTGTGGATATGCGCTCGCTTGAAATTATGAAACAGTTCGGCTATCCAGTTATTTTTGATGCTACGCACTCCGTACAAAAACCAGGAGCATTGGGGACAGCAACCGGCGGCAATCGCCACTTAGCCCCTGTGCTAGCCAAATCTGCTACTGCGTTGGGGATTGCTGGAGTGTTTTTTGAAGCGCACCCTACGCCGGACACGGCCCTTTCCGATGGGCCCAACTCACTTGATTTTACGCTTACCGCCCACATGGTCAAAGAACTTTGTGCCATTGATGCGGTAGTTAAAAAATTTAAATAATTATGACCCATACCGCTTGGACTCCTTCTTTAGGGTGGCATGCAATTGTGTTAGGCATATTGCTGGCGGTATGTTTGGCGTTGTTTGGCATCCTTTGCTACTCAACAGCCCGTTTACCGGCCCCGTATCAGCCGCATGTACCTGCTGCCGGCACTACTCCTTGGAATGAAAAATTATGACCAAATACACTATTGTTCCTGCTACCGTTAAACGCCTGGCCCGTCAGGTAATTGACATTGAAAAAGAAGCCCTCAATCTGAGCCACAAGAGTTTGGACGAGCAGTTTATCAAAGCCGTAGACGTCATTGCCAACTGCAAGGGCCGCGTAGTCGTGTTGGGCATTGGCAAAAGCGGCATTATCGGGCGTAAAATTTCCGCCACATTGGCTTCCACAGGTACCCCCTCCTTTTTTGTGCATCCGGTAGAAGCCCTGCATGGGGATTTGGGCATGATTACGCCCGGTGATGTTATTTTGGCAATCTCTTTTTCCGGGCAGACGGAAGAAATCAATAAAATTCTCCCCTCCCTTGAACGCCGCAAACTAACTATCATTTCCATGACGGGGCATCCGCACAGCAAGCTGGCCTTAATGTCTGACATTCACCTCACCGTCCATATTGCTCGCGAGGCCTGCCCCTATAACCTGGCCCCCACCGCTTCCACTACTGCCACGTTAGCCGTCGGGGATGCATTGGCTATTTGCCTCATGAAAATTAAACACTTTGAAAAGCGCGATTTTGCCCAATTTCACCCTGGGGGTTCTTTGGGCAAATTACTCACCCAGCAAGTCAAAGACGTTATGCGCACCGGCAAAAATAATCCTACCGTCGGGCAAACCGCTACGGTAAAAGATGCCCTGTTTGTAATGACTCAAACCGGGGCCGCCGGGGCTTGCAGCGTGGTGGACAAAAAAGGTAAACTTCTTGGCTATTTTACTGACGGAGATTTGCGCCGCATTTTGCAAACCGGGGCCAATGTCATTAACAAAAAAATTACCGAAGTGATGACAAAAAACCCCTATCATATTTTAGATACGGTGCCCGCCATTGACGCAGCTAAAATGATTCACCAAACCCGCGTAGACAACTTACCCGTGCTTGATAAAACCGGCAAAGTAGTGGGAATTATTGACGAAAAAGACCTTATTGAATTTTTAGCCATGTTGGATAAGAAATGAAATATTTTGCCGTATTGTTGGTAAGTATACTTGCTCTAGCTGCTTGTTCGGGCAGCCCTTCTGCCACGTCTGAAGATGAGGACAGCCAAGTAGCCACTCACGTATCTATTTTTTCTTCCAAAGAAAATCAAAAACAATGGGTTCTGCAAGCCGTTTCCGTTAATTTTGAAAACATGCAAAATGCCACCTTAAAAGAACCACGCCTCGTCTTAAAGCAAGACGGAAAGGACAGCGCTACCGTCAGCGGAGAATTGGGAACCTTTGATTATGAAAAACAACTCGTTAGCATTGAGGGTAACGCCACGCTCACCTCGCTGACGGAAAAAGCAGTCATTACCGCTTCAGAATTTTTTTACGATATTGCAAAAGATAAAATTTGGTCCAGCACCAAAACAACTATCACGCGCGGTACGGCGCGCTCTGTCGCCAAAAATGGGATAGAGACGGATTCCAAACTCACTAAAATCATCATCAAAAAACACGCCACCCGTTTGCCCGAAAACCGCAGCGAACTTCAAAGGAGCTCTCTATGAAGCAGTTGCTTGTTGTCTTTAGCATTTTAGGAACCATTTTACTGGTGGGTTGCCGCACTGCGCAGGTCCCTTCTCCCGACATACAAAACATTCCGCAACCCAAACAAACGCTTGCTCAAAAAAAGGCCTCTTTAAAAGGAAAAACCCAAGCGGCTTCCGCCGTGCCTGAAGCCCTAGGCGGCCTGGTAAAAAGTGACGAGTGGGTTATCTACAAAGATAAACAACAAGAAGAATTTAAAGGCCACGTATCCTACGATAATGGCATCTATGTGTTCAAATCAGGTTACGCTTTATCGGACCGGGCACAAAACACGATTACCGCTTCACAAAACGTATATTTAAAGCAGCAAAACCCGCAAGGCCCTACCTATCAAATTCAGTGCGATTGGGGCCGTTATAACTATAAAACCGGGAAGGGAACGTTAAAATCCGCGTCTAAAAACCCGGTACGCTTGAATATGCAAGATGCCACGCAAACGGTTACCGCTCGTGCCAAACAAATCACGTTTAACACCACTACCCAAATTTTTATTTTAACCGGCGATGTTCACGCCACCCGCACCACGCCCGAAGGCACCCAAACCATGCAGGCCGATAAAGCTACGGTTAAACAGCTGGAAGATTTCGTCCACTTGGAAGGAAACGCCGTTTTGAGCGATGGGGAGCATACCCTGCAAGCCGACACCGTCATTTATGACGGGGCCAAAAACGAGGCCCGCGCTTTTGGTGCGCGTCCGTTAGCCACCGGCACCACCGAGCAGGGCACATTTGCTATAATAGCAGATAGCGTAAGCTCGGACGCACAAGGCACTGTGGTTCACTTGGACGGCCGTGTGCAGGGCTGGCTGGTATCGCCGGAAATTAACAACAACAAAATCAATAAACAATTTTAGAGGATTTTATGGAACTGCGCAGTGAAAAAATCGTCAAAGTATACAAAGACCGCATGGTAGTAAAAGGCGTGGATATTCACGTAAAATCCGGCGAGATTGTGGGTCTATTAGGCCCCAACGGTGCCGGAAAAACCACCTCCTTTTACATGATGGTGGGCTTTATCCGCCCCACCAGCGGAAAGGTATTTATTGACGGGCAGGACGTTACTCAATTACCTATGTTTGAGCGCGCACGCCATGGGCTTGGTTATTTAGCGCAGGAGCCCACCATTTTCAAAGGGCTCACGGTAGAAGAAAATTTACTGGCCGTGCTGGAACGTATTTCCGACGATAAAGCCGCGCAAAAAAAACGTGTGGACGAGCTACTGGGCGAATTTGGGCTAACCAAACTGGCCAAACAAAAAGCGTGGACGTTATCGGGCGGCGAAAAACGCCGTATGGAAATTGCGCGCTGTATGATTAGCAACCCGCAAATCATCCTCTTGGACGAACCGTTTGTAGGGATTGACCCCATCACCGTGTCCGACCTGCGGCAAATGATTTTTAAACTCAAAGACAAAGGCATCGGCGTACTAATTACCGATCACAACGTGCGTGAAACCTTGCCCCTTACCGAACGCGCCTACCTTATTTATGACGGTAAAATTTTAGTAGAGGGCGATCAAAACACCCTACTTAACGATGCAAACGCCCGCAAGCTTTATTTAGGCGAAGACTTTAAAATGTAAAATGTTGTATAGTTGTACAGTTGGGTATATCAACATAGGAGGTTTTTCATTTAAGCTTTATTACAATTAGTACTGTCTTGGTTGTCTAATTACTTTAGACATCACTTGTGCAATAAGCACAAGAGATTGGGAACCAAAACAGTCGCTATAACCAGCAAAATTGGACTAATTACCCAGTTTTGCTGGTAATAACCCTGTATTTGATGAAACGTCAATATAGGTAGGCGACTGTTTATTTGTGTGATCCCAATCTCTCAAATAGCAGTCGTCTTTGTTTTACACAAAACGATTCATATACCTTAGGTATATCTATCACAAACTGGAGAGAGAATATGTATCAAAAACAAAATCAAACATCTATGGGTTTTACACTCATTGAATTATTAGTGGTAGTATTAATTATTGGTATTTTAGCAGCCGTGGCCTTGCCACAATATCAGTTCGCTGTAGAAAAAAGCAAAGTTACTGAAGCAATATTACTCATAAAATCTATGGAACAAGCCATTGACCTTTATGTCCTTGAAAATGGAATCCCGCCAAATGACACCTATTTCGTTGGGAAAGGTAGTGAAATCCCTTTAAGCGTGGATCTAGTTTCACACATGAATTGTAATACCTATACCACGGGTTGTATTGGGAAAAATTTTGATCTTTTTGCGGACTATAATGACAGCTTTACAATTGGAATGTCAAGGATCACACAAGAGAGTTGGGTTCCCGGAGATATGGATTCTTATATACTACATTCTCTAAAGACTAATCCTGAAGATTCCTGGACTCATCGTTGTTCTGCTTATCGTAGCGACAAAATTGCTACAAAAATCTGTAATCATTTAGCGACCCAAGGTTGGGATGTGCAATTGTATTAAAATCAAATTTATAGGTCGGGCACACGCTCGACCTATAATTATCTCTACAAATAATCTTTAATCACTTTGTGCACTTTATTGGCAATTTTGGCGTATCCGGCGGCATTGGGGTGGACTTGGTCACTCTTCAAACTGGGCCGATAAAAAATCCCTTTGATAATCCCGGGCACAAACAGCGCGCCTTTTTCGCGTGCCAAGTGCTTATACGCTTTGGTATACTCCCCCATCCCCGGGCCGCCTGTATCCACGATAACGGCAATCGCACCGGCGGCTTGCACTTCATCCACAATGTGTGCCACGGCATTCACAGCGGCGGTGCGGCTGAGCTGGCGGATGCGGTCGTTGGCTCCAAATTCAATCAGTACCATGTACGGGCGCTGGGCTAGCACCTGCGGCAAACGCGTGGGTGCATTAGCGGCTGTATCGCCGGATAGGCCCAAATTCACGACGGGGCGACTGATTTTTTGCGCCAGCACATCGGGGTAACTGGCCCCAGCCGGGACACCATACCCGGCAGTCAAACTATCACCAAACGCCACCACTGCGTGGTTGGCATTGGGGAAATTTTTCACTTCTGGCTTTTTCCCTTTAAACAAGTAAAACAATCCCATCACGCACACCGCCGCAATCAAAATTTTTTTCATACGTTTATTATAACAAATCTTTTTTCCCGACGGGAAATCGGCCGCACAAAAAATTTGCTTGCATTTTATTTTTAAAAATGTTAGAACAATATATAGAACAAAATAAATAGTTCCAAAAGGAGGCGCCCTGTGAAAGCTCTACACCCGAAACAAGCTGAGTTGTTGGAAATCTTAAAGAAAAACATTTCCGATCCGCTGACCATGGAAGAATTGGCTGAACGCCTAAACGTTAGCAGCAAAAGCGTCGTGTTTCACCACATCACCCAGTTAGAGAAAAAGGGCTATTTAAAGCGCAACCCCTCCAACCCGCGCGATTATATCGTGCTAAAAGACCCGGAGCGCAATGTCATCTACCTCAATATGTACGGAATGGCCAAGTGCGGCCCGGAAGGGACTATTTTGGACGGTACCCCCACCCGCGTGGTGCCGGTGGACCCGAGCATGATTTATTTCCCGGCGTGTAAAGGGTTTATGGTAGAGGCCAAGGGCGACAGTATGCAAACCATGATTGCCCCCCACGATTGGCTAATTGTGGAACAATCCCACACGCCTAAAAACAAAGATATTGTGGTCTGCGTCAACAACGGCGAAGTAATGGTCAAACGTTTTACGCAAGACGGGCAAAATATCATTTTACAGTCCGAAAATCCGGACTATACCCCCATCGTGGCGGACAAAACGGCCTTCCACGTGGAAGGGATCGTGCGCAGTATCATCAAGCGCAACGTAAGTTGTTAAAAAAGGCCCGGCTATTCGCGGCCAGGCCCATCAAATACATTTTCCTGCTGCCCGGTACTCCTGGGCAACTAGTTGTAACCTCACCGGGGCTGCGTCGAAACAGCCCCGGTACTTTTTTGTTCCAAATAAACACAAAAAAATCCCCCCTTCCGGGAGGATTTAAGAAACAAAATTCAACTTTACTCTACAATTAGTACCGAGCGTCCGTCCTTCTCGTCGGCGTTGGGGTCCAGGGTATTTTTCCCATCTACTACGTATAAGAACTTATATGTACCCGGCGCAATGGAAAGGGTGGTTTCCCACAAGTCCCCAATCTTTTTGAGGGGTTGGGCTTTGCGATTGGTAAATCCACTTACGATAGAAACGCTCTTAGCCGGTTCAAACCAACGGAACGTCACCCGGCGGTATTTGCTACCATTTACTGGGGTTACCAAAATGCTTTGTTTTTTAACCGCTACGGGCTTGGGCTCAGCGGGTTTGGCTTGTTCGGGCGCGGGTGCTTTTGCCACAACCGGTTCCATCGGTTTGGGTTCCGGTACTACAACAGGTTCAGGCAATGTTTCAGGCGCCACTTCTTTGACCGGTTCGGCCGGGATTAAAGCCACTTCTTCCACTTGCGGTAGCGGCTCAATTTCTTGGGTCGTTAGCTCCATTTGAACGGGAGCCGCCGGCCCATTAAATAATTGTTTGGAAAAATGCTTATACAAAAAGAACCCCAATATACACAGGGCCACCACGTCCAGCACAATAAGCAACAGCCAAAAATCTTTATTGGAGGTAGGTTTCGTTTCAAATTCAGCAGTCTGATTTGGCATAGGGTTCCTATTTTAAAAAGCGGGCGAAGGGAATCGAACCCTCGTCTAAAGCTTGGGAAGCTTCCATTCTACCATTGAACCACGCCCGCATAAACTTTAAGACAATTTATTGTAGCAAAATTTCACAACCGGCACAATTATTTTTCAGGGGTACCCTGCTGTTGCACAAAGACCAGGGCCTCTTGACGGGTTTTTACTTTTCCCTCTACCTGTGCCACCGCAACGGCCTCCAAAATAGCCCCCACCCGCGGCCCGGGCTTGATGTTTAGAACCTTCATAATGTCCTGCCCGGTAATGAGTTTGGTGGGTTTTACGGCCGCCGGCTGATCAAAAAACTGGCGCATCATAAAGGCAAGCATCTGCAAGTGGCGCAACGTCTTTCCTACATTTTTAAAACGTTCGGCCTGGGCGATTGTCATCATTTTTTCTTCGCTTCGCGGCAAAATACGTCGCAATTGAGCGTCGGAAACATAGCTCGTGTAATCGGCCCAACAAAGTAGCAACATAGGGATCGCAGCGTCTCCCAAATCGCGAAAGAAGTGATACACCCCGCGCTGGGTCATAATATCGTTGCTGGCTAGGTTAGACGGGCGCAAATGCTCGCCAATCATTGCGCACATCAGCCGTATATCGGCGCGACTGTAGTGCAGTTGCTCCAAAATATGCCGGGCCATTTTAGCCCCCACCTGCTCATGATAGAAAAACCGCAACCGTCCTTTTTTCATTTTGGCGGTAGCCGGCTTGGCAATATCGTGCAAGAGTGCCACCATCTTATAAAGCGGTTTGTTTTGCGTAAAAGTTCCTAATTGACGAGCATATTTTGGAAAAGCTTTGTGTAAATTTTCCAATAGATAATCAATCCGTTTACAAACGAGGAAAGTATGCTTTAACACGCCGCCTTTGCCATAATACACTTCGGCGCAACCACGTTGATCCTTTAAAAGCGGAAATAAGGCCGTCAGCAGGCCGCACGCGTCCATTTGTAACAAAAACTTGTACATCACCCCCGGTACAGCAAAGAGTCGTTCTAACTCTTCGCGCACTCGCTCGCCGGCCGGTTGAGAAATGAGGGCTTTGTCCTTTTTAATTTGTGCCAAAGTTTTGGGCTCTATGGTAAATTTGAGCTCAGCCGCGCACCGAAAAGCACGCAACATCCGCAACGGATCCTCTTTAAATCGGTCCTTCCCGTTTAATCGGATAATTTTATTTTTGACGTCCGCAAGTCCGCCGGTTTTATCCACAATTTTAGCACGGAGCAAACGTTTTAATAATACCCGGGCTGTATCGTTTGTACACGGGGAAACCACAATTTGCGGTTTAGCCGACACAGGATACGCCAGGGAATTAAATGCAAAATCCCGGCGGCGCAAATCGGCCGTTAGGTCTTTGCCTTGATAAGCAGTTAAATCAATTTGGAGTTTTTCTTGGTGGGTGACCAGCCGCCACACCCCCAGTTCGGGATCCATCTCAAAGGTAGCGGCTTTAAGGCGCTTGGCTAAGGCCAAAGCGGCAGATTTTACTTCGCAAGCGGGCAGAGCAATATCAATATCGCCCGAAAGGCGTTTAAGCAAACTATTGCGGACAATCCCCCCTACGTAATACCCGTTTGGTACTAGTTCGGCTAAAATATCCGCTAAGTTTTCCACGCTAGTCCTCCGCTATAGCGGCGGCACCGGCAGCAACAGCTTTTTTTAATTTTTCCACCGCATCTTTGCGCAGTTCGCGTTTTAAAACTTTGCGAAGCGCATTTTTAGGCAGGGCTTCTACAAACTCAAAATCACGCGGACGTTTGTAGTTGTCTAAGTGGGTTTTTAAGAACTTTCTAAATTCTGCGTCGGACACTTCCGCTCCTTCTTTTTTAACGGCGTAGAGCTTTACAAACTCGCCACCACGGCCGTCCGGCACACCGATTACCGCACATTCTTCAATGGCAGGATGCTCGCAAATGACCGCTTCCACCTGGGCCGAGAAGACTTTCAGCCCTTTGATGATAATCATGTCTTTTTTGCGGTCTTTAATAAAAATAAATCCGTCATCATCTACTTCCACAATATCCCCGGTTTTAAACCATCCGTCTTCTGTGAAAGCATCGCGCGTGGCGGCCTCGTTACCCCAATACCCTTTAAACAAGTTGGGGCCTTTAACACACAACTCCCCTTCGTGATTGCGGGGCACTTCGTTCCCGTCATCATCAAGCACACGGGTACTGACAGCCGGGATAGCCGGCCCTACGGATTTAATTTTTTGCAATTCTTCCGTGTTCACGCTCACCACAGGGCTGGTTTCGGTAAGTCCGTACCCTTCCAAAATTGGCACACCGATTTTTTCTTCAAACCGGTCTTTAATCTCTTGCGTAAGCGGAGCCGCGCCGGACACGCCGAAACGTACGTTCTTAAACGGCCAAAAACGCAAGTAAAGCTGTTTAAGCCCTTTGGCCTCTTTAGAGAGCACCGCGTAAATTTGCGGCACTGCCAAAATGAGGGTTACGTTCTCGGTCCCCATAGCCCCCAGCCACTTGCTGGCCGGCATTACGTTGGCCACGATAACCACTTTCAAATTGAGGTAAAGCGGAATGACCACACACGTAGTCCACGCAAACGAGTGGAACATGGGCAGCAAGCACAAAAAGCAGTCATCATCCGTAATTTTAAAAATCTGCGCGCAGGAAATGACGTTAGCCGCCAAATTGCCGTGCGTAATCATCGCCCCTTTGGGAAGGCCCGTCGTTCCGGACGTATACAAAATAAAAGCCAAATCATCTAACCCGGCTTGAGCGGAAGCTGTTTCGTCATGATAGGTAGATTTTTCAATTTCTTTCCAGAAATATTGTATTTTGTCACAATCCTGGACCGAGGAAGGGATTTCGTCCGTAGTAAAAAGAATCTGCACTGTGGGGATATTGGGCAAGCACTTCACGTAGTGACGGATAAACTCGGCCTGTGTCACCACGGCCTTGGCCCCGGCATTGTTTAAAATATACTCAATTTCTTCGGGCTTGGTGACCATAAAGTTCATCGGGATAGCTACCGCCCCCAACTTATACAAGCCATAATTGGCCACAATCGTATCAATGGAATTGCGGTGGGCAACCGCGACACGGTCCCCTTTGCGGATGCCGTGCTCAAAGAACATATCGGCTGCACGATCCACTTGCATTAAAAGTTCGTGGTAAGAAATCCTTTTCTCCGTGCCGGCCTCTGTTAGTGCAATTTTATTAGGAAAGCGAAACGCACTATCCGCTAGCGAAGTATATAAATCTTTACGACGAATCATAAGCACCTCTCAAATTGAGTATATCTATATTGTAGCATACTTAATGGAATTCCTACCCTTGGCGCGGGTCCAAAATATCACGAAATGCATCCCCTAACAGGTTCCAACCAAGTACAAATAGGAAAATTGCTCCCCCGGGCACCACTACGGTATACCAATACGCCAGCGAATTACTGGGCGTACCCAATACCCAGTTACGCGCCATAGCAATGAGTTGCCCCCAATCGGCCGTACCGGGTTGCGCTCCCAACCCTAAAAAGGAAAGAGAGGCAGCCGTCAGTACCACATAGCCAATATCTAAACTAGCTACCACAACGGAAGGATAAATGGAATTGGGAACAATATGGCGTAGAAAAATACGTGGACCACCCGCCCCCAACGTGCGCGCCGCAGTCACATAGTTACGTTGTTTAACAGATAAAATATCCCCTCGCACCAAGCGTGCATAGGAAGGCCACGCAACCGCCGTTAACGCTATCATCATATTTTTGAGATCCGGCCCAAGCATTGCGGCAATCACCATCGCCAATACCAAAGAGGGCACCGCAAAAACTACATCCGTCAACCGCATGAGGGTTTCGTCCACTTTTCCACCGAAATAGGCAGCAATTCCCCCCACCGCTAGCCCAATTAAAAAGGCCAACGCCGTTACCGTGATGCCAATTTTAAAAGCCAGCCGTGCGCCCCATACAATACCATAATACAAATCGTATTGCTGTTCGGTAGTGCCGAACCAGTGGTCCGCGGAAGGGGGTTGCGGAGTAATTTGGTAACTTGACTGCGGCAATTGATAGGGATTGTGCTCATTTTGAACCGGCGCAAGCATCGGGGCAAACAGTGCCACCGCTCCGAAAAAAGCCACTAATAAGAGCCCACATAGTGAGGTTTTGTTCTTATAGATACGTTTTAAGATACGCAGGTTCATGCTCACTCCAACCGAATACGCGGATCCGCCGCCATATACAAAATATCGGAAAATAAATTCCCAATCACAAACAATACAGCCACCATCAGCGAAAATCCTAAAATCCCGGCAATATCCAACTGCTGGGCTGCTAACACTCCAAAACGCCCGATACCGGGGTAATCAAAAATAGTTTCTACAATTACCGTACCGCCTAACAACCGAATAAACTGAATCCCAGCCAGGGTAATCACAGGGATAATGGCATTCTTCCCCGCGTGTTTGTAAATCACCCGGTATTCACGCAGCCCCTTGGCACGCGCCGTGCGGACGTAATCTTTGTTGAGTTCTTCTAGCATGGAGGAACGCATCACACGCACCATGAGCGCAAACGAGCCGATACATAATGTTACTGCCGGCAACACTAAATGGGCAAACACATCACAAAATACGCGCAAGTCCCCATTGAGCAAGCTGTCTATCAGCAAGAAACCCGTATACGTTTTAAAGGCCGAACTATGAATAATAATATCGGTTTGAATAGAATATCCACCCGGGGCGAACCATCCCAATTTGCCGTAAAAAATCATGAGTAAAATGAGCCCCAGCACAAAAATAGGTAGCGAAAACCCTCCCACCGAAATAAACCGCGCTATAAAATCTTGCCACCTATCTTTATGCACCGCCGAAGCGGCCCCAAACCATACGCCAAAAAATACGACTAATATCATGGTAACCACGGCTAGTTGAATGGTGGCCGGCAAATATTTCTTAAGGGCTTGCGCGACAGGCATATTGGCACTGGGGCTATACCCCAAATCCCCGTGGGCTACTTGCACCAGCCAACGGCCGTATTGTTTAAAAACGTTATCCCGCAAGCCATATTCGCGGATGACTTCTTCCAAGGCACCCATTTGACGCGGATCCTTTACATACAAAGAGGCACGCATTTCAGGGCTTAAGCGCTGGGTTAAAAAGAATAACAAGAAAGTAACCCCCAACACCACCAAGGGCAGCAAACAAAGCCGACGCAAAATATATCTTCTCATAAAGCACCTCGCGGTACCGTAGGTACGGCCGAAAGTAATTTTTGCGTATAGGCCTGCCGCGGCTGCGCAAACAATTCTTCCGCTGGGGCGTATTCCACGATTTTTCCTTGATGCATCACGGCAATATCATCGCACAAAAAGCGCGCAACGGCAAAGTCGTGCGTCACAAAAAGCATAGAAAGTTGACGTTTTTGTGCAATGTCTTTAAGCAAATTTAAAATTTGTGCTTGTACAGAAACGTCCAAGGCAGATACCGGCTCATCCGCGATAAGAATTTGCGGTTCCAAAGCTAGGGCGCGCGCAATAGCAATACGCTGGCGTTGTCCGCCGGAAAATTCATGTGGATAGCGGTCTAAAAAGGCCACGTCCAACTGCACGGAGTTAAGTAGTTCGCGCAAGTAATTTTCACGTGCAGATTTGTCCATATATAATTTATGGATATCCAAGGGTTCGCTAACTAATTGACGCACGGTAAAACGCGGATCCAAGCTAGCGTACGGATCTTGATAGACCACCTGCATTTTACGACGCAAGTCGCGCCATTTTGCCGTGGATAACCCGTTGATATTCACGCCGGCCACTTGCACAGTACCGGAGGTAATAGGTTCAATCCCCAAAATTACTTTACAAAGGGTACTCTTGCCACAGCCCGATTCGCCTACCAATCCCAACACTTTACCTTCTTCAAGCGTAAGATCAATTCCGCGCAAGACCGGCTTTTCAACGCGCTTTCCCAACCACGCTTTACGAACATACGTTTTGTGCAGGTTCTCAATTACTAAAGCGGCAGTCATTTCCCCTCCTGTAAAAAGCAGCGGACTTTGCACCCATCTTTTTCATAGAGCGGAGGGCAAGTTTCAAAACATTTTTTTAACGCGTGGGAACAGCGCGGGGCAAACGGACAGCCGGTTAAAATTTCCCCGGGGCGAGGCGGATTGCCGGTAATAGCCGGTAATCGCTCTTCTTTGCGCTCCACACTGGCAAGCGAACCTAATAACCCCTGAGTATAAGGATGCAGCGGATGACTAAAAAGTCTAGAAGCGGGCGCTTGTTCCATACATTGCCCGGCATAAAGCACCAGCACTTCATCCGCCACCTGGGCAGCCACAGCTAAATTATGGGTAATAAAAATAGCAGCCATGCCGCTTTGCTGTTGCAACTCTTTGATAAGGCGCAAAATTTGTGCTTGAATGGTAACGTCCAAAGCGGTTGTGGGTTCATCGGCAATTAAGACATCGGGACTAAGTGCCAAGGCCATAGCAATCATCACACGCTGACACATCCCGCCGGAAAATTGAAACGGATATTCTTCTAAGCGTTTTTCGGCCTCTTCAATGCCTACTTTGGTCAGCAATTCGGCTGCTTGTTTGCGGGCCGTTTTTTTAGAAATCCGTTTATGCGCACGCAAGGTTTCTATGAGCTGTTCCCCTACCGTCAACACGGGGTTTAAACTGGCCTGCGGATCCTGAAAAATCATAGCGATTTTGCGCCCGCGGACCCGACGCAATGCAGAGGATTTCATAGATAGCAAATTTTTACCTTGATACAGTATTTTACCCTGGTCTACCCGTGCATTGGGCGGCAACAAATTAAGGATACTTAGTGCATGCACGGTTTTGCCGCTGCCGGATTCCCCCACCACCGCCAGGATTTTACCGGGTGACAATGTATAGGAAAGCCCCCGCAAGACGGGCAAAGCCCCTTCATCGGTCAAAAAACTAAGGTGCAAATCTTGCACAGTTAACGCGGCTTGTGTCATCGGTTATATTATAGCAATTTAGGCGCACTCCGCACGCAGTTTGCCATACGAATTATTTTCAAATATGCGGATATTAATATAAAGCGCTGCTGGATTTGCTATACTGTTTTATATGAAGAAATACTTTATTTTACTCACCGCTCTATGGGGTCTGGTTGCTTGCCATCCTTATAAAACCATTCCCGTTACGCTACCTGACGGATTTGTAGTACAAGCCAAAGTAGCGGATACGCCTGCAAAACAAGAAAAAGGGCTAATGTTTGTGACCGATTTACCTGAAGATCAAGGCATGATTTTTGCCTTTGACGAAGAAGGCGAACAAGCTTTTTGGATGAAAAATACACTCATTGACCTAGATATGGTGTTTATTGATACCGATAAAACCGTCACCGGTGTAGCAGCTGAAATGCCCCATTCTTACACTTATACCCCCGATGACGAAGTGGCCTACGCCCTGGGGTACGGCAAATACGTGCTAGAACTAACCAGCAAATCCGCCCAAAAACATGGGGTAGTACCCGGCAGTCGGCTACAATTTGAAACACATGAGAAATAAACTGCTATTAACCGGGATTTTGTGTCTAACTGTGTGGAGTGTGCACGCAGCCCCTGCGGCGCAAAATTCATGGGAACCGTTGCACCAAAACGCCAAAAAACACTTTATAAAATTGCTAAAAATAGATACTTCCGTTGCTAACCCCGATGAAATTTCCGCCGCACGTTACATTTACAAACAATTTAACAAGCAACACATTGACTGGGATATTTTTTCCCCCGTCAAAGGCCGGGCCAACCTGTTAGCACGCATTAAGGGAACTGATCCTTCTCAAAAGCCACTGCTTTTAATTTCACACTTAGACACTGCCAATGCACAGTCCGGGTGGACCGTCCCCCCTTTTAAGGCCGTGGAAAAAGACGGCTATATCTACGGACTAGGCGCCACCGATGCTAAAAATTATACTGCCGCTTATTTGACTTTATTCTTATGGCTAGCCCAGCAAGAACAAAAACCAGTACGCGATATTATCTTCCTGGCCACTTCCGGTGAAGAAACCGGTAGCGATACCGGGCTCTTATGGTTAGGGAACACCCTTTGGGAACAAATTGCGCCCGGTTTTGCCCTTAACGAAGGGGGTGGTATCATTCAGGATCCGAACGGCCCCGATTTGGTATTTGCGGAGGCCTCTTCCAAACAATATATGGATATCCGCATCACGGCCCTGGGAACGGAAACTCATTCTTCTATGCCGGTAGAAAATAATGCCGTGTACAACTTGTCGCAAGCATTGGCCAAAATTGAAAATTTTAACCCACCCGCAAAAGTAACTCCCCCCACCAAAACATTATTGGAAGCTATTTTACCGTTGCAAGATGAAGACGGACAAACCACAATTCGTATGCTCTTATCGGACGAAAACCCCCAAAACCGTCAGACGGCTGCCCAGCTCATGGCGCAAGATCCGTTTTTTAAATCTCAATTACAAGACACTATTAACCCCACCCAAATTTCTTCCCCGGTACGGACAGGGGCTACCGGAGCTTCGGCCAGTGCTCTATTAAACGTGCGTTTATTACCGGGCACAGATCCCGACGAGTTTTTAGCCCAGCTGCAAGCACTATTTAAGCAAGATGAGCATATCCTTTTGGAAATTGTAGAACGTCCGCAGACGCCCGCTCCAAAAGCTATGGATGGCACGGACCCGTTGTTTGCTTCCATCAAACAAACCGCCACAAAGTTGCGGCCTGGATCCATTACCGTACCGGGATTAAGCCCTGCCTCGGGTGATAATGAATTCTTGCGCAATTTAGGTGTGATTACCTACGGCTTGGGCCCGGATATGGACCCGCTGGATACCAACACGGCACATGCCGCGGATGAGCGCATCCGAGAAGAAGACTTTTATCGTCAATTGGAATTTATTGCGGGGGTGGTTTTTGATTTTGCCTACGGGCAAGATTTGCTGCCACTTACTGCTCAAACAGCCGAAAAAGAATAATTTATTTTTTGTAGTAGATACTTTTTTTGACCTGTTCGGCTTTTTCTTTACCCAATAATTTTTCTACAATCGCAAAACCAAAATCAATGGTAGCCGCGGCGGACTGACCGGTAATAATATTGCCATCCGTGGTGGCATATTCCCCGGTAAAATGACCGCCGAAATCTTCATTCATTGCCGTAAAACAAGTGTATTTTTTGCCTTTCAAATAACCTGCGTGGCCCAAAATAGTAGGGCTTGCGCAAATAGCTGCCACTACTTTGCCGCCCTCTACAAATTCTTTGATAAGGGCTTGCACGCCCTCACTTTTTTTCAAAGTGCTGTATTGCGGTCCGCCGGGTAATACCAGGGCATCATAATCAGTTCCGTTCAACGTTGCAAACGGCTTTAATGCCGTGCACGCAAGGCCAAAGCGGCCTGTCGCATCCCCTTGCGTAAGCGAAAAAATATCCACCGTCAATCCGGCACGGCTTAAAATAGCAAACGTACCTACAGCTTCCAATTCTTCAAATCCATCCGTAAGTACTAAGCAGACTTTCTTCATAAATTCTTTTATTTCCCTGCCACTTTCTTAAGCGTAGCAGCTTTATCGGTCTTTTCCCACGGGAATGCTTTGCGACCAAAATGCCCGAAAGCAGCGGTCTGTGCATAAATGGGGCTACGCAATTTAAAATGTTCAATAATACCCCGTGGCGTAAGCGGGAAAATAGTACGGGCAATTTGCGCAAGTTTTTCATCGGGCAATATCCCCGTGCCATCCGTATCCACATAAAAACCGACCGGGTCGTCCTTACCAATAGCATACGCCAGCTGGACGGTACATTCGTGCGCAAGCTTAGCCGCTACAATGTTTTTGGCAATGTAGCGCGCCATATATGCCGCAGAACGATCCACCTTGGTTGGATCCTTGCCGGAGAACGCCCCCCCACCATGCGGGCATCGTCCACCGTAAGTATCTACAATAATTTTGCGCCCGGTAAGCCCTGTGTCAGACTGCGGGCCTCCGATGACAAATTTCCCCGTCGGGTTGATGTAAATTTTAGTGTTCTTATCCATCCACTTGCCAACTACGGGGGCAATCACGGTAGAGATAAGTTCTTTTTTGGATTTTTCGGTAATTTGGTTGCCTGTTTTATCCAAAATATCTTCGGTATGTTGAGTGGAAAGCACCACCGTATCCACACGCACCGGTTTTCCGTCTTTATACTCCACCGTTACTTGAGATTTGGCATCCGGCCCCAGGTAAGGAAGTTTTTTGGAACGGCGCACCTTATCCAACTCCTTTAAAATGTTGTGGGATAAAACCAAGGAAAGCGGCATTAGTTCGGGCGTTTCATTGACGGCGTAGCCAACCATAAGTCCTTGATCCCCTGCACCGCCAACATCCACCCCTTGGCTGATGTCCGGCGATTGTTTGCCAATTACGTTAACCACGGCACAGGTTTTATAGTTAAAGCCCCATTTGGCCTCATCGTAGCCAATATTTTTAATGACATTGCGGGCAATTTGCTCCACATCCACCCACGTACGGGTAGTAATTTCCCCACCGATAACTACTAAGCCGCGGGTAATGTAAGTTTCACACGCCACACGGGCGGCTTTGTCTTTGGCTAAAATAGCATCCAAAACAGCGTCGGAAATTTGGTCGCACACTTTATCCGGGTGACCGGCGGAAACAGATTCAGAGGTAAAAAAACAGGTTCCTTGCTTAATCATAACATTCCTTCCCTTTTACTTAAAATCGAACAGATAACGACGCTTCCGCCCCCAGTCCATAATGGGCATAGTTAGCGGCCAAGCTTAAATCTAAATAGGACGGTAGTTTAAAGTTCATCCCCACCGTTCCACGCGCCGTGGCAGCGTATTCATTGCGCCCGGACAATGCCGTAGCAGCTACAGAGTTAACATGCAACGTGGTATAATCCACCCCGCCTCCAATGTAAGGAACGAAGTATTTAATCTTCATAGAAATTACCAAACTGGCATTATAGTGCGAGGCCGAAAAATCACGCGCACTGGCACTATGCGCCGCCACTACCAACATAGGTTGCAAAGAGCCCAACATTTCATTAGGTTGGGTAATCCCCCAGCGAAGCCCACCGCCGGCAATGGTCATCCCTTCAAAACTGCTAGCCCGGATAAACCCGTCAATACGGAACGGAAGTCCAATATCGGCTTGGAGCCAAGGATAAAAAACCGCGCCCACATCGTTGCGGTTACCTAAAGCCGTGTGAGATCTTTCCGCATCTGTTGAACCGCTGGCTTTGCTCATTTTGAAAATCATGCTGCCACGCGGACCAATTTGGAAACCACCCCAGCCCAATACGCGCCCGGTAGTATATGTGCCCGAACCGATCAAGCCACCCAAGTCTTTGGTGAAAGCGCGGACGTTATTTTTATTCACATGCGTGCCAAAATCATCCCAAATATTGTGGGAAAAGGCACTTGCGGTGCCGAGTAACAGAAATGATAATAAAAGTATAGTCTTTTTCATAGGTTTTCCTTATTTAATTAGTTAAAAATTAATATATCACCGGGTTGTACACTCCCTTGCAAGCTGCCGCCCGATAATTCAAGCGCCTGACATCCCGAATAAAACTTGCTCATACGCCAAGGTTTTATTTGTTCCAAAACAGCTACTACTCTACCGGAACAATCCAAAAACACAACGTCTATATCAAAGCGCATAAAACAGGTATGAATTTGTGGGCAAGGGTCCAACAACAATGCTTCCCCCTGCGGCAAACCTTTGCGCCCCATCAGCCCTTTTAGACGTGAATAAAACGTATTAGCCAACACAACTTGTTGGGCAATTACGTTTCCCGTTTTTTGAAGGGTACACTTCATGGAGTTTCCTGTTTTAATGCTTCCAAAATTATCTGCTGGGTAGCCGTTTGCAGTTTCTTGTCCAAGAACATAAAATGTTTAGGCGATTTCACTGAAAACTGCTTCCCGTTTTTAAATACTAAAAACGTGATCTGCCACGCCCCACCGAACGACACGTGTGCAATCCACATGTCCGGCCGACTTTGAGCCGACCGAATATCCAGCACCCGTGGTTCAACGGATGTCAGCTCTTGCACGCAGGGTTCTTGGCATTGTTGCACATATTGCAAAGTACCCCGTTGCAAAATCCGCACGTTATAGTATTTACTGCGCTCTACGGGCAACACGAGACGATTTTCTTCCCGCCGAATACCCGTAATTTTAAAAGAACTACCAACTTGTACATCTAGCGCGTATAGGGCGGGTGCTAACAACAAACAAACTACAAACCCCCACCCGATACGTTTCATAAAAATTACGCAGCCACACGTTCTACGTAGTTGCCGGTGCGAGTATCCACGAGGACGGTATCCCCTTCGTTGATAAAAAGCGGCACTTTAATCACGGCACCTGTTTCTAACGTAGCTTCTTTGGTAGTGTTGGCTACCGTATCGCCTTTGACACCGGGAACGGTGGAGGCAATTTTAAGCGGTACTTTAATGGGCAACTCTACGTTAAAAAGCTGGTCGTTGATGTAAATACCGGTGGCGTCCATATTGTCTTTCAAATACTTGGTTAAATCGCCCAGTTTGGCGGTAGGAACTTCCACCTGATCATACGTTTCCGTGTTCATAAAGGTAGCCATATCGCCGGTAGTATACAAATATTGGAAGGGGCGTTTTTCCACTTCCACTTCTGTAAACTTATCTTCCGGGCGATAAGCCGTTTCTATCATAGCACCGGTATTGATGTTGCGCAATTTCACACGCACTACAGCCCGGGCCTGCGATTTGCGGTGGTGTTGAAATTCAATAATTTCCACCAGTTGGCCGTTTTCGTCTTGGAAAATCAGCCCTTCGCGAAATTCAGTTGTACTTAACATAATTTACCTCATTTTTATTGAGCGTTTAACCGCCCTAAATTAGCGTTTCGTTAATTTTTTGGAACCCGCCTTTGTTACTAGGAAACTATCTTCCAAACGGATACCCCAGCGTCCGGCAAAATAAATACCGGGCTCTACGGTAACCACAAAGTTTTCTTCTAGTATATCCGATGCACCAGCGCGCAAGATAGGTAAGTCATGCTCATGCAAACCAATGCCGTGGCCTACCGTATGGAAAAACTCTTTTCCATAGCCGGCCTGCTCTATTATCGTGCGGGAAGCTTTATCTACTTCCCCCGCCAGCACGCCTGCATGCAAGGTTTTTACACCTGCTTTGTAGGCGCTATGTACGATGTTCCAAATTTTTGTATAGGCGGCGGGTTCTTTGTCCCCATGCCACCAACTACGCGTCATATCCGACGTATATCCTTCATAAAAACAGCCAAAATCCATTAAAACAGCTTCGTTCTTTTTAAGTTTGCGCGTTTTAGAGGGCGTGTGATGAGCATCCGCTGTATTTTCCCCAAAGCAAACAATATTAAAGGGGATAGAATCCGCTCCGCGCTTTATCATCGCAAGCGCAATTAAAACACGAACCTCTTCTTCCGTCATCCCTGTTTTGATTTGCGGTTTTACTTCGTCAAATGCACAAGCCGCAATTTGGCAGGCCTTTTTTAAGTAAGCTATTTCGTCCGCATATTTTTGACGGCGCATCTCCCCCACTAAACTAACGGTACGAACAAATTTGTGCTTGAGCAACATTTCGCCCGTTTCCAAATTAACTAGGGCAGGGTCAAACGCAACACGCTTTAATTTTTTGGTTTGCACAAGCCGCAACGCTCCGTCTAGCATTCCACCCAAAGGCACATCCACGACTTGCATAAATCGGACTGCCGGAGCCATCTTGGAAACAATTAACTTTTTGGTCACACAATATGCTTTAGCCGGAGTAATCAAAAATACAGCTTCTCCATCCGATAAATCCACCCCACTTAAATAGCGCTGTTCCAGGCAATTGGTAGTAAGATAACCACCTAGATCGGCCTGTTTTAAAGTGCGCTGTAATTGGCGCATCCGTTGAGAAGCAAGAGACTTAAGCATATTATTTACGAGTTAAAATTTTAGCACCCGTTTCGGTAATAATAACCGTATCTTCCAGGCGAACCCCAAATTTACCCGGCAAATAGATACCCGGCTCCACCGAAACCACATTCCCCTTTTGGAGCACGTGTTTGGAGGTTTGGTTATTGTAGGGATCTTCGTGAATTTCAATGCCCACCCCGTGCCCGGTTCCATGGGTAAAATAGTCCCCATAACCGGCCCGCGTGATTAAATCACGGCAAGTGGCATCCACTTGTTTACAAGCCACCCCTATTTTAGCGGCCTTGATACCTTCTTTACGGGCATTATCCACAATTTGCCAAATCTTTTTATATTCGGCAGGTTCTTTATTCCCGTGCCACCAGCTACGCGTCATGTCCGAGCAATAGCCATGATACACACAGCCAAAATCCAGCAGCACGGCATCATTGGCTTTAAGCTTGCGCGAACCTGTTTCGTGATGAGGATTGGCAGCATTTTCACCAAAAGCTACTATCGTGAAAAAAGAGGTGCTTTTTGCCCCGTGGATACGCATGAAACGTTCCATTTCGGCGGCCACTTCAAATTCCGTCATTCCGGTTTTAATACGCGGCTTAATATATTCGTACGTCAAATAGGCCAACCGGTTAGAAGCACGCAATATTTTGTGCTCTTGCTCGTTTTTAGTGGTGCGCAACGTAGAAATAAAGCTGGGCACTTCAAGCAAACCGTGCTCCCGGAAGAGCTTGCCCGTAGGATAGGGCTCATGCGCCGCATCAAACCCTACTTTTTTAAGACCCAATTTTTTAATCTGATCCAATAGAAATTGCGGGCGATTCCCTTCGCAGCCAATCACTTGCATATACGGCGCAAATTTGCCAAAGGGTTTCTCGTATAAACCACGGGTAATAGCCAGGGCCTTTTTAGCCGTAATTAAAAAGATGGCCTCTTCGGTGTAGAAATAAAAATTGGTCAAGTAAAACTGATCTGTGTTGTAAGTAACCACCAACCCATCCAGTCCGTTTTTGTTCATCCATTTGCGAATAGTTGTTAATTTTTCTTGCACATATTGGTTTGTTTTCATGGTAAATACTCCTATGTGATATTTTAGCAATTTTTGCCCCCGCTTACAATACAGGCGCGCACGCGTAGGGATTTTTTGCCCCAATTTCCGCGCAATAATATATAATACTAGTATGAAGAATTTTCTGCGTGTAGGATTATGTCTTTTATGTGTAACCGCGGCCATGCCGAGCAAGGCAGATCTTTTTTCGGCCGCTGACGGTGCATTCTCGGTAGATATGCCTGCGGGTTGGGTACGGCTGCAAAACCCTCCGCAAAAAAGTGTACTTTCCGTTCAAAAAGAACAGGCCCGTATAGACATTAAAACCACGGACTGTACCGACGAATCTTGTCTAGAATCTGCCATTAACCACGACTTGGCGGAAGTAAAAACGAAAAAAATGTCCGTCGTCAAAAACACTTATACTGACGAAGAAATCAAACATTTTGAATTTTCTACGGGGGAACCGTTTTATTACATTCATTTTTACACTCCCAAAAATGATTTTAGCGCCGGCTATTTTTTGGCAAATGGAAAAGGGTACTCCATCTTGGCCAAAAACATTACCTATGCCCAGGCCGATTTGATTTTCTCGGCCATTGCGCCTGCTTCTAAACCGATTGGGCAACTCACCCCCCCAGCCGATTCGGACGTGTCCACTTCTTTACCTGATTATCAAACCACGGCTCTGCCCGACGTGGAAGTGGAAAGCTTGGAAGATTTGTCCGCAGAAATACTTCCCGCACAAGGTAGCGTTGCACAGCCCTCGGTAGCAAAAAAAGCAACTCCTTCCACCTTGCGCAAAATCGCCCGCAAACTGCGCGCTCGGTTGAGCAGAACCCCCATTCATACGTTGGTTTCACGCAATATGCCCCCTTACATACGGGAATTAGGGCATGGATATGATATCCTCATGCTGTTAATTGCCCTATTTTTTGCAACTTGGTGCGCGGCGGGCATTGTCCGGCTATTTGTAGCTCCCCGACGTGTGGAAACTACGGCAAATCCCAATTCGCTCTACCCCATCAAATTGGAACGGCGATATGGTACCCCCTCGCTCATTTTTCGTGCCAAGGACAATCAGGGCAATATTCTAACTTCCTTAAGTGCCCGCTGGGATGCCTTGTTTATGTTCTCGGGGATTGTGCTGATGTTAATTGCCTTGGTTACCATGGCCTTTACCAGCGTATGCGAACAAATGCAACTGTTGCGGATATCTGCCTCTGCCTATAATACGCTTTACTCGGCATGTGCGTTGGTACTTCCGTTGGGATTTTTAATCTTGTTTTGCGGAATTGTGTGGGGACAGGTCCTGCGCAATGAAATTACTCTATTTGATAGCAAAGGCGAAAAAGCCGCCTTCTTGTTTCAAAAAGGGTATAACATCACCCGCGAACAATACCAAATTTATTTTGTGCAATCCAAAGAATTGGTCTTGGCTCAGCGTAAGCGTTTTACGCCAAAGCGACAATGGAAATTACTTACCAAAGACGGAGTTGAATTGGCCAGTTTCACCGAGCGTTCCCTTTGGCAAGCTATTGTACGTATGTTTTGTGGACACTTATGGGGTATGCTCCGGGCCGATTACGATATTGTAGGAGCTATGCAAAGTAAAGGGGCTATTGAAAATACGCATGCCTTATTTAACCGAAGCACCTGCAATGTAGATAAGCCCGAAGCCATTAACGCCCGCGATCTATTGGCTATATCTTTACTGATTAGCATCCGAGACCGGGACAAATGGTACCCGTGGTTTAACTAAATTTTGTTTGAAATATGCGATATTTTTATACTTTTGTGATTCTTCTATGCTCCCTTTGTGCAACGGCGCAACCGTTGCAAAATTGGGTAGAGCAACAACTAAATCAACCTGTTTTGCAAGGGGCCTGGTGGGGCGGTTTGGCTGAATATAGCGATGGTAAAACTTCCGAACTTTTTGCCGTGCAGGCCGATACCCGCTTTGCCCCGGCCTCTACTTTAAAATTACTGACAACGGCCGCCGCACTGCACGCCTTTGGCCCGTACCACCGCTTTGAAACCAAGCTGTATGCTACCGCAAACCCCAGCGAAACGGGTACCTTGAAAGGGGATTTAATCATAAGAGGTGGCGGCGATATGACCTTGGGGTCTAAGCGTGTACCCGGTGCGGAAACCTATCAAACGGTTCTTAGTAAATGGGTCCGTGCTGTAAAAGAAGCCGGCATCCGCAAAGTAGACGGAAATATTTATGCAGATGTCTCTATTTTTGAAGGCCCCGCCATTGCCAACAAAGTCAATTGGGAAAATATGGGCAATTATTATGCTGCCCCGGCCAGTGCACTTTGCTTTAACGATAATTCTTTCGCAATTCACTTTAAGGGGGAACGCAAAGGCGGGCAGTTGGCTCAATTGGAAGATTTTACAACGCCCAACGTGCCCGGCCTTTCCCTGCAAAGCTTTGTAACTACCGACGCAAAAAACAAAAAAGATAACGCCTATGTTTACGGCGCACCGGATCAATATGATTTGAAAATTTTCGGAACGATCCCCACCACTGCCAACGGTTTTACCATTAGAGGGGCTTTGCCTAATCCGGCTTTATTTGCATTGCAAATGTTCAAAGAGGCCCTGATACAATCCGGCATTGAGATAACCGGAGAACCGCAAGTAATCACCACCGCGCCGGATTACAATACGTTGACTTGGTTGTACACCTATCAATCGCCCCAGCTCAAAGATATTGTACTGCTAGTTAATAAACGCAGTGTAAATTTGTATGCCGATATGCTACTTAGGCACCTGGCCTTGGCCAACGGGCAAAAGGGCAGCATCCAAAACGGACTAGCTGCTTTAAATCAGTTTTTACGCAAAAACAATTTAGCCGGCGAAAACGACACCGTAATTTACGATGGGAGTGGCCTTTCGCGCGACACCATGGTTACTCCGCGCGTACTGGTAAATACGTTGCGTTTTATGGCAAACGGTCCCTATTTTGAACCCTATTATAATTCGCTGGCTACGCCCGATGACCGCGGAGATTTGTTGGTACTGCGGCGGTTTTTAAAATCCAAACGTCAAGTGGAAAATGTACGTATTAAAGGCGGGACTATTGACGGAGTGAAAGCTGTAGCCGGTTACGTGCACGACAAGGATGGCAAACTCGTGGCGTTTGCCCTCATGGCAAACAATTTAGCTACCAATAAAGACGAAAGCTTGTGGCGCATCCACGAGAATATTATCAAAAAACTCCTGGTGCAACCGGAATCTTCTAACTAAAAATTCTCTTAAAATTTCAACTGCGTGCAATGAGCACAAGCACACGTACGTTCTTCTAGTGGGATTTGCTCAATCATCTTGAACAAGAGGGCTTTTAATTTTTCAATATTGTTATTGAAAACTTTGAGCACTTCTTCGTGTGAAACGGGCGGTACGTCGCCCACCAGCCCGGCATCATAATCGGTAATGAGCGCAATGTTCAAGGGGCACATATTGAGTTCCTTAACAAGGTAATTCTCTGGGAAAGACGTCATCCCGATTACCCCCCACCCTTGGCGCGTAAAAAAGGCAGACTCCGCCTTGGTGGAATAGCGCGGCCCATTGATGACCACTACCGTGCCGGTTTCATGCACGGGAATGTTAAGCGTTTTGGCCGTTTCAATCGCTAATTTACGTAGTTGCGGGCAATATACATCCGCCGGAGAAGGATGTTGCACGCAGGGGCCTTCCAACAAGAACGGATTTTCAAAAAACGTATTTTTACGTCCGTCTGTCCAATCTACAAACTGATCACAAATTACAAAATGTCCGGGCTGGATTTCTTTTTGCAAACTGCCGGCCGCACACGGGGAAATCACCCGTTTGCAGCCCAAATGTTTCATAGCCCACACGTTGGCGCGGTAATTTACTTGATGCGGCGCAATGGTATGATTGCGCCCATGGCGCGGCATAAAAGCCACTTTGTGCGCGCCGATGGTACCGATGAATACGTTGTCGCTTGTCTCTCCGTAAGGAGTGGTTATTTTTACTTCTTCAATATCTGCTAAAAATTTATAAAAACCGGAACCGCCAAATACGCCAATATCCGCCTGATTTAAAATTTCCATAAAGGCCTCCATGTAGCTGTATTGTAGCACATTTTCACGCAGAAGTAACCCGGATACTTTTCCACGTGCCGCGCGCAAACCGCACGACCATAAACACAGCGGTCAGCCACGCGTAAAACGTCAGCCAGCTCCACACCCACGTGACGGATGCACTCAGCTTATATACTAAAAGCCACGTGCCCGGGATAAGCATCAACCACGCGCATCCCATCATAATACGCATAAAGAATTTGGTATCGCCCACACCCCGCAACGCCGCTCCAAAAATCAAATAGGTAGCATCGCCCAGCACAAAAAAACTGACTAACTTAATCAGCGGCCAGGTTTTGGCAGCCAGTTCCACTCCGTGCTCCGTTCCCGCCGGGATAAACAAGTGTATAAACAACGGAGATCCAAAGAAAAACAACAAAGCAACTCCCCCCGCATACGCATAGCCCAAACGGCATGAGTTTTTGACCACTTGTACGCTTTGATCCGGTCGTTTTAGTCCTTGATATTTGCTGACTAAAATTTGAATGCCCGAGCCCATACCTATTAGCACCATAAATACAACGGGCTGCATACTCATCACAATGTTACTGGCCTGCAATGAAATACTGTCAATATTTCCCACCATAAAGGTAAAAAGTGTAAACGAAATAACATCCATCAAAATCCCAAATCCGTTGGGTAATCCAAAACGCACCAGGCGCGTAAAAATGGGCTTATAAAAACCCGCCAGCCGAGAAATTTTAAAAGTTCGGCGGATAGGTCGTGCAAAAATGAGCACACAAAAAATGACCGTCATACACGCGCCGCCTAGAACAGTCGCCCAGGCTGCCCCCACAATACCTAACGCAGGCAAGCCGAGTTTTCCAAAAATGAGTACATAATCTAGCAGGATGTTCACAGCGTTTCCCACCAAGGCAACGTACATCGGGGTTTTGGTTTTCCCGCGGCCGTTAAAAAAACTGGCCAGCGCGTTATTAAGAATAGCCAACCCGCTAAATAAATTAAGTATCGTAAAATATTTCAGTTCTAAAACACGCACTTCTTCCGCGTGGCCAAACGCATAAATCAGGGCTCGGCCTGCCGGAGTTAAAGATGCCAAAATAACCGCAGAAAGAAGTGCAAGAAAAATCCCTTGCCACAAAGAAAGCGTTACACTGGCGCGTTTCTTGCGGGCGTTAAATTGGGAAATAAACACACTCGTATATCCTGAAAGCCCCACAAACAACGCGCCAAACGTCATAGCCAGCATTCCCCCCGGCACACACGCTCCCAGCGCCTCGGGCGAATACCACGCCAAAAACATTCGGTCCACAAATTGCATAACTACCTGCGCAGCCATTGTTACAATAAGCGGGCAGGACAAAAACCACAATTCGCCTAGCGAAGTTTTGATATCTTGTTTCGCGTTCATTTTACACCATAAAAAAGAGCCCCGGGTTAGCGGGGCCCTTAAAAAGTTACCAAAAATTACAGTTTGACAACTTTTACGGCTTTCGGGCCTTTTTCGGATTCGACAACTTCGAACTCTACTTCTTGGCCTTCGGCTAAGGTCTTGAAACCGTCACCCTGAATTTCCTGGTAGTGAACAAAGAGATCTTTAGAACCGTCTTCGGGGGTTACGAAACCGTAACCTTTTTGGTCGTTAAACCACTTTACTTTTCCTTTAGGCATTGACTATTACTTCCTTTTATTAATTATATCAAGTACTTAAACTTAATAAGTACCTACAACTATTATACTATAAATGTTAAACAAAAATGCAAGTGTTTTTTAAAAAAATTTTAAAGGTATAATGTATATATGCAAATTATAGAGGCCGTACCGAATATTTCTGAGGCAAAAAATACGGAGACTTTGACTCGTATTTTGACGGACCTGCGTGCCGCACTGGGGGATGCTAAGCTGTTGCATATAGACAGCAATCCCGATGCAAATCGCACCGTAATTACTTTGGCCGGGGCGCCGGCGGATGTAGTGCAGGCCTGTTTTGCGCTTTTTAAGGCCTGCCAAAAACACATTAATATGCAAGAACATCACGGTGCGCATCCGCGTTTAGGCGCGGTGGATGTTTGCCCGCTGGTACCCGTGCAAGAAATTTCGCTGGAACAAACGGCACAGTTAGCGGACGATTTAGCCCGCCGCGTGGCCGCAGAATTAAATCTTCCCGTTTACTTGTATGAAGCAAATGCCAAAAATAGCGAACGCAAAAACCTGGCTTTCATCCGCCGCGGGGAATATGAAAGCTTGCCCGAGAAATTAAAAACACTCCCGCCCGATCACGGCCCGCAGGAGTTTTCCTCTTCCGTCGCACGCAGCGGGGCCAGCGTAATGGGCGCACGCAATTTTTTAATTGCGTTTAATATTTCTCTTAATACGCAAGACGTAACCGCCGCAAAAGAAATAGCCGCCAAACTGCGCGCCAAAAACGGCGGTCTTCCCGCCGTAAAAGCGATCGGGTGGTATATGGAAAGTTATCACTGTGCGCAAGTATCTTTTAATCTAACGGATTTTCACCAAAGCAATTTGCAAGATGTATTTGAAGCGTGCAAGCAAGAGGCCACCACGCTCGGCTTACAAATAACCGGGAGCGAGCTCATTGGTCTCATCCCGCAAGAAGCCCTTCTGCGCGCCGGCAAATTCTACGCACCGCACGAAGTAAAAGAAACCGCCTTAATGAACGCGGCGGTGGAACATTTATTGCTTAGTAATATTCGCCCGTTTGTGGTTAATGAGCGCGTATTAGAACAACGTTTAATGGTTAAATGAGCGACAAATCTTTTCGCCCAAAGCAGTCCTGGGGGCACATTCTATTTTATCCGGATACAAAGAATGGGTAAGCCAATAGGTTATGTAATAATCCGCCACGGCCGTACAGTCGGTCCATCGGCCTTTCACTTTGGCAACCTCGGGGCAGTAGGCCGCCCGCACCGTGCTGCTAGCAAGTGTTGGAGTTCCGTCAATTGGATCTAGCAACCAACCCCCGCACACAGGCACGTTATGCCACACATCGTCCTTTGGACATTGAGGCAAATCAATATCTAAATCTTCGGTATTGTTTGTATAGGTTCCCGTATATAGGTAATACAGTTCTTCGGCCTGCTTGAAAGAGGCAAGTGAAGACTGTATGCCCCCTAGCCGCGAACGGGCCACAGCTACTTGATACTGCGGAAGTGCTACTGTTGCCAAGATGGCGATAATCAGCACCACCACCAGCAGTTCAATTAGTGTAAACCCTTTATGATTCAAACCCTGTTGTTTCATACTCACCCCATAGGTTAAGAGTATCAAAAACAATTAAAAAAGTAAAGCTAAAGAAGCAAAATGCTACACAGCCGGCAAGGCGTGAACAAGTTGCACAAATTGTTGTGGGGAAAGCTGCTCGGGTCGGACGGTAATGGGCAGTTGCAATTGTGCGAGGGCCGCAAGCACGTTTTCCTTTTGATATCCGCCAAGCAGCAAAGCATTTAAAAGTGTTTTACGCCGGTGTAAAAAGGCCGCACGCACCAAGTGCTCTATGTCGGGCCAGTGAGAGGGCGCGGCAATTTTTTCAAAACACAGCACGCGCGAATCCACCTTAGGGGGCGGATTAAAGCACCCGCGCCCGACGTTACAAATCAGCCCGATTTGCGCACGCAACTGGCTCAAAACCGCCAGGGCTCCGTATCCTTTTTCGCCGGGTTTAGCGGTAATTTTTTGGGCTTGCTCTTTTTGAAACATAAATACTGCCGTCTTAAAATAAGGCCAAGCAAGAACTTTATTTAAAATTTCCGCAGCATCAATGTAAGGCAAATTACTCACAAACTCGGTGGGAACCGCGGAAAGTGAATGCAAATCAAATTGCAAAAAATCGGCCCGCACAATTTGGATCTGCGCGGACGGCGGCAAATTTTTTTGCAAGAAATTGATCATTTCCGGATCAATTTCTATGACGGTAAAACCGGCCTGCCCGCGTGCAATAAACTCACGCGTGAGAGCGCCTTGCCCGGGGCCGATTTCCACTAAGTTTTCCCCGCGCAGTACCTCGGCCGCGTCAACAATTTGCCGGATCACCAGGGCAGAAGTTAAAAAATGCTGACCGTATTTTTGGATATTTCGTCCGCTCATTTGTCATCCGCCAATACTTTGATATTTTTAGCCGCCACCTTATTTTTGGGGTCTAATTCCAAGGCGTGTTTATAGGAGGAAAGGGCTTGTTCGTCGTCGGCGCCCAACACGGCTGCGGTACCCAACCCCAACTGGGCCAGCGGATCTTGCGGCTGATGATCCGCCGCGCGCGTAAAGGCATCGGCGGCCCCGGCCCCATTGCCGCGTGCCAAGGCGGCCAATCCTTTTAGCAAATCGCACGTGTTATCGGCGGGGCACTGGGTATATTCGGCCAAATCTTCGGTAGCTTCGTCCACAAACCCCAGCCACGTGCGCCCCATCACCCACAAGCCCATATCGTTCCCGACGATACGCGGATCGTACACGGCTTTGGGCGGGGCGTTGCGGTTTTGCGTGAGTGCCGAAGGAGCATTGTAATCCAGCGTACGGCCTTGCATAGAAAGGTTCACGTTGTATTTCCCGGCGGCTTGCGCAACGCTTTGGCGGATCCCGTTTATCAAATCGTGAATTTGCTGTTGGCGGGTATCGTCGTCGGAAGCCGGCAGAGCGAACATCCGCTTAAATGTTTGCGGCTCAGCCGAAGAATTCCCCTCCAGCGCGCTATCCCCCCGCAAACGCTCGTAGGCCTGCTCGTACGTGCGCGGGCGGGCTGCTTGTTGGGAAGATGGCGGTGTTGCGGGGGCGAACTCAAGCGACACTTCTATATTCACCGGTTTGCCGGACGGTACGCGCGCCAAACTTTCTTGAAATTTTTGGATTTGTTGTTCAAACGCTTGTGCGCTGTTGCCGCTGGCACGGTAAACGGCGTTTAGGGCAAGCCCGTCCTGCTTAAAGCGGGTGATAGAGAAGGCCTGCTCAATAATTTGCCGGGCGGCTTCCACTTGTCCTTGTTGCATGAGCAAAAACCCATAGCGCAGGCGCGCCACAAAATCGCCGGGCTTGGTTTTAACGGCGCGCTTGTAATATTTAAGGGCTTCCTGCGGGCGGTTTAACTTTTCGTAAAGGGCGCCCAAACTGAGCATGGCATCTTCATAATTACTGAAATAGTGAATGGCTTTTTTAAAGGATTCTTCGGCCAACACGTCGCGCCCGAGGGCCTCGTAAAGCGTACCTAACTGATAATGATAAAGCGGCTCGCGCGGGGCCAGGTCCGCGGATTGGCGGAAGTGCTCAAGTGCTTTATCCCAATTGTGCTGGACGGCGTAGGTGGAGCCGAGGTTCATATGCGTGTCGGCCTTGTTGGGGTCCAGCGCGTTGGCTTTTAAAAAATAATCTTGCGCCTCTTGCACGTCGCCTTTCCAGCCGGAGGCAATCCCCAAAAGCTGGTAGGCCATGGCGTTGTTAGGGTCCAGGTGGAGGGCTTCGTTGTATTCGCTAATGGCATCATCCACTTTGCCCGCCCAATAGAGCGACGCCCCCAACAAAAGATAGGGCAACGGGTCTTTGCTGTTTTTGATAACGGCCCGGGCAAAACTATTGGAAGCGGCCTGATAATTGGTGGCGGACATTTCCCGCATCCCTCGGCGCATATCGGTCATGGACTGTTCTTCCATGATTTGATCCCACACGGTTTTGGAGTAGTCGGTCTTGATAGTGGGCTTACGGAACGAAAACGGGAATGCCGCACAAGCCGGCAAAGCCGGCACCAAAAAGCAAAGCGCAAAGAAAACTCGCATGTAACGCATAGGTATATAATATCATTTTACTACTTACGCGCAAGAATAGAAAATTAAACCCCCAGGTAACTGGGGGTTTGAAGTTGATCTAGCGTTATAGAATATACTATTATCCTCTCCCACGAGCCTGACCCTGTCTTTGTACACTAGTATCGTTTCCAGGTCGCGAGTTTGTTGTTTGCGTAAACGTTTGATTCGGATCGTATATAGCCGCACTAGTAGCAACCGTTCCCCTACTGGATTGGTTACCATACGGTTTGGCATCTAATCCTGTCGTACATACATTTTGTACATATTCGATGGCTTTTTTAACCGACATTTTATTATCACCGGCAAAGGCCACGCAGGCTTTCCCCTGCCCATCAAGAGTCGCCATATCCGAAATCATCAACCCGAAGTAGTCGTCCTTATTGTAACTATTGCGGGTGTTCGCACAATCCTGTGTAGGACAGTTGTGGGCCAAATCCGAATGGCCTTTAGTAATAGCAGCCAGTGGATAGGTCTTCTTAATACCCACTTTATCAAACGAACCCAAGTACGACTGCAAATTAGCATTCTTCTTAGAATCATTATAGTAGTTAAAGTAGAATGCTTTGCCCATTTGCATAGTACTCTTAATTCCGCGGCATGTAGACCCTTTGGGCAAGAAACGCCAATCACACACCTCATGCTCTTGCCCGTAGTATTTATTAGGATACAAGATAGAAGTAGGATGTACATAAACTAAAAATGCTCCAAGATCGTTCCGATAAAAACGAGGAATATCCTTAAAGTCATTTCTTTCTTCTACTCTCCGATGTCCGGCATGTGGGTCCTTAGACATACGTACCATATCACGTGCCAATTCACACACGGCAGAGGAAGGAACATCTGGAATTCCTAACTGATCAGCAATAAACAAGGCATCTACAAATTCCCCATCCGTAGGATATGTATTGCTGTAGAATTTATCGCTCAGTTTCATCGTCGGATTCGTAGCATTGTAGGCTGTTACCACATCGCGCACGAATGTAGCAGCCGCTTGCGAATCCATCATGATGGGTGTTTGGGATCCGCAATGTTCTCTCTGTCCTTCCACAACACCGGTGATTTTAGCATTACACCCGGAGAACACAGCCTTTGTCGGGTTAACGTCATCCCCTGCTTGTTGGCGGCAGTCTACTTTCCCAACAGGTACCCACGACAACACCGGCGCTAAGCGGGTTTGCCCCAATGTTGGTGATGGTGGCGGAGGCGTAATCCCTTGATAGCAATGTTTGCCTTGAGCATTTGGCTCCTCATGCCAAGTTGCACCCTGTCCCAATTGTTCACAGCATTCGGCACTCTGCTCGGGATTTGTACATAGCCGCACACACTGACTTCCCACCGGTTTGGAAGGATCCCAGATAAAATCAGTTCCCTCCACCAATCCGCTTTCTGTCATCAGTTTTCTACAACATTCTTCATCTTGCTGGGCACTGCTACACTTTTTCTCTGTTACGTGTTTAGTATAGCCATCGCCGGACATGTTGAGCGGACATTCTTGGGTAATTACTTCCGCCCCGCGTGTAGCCGTCCAAACAACAGTACCGACTAAGCCGTTTCCGTCTCCATCCACCACTCTTTCGGCTTCATTTGTACGCGTAGCAGAATCAGCGTAGAATCCCTGTATTGCGTACGTAACGGTCCAATTGTTAAACGATGTTCTATTTCCTTCGCCGTCCATCTTAGAATTCACCGGCTGCACAACATAATTTTTGGCGCTTTCTTGCCCAGCATTTAACGGGCGGAACTGTGCCGTTACTTTTACGTCGCCTAGTTTAGGAACAGCTTGGCTATCACCGCCATGGAAACTGGCCTGCTTGAGAATCAGTGTAGCTTCGGCAACATTTTCAGGGCCACAAGAGAATTGCATACCATAGTAGCACCGTTGACCTTTCACCAAATCCACACCTTCCACACGCCATTTGCGGACGTTATCACGGCTGCCGTCCAATTTATGCGTAACCTTGCGGTGGTTGATGTAAGCGTTTTCAAACTCCCAATACGGCATAGGCAACAGTTTGGTAAGGTGATGACCCGACTCAAACCATTGGGCATACGCCAATTTGTGTTTGGTGGCAAAAGAGCTTACAAACATCAAGTCCAGCTGATAGAAAGCCGTAGCAGCTTCCTCAGCAGACAGTTTGTATTTCTCTTTAAACAGGTCCATAATGTGGTTCTTAACCTGTTCATACGGTAATACAGACCCGCGGGAAACCGCAATCACACACGCATCACGCAAGGCCTCTTGGTCATATTCCAAGTAGTTCTCGCGAATTCTTTGCTGTTCGGTGGTTACATTAGAACTTTCTTTGCTCTCTACAATTACGTTCGTTTCCAGTTCGGAGTCCTTTTTAGCTTCAACATGCCCAACCCCGGCCGAAATATCGGCATGGTTGAGGGACGTGCCACCGTGTCTGCGATCACTGGAACCGCAGAGCAACCGTTGCTTCCCTTTTTGAGTCGTAAGGGTAGGAACGTCTTTAAGTGCGGCTGGGGCATAGTTGCGCACCACTACATAAGTGTAAATGTTCCACTTGCGCGCTTCGCCGGACGGGATCACGCTGTAGGTAGGCATTTCTTCACAAGTGCCGTTCAACCCTAAATTGCCAGAGCCATACCCGGAACCTTTAATACCTAAACAACCCAAACGGGCAGCAAAGAAACCACCACTTTCGCCAGAAGCTGAGGAACCTTTTTCCCAAAATTCGTCACCGCAAGCTTCCTTATATTTGGCGTTCCCATATTTTTTTCTCAAGATATTCTTACAACTGCTCTCAGTAAGTGATGTCGCTCCGATAGCAGCCAATTCTGCTTTCCAACCGGATTCCGCCACTCCACAACATTTGGCCACTTTACCGCCACCGCCGGCTCCGAAACCGAACATACGGCCCATATCGCCGCTATCATCACCGGTAAGTAAACAGTTGATGATGCCGCCCAGGATGTGTTGCGCCAATTTGTCGGCCCATTTAATCCAGTCCCATTTGCGGTTAAAGCGGGCTTCCCACTCTTTTTGCATACGGGTCTTCATCATATCCCACCACCACGGTGTTTCACCTTTACCAATGTTGATGTGATGATCCAATTTACCCGCGCCGCCCCCGGTAAAGCCGGAAGTAAAGTCCAGCCCGCCTGTACGGGTGGGGTCCACAGGTCTTACATAGGAATCGCGCAACGCTTCACGCGCGTTGGCTTTACCCATGTTGTCGGCACCTTTGCGCGCAGCTGCCGCATTACCGCCCCCAAACGAGGCACGGCCCGCGGAAGCGCGTAACGGTTGCAAAGAAACCGGCTTAGGCCCTTGGGTAGGCCCTTTGGGGCCCACTTTTTTGGCTGCATTTTTTAAGCCACCGCCCCATTTGTACCCAAAACCGGTACCACCCGGCCGGCCCAAATGAGCCGGTGCAAGGGTGCCAATTTTAGTAGCTGCCCGGCGGAAAGCCGCACGGGTGCCTGCTTTGGCACGGCGTTTATAAATATTGGTTGTGTTTTCTTCAATATCTATGTCAGAGGTGGAAGCATGTTCCGCATCGTAGCGGCCCTCGGCATCCATAGCCGAAGAGGCGGACTCGTCATAATCAAAGTCCAGGTCGTCACGACCGACGTTTTCCTCGTCATCAGCCCCCCATCCTTTGATTAAGGACAAAGAATCACGGCCAGAAAGCTGTGCAATTTGGCGTGAAGGGTCCTCGTTAAAGGTGGTAAGCATGCTCTCGCCTTCGCCGGGGTTAAACGCAGTTAAGTCGCTCCCTGGCGTAAGCAATTGTTCTTCGCTGGACTGGCCGCTATACTTATACAAGAACGGCAGCAGCAGCAGCGCTACTAACGCTGCAATAAAGAACGGGGCATCCCGACGCGTGCGCTGGAACAGCGTGGCTTTCGGTTTGCCGTCTCTTCCAATTTTGGAGGAAGATTTAGCGAAAGATTTATTCTCAGCAGCTTTGCTGTTTTTGATCTTATCGCTAAAGGTGAAACTTTCTTTCTTTTCCTCTGGCATAAACGCCTCCTATAAAACTAAATCATTTGTACGGCTACTACTTTACTACTTGCGGGGTGAAACTATACAGCCCCCGGCTTATGGAACATAAATAAATTAGGCGTTGTTCAGAACTGGTTCCCCATTCTGTGACAACCTATTTCATACTGCCTATACTATTATTATACAACTATTTCTCATTTTTTCAAGGCCTATTTTTAAAAATTTTTTTTGGGCCCTACTTTTTCGACCTTTTTACGACGGGAACCCCCGCCACTTTTTAAAGCGTTTGAGAGCCAAACAACGCCGAATTTGTCTGCAAACCGCCTTTAATTGTGTCAATTGCTTTCTGATCCACGCTCTCATCTTCTTCCCACTCAGAGCAGAAAACACCGTCATCACTTCCGGGTTTACACTTCCCACGCAGGAAGGTGGGGAATTGTTTCGTCGTGTTCCCAAGAACATGATCTGTGGACTTAATTTCTAACCTATCTTTACCACTTGCCTCTTTCCAATACATCTCCTTATATTTTTCCTTTGTTATACAGTTCAGGTTTTCTTTGCAGTTTTTCTCTTTATATTTCGTAAAATCTTCGTCCAACTTCTGCTCACACTTATCGTGAAATTTTTCCCACGGCTCTTTATTAAAATTTTCCTCTACCGTTGAATTACAATTCACATTAGTATCTACCGCCATTTTGCAAGTTTCGCTAAGGGTATCATAGGCCTTTTTTAAGACATCGCAATTAGCTTTAAGCGTCTTAAGTTTTTGGTTGTTTTTTTTCTCAAACGTTTGAAAAACATTTTCTTTTCCACCATTTAAAATCTCCAAACAAGTAGGCGACTCCACTGTATCTTTCGTTATATCTGCAATAGTTTCTTCCGCGTCGGTGATCCGTTTACCGGCACGCCCCGCGGCGGTTAATTCCTCGCGGCAGTTCTTTTCGTACTCTAAGTACTCTTTCCAGCTTTGTTGATCAGCCATAGCGGCAGCCGTATCCAAGCGCACCCCGCCCGCACTCAGCACGCTGGAAGCCATGCTGGGCAACTGCGCCCCGATAAAGCCCGAATTGGCAAGCGATTTTTTGAGCATTAAATTGGGCGTATATTTTGACATACGGCTGGTAATCCACGCGCGATATAGGGAACGGTGCGCAGCATCCTGCCCGATGTCTATCGGCCCCGTTTGCCACACCACGCGCGAGCCGCCCAACTCCCGCTGGATGCCCCCAATCCCCATATCCGTATTGATGAGCTGGGAGGCCTTTTCGGTCATCCAGTCAATCGGGTGCCCGTTGGTAATATAGGGGTTCTTAAGCGAAGCCAATTTTTTGCTGGAATCGTAACCGTCTTGCGCTTGGCGGTTTTGCGCAAAGGCATCACTGCCAAAATACACATCCCCCAGTTCGCGGCCGGCCTCGGTCCGCACAGCCACTTTATCGTCGCGCAGCGGAGCGTTGCGGGCGTCTTGCTCTTCCCGCCCGGCAATGGGAGCCACCACCCCGTTCAAAGAGTCTTGCGCGCGGCCCTGTTTGCGCTGCAATGCTTGTAGCGATTTGATATCAATTAAATGCGTAGTCCCATTGTAATGGGTCATATTGGCAGATAAGCTATTTCCCACAGCCGCTTCTGAATCCGCCTGGACAAAGTTTCCACGACGGGGTAAGAAATCTTCCCCTTGCGGCATTTCGGCCAGCCGGCCTCGGAACCCCAAGGTTTTATCCGTCCACGTCAACAACGCGCGCAAGAAAGACATTCGTTGCGTGTCTGCCTGTGTGAACCCCATCGCATACGCCAGATTGCGCAGCAATGGAATTTTTTCCACGGGCAACACTCCGGTAATGGTTCCCAAGAATAAAAATGCCAATACCGCCACCACCCACGGCCAGCGGCTGGGAGTGTTGGACTTGGGTTGTTTGTCTTTTGACTTGCCGGACTTCTTACCGGGCTTTTGCGGCTGGGAAGCCGCTTTTTGCTCGTTGGCCACAGGCCCTTGGGCAAGTTTTTCCTCTTTGTTTTTTTGTTTTTTTCTGCGTAATTTTTTAAAGGAAATCGGTTTTTTCAAAAGCGGCAACAAAGCCGTTTTGGTTTGCGTAAGCAGCAATGTTTTTTCGGAGGGTTGCGCCGGGGTCTCGGGCTGGCGGACCTGAATGGGTACTTGCTCTTGCTGCGTTTGTTCTTTGGGTTGCGGGGCGGGTTCTTTTTCCCCCGCTTGCGGTTTCTTTTCGTCCGCAGGTTTTTGGGATTGTTCTTCCTTGGCGGAGCGCAACGCTACCAAATCCTGCACCGTATCCATACGGGTATAAGTTAAGTCGGCAAAATCCCCCACTGTCTCCGGGTCCGGCTCAACGGGGGCCGGACGGATGAGACCGTTTTCCGCAATGGCCGGAGAGAAATTTTCGTGTAAATCTAAATTCTCTTCGGGCACATAATTGGGTGGTTTAGGGGGTTTCTCATTCATAAATTACACAGTTGCGGGTGCCCACACAGGGCACCCGACTTTTCTAAGCTTTTGGGAACATACTCATACCAATATTGGTAATGGAACCCGAAAAGTTGCTCCACACTTTCTTAAAGAATTGGCTCCATTTCGGTTCAATAGCTGTTTGCACAGCGGCCCCCACCAAAAGCGGTGCCGCAATTTGAGCCGCGGTGGCAACCCAAGTGCCGCCCATACTGCCATATTTGGAGGAAAAGCTCTTCGCCGCCGCAAACAAGAAACCGTTCGCTGCTACAACAGCTGTCACAAACCCAATGGCTGTAAGCAACCGCGTGGTTTTCAAGGCGGCAATTCTAATTTTCATGGCCGCAGCCATCTTTGCCGTCATGGGGTTAGAGGCCAAAGAAAGCGCAACCTTTTCCATCACTTTGATCTTCAAATCCATCTTTTGGAGGATCGCGGAAAAGGCAAAAATGGCTCCTAACGAACCAGCCGCCGTTAAAAGGAATTGCCAAATCAAATTCTCATTTGCTTGATTACGTTCCTCTGTTAAATCTTTTTCTTTATCTAAGCGGTTGCCAATGTTTTTAAGCTTGGCATTGGTTTTGGCAGCCAAGTCAGCAGATGTAGCCGTTTGTGGGGCGTTATCGCCTTCAACCGACATTCCGCCCGAGCCCGGCCCGCCGGACATAAAGGGTTTATACCCTTCGTTGGCACCGGCATTTGTATTACGCACCGCCGCGGCTGATTTTTTTACAATATCTCTAAGTTGATCCCGGTCGGACACGTCGTGCCCTCTGCGCGCCGCTCTGCTATCCCGGTATCCGCGGTCAAATGAGGCGCTGGCTTGCAATGGGCTCCCTTCTTTAAGACGAGAAGGCAACGAACCGCCCGGCATAACCCCTGATAGACCTCCTCCTTGAGGACGTCCACCCATACGCGGACCGCTAGCCGTTGCGGCAGGATTGGCACCGGCCACATTGACCCCCGTACCACTACCTCGCGCCATAGACGCAGGTGCCAAGCTGGAACGCGCACCTGCCGAACCGGCACCGGCTGCCCCCGCGCGCGCTGCCGCGCCGGAAGCACCATCCGCCAGGGTTCCCTCCATCCCTGCCACATTGGGGTTACCCACTTGCAACTGGGTGGGGTTCATCGCCACGTCGCGGTTGGCGGTATTCAGCTCGTCCGAATCTCCAAATTGATAAGCCCCCAAGGTGCTTTCTAGTTTGCCTAGCGCACGTTGGTTAGCTCCGTAGCGGGCCAAGGCATCATTCCCGGTGCGATTGGCTAAATCTTCTTCGCTGGCCAGTTGATTTTGGCCATCGCGAAAGTTCATAGAGGTCAGCATCCGCCCGCGGCGTTGCATTCCTTCATACGGGTTGTTGGTGTTTGCCACCCCGCTTAAGCTGCGCACTTGGCGTTCCTTGGCAATTTGCTTGTTGGCGGCCGTATTGGCCCCCACATAGAACAAGCCCGCCGCCGCCACAGACACCACCAGCGAAGCATTTGCCAATTTAATGGCGCCGCGCTTGCCTGTTAAAAAGCGAAATATATTCATACAGTCCTCCTTAAAATTAAGTTACGGCTAAAAATCTATTACTTTGTACGTCGTTACCGAAGGCATTCGGCAATATCCCTTCTCTATGGCTGCTTTACTACCTTCGCGTTGAAGATCCTGAATCAAGTTCAGGATGACTTCTATTTTATAAGGTCTGTCATGCTGAGCTTGACTCAGCATCTTCCACGCACGCCGTTGCTGTTACGTCTTACTTTATATCTCTCTACCGTCCGTCTACTGCGTTGCGCGTGGCCGGGATGTACGTGCGGTCCTGCACGCGCTGCTTGTAATTGGTCTCGCGCCGCAGACGCTGTTCTTGGCGTTGGGCCTCCAGGCGGTTGTGCTCCACTTTGGCACGTGCTTCACGTGCTTCCATATGAAAATAAATGCCTACACCTACCCATAACGCCACCAATGCAAGTAATACCAGGCGCACGGTCCAAATTGTCCGTTTAGAGGGCATAACAAACGGCTGTTCTACGTTGTTTGGCTCGGTCATTTGTCGTTCCCTCCTTCTGCATTGGTTTCTTGATCAACTCTTTCCTTTATATCGCTGGTACCTTTATTGGCCTCTTCAATATCCTTGAGGTATTGGTCTTTATCGGCAAGCATACGGTATCCGGCCATACCTGCGCCACCGGCACCCAGGTAAACAGCTGCCTTTTGATACCACTTTAACGACTTCCAAGCTGCCTTTGCAGCTCTTGTTCCCATAACCCATGCCGCACCAACCCCAACTGTCAGAACGCCGCTTGCAATACGACCCCATACTACCCAATGGTCATGTCCGCAGATATCGGCATATTTGTGTATTTTAGTTAACAAGAAAATGATTGAAGCCAACGCAACAGCCGTCATAATTCCGGCTGCAATCCAGAAAGCAGCTTTTGCCCAAGGACTTACAGCTCCCTTTGCTAATTTTATTAATATGGCAATTCCCACAATCATCCCCATAACTGCGGGGAAAATGGTCCACAACCAGGAACGCAGTTCCTTCTTGGCGGCATCTCTTTTATCCGCTTCGTTCGTTTGTACGCTGGCTAACCCGGCACGGATACCCCGAAGGCTAGTGTCCGACATGCTTCTTACATCACTGGAAGACGAATTACCGATGGTCACTTCGGACCCGTCCACCACCATCCCGCCGTTGATTTGTGCGCCAGCTAAGAACGGTAACCCGCCGGCGTTGGCTGCGTTGGTCTTGTTGCCATGGATTTGCGCAGTGTGTTTACGGATACGGGCCAATTCCGTTCCCCCTTGTCCCGTCAAACGCTGAGCCCCATTCACACGGGCATCTCTCTCACGAGATAAACGATCCGACGGACCAAAATTAGCGCCCGAAAATTTCATGGGGCTGCCTTCCTTTAAGCCGGATGCCATAGCGGCGCGGGCATCGGCCATAGCGTCTCCGGCTTTGGCCAAGGCGTCCAAATCCGCTTTAGAAGGCCCGTTTTTATTGCTGTTTTGAATGACAAATTCGTTAGAGGAACCCGTGCCACCACTCCCGCGGCCTTGCCCCCAATTGCGCGAGGCATTTGCCGCGCCGGAAGCCGATCCTTCTACCGTAGCAAAACCTTTCTGCCCGGGGGCCGCTTTCGCTTCCCCACCTTGTCCGGCAGCGGCTTGTGTGGCGTTGGCTACGGCATCGGTCATGCCTTCCAACTGGCCTTGCAAACCGGTGAGCATTTGTAAAGGTGCGTTGACGTCTTTATCCGTACCACCACCCAGGCCGACCCCTAAGTTGCCACCCGCTAACTGATACGCTCTATCTGCTTGCGCGGAGGAGGCATCTTCCGCATAAGCCGGGTTTACGGGTGCATCTTCAAGGGCTGATTGTTGTTGATATTGCGCGGCCTGCTGGTTAGCCAGGTCTAACGCGCGCGAACGCCGGATATTTTCCGCCGAACCTTGAACGGCTCCGTTGGTAGCATACGTTCCGCCACCCCCGCCGGAAGCTACATACACCACGTTACCGTTTTCATACACAGAAGGCGGCATAAAAGAATTGTTTTCCGCCGGGGAACTTAAATAGTTATACGCCGCAAAGCCGGCCGCGCCCACCACAGCGGTGATTCCCGCCGCTTGGACTAAGCTAACGCTTGCTTTGCCTGCATGGCTTTTAAGCCAATTTAAGATATATTTCATAGGGTGCCTCCTTAAAACTAAGTTACTGCTAAAAATTGTTTTTCCTCATCCAATGGCTGGACTATTCTTCCGTCCCAGCTTCATTTGTCTTTGGTTGAATACGGGCAGCCATGTCCGCCCCTGTTGTTCCCGAATTGTTTCCATTAAAAAGTCTATTCCGCGACGCGTCCACAACTTGCTGCCCAATATCACGCAATCGATCATCCGTACGTCTTTGGGCCGATCGATTTTGTGCCTGTCCAATAGCTTCCACTTTTGCTTCATATGCGGCATTTACAGTTGTGGCATCTGCATGGGCATGACTCTTTCCATATGTACGATAATACTGTCTTGGAGAGTACTGTTCTCTAAATTCTTTCACGGTAGTAAACTTGCCTCCCGTCATTTCATTCACTTGTTCATTCGTTAATTTAGCATATTCCTGATCAGAAAAATTTCTATAAACACCATTTTTTGCTTTCTGACCTGCAATACTTCCGCTAATTGTATCGCCAAATGCGCCCATTACCGAATTGACTAAGCTGTTCGCAGCGGATTTAGCTAAGTTAATTAGCATTTCTTCCCACCATTCTTTCTTATCCTCTTCCTTCTTTTTTTCATTCTCGGCCTTTTTGGCAGCATCGGCTACTTTTTTATCCAGGTTGGAAAGATCCGTGGTAGAAGCAGGGGCCGAAGTATCCAACGTAAGCCCACCGTTTTGCAATTTGCTCAAATCCACGCTACCGTCTTTACCAAAGGCGTCGCTACCGTCAATATTCCCCCCCATAGCCGCACGGCGGGCGTTGGTGAGTTTATTTTCGTTAATGCGCGCGGCAGCCACACTGCCCGAACGGAATTGCGAGAGCGAACGGCGCGCATCGGAATTACGCAGCTGGACCGGCTTTTCGCGGCCTTTGTCGTCCTTTCTAAATTGTCTAAAATCCCCACTGGGGCCCCATTGAGAATTAATTCCACTGCCCCCGCTGTGTGCCATAGTGGCAGAGCCCAATTGACCGATTTCTGTTTTGGAACCGCCACGGCCGCTACCCCCGCCATAGCCCCCGTATCCGCGCGAGGACGAACCGGAACTGTACCCGCCATCATCCGAAGAGGACGAGCCGGAAGAATTTTCATCAAATTCTGTATTTTCGCCTTCTTCCCCTTCCAGGGCAGCATCTTCTTCTTGGCGTTCTTCTTTTTCCTGCGGGGTATAGAGCAAACTGCCGCCTTCCTTCATGTCCGGGTAGGCGTTGGCCAGCAGATATTTTTCGGCCTCATCCGTAGCAAAGGGCATTTGGGCCAAATCGTACCCGTGGGTACTCATGCCCGGCATGGAATCATCCCCCGGCTGCGAAGCCGCAGAAATCAGCAAGATCAGCGCTACCACACTGACCACCGCAATAGCCCCAATGGTATAGGCCTGCTTGCGGTCCATTTTGTTTAACTTCTCAAAAACTTTTTTTGGTTTGAATGTAAACATACATTTACCCTCTATAACAAATAAAAACTACTCTTGCTGACCCGCACCGTACGTACGCACGCGCGCTCAAACACAGAGTGATACACCTTATCATTAGTATAAGACTAAAACCCCATTTTGTCAAGGCCCAAATTTGGGCCTATATGTGGGTTAACGTCAGGGCAGCTCCCTATAAAAAAACAAAAAAGAGGGAAATTATCTATTCTCCGGGCGGGCATACGGAAGCGGACGTTCGTTCTTCCCGGCATATTTGATCACTTTAATTTGGGTGCCCCTTTCACACAAAAAATTGTACCCGCGCATGCAATATTGGTCCCGTTCGCAAACGCGTTGTTTATCGTACTTGCACAAAAAGCGGATGTTAATCGGCTTGGTATTCACTACCAACTCAATACGCGCCCAACCGCCGTTTGTGTTGATATCCATTTTGAAAGTATTTAAACTAAGAAATTGCTTCATCCCCGGGTTTGAAAAACCAATATAATCTTCTATCTTACGTTGCAAATCTTTTTGCAGGAAACGTTTATCCCACCCTTGGGCAAAAAATTGCGTTTCGTGCGATTGCAATTGATAACGCCGGGCCGCGTACGTGCCGGCAATTTGCAATTTTTGGTTGAGCACCAAAATTCCAAAAATTTTAATGATAAATAACACAAATACAATTAACACCGGGAACAGCAGTACCATTTCGGTAGTGGCCTGCCCTTTGCGGGAAAAGAGAGAAAAAACGGTGCGTTTCATTAGGGCCTCAGCATAATGGTGTATTTGGGAATGGGGTTGGGCCACACACAGTTATTGTTCCCGCGCGGGCAGGACATTACAATCGTGTTGCGTACAGCCGGTTTGTATTTGCTTTCCAAATTGATGTTAAAATGGTTGCGCGGCAATTTGAAATTTTGCTTTAGGGAAATCCCCTTCTTTAACGTGCGCAGTTTGCTACGGCCGGACGGTTCCACGTACGCAAAGAAGAACAACGGGTCTGCATTGGCATCGCGCGTCATCTTCCACGGTACTTTCCACGCACCGCCGGATCCTTCCCCAAAATTTGACGCAGCAGATAAATGAAACACTAAATCATCCGCCTCCTGCCGCTTGGTAGGAATGTTTAAGAAAGGCAACAACCGCGAGGCACTTTGCCGGGCACATTCGTTCTTTTTACAATCATCCACGTTCAAATAATACCCTTCCCGGAAGATATGCGCGTTGCGGGTTAATTTTTTGTACAAATCTTTTTGCAAGTTAAACGTATCCCCCAGCTGCACGTACGTGCTTAAGTAAGCGGTAATAGCCGGGATCCCCACTTCCTTGGCAATGATGTAATGCTTTTCCACCATTTCTCTATTCATTACCCATACCGGGTCTTTAATTGCGTCCGGGGTTTCTTTCTCCCACCCGCTGCGCACATAAGCGGGATTGCCGGCGTCGTCCTTTTGTTCTTCAATCCCCGAGTATTGAGCATAATGTATTTTCCAATCCGTAGAAGCCGGGGACGGGGCCGGATTTTTATGGGCATTTTTATCATAATCCGGGCCGACGCTGGGCACTGCCCCCGCCTGATAAAACAAGTCAAATACGGTCCAACCTCCTTGCCCGCGGTAAGGATTATTTGTTGCATCTACAGGTTTAAGTTCATCGGCATAGGTACTAAGCACACGGAAAGGAAGACCGCCGTTTAGATAAGCCGTAGCATTTAAAAACAAACTGACCGTACTCATTTGCGAATAGGCCGCATTGTCTAACGCAAACTGGTTGCGCACTTTGGCAATGGAAACCTTGGTAACTTCTACCAACAAATAAATTACCAGTACGAATATCGGCAAGAGCAGGGCCGCCGGCAGCAAAAGCTGTGCCCGGCGGTTATGAAGTGCGTGAAAGAGAGAGAGGCGCTTTAAACGCATATCAATTTTCCCCTGGTAAAAGTTGCCCTACGAACGAAAACAAATAATGCACAATATCTGTATGAAACGTGGTCAAAAACGCCGAGAAAATCACCACCACGCTGGCCAGCATGAGCACATACTCAATAGTTGCTTGCCCGCGCGAAAGTGAAAGTTGAATAGGCGCTAAGAACCGTTTCATGCACTAAAAATCTTCGTCCTCGTCATCAAAAACGACGTTTCCTTCCGATGAAATAAGCCCTTTTTCAATGGCTTTTACCACCGCTTCCGTGCGGCTGCTAACCCCTAATTTGTGGAAAGCACTGTTGAGGTGGTTTTTAATCGTCTTGACGCTACATTCCAACTCTCGGGCTAGTTCTTTATTGCTAAGCCCTTTGCCCAACAAATCCATAATTTTAATTTCTGTTTTTGTGAGCGTAGCTTGAGAAGGCATGGAGCTGTCCCCCATCTTGCGAAGCCCATGCAACAGTTTACCCATCAGCTGCTGCGGAATCATCAACCCTTCGCTGGTGAATGCTTTAATGGAGCTCACTAATTCCGCGGCCGGCAACATTTTGGATAAATATCCGTTTGCCCCCGCTTGAATTGCATCAAGCACGTGGGCTTCATCTTCAAAGCTGGACAGTACAAGCACATTGACTTGCGGGCAAGTCTCATGGATTTTGCGCGTGGCATTAATACCGTCCATCTTAGGCAGTTTAATATCCATCAGCACCACATCGGGTTTTAATTTTTTGGCCAAAGCAACGGCTTCTACGCCATCGCTGGCTTCACCCACTACTTCTACCCATTTTTCACCCATCAAAATATCCTTTATCCCTTCCCGGAACAAGGTTTGGTCATCCGCAATTAACACGGTAATTTTTTTCTTTTTATTTGCTGGCATACACTCCTCTCTCTTTAAAAAACTAACTGGCTATAGGCAAGGTGAAGTTAAAAGTGGCTCCTTTACCTACCCCATCACTGTTCGCCCAAATGCGCCCATCGTGATTTAAAATAATATCTTTAGCTATGGATAAACCAAGCCCTAAACGCCCTACGCGCCCTTTGTCTCCAAATTGCGCAAAGCTATCAAACAAACTGGGGGCCATATCCGGTTCAATACCATCCCCAGAGTCCGCTACCGATACTTTAGCATTTTTTTCATCTATTTTACTAACAATAATGCTAATGCTTCCGTTATCGGGGGTATGGCGCACGGCATTTTCCAAAATATTAGAGATAACTTGGCGGATGCGTTTTTCGTCGGCAACTACGGGGATTTCCCCTCCACTTTGGAACGTAACACGAATATTGTGTTTGCTGGCCTTATCCTTGAAAATTTCAACCGTTTTACGCAAGCTTTCCGTAAGTTCAAAAGGAGCTTTTTCAATGCGCAATTTGCCTTTTTCAATAGCAGCCCAGTCCACTAAGTCTTTAATCAGATGTTCAATTTGGCTGATGGATTCATCCATAAACATCATTTTTTGCTGTTGTTCCTCTGTAGGATTGGTCTTCTTTTTGAGCATATCAAAACTCATTTTAAGCGTCATAAGAGAGTTGGACAAATCGTGCGACACAATAGAGAAAAATTTAGATTTCATATTGTTAAGGCGGTCCAAATCTTCGTTACGTGTTTTGAGCTGAGCCAACAGTTCTTTGTTGCTTTGTTCCAAAAAGTATTTATCCAACGCGCGGTTGATGGTGCGCTTGAGGTAATCAAAATCTACCGGCTTCATTAAAAAATCGTAGACGGATTCCTGAATAGCTTCCATAACGGCATTGAGGGAAGCGTAAGCTGTAATCATAATAATTTGGCTGTCGTGGTTGAAGGAACGAATTTTTCGGATCAAATCCAACCCGGTTTCGTCCGGCAGGTTGTAATCCATTAAAATAATATTAAAAAAATCACTGGCGCAAATGTCCAAACATTCCGCCGCCGTTCCCGCTTGGTACACCTTATACCCTTCAATTTCCAGCAAATCTACCAGGGTTTCACGCAGGTTATTATCATCATCTACCACCAAAATTTTAACTTGCTTCTCCATAATTTGTATCTCCCGGTTTACGATAAATTTTTAGATAAATTTGGAAACACGCCCCTTTCCCTGGCGTGCTTGTGATAAAAAGTTTTCCACCGTGACGCACAACCGCTTTGCGCACCACGGCCAAGCCCAAACCCGTTCCACGTGCTTTTGTGGTAAAAAACGGAGAAAAGATCTTTTGTTTTAGCTCTTCCGGCACGCCTGCGCCTGTATCGCTTACGTACAAAGCCACCAACCGGCGCCCCACTTTAGATCCCAAAGTTAAAGTTCCCCCGTTGGGCATTGCCTCTACGGCGTTGGTGAGCAAGTTACGCAGGGCTTGCTTAATTTCCTCTGCATCGGCCTTAATACGAACCGATTCCGAGGCCAACTGTTCTTGCACGGTAATCCCCGCCGGCACAGGAAAAGCAAGCAATATTTCATGCAAAAAGCTGTTAATATCAATCATGCTCAAAATAAGCTCACGTTTGCGGGCATAGCCCAACACTTCGTTGATGATACTATTGGCTTGGCGCACTTCGGATTCAATAATATTAAATTGCTTGATCACTTTTTGATCCGTGGGGGTTGTAAGTGTTTTGATCAAACGCGTGGAATTACTAATTACAGCCAAAGGGTTGCGAATTTCGTGGCTGATAATAGAGGCCATTTGCCCTATTGCCGCCAAACGTTCTGCTTTGACCAGTTCCCCCGTAGCCGCCTGAAGTTCTCGCGTGCGTTGCTCTACCCGTTGCTCTAGCACCTGGTTCATTTGAGCTAATTCTTGCCGACGTTCATGCAACGTCTGCGACATATCCACAAACGCACCGGCCAATTCGCCAATTTCGTTATTTGGAATTTCCACATCTTGCGGTTTGATGACCTGGTTTTCATCTTCCCGCAAGCGAACAACAGCTTTGCGCAACCGAGCCAAGGGGCGTGTAATGGGGATAATTACCAAATAACTTACCACCCCTACAAAAGCCAACATGCACAAAGCAACCAAAATAATATCCCATGCAGAAGAATGGATCAAATTATCCACAAACAAACGCATAGGCACGTTAGCCGGCTGCAAAACGTAAATTTCCCAAGACATTTTGGGAACTTTCGCTACCGCTACCAACAGCCGCCGTCCATCGGAAAGAGCTACTTCCCCTTGGGTGGCACCGTCTAATTGCTGGCGCACTTGGGCCAACATCGCTTGTAATTGTTCCTGAACGGACACATTTAAATCTTGCGGAGCCCCGTTAAAAGACAAAATCTGCCCTGATTGTGTAACAATCATCGCATCCATATCCAACGGATAGGCCTGGGATAAAGTATCCACTAAATCGTTTAAATACATAGCAGCGGCCAATACACCCGTTACATGGGAAGATCCCACCTGACGATGCAGCGGCTGCCCCAACCAAATAAAAGGGTTCCCGTCCCATTCGTACACATCGCTGATAAAATTAGCGCCCGTTAAACAGGCACGCAACATCTCCTGCTGCATGGTGCTGTAAGTATCGGTTGGGGCAGTACCCGTATCAAAAAGCAGTGTCCCTGTTTTGGAAAAAGCAACCAAATAAAACAAAGACGGGAAACGCGCCCGCAAATAATCCAAATCCGAAGGGGTAATCAACGCATGGGAACCAAAATCCGTGTGCAAATCGCTAAATTCGGACAATAACTGTTCTTTGGAAATTAAAGAGGAACGAATCACGAAGGAAAGGCGGGAGGCAATCATCTCCTGTTTTTGCAGAAGCTGATTTTTAAGCAAAAGGCTGTTAATCCGCACCACTCGGTACCCTACCACCAAAACCGGTACAATAGAGATGATGCTTAACACCACTACCGCTTTAAAAAATAACCCACGAAAGCGCTTCACTTTGCAAACTCCCACACTTCTAAATGGTACTACTCAGCAAAACGGGGGCCGGATTGACTCCTAGCCCCCGTTTAAAAACCGCTTATTTAGCAGCTACCCGCGGGAGCCGCTGCCCTTTCCCCCGAAGCTGTACGAGGGTTTAAGAACGAGAAACCGTCTATTTCCGCCGCCGAACCAAAATCCAGCAGCACCTTCCCTTCCCACAAGAACGAAGGGGAAGCATTCACGCCGTATTCTTTTCCGTAAGCAGCTTCTTGTTTTAAGAGTTCCAACCCTTCGGTATCAAACTTTTTCATAATTTTATTTACATTGATACCGGCTTGCTGCATGGCCTTATCCCAACGGCTAGAGCGATAATCTTTGTTGCGGATCTCTAAATACTGCCACAGCTTGGAAGGATAGTACTTGGCAATTAACAATTGCCGTACATCTTCTTCCCATTCGGCCGAACCATGCAAGCTGGAAAATCCATTGCGAGGATCATAATTGACAATATAACGAATTTTGACCTCTTTCCCCTGCGGAAATGTCCCGTTTTTCTTGGCTTCTATAACCGCACTTTCAGCCATTACCCCGTAAGGGCATTGCGACATGACAAAAATCTCCATTACGCCCGGTTTGGCTTCTTTAGCCGTGTATACCCCGCTGCGCGTTTGGTGCGGCAATACGATATACTCTTCCGTCTCCAGCACAAAACCACGTTGTAAATAGGATTCCATTTTAGAGCGAACGGCATCCGTTTTTTTAACCAAATACAAAGGGAGGAAACTATAATCCAAATTAGCCAATTTTTCGTCCTGCATAGCTTCCAATTGAGTCTTTTTGGTAACTACCGGCTCCATTCCCAAAAATTGCGCAATCCCTGCGGTCAGCCTGGGGTCTTCCTTCCCGGCTGCATACTCGCCTGATTCCACAATTATAAATTCTGCCTTCTTCTGAGTAGCAGCTTTTTTGGCGGCAGGCGCAGCCCACACTGCAGGCGCGGCCACCAAAACAGCCAAACAAAACGCAACAATTTTTTTCATACTGTTCCTTTATTTATCTTCTAAATCTACCCGTACTCCGCGTACGCCAAGAGAACACAAAAAATTGTATGCAAATAACAACACTACGCTAGATACCAAGAACAAAATAGTAGCTGAAATAGCATACATGACCAAACCCATTACGTAAGATACCGTCAAAGTAGCTTCCGGTTTAAACACTTCAAACACGGCTGTTAATAACATTACCACAAATACAGCCAATGGGAATGCCGAAAACAATACATCCTTGATAGATACTTTTTTAATTTCTACTTTCATATTTTCTCCTTACTAAAAAATTATTTCTCCGGTTCCAGCACAATCACAATCCGGTTTTTCCCTGCATCGTTAGGCAGTTCCACTGCCTTAACCGTACATTTTACATCTTTGGTAGTGGTAGTACCACGCAACACCTTGGTAGGGTTTTCCAAAGCTTCCCCCACCACTTGAATAATTTCCTGTTGAGTTCCGTCAAAAATATCCAATAAGTGGATTTTGCGGCCTTCTTCTTCCTTTAATTCAAAATTGGTATAGAGAACGTTGTTGTTTTCATCCACCACAATCGCACGCGTTCCCTTGGGCACTGCCACGGCGAAAATAGCTTTCCACCAAGTTTTTTCATTTTCCAGGGCTAAAATTTCGCCATGTTCCAACCCTTTCATATCCTCTTTAATTTTACCCAACAATCCTTGCACCGAAACAGCCACATCGCCTATTTCGTCGTGCCGGGTGGGATAGGAAAGCACCAAGTTATTCAGGGTTAAGCTGTCAATGCTGTCTTTGAGCGCATTGAGTGGACGAATCACTTTAAGTAGCAAGAACAGGTATAAAACGCCCCCTATGAGCAGGAACATAATAACCGCCCCTACCACATAGCGAATCATAGAACGATGGATTAAATCGCGCGCGCTGGCACGGGAAACCTTCAAATTAACAATCCCTGCTACATCGCCCTTGGCAAGCAGCGGAATAGCCATATCATATTCGTCGCCATCGCCCGTTAATACAGAGCGCGGGGTTTTGGTACGGATCGCCTGTACCACAGCGTTGCTGTCAAAACCCACGGAGTTATTGTAATCCGCATACGACATATGCAAAAACTTGGTATTTTCGTGCCAACGGATAGAACCATCATAGTTTAGATAAATGACGTTTTTAATGCGGGCATCATTTTGCAACATTTCTTTCATTTGGTCCGCTTCGTTAAAAGACACGTCACGAGGTTTTTTGGCTAATGCTTGCACCAATTGAGGGGTTCGGTAACGAACCATTTCCACCATTTCGTTTTGGAGTTTTTGGTCAAACACGAACTTGAACAAATTGTAGTAAAACAATCCCCCAATTACTGCGGCATACACAGTAACCAAAACAAACCACAAAAGCCATTTAGAAGTTAATTTCACGTATTCCTCCTATTTTACCATCATGCGCTCTTCAATTTTGCGCAACCCCAGCTCGGCATCCATATTACCCGGGTCAAGCTGCTTGGCCACAATCCACGCTTGGCGGGCACGTTCAAAATCATCTTGGTTATAAGCATCCAATCCCTGGATGTATTTGGCTTGAGAGGCCGCATGGGCTTCAGCCGATACCTGGGTCATACCTGCGGGGATTAAACCCGGCAACGGTTGTTCCGCCGTAATGGTACCCGGTATAGTGGCAGCCCCCGGGATTACGGTCGTCGTAGTACCCGGAACCAGGTCATCCACCATAATGGTTTCTTTCAAATCAATTTCTTCCGCTTTGCGCTGAGCTTCTTCCGTAGCTTCTTTGGCTTTCTGAGCGGCCTGTTCAGCCAATGCTTGCGCTTGTTGTGCCTGCAGGGCCTCTTGTTTCGCACGCAATTCTTGGTTGCGCAAGTAACGTTCTTTCGCGTTGCGGGCTTGCTTAATCATATTATCCATTGCAGCGGTATCGGCCCCCCATTTTTTGGCATTGTTCCAATAGGCAATGGCTTGGTCAAAATGATACGCACTATACGCTTGGCATCCTGCTGTATAGTATCCGCCGGCAATTTCATTTTTCAGTTGCGACATGTACTTCTGCACCCGGGCATCCCCCGGTTGAATTTTTTTGATACGTTCAAACACGGTATAAGCTTCCACGTACTGCCCGCGGCTGTAAAATTCCAAAGCTTGTTTCATATGCTCTTGCAATTGTTGCTGGCGCAGTTTCTCTTCCGCCTCTGAGATTTTGGCCACTAAAGCCGGGTCGTTTTTGCGCATCAAAAGGGCGTTATACCAAGCATCCAAGGCAGCTTGATAATTTTCTTGTTCGTTGGCTACTTCACCGCGGCGCGCATATTCTTTGGCAATTTCCACATCTATTTGCTGTTTCCAAGATTGCGCTTTGGCATTCCCGGGCTGAATGACTAAAATTTCGTTTAATTTATCGTTCGCTTCTACCAAGCGGCCGCTGTCATACAAGGCCAGGGCTTCTTTAAATTTAGCATCTAATACTTGCGATTCCGACACCGTCCCATACGTGCCCATATGGTTGGCTTGTTGGGCCAAAGTTTGGGCCTGTTTAAAGTTTGGATCAATGCTCAAAATAGTTTGGGCTAATTCTTGGGCGCGTTGATAATCCCCTTGTTTATAAAGCTGGTAGGCATTATCATACACCATACGCAATGTATAGTTTTGGATACGTTGTTTTTCCAATTGCACGGTGGATAAATATTGCTTTTTTTCTTCCACATCGTTAAGTGTACCCAGGGAAATTTTCCCCAAGTCCAATAGCATACCGGCTTCTTTACCGTGTTGACGCACAGGAACCTCACGCGTAAAGGTGGATGCATCCGCGTTATACACAGCTAACAACAAAAAAGCAACTAAGGTTATTTTTTTCATACGGTGCCTCAGAACCCCAATCCGCCGGACAAAAGCCCGCCCAACATAGGGGATAAAATTAAAATAAAAATCGTTGGGAAGATGAATATAAACAACGGGAAAAGCATTTTCGTAGAGGCCTGGGCCGCCAATTTTTCGGCCTTGTTCAAACGACGGGAACGCAAATCGGCCGAGAAGTTACGCAGCAAATCTACCAAGCTGGTACCCAATTCGTCCGACTGAATAATCAGCCCCACCAAAGAGCGCACTTCCTGCACACCCGTACGGGCGGCAAAACGCTCCAATGCCTCACGCCGGGAATAACCCAGCTTGATTTCGCCAATTGTTTTTTCAAGTTCTTCTTCCAAAATGGTTTTTTCACGCGCTACTTTAATAATTCTTTCAAACGCGGTCAAATAATCTAGACCGGATTCAATAATCAGGGCAGCCAAATCTACCGTGGCAGAGAAGTTGCCCAATATTTCGGCTTGCCGGCGTGCAATACGGCCTTTGATGAGCAAGTCCGGCAGCATAAAGGCAACCGGCACCAGTATAATCGGCCAAAACGATTGGAACAACAGCATCAAAGCCACAGGAATCACCAACGCCGCTATCATTTTGGTATACAAAATATCTACCGGTTGGGGCTTATCGGGACTACCTAACTGCAGATGCATTTCTTCTAAGCTATCTTCCAAATGGAAAGTGTGCAAGAAGAACAAGGCCAAGCGATCAAAAAATTTATCTTCGTCCAACCGCGCAAAGCTGGAGGCCGATTTGTAGCGCCGTACGGCTACGTCTACAATTTCTTCGCGCTGTTGTGCAGGGGCAAACAAGCGGAAAATAGCCACAAAAATGGCCCCCGCCCCTATCAATAACAATAAATTCAAAACCAGCGACATGGAATTGCTCATAGCTATACCTTGATATCTCCCAGTTTTTTAAGCACTTGCATACCGATGAAAATCCACACGATACAGAACAAGAACAAAATCATTCCCAAGGGACTCAAATAGAAAGAAAGCATCTGGTCCGGGTTGAACATAAACATAATAGCCATCATTGCAAAAGGCATAATACTGACAACCAAAGATTGGATACGCTGTTGAGCCGTTAAGGCCTGCAGTTTTTCTTCCAATTTGCTCTCTTCGCGAATATTTTCCACCAAACGGGCAAAGATGACCGGCAAGTTACCACCGACTTGGCGTTGAATAATAATGGCTTTTACCACGTGGGCCAACATACGGCTATCTACGCGGTTTACCATACCGTCTAATGCTTGTTCAAAGGGAGTTCCCAACTGGTAGTTTTTCACCACCAGCCCGAATTCATCCGAAATAGGCGGCAATAAATCTTTGGAAACCATCTCAAACCCTTGTACAATATCCATACCCGACTTGAGTGAGTTGGAAAGTAAAATCAGTGCATCCATCAGCTGTTTGTTGACTTTCACCCCGCGGCGGCGTTTAAGGGCCTCAAGTAAAGAGGACGGAACGCGGATACTGACCACTCCCCCCACAAACAGGAACGCCAAGAATATGAAAACGCCCATAAATCCGCCAATCATCCACCCGAAGAAAAAGCCAATAGCCATAAAAATCGCGATGGTTCCCAGCACGATATACTTTACATCAATGCTGACAAACTGACGGTTGAAATCATCTGCCCATACCACACTTCTTGCGCGGTAATCTTCCATCATACGGTCAATAGATTCGCGTTTGTTATTGATCAGGAAATACACAAACATCCCTGCGAATAAAGACCCTATAATGATCAACGTAAGCGTATAAAGTCGGTCGGCCCGAGTGGTCTGATAGGTTTTAGGATCCGGTGGATTGGCCGGGATAGGAGAGCCCATAAACTGGGAATACAAATGGTTGGCCAACACCACTACGGCCATGACAGATTGACGATATTTCTCATCGCGCTGGGCTACCGGGCTGGAGAAAGATTCAATCGTACTAAAAAACTCATTGTTAATAAGTTCCAGCGTGGATAACATGGAGCGCGCACGCCCTTCCATGCTGTCTTTCATAACCACCAGTTGGTTCCCGCGCAACAGGTCTTTATTCAACCGGTCAATTGTAGCCATCAAGTTCAACCGATTTCCTACATACCCGCGGGAAAGCTGCTCAAGCACAATGGGTTTGTTGGGGTCTAAGGATTCAGCCGCACGGTCCAAATACAAATACACGTTTGAAAATGCCTGACGCCACAAGTCCACCTCGCTATACGTTTGATTATCGGTGGTAACAAATAACACTTTGTTTTTGTCCATCCGTTCCAATTCTTGTTCAAACCAGGACGGCATGGTAACGGGCTTGTTGGCAGCGGCACCGCATAAATTGGTAAGGGTATAGGTTTTTTCTTTTTCTTTATCTTCGGTATTAAAAAATCCAGCCAAAATACGCATTTTATCCTGCGCACACTGGATTTTATCCAAATCTTTCGTATCCAAAGAACGCGCAAACAGTTCCGCCGGCCCGCATACACAAGTCAGCAAAACAATCAAAGCTATAAGGATACGACTTTTTCTCATATTTACCTTACTTTACACAGCCGGCGGCGTGGGAGGTTGCGGCGTATGGGGCGCCGCAGGTGGCGGAGGAACATGTTCCCCCTGCGTCTGCTGCCCAGCTGCTTTTAAATCGGGTTCTCCGTCTGCCCCCAAAGGAACGGCTCCTTTGGTAAACACTTCTTTAGAAACGGGGCACCCTTTGGCTTCAAATTCATCAAAGAAAGTGGGTAACTCCCCGGTAGGGGCAAACACCCCTTGCACTTTCCCATTAACATCTACACCCGTCTGTACATAGCGGAACAAATCGGTAGATTGAATGATGCCGTCTTTCTGCCCGTGCATTTCGGTGATGTAGGTTACCTTACGGGAACCATCCGAAAAACGAGACAACTGCACAATCATGTTCACGGCTGAGGAAATCATTTCGCGAATGACGCGCACCGGCAAATCCACCCCCGTTTGCAAGCACATAGCTTCCAAACGAGATAATCCGTCGCGCGGCGTGTTGGCGTGAATCGTAGTAAGTGAACCTTCGTGACCGGTGTTCATAGCTTGTAACATATCTAAGGCCTCGCCACCACGGCACTCCCCTACCACAATGCGGTCCGGACGCATACGCAAACAGTTTTTAACCAAATCTTGAATCGTTACGGCCCCTTTTCCTTCTACGTTTGGCGGACGAGATTCCAGCGACACCCAGTGCGGTTGCTGTAAACGAAGTTCGGCCGTATCTTCCACGGTAATAATACGTTCGTCATCGGCAATATAACCTGAGATAGCGTTCAAGAACGTAGTTTTACCGGTGCCGGTTCCCCCGCACACAATAATATTTTTACGGATTTTAACGCACTGTTTAATAAATTCCATACATTCCGGGCTGATGGTGCCAAAACGGTAATAATCTTCCGGCCCGAAAGGTTTTTGCGAGAAACGACGAATAGTAAGCGTCGGCCCCGAAACCGCAAGCGGTGAAATAATTGCGTTCACACGGGAACCATCTTTCAAACGGGCGTCCACAAGCGGCACAGATTCGTCAATACGACGTCCCAACGGTGCCACAATACGCTTGATTACCTGTACTACTTGGTCGTTGTTGCGGAATTTGTATTTGGTAAGCGTGAGTTTACCTTTTTGTTCAATAAAAATTTTATCAAAGGCGTTTACCATAATTTCGGTAACAGCCGGGTCACGCATGAGTACTTCCAGCGGCCCTAACCCCAAAATTTCATCTAATAATTCCGCCGAGAAACGAGCCCGTTGTTCACGGGAAAACTGCAAATTGGGCTGTTTTTGCAAAATATCATCCACAATGGCAGACACCCGTTTGCGGGTCTGCTCGCTGGCAGAGCTCTCATCGCTGATGACAATATGCTCAACTTCCAACGTGTGTACGACTTCTTTGTGTACTTTTTGCTTCAAATCGTCCCAAAAAGAGAGTTTGGTCCGGCCCATATCCTCTTCGGCTGCCACGTGACTTTCGGCACTTTCCGTCTTACCGCCATTAAAGAGTACCGGGCTCCAAATGTCCTGAGCGGCCTGCGTAAATTCCTCGTCGGAAACCGAAGCCGTCCAATCTTTCGGGGCGGATTTCAAATCGCGGATTTTAGCCAAAATCAAACGTAACCCTTTTACCCATTCGGCCTGCGGGTTGGTAATAATTTCCACTTCTTTGCGGTTGGAGGTGGCCATCACATCTTCATCCCACGGCAAAAATACATCTATTTCTTGCCCTAAAGAACTGTAGAAATGTTCTACTTCTTCGTAAGGGATGGACCCAGGCATATCATAGGCGTTACAAATCACGCTGATACGATCCATGGGATAGTGTTGCTCTTTATAATCGTTGTAAAGCTGTACGGTGGCGTTTAAGTGAGTGCGCGTAGCTTGCGACACCCAAAACATACGGTCCGCAATATCAAACGCGAATGCCTGCATGGGGAAACTGGAATCCACATCCAGGAAAATATCAAACGTCTGCGCCAAGCGAGATAAAATAGGAATCAAAATTTTAGGGCTGATAGAAGCCACTTGCGCACGCGTATTGCCCAACGGTAAAAGCCCTACGCCCCATTGAGACATAGAAATTTTGCCGCGCAACAATCCGCCCACTACGGCAATATTGGTATTGCCAAGCGTTTGCAAAATATCCGCTACGCTGACTGGTTTTTTGATGTTTAAATAAAAGCTATGCTCTTGGCGCGCAAGAGGATCCAACGGAACAATAAGGACCGGACGTTTTTGAATGCCTGCCCAACCCAACGCCAAATTAAGTGTAAGAGTCGTCTTTCCGGCCCCTTCCTTCGGGCCTGAAAAAGCAATAATTTTTGCTTCCGATTTTGGAGTTTCTTTCGTCTCTGCCATAAAATTACTACTCTACAATTTCAACCGTAATGAACAAGAACAAAGAACGTTGTTCTTCGGTAACGTCTTTATTCTTAAAGAGTAAACCTAAAAGCGGAATGCGCCCTAAGAACGGCACGCGGTCTTCACTGACGTTGCGAGCGCTGCTTTTGAGTCCGCCAATTACCAACGTTTCCCCGCTGTTTAATTCTACGTGGGTTTCTACGTCGCGGTTGGTGAAAGAAGGTGCCGTGGCGGTACCAATCATAACCGTACGAGAATAGTCCACCGTAGATACGGAGAGCTGAACTTGTAAGTCAATGATGTTATTGCGTTCCGGAATGATGGTAGGCATCACGTTGAGCAAAATACCATAGTCTTCCAACTGGGACCCTACCCCCTGGTTGTTTACCACCGGTATCGGCACGCGGCCCCCTACCGTAATTTTAGCGGCACTACCCGAGGAGGTAACAATCTTGGGGTTAGAAAGCACTTGAGCGCGGCCTTCTGTTTCCATCAAACGCAAACGGGTAGCTACCGCCGTTTTACGTTCAAATTCACCCAAAGACAAAATGCCCGGGATCGTCGCTTCTTCAAAATCGAAGAGCTGGTTCCAGGAGAACCCTTTCACGCTTTGCAGGGTTCCGCTGATTTCGACAACGTCGGCACTTACTGCCACTAAACGTGTCTTCTTAGCATGCGCGCAAGACGGAGCGAGCAAACTAATTAGTAAAACTGATAATGAAACGCCATAAGTAAACTTTTTATTAATCATGTTTCATCCCATTAATTAAATAATTTTTGGAAAGTAGCAATCTCCATCATATAGTTGGTTACATCCCCGTGAGAACGTAAGATGACCGAAATTTCACCCTGTTGTTGGGCCAAGGCCAAGTATTGCGCATCACGCGGAGAAAGAGACAACGCCAACGCCGTACTATCCGAATAAGCAGAGGCCTCTTCGTCTTTGTTTTTAAGGGAGCTGGCGGTTTTAGCATCCAAACCTTGTCCTAAATCGCCCCCCACACCAAGCACTTTGATGTTTTGCAAAAGGGTAACAGCCACGTTTTGTTGAGAACCGTCTTTCATATCGGCCTTAAACGTAAACAAAATATCTACGTTATCATCCGGTTTGATTAAGCTGGCGGTCGCTATCGGGACATCGGTAATGATGTATCCTCTCATTTGCACCGGGATTTTGCTGGAAAGCCCCGCTTCCGGCGAAAGGGAGGTAATAGCATATTTGGAAATTTGGTTTCCTTTGGGGATTTGAATACGGGCTACCGCGTTTTCAATCGCTTTAAAATCTGCTTCCGTGCTGTAAGTAAAAGCATCTTTCTGTAGGTAGGCAGCCGGCACAGGGACGGTTTTTACAAAATCCCTTTTAATGACTTCACGTTCTTTAATATCACGCGTCGGAACAAATACGTATTTCACGTTTTTGGACGCATTCAATTTTTTCTCAGCACTGCTGACAATCATTGCATATACAATGGCTGCCAAAATAGCCAGTAACAAGGGTAATAAAAAACCTCTTCTCATGTATTCTCCTTACAACTTAAATTATAAATCAAATCGGTTATTTCATATCTGAACTCAGATACGATTTCTCCACCGGCATACGCGCGGTAGCTTTTATTTTTCGCATTCCTTCCCGGCGGGGCGCATCCGCCAACAACCAACTTGTCCCCGGGAACGCCAACCTTACCGGATAAATCACCGTTACAATCACGTCTTGGTGGCGGTGCCGTTTATACATCGGGTCTATACCGGTTGTTTCCACCTTTACCTGTACATTAAGACGTTCGGCCTCGGCCCCAAAAATCTTGCGTTTGGCCTGATCAATTTTCTGAACCATTATGGTTCGGTTTGCATTGCCGCTGGGCTTATCTACCCCCGTTAGCGAAGCAATGCGTGCAAATTCATAGGAAGCGTGGTTTAATACCAAGGTGCGGTAAGCTATATTGCCGTATTCAAGCACAAAGAAAATAAGCAGCATAAATACAGGCAAAATAAGCATTAACTCTACAGTTACTTGTCCGCGCCTCCTATGAATAATATGCATAACTTAGTTAGCGTTATTGATACCGCCTAAGATTTTGGCTTTAATGCTTTCAAACACATCCGGCACCAAAGATCTCATGGCCACCATAGCCAAACCGGCTACTACCACGATTACGCCAATAATCATTACGTATTCAATGGTAGTCTGCCCTTCTTTTTTAGCTACCATGCCTAAAGCTTTGGCTTTGAGCATATCGGCTTTGTTTTGTAATGCAACGATGTATTTCATAAACTCCTCCTAATTTTTTAAATCTCTTAACTTTGGGGGCTATAGTCCGACAAAATAATTTTGGCGCCCTGTTCAAACTGTTGCGGTACTAAGTGGGAATACGTTACATAAAATGCTAGGAACATTCCCATCAGCCCCGCTGCCACTAAAATATATTCAACAGCGGCCTGCCCTTTTTTATTTTGAAGTACTTTACCCAGCTCCTTCATACTTAAAATTGCACGGATACGGCAATCTGTTGCGACGTACCCAACGCCCCAAACGGCGTAACGGCATAATCAAGCGAGGCCCCATATCCAAACAGTTCGGCGCTGTAAATACCAAACCCAAAGGAAACGCGGGAGGTTTCTTCCAACCCTACTTGTTTGACCCAACTGTCTTCGTTGATACCGGCGTTATCACGCGTATAGTAACCTACACGCAAGTCAAAACGAGCCACTTGCAACAAATCTTCGGGGATGTGGATTTCCAAACCTACACCATAGCGGGCTTTATCGTCCACATATTTCATATATTCGCCGGAAATCGTAAAGTAGCGGGTATTTAAGTCAGCCCCTAAGCGAAGGCCGCGCGGCATTTCGTCTCTATCGCCGATGTTTACCAACGCACCGCCTAAACCCAACCAATTTACCAAGCGCAATTTGGCACCCACGTCAAAACCGACGTTGTCATAATGGTTATGGCCCGAGCCGTTGTCCAAACGTTCTGTAATGTATTTAGCGGTAGCACCCAATTGCAATTTTTGGTTGATAAAACCGCGCGCAATGGACAAGCTACCCACAAAGTTCTGCACCGGGATACCTACTTCCGGATTGGGACGGCCTTGCCAATCGCGAAAATCAAAGTTTTTCATATCCATGTAGTTGACGCTTAACCCGATAATCGTCTTACCGATCGGTTGCAGATACGCCAACGTACGGGCTTTGTACCCTTGCAAGTAATCCATATAGGTAAACTGGATTTCGCGCGTGGTAGCGGCAGCCGAACCGGCCGGGTTCCAGAACAACGCCTCGGGCCCGTCGGCCACGGAGACGAAGGCATTCCCTAATGCTTGGGCACGCGGGGCGCCGGCGTCAATTTTTAAGAACGCGCCTGCGCTGGTACCGGCATTCTTGTGAATAGCCATGGCAGGGGTGCTTAGCAACCCCACCGTTAAACTAGCAACTACAAGTTTTGATATCTTCATAAAGTTTTTCATTCCTTATAATATTATACCACGAACACCCGCCTTAGGGGATTAAGATTTTAACCACCTTTTGGCAATGTTCGCGCCCGTTAAAGGCCTTAAAGTCAATCAGCCCGAAATACACACCGCGTGCTACTTTCTTGCCGTGCTGGTTGGTGCGGTCCCATTTGCAGCGCAAGGCAGCGTTGCGGATGTTCTTAATAGCCAAGTCACCGTTTTCATCAAGCGGCACACGCGTATCGCTGATGTTGTTATCGGGTTGGAAGTAGAAATCCTTACCCATGGTGGTTTGGAAGTTATTGGCATCCACACAGGTGTAGTCGCTATCGCGCACCAGGTCGCCGGCCAAGTTGAAGTACTTAATAGATACCGTACCGGGCACGGGCATCTTGGTAATTTCCAAGGTACCTTTGCTGGCATCGCGCAGCGGGTTGGGGTAGAAGAACACAGTCTTCTTCCAATCTTCGCAGACGAACCGCCCGTCGCCGATAGCTACCGTCGCTTTATGCAAGGTAGTATATTCTTGATCATCGGCCACGTAGTTTACTTTCCACTTGGTTGAATCTTCGGAGGAATCGTCGCCAAATCCTTCAGCAATAGCACCCGTTACGCTGTCAATAGCGGCCGTTTCGTTACCGGGCACGGTTACGAAGCGGAAGGGGTAAACGCCGTCGGGCACTTCCTGTTGAGCGTAGTCGCGGCCGTCCCACACTTCTTGGATGAGCATATTGCTCGAGCGGATACCCACAATCGCGCGCACAAGCACGTCGTTGATATCTTTTACTTCCTTGCCGGTGGCAGGGTCGCGCAGGGTACCTTTGGTCCAGTCGTAGATGGTGGTACCGGGTTTCAAAATTTGAACAGCTACTTTCATCGGCACAGATACCTGGTAACCAATCTTCATATCCGTGTCACGTTGGAAGATAGCGTAGTTATCCACCTCTAAGAGGTCAAACACTTTCATGATGTTGACCGTGGTGGTAATACTCTTGACCGTGGGCTCGTACATGGTGGCATCCGGGTAGTTACGGGCCGTTAAGCGGATTTCGTAATTGATGCCGGATTTGACGTAGTTGCCGTTATGGTCGGTGCCGTCCCAAATTACTTTGTGGATGGCGGTAGCATCAAACGCTTGAGAGGACATATTCTTGGGCTTATACGAAAGCACACGGCAGATGTCCCCCGCCACGTTGGTGCGGGATTCAAAGGTATTTACTTTGCCGGATTTGACGTTGTCGGTAATCGGCGAGCAGACGCCATCCTGCAACGCCACGATGGCAATTTCTACCGTAGCCGCGCGGGAGATAGAGAAGTTAATCTCGTACGGCGGCAGATACTTCATGGTGGTGGTAGAAGTATTAAACATCTGCGGCGAGTTGGAGTACACATGTACCGAGTCGTCCAAGAAGTACACCGCGCCGCGGGTTACATAAATGTTCCCGACCGACTTATCCGACGCGTAGAGGTAGCTTTCTTGTTTGACTTCAGCCGCAGTTCTAAACGGTTGGTCCGAAACGCTGTACACGTTGCTGACTCCATCCATCTGCCTACTATAATAGTAGCGGTTGAAGGGCTCGTTGGAGCGGGCCGAGATGTAGAACGGATACGCACCGTCCGGGATCATACCGTACGGGCAGTTGGCCTTTTCGGTGGCGTTTTTACACTTGTTAATTTGTTCTTGTGTATACTTGGAGCCGGACGGAGTGGGGTTGTAGAAGTACAACGCATCCCATTCTTCCATCACAAGGGCCTCATCGCCGGTCTTCAAGCTGGAGCGTTCAATCGTGTGGATCGGTTGCAAGCGCACATCCACCGCGCCCGAGGCAGCCGTTACAGCATTCGCCGGGTAATTGGTAAATGTTTTATCGTTTACGTAGATACAAGCAACTTTATACTGGTTTACTTTGGCCGGATCAACAGCCCCACCTGTAAAAATGCTCTCCGTACCGCGATCCGTACCATCCGTTTTCTTATCGCAGATGCGGGGCGGCCATACCACGCCGGCACCTTGGGTGGTGGTTTTAATTTGTTCCATTTTCAAGTAAATGGTATATTTAGGAATAGAATATTCTTTTCCGTCATCTCCACGGTATTTGGTCGGATCCAAGTTATATTCTTCCGCAGCCGTCCAAGTCTTACGATAATACTTAGCAGGGCTACCATACTCCTTATATTCCACAATAGATCCATTTGTAACAATCTCTCTAGGCATGGTCTGCGAGGGAACATCCGAGCAATCAACGGATACGCTAGGGCGACCAGTAGCTTTGTCCCAATCTTCCTTTGCCACATGTTCCAGCTTCCCGTTACACACCGATAACACTTCATAATCACTATACTCCCCGGTCAGACCATTATAATCCGGGATGACAACATCCTTATTATATATATTGATCTGCACGTTCATGGGTTTGGACAAGTGATACGAAATAGTTGCCTTGGCATTGGCATCCCCATATACGTGGGTGGTTTCCATATCCACCACGCGGTACATATCCACAGGGAAGGTGGTAATGGCTTCGTTGCTTTGCGCGGGGAACATAGCGTCCATGGCCTTCACGCGGAACATATACGTTCCGGGGTAGACCATACGGCCTTGATCGTCGCGCCCGTCCCAAGTGATGGTATTAAGCTGTTGGGAAACATTCGGCTCGCCTTCTTCCAGCGTCAAGTGTTTTACCACTACGCCGGCGGTATTTTCAACCGTGGCAATCACTTGGGCAGGCCTATCCAGCGAGTATTTAAAGATAAACGGATCAAGCCCATACGCCGTAGGGCTAGAACCAATGGTAGCGTAGCTGACGGGCTGCAACGTAATGCCCACCAAGCCGCGTTCCAACTCCATGGTACCCACGGTATATTTTAAGGTCTTTACACCAGTAAAACATTGGTTATTAATTTCTTTACCTGTTTTGGAACAGGTTGCACCCGTTGTAAATTTGGGTTTCCCATCATCAGACCCGATAGCGTTTACGTATTTACCATTATAAGGTATTTCTGCCCACAATACATAAACGTAGTTTCCATCCGGCATCGGGGCACCGTAAGCATAGTTTTCTTCGCACATCCCCGTAGCATTACTATACAACAAATTATCCTTTGTACAAACCGTGCCATTTGGCAATGTTTCGTGGAGGGCATAATACCGCACACACGATGAAACATTGGGCTGATAAACGTGATAATAATAGGTACAACCGGCATCCTCATTACACGTACCCGTCTTAGGGGTGACCCCATCAGATTCATAAGCACCACTCGGGAAGGTAGCCCCTTTAGCAATGGTAGCCGGAGCTAACGCCTTGTTGGTGACATCAGACACTTGGCAGGTGCCGTCCCACTTGTCGGTATAGTTCATTTGGCGGGTTTTTTGCTCTATGTGGCGATATACCAAAGAACCCGTATTTGCCTTAACGGCAGGCCCGGTCCCGGTAGCAGTAGCGGAATCGGTTAAAATTTCGGATACGCCATTGGGCCCTTCAAATACAGTACCGGGGGTATATACTTCCCAATACACGGTGGCGGATTCCGTCGGCACGTAAGAAATGGTAGCATACGCGGTGGATTGCTTGTTCAGCCCGGTTACCCGCACATCCGTCAGTTTCAAGGGGTCCAAGGATACTTGGCGCGTAACCGCGCGCGAGAAATCTATCCCATCCCATTCGTCTTGAGATTTAGCTTGAATAGAGGCAATATAGTTACCGGCCGGCAACAAGAATCCTTCGTCGTGGCGGCCATCCCAAGAGTCAAAATCCGCAATTTGGGTATCTTTTTCAGTTCCTTTAATACCTTCGCCGGTGCGCGGCTGCCAGTCCACTAACGTACGGACGATTACACCTGTAGCGGCCTCGTAATCGCCGCCGGCGGCAAAACTTGCTTGGTTAGTACTATTATTAGTCCCCGGAACGACATCATACGCATAAGCAGCATTATCTGCGGTGGATGCATCAAAGATAGCAATGCGCACATCCGCATCTTTACTTAAACGATAGGTAAATGTATAAGGTTGCGCGGCAACCGGCGTAATGGACCCAATCAGCGAAGGCGTACTGCGCACAGTGTGCACGTTAGTCACGTCAATTTGTATCGGGATTTGGGTTGCGCCATTGTGGCCGGGGTAAACGCCCGTTTCTTCAATTTCAATGCGGTCCGCAATCACACCGTCCGAAGGGACGTTGGTATACGCCGTAGCGCGGAACCCGAATTGCCCGTTGGATTTACCAAATTCACCGGCAATTTCATAAAATCCATCCCACCCGGTGCAGAAGTTAAGCTGTTCGTTGGTTTCAGCCCCGTTGTTATCAAATACTAAACAATCACTATGGCCTTCACGTTGGCAGCAACCTCTAAATACGTCAGCATCGGACTGAATAGTACATATCCCCGCACTTTTACGCCACACCACGTCCGCATATGGCCAACAGGTTTGCCCGCCAACCACAGATCCACCACTGGTCCCTTTAGTTGGTGTCTTTCCCGGCCCAGTACCACAAGCTTCCTCACGAGTCATTGTAGTGGGCCAACAATAAGAACCATTTGTTTGAGCAACTTGTAAATCGTTTATAGTGCACGGATTGTGCGCACCCGATCCCTTCAATGTGCACTGCTTTGTTGCTCCACCTCCTCTACAAATCGCCACCACTGTTGTATCAGTCAGTTGGCTTGGATCAAGATCGCAAGAAACATAGCTCGTATAATCATTTTTACTTGAATCCTGGCAATACCAATCCAATTCTGCAGTATCCGAATTATAACTTACAGCACAAGTTACGTTCGTAGTTGATGTTACCGGCTTGGTTGTCCCATCACAAACCCAGTGGGCGCCTAAACATTCTGCAATTTGAGATTCATTAGTATCATCCCGTCCCGCGTTGGAACAGCGGTATGAACCGCAGGTATACTTACTCGGTTCAGTCACATCCTGCGCCGGGTACACATCAATGGAGCGGATGGTAGGGGCTTGGTCCGGGTTTTTGGGGTTTTGGCCGTTGTAATATTTAAAAATATCAAACGTAATGCGCTGCAACGGGAATGCCACGGAATACGTGGTCTGCCCCACAGGCAAGTTGCTACATGTATAAGCCGCACACAACCCCAAGCAGTGGTTGGGGTAATTATTGGCAGCAGTTGGAGAAGGATAGGGTTGATCGTACTCAATCAAGGCCGAGCTAGCCCACGGATCATTTTGGTTTCTATTACTTTTCGGAGCAGGGGTATATACAAAACTTCTATCTTTGTTATTGTCTCCAGTAACTTCAGGACCAGTATTATTACAATACAAGGCATAATCCGTACCGTCAGTGGCTGCATTTACGCCGTCATTATACCACACACCGGTGCTTACGGTGTTGACGGTTTGGGCCCACAGCGGTGCTGCGGACACAAGAAGTAAGATAGTTAAAATGGACGGGGTTGCCGCCTGTTTGGTAAAAATAGTGCGAAGGAAAGAAGTAATTTTTTTCATGTTTTTAAGTTAATCCCTTTTAAGGTTTTTATTTAAAAAACTATATATCCCCGACGGGAACTTTACATTTATTTCCGCCGGTGATTTACTACTTTGCGTAAGTAGGAACGGTTCCTAAAAAAGGCCCCAAACCTACACACAATAAATTTTCGCAATATTTGAGAGAAATGTCAAGAGAGATTTTTCGGCGATAAACAAAAGCATAAAATCAGGTTTTATCCCTGAACTTGTTTCAGGGGCTTCCGCGCCTGCCGTTCGTCGTTTCTTACGTAACTACCAGCGTCGAAGATCCCAAATCAAGTTTGGGATGACAACTCTATTTAGTTTCACAACACGTGTCATGCTGAACTTGATTCAGCATCTTCCACGCACGCCGTTTGCCGTTATTCTTTGCTGTATCCCTGCACTTGGTCGGCCACCTCGCGGTAGACGGCAAAGTGCCCGCGCCCGTTTTGCTTTACCACGTAAAGCGCTTTGTCTGCCTGCGCAAAAAGCTCTTCCGTGCTGGACGCATCCGACGGGAAAGTGGCAATCCCTTGGCTGATAGAAATATGGATTTCTTCCCCCCCGGTATACTTGGTGGGCAGCACAATGGCGGTAATGCGCTCGTGCAGACGTTTGGCAATTACCTTGGATTCTTCACTGTTGGTGCTGGGGAGCATGATGACCATTTCGTCCCCGCCAAAACGGCAGGGCACGTCGGTCTGACGTAAACTATGACGGATCACCCGGCTGACTTCTTGCAAAGCCCAGTCCCCAATTTGGTGGCCGTAGTTGTCGTTAATTTGTTTGAAAAAATCAATGTCAATAATCATTAGCGACAGCGTTAAATTAAACCGCTTGGCACGGTAAATTTCTTCCGATAATTTTTCATTAAAATAACGCCGCACCGGCAGGCGGGTAAGCTCGTCGTAATTAGACAATTCTTGCACGCGTTCAAACAAGCGCGCATTGTCAATAGAAAGCGCCATTTGCGAGGCAAACTGCTGCAACGAAATAAAATCCAAATACCCAATGTGCCGCCGGGACAAAATATTATCAAACGCCAAAAAACCTACTTTGCTGCGCTGCACTTTTAAGGGAATGTAAATTACACTGCGGGTAGAACGGTACGTAGTGGCCGAGTCAAAAACCTCTTTCACCAGGGCTTGTTCTTGCTCGGTAATTTCGTCCCCTTTGCGGTGCGTTACTTGGCCGGAAATATCCACACACAACGCACTTTTAACACGCCGGCCGTAAGAGTCCGTCAAATACAAACGCACGCGGTCAAAACGGAAGTACTTTTGCACCCCTTGCAAAATTAGTTCCAAGCCGTCGTTAAGCCGCAACGAAGATGCAAACACCGTGGACAAATCGTTAAGCGCCGTAGACACGTTTAAACGCTGGTTTTTGGCCTGGTCAATTTCCGTGTTGCGCAAATTGTGTGAAATTTCTTGCCCCAACGCTTGAATGAGTTCCTTTTCCTGCGGCGTAAACGGACGGTTTTTGCGGAAGCGTTCCAAACGCAGCACCCCTACTTTTTCTTGCATATACGTGCGCACTTCGCCGCCACGCAGTTCCATGCTGGGGCGTTGCCACTTCACCAGCACGTAAATGGCAGGGTAGCTCAGGTCGGTCGTCTCGGTAATGCCTTCGCGCAACAGTTGCTTTAAGAAAGCCGGTTCACCGATTACGGAAATGTCTTCCTGCTTGTCCATGCAATATTCTTTTTTGCACATCATTCGCAACGAAAGAATCGCCCGCTCCTGTTGCCAATCAAAAAAGTAAATGCGGTCCAGCTTAAACAAATTGCGCAGCACCGGCAAGGCACTTTCCAATAATTCGCGCTTGTTTTGAAACGCTTGGTTTAATTGTTTGTGAAATTTATAAAGTGTGTAGGATTTTTTATCAAACATAATTATCCCTCATAAATAGACAACAAATATTCTATTTCTTTGGCGGCCAGGTCCAGCTCGCGGTCCAGCGAGGCCTGCGTAAAACGCCCCTCCACAATTTGTGTAGCACATACAGCTAAAATACGCTTTAAAATTTCCATAATTGTGCCGGTAATGGTTAAATTCGGCAACGTTTTGGCCAGCGGTAAAATATTTTCATACGCACGCAAACGTTTAGAAGGCGAAGAAAGCACAAATAATTCCACAGCATCTTCAAACGCGGGGAACACTTCCAAGGTCCGTGCCAAATAAGCTTGCACCTCGGGCCGGGCGCAAAACTTAATAAAACTAAGTGCTTCTTTTTTATGTTGAGAGCGCACGTTGACAAACAAATTCATGCCCGATAAATAGGCCGCCCGCGTATCCCCCGTGGACGGGACCGGCAAGGTTCGCACCGGGATGCCGCGCCGGGCATCAAACGTGCCGACCCCTTGCTTGCGCGAAATCATTAAACTGGCCTGCCCGGAAACCATGGTTCCCAAAGAGCCACGCTCACGCAAGATAGGCATGTAGTTTTCCAACGCCAAGTTGATATAATCGCGGATGCCTTCTTTAAACGCTTTGGTGGCTACGGAGGTGCGCTTAAAATCTGCCGTCAGCAAGTCCACCCCTCTTCCCCATACGCAAGGCAATGCACTGCGCATGGAAAGCGAACCGCGCCAATCGCTATTTTGCACCGGATAATATCCGGGAACATTTTGAAATCTTTCGCGCAAGGCCGCGCAAATTTTCAGGAATCCTTCCCAGGTGGAGAGGTCTTTCTCGGGGTGATTGGTTACCAATTTCAGGTGGTCTTCGCGGTAATGCAACGCACTGATATCAAACCACCAAGGATAGGAATAAATATCCTTCGTACCGGGTTTATAACAATGGTTTTTCAACGCTTTCACACACGAAGTAAGCGATAATCCCGGGTCCAATTGAGATAAATTTTCCGCCACGCCTTCCCGCACCAAGAGTGCCGTCCAATAATGCGGGATTTGAATCACATCCGGCACTTCTTCCTCGTGCGTAGGATTTTTGATGGTAAACATCCGCCGCCACAACACGTTGCGCGTAAACACACGCATAGATACATTGATCTGCGGATTTTCCTTCCTAAATAAAGATAGAAAAGCATTATAGGTTTCTTTACTTTTATCGCCGGCATCCGGCATGACCCACACAATCATATTTACTCCTTAAACTTAGCTCCAGCTCTTTACTTTCATATTTGGGTTAATATCTATGTTAGCTTGTACCTTGGTACCGGTTTGCTGGGCGTATTCTAACTTTTTATAAGCTGCCAATGCAATCATAGCGGCATTGTCCGAAGATAATTTGCGTTCCACAAAATACACGTTTTTGCCTTGCAACGCGGCTTGTTCTTGCATGGTTTGGCGCAGCAATGCATTGGCTGCCACTCCGCCCCCCACTGCAATATGACGCACCTTATATTTCTTAGCTGCCAACAACGTTTTAGTAACCAATGTATCCACCATAGCTTGTTCAAAACTGGCGCATACATCCGGTACACTAAAATTTTGATGATCGCGCAAATAATAACTTACCGAGGTTTTAATTCCGCTGAAGGAAAATTCCCACGTACCCGGCAAAAGCGGCCGCGGGAAATCAATTGCATCCCGCCGGCCCAAAAGTGCCTGCTTGGATACTTGCGGCCCGCCCGGGTAGGCAAGCCCTAAAAGCTTGGCCACTTTATCAAAAGCTTCTCCGGCGGCGTCATCACGTGTTTTTCCAAGCACTTTATATTGCCCGTATCCTTTTACGTACCACAATTCCGTATGACCGCCCGATACCACCAGGGCTACTAACGGGAACTGCAAGCGGTTCTTTACTTCACCGTTTTCAAAATCACACGCAAAGATGTGTCCTTCCAAATGGTTTACCCCTATCAACGGTACTTGCTTATAAGCCGCTAATGTTTCTGCGGCTACGCGCCCAACCATCAGCCCGCCGGGCAACCCCGGTCCGCTGGCAAAAGCAACACAATCAATGGGGTGCTTTTGCAATGCCTCCTCAATGACGGTAGCAATTTTAGCGGCATGGGCTCGGCTGGCTAGTTCAGGCACAACACCGTGATACTTTTTGTGTTCCTCAATTTGAGAATAGATCACATTGGACAATAAAATCTTCCCTCCCTTAAGTACCGCGGCGGAGGTTTCATCGCACGTGGATTCTATTCCCAAAATGGTAAAATTTTCTTTCATTCTATTTTGCCTTTTGAGCGGGTTGAGCACCGGCATTTTTATCTTCTTTTTTATTCTCTTTTTTAGCTTTACGCGCCGCAGCTTCTTCTTGAGAAGCTTTTTTGGCATCTTCTAACGTTATTTTACCCGATAAAATTTTTACCGCTTTATCCAATACCGGGTCTTTGGCAGTAAATTGCATGGCCTTTACGGGTTGCCCAGGGGTATAGACCACGTCATTGTATTGCATGAAAACTTTCGCCTCTTCTTCCGGTGCTACAATTACTTCCACATCCGGCAAAATTCCGCCCTCATCCGTTTTGGATTTATCGCGATAATTGCGTTGAATCAACCGCCCGGAAGGTGTGTAATATTTAGCAATAGTCAAGCGCAACCCAGCCCCACCTGAAAGCGGCAACACTTGTTGTACGCTGGCTTTACCAAAGGAACGTTGCCCCACTACAAACGCACGCTGGTTATCTTGCAACGCGCCGGATACAATTTCGCTGGCGCTGGCCGAACCCTGGTTGATCAGCACCGCCATGGGGGTTTCGGGATATAGTGGATTATCCGTTGTTTTATATTCTTGATAATATTCCTGTTTGCGGCCTTGGGTATAGACAATCATCTTATCCGCCGGCAAAAATAATTTAGAAACCTCTACTGCCCCTTTGAGCAGTCCCCCCGGGTTAAAACGCAAATCAAGTACCAAGGCACGCATGCCTTGTTTGGTTAAATCGGCCAGGGCTTTCTTCATCTCATCGGTACTGTGGCCCGAAAAATCCACCAAATACAAATAGCCAATGTGATCCGGCAACATACGGTAGTATACTACTTCGGGCACAATCGTAGCACGTTTGAGGGTAATATCCGGCAAGGTTTGATATTCCCCTTGGTCGTCTTTGCGGGCAATCGTCAATTTCACTTTACTACCTACTTTGCCACGCATCAAGCTCACCGCTTCGTCTAATTTCATGTCGGACACGTCCTGATCGTCCACCCGCAAGATACGATCTTGTGGCATAATGTTGGCTTTAAAGGCCGGGGTTCCGGGCATCGGGGTCATTACCGTAATGAACCCATCCACTTTTTGCAAACGCATCCCCAAGCCGCCAAATTCACCTTCGGTTTCATTTTTCAATTCTTTGTAATCTTTCGGATCCAAATAAGAGGAAAAATCATCCAACTCATTCACCACCCCTTTGATGGCCCCAGCAACTAATTGGTCTGTGTCGGTTGTTTCCACATAGTTTTCTTTTACAAATTCCAACACGTCAACTAGCGTACGCAATTTTTTCAAACTGCTATCCACTGCGCCATACGCATAAGGGAACAACGTCCCTAAGAAAAATAATACAGCTGCACCAGCTATCCATTTATTTAATTTTTGATGTTTCATATTCCCTCTATTTTTTTAACCAATCTAGCGGATCTACCGCTGTGGTTCCCTGTCTCATTTCAAAATATACGGCACTTTGCCCGGTACCTGAGGTGGCTTGAGAGTCTTTTCCCACAGTCCCTACCGTACCTTGTTGTGCTACCGAATCTCCTACCGATACTTGTATCGTATTTAAGAAACCGTAAATCGTAAAAAATCCTTTTGCATGGTCTATAATCACCACATTCCCATAAGAACGGAAGGGGCCTGCATAAATTACACTACCGGCCGCGCTGGCCCGCACCGGGGAACCGTGCGTAGCGGCAATTTTAATACCGTCTCTAAAAATCCAAGTATTTAAGTCGGCCCGGTACTCTTTACCAAATTGGCTGATTACCTTACCGGTAACAGGCCACGGGAGCGAATGAGGCGGCACGTTAATCTTGGGGCCTGTTGATTTTTTGGACGAAGTCCCGCCCTTTGCCGCTTTTTGGCGTTTCTGCTCAAAAGAGGCCAACAATTTATTTAACTCAGTGGCGGATTTATTAAGCTCATTAATTTCCTTACGTACGCCGTCCACCTTACGTTTAGTAACATTCAAATCTTGCTGTTTTTTCTGAAAGGATTGAGAGATGACCGCCTGCTCCTTTTTAAGCTGAGAGCTTTCCGCCTGCAATTGTTTATTTCGTTGGCTAAAATCGGCTAAACGTTCCTGGGCGTCTTGATTTTCTTTCTGCAGGGCTTGAGCAAATACCGCCTTGTGTGTCAGCATGCGGTCAATAAAAATTTCCGTATCAATGGGATGTTCTTCCGGGCAGGATACACAGGCCGGCTCCAAATAGTAGTGCACCAACTCTTGCCAGGCGAGTCCCTGCCACATAGGCATACTGCGCGAGAGGGCGGTCCGTTTCTCTTCAATAGAAAGTAAATTTTGTTCCAATAGCGATAAATCCATTTCCACTTTGTTTTTGCGTTTTTCTGCTTCGGCTTTTTTATTTTGCAAATCGGTAATTTCCTTGGAAATTTTCTTTTCTTGTTCTCTGTATTTTTTCAGTTCTTGTTCTTTTTGTTGGGCTTGGTTTTTTAGTTGGGCCAGTTCTTGCTTACGCTGCGCGGCATCATCGGCATAGGCCGAAGACGCCAACATCACTAGCCCCATTAAAATCCCTAAAATTTTTGCCATTTTGCCAAGGTCCACCCTAGTAATCCGCAAAATACAAGCAGCAAGGCCTGCCGCGACCAGGAAGTCAAATACGGTAACATTTCCTGCAAAAATCCGGTAGGATAAATAATCCCGCCTATCAGCAATGCTCCTACAACGCCCGCTAATATGCCGGAAACACCCCCCCGCCAAGCATGAGGTGCCGGGTAAGGGGCAGCTTCTACCAAAAACATAAAAGCCAAAAAAGCCAGCAGGGACAAAAGCCCTATCAAACGGATCAATTTTGCACAAAGCCCCGTGTAAAAGAGCATTTTGGCCTGGGCCAAATTATAGTGCGGCGTTAAGCTTTCATATTCAGCGTCCAAATTATCCACAAACGGACGGATATTATTCAGGGCCGGGGTCGCCAAAGTAATTTCAAAATAAGCCGGCATTTGGTTTTTCCCCAACGCCAACAGGGCATCTACTAACTGTGGGTTTTTATGACGAACCACCGCCAAGGCATCTTCCGAAGAAAGCAAATGCACGCTGGTAATATCCTGCTTTTGGCTCAGGGTTTGGCCCCATTGTTGCAAAGTGACATCATCGGCAGTATCATCTACGGTTAAAATCACTTTGAATGAATCTGCCAAGCGGTCATAATAATCCGTAAGTGTTTTTTCCACTATCACCAGCCCCTGGGCCAGTAACGCCACGGCAAATACCAGTAAGAACAACTTACGGTACAAGTGCCCAATTTGTTTAGGTACTTTTTTCTTTTTATCATCCGTTTCAAAAAGTTCGTCCATCCTATTCTCCTTACAGGTGCTATCCTTCTAAGGGATACTAAGCTACGGTTTTGCGGTACAAATCCAAATAGGCCTGGGCCGATTTATCCCACGATACGTCTTGCCGCATTGCGCTGCGCACTAATCGGTCCCACAGTACCCGGTTTTTATACACTTGCAAAGCCCGAACCACGGTATTGTAGAGCCCTTTTTCCGTAAAAGTTTCAATAAAGAACCCGGTGGCGGTATTTTCATTTTTCCCGTCAAATCCAATCACGGTATCCACTAATCCCCCCACCTTGGATACAATGGGCAACGTGCCGTATTTCATAGCGATTAGTTGCGAAAGCCCACACGGTTCAAAGCGCGAAGGCATCAACAACAAATCTGCCCCGGCATAAATTTTATGAGCCAATTCTTCATCTAACCGGCTGTTATAGCTTACGCTTCCGGCATGGGCACGGGCTAATCCTTGATAGGCCTTTTCCAACAGGGGATCCCCCTGGCCCAAAATCACAAATTGCACTTGTTTGTGTAATTTTTCAATGAGTCCAATGACTCCATCCAACCCTTTTTGGTAGTCCAAACGGGACACAATGCCTATAATCGGTTTATCGTCATCTTGAGTCAGTTTGCACTGTTGTTGCAACGCGCGTTTGGCGGTTAATTTACCGCGCGAGGCCTCTGCCGCATCATAACCCACCGAAAGCACGGGGTCAATTTCCGGGTCCCATATATCCGTATCAATGCCGTTTACAATACCGCAGAAGTTCTTGCTGCGTGCCCGCAAAACTCCGTCCAAACCAAAACCCATGGCCGGGTCGTTTTGAATTTCGCGCGCGTAATTGGGGCTTACGGTATTGATATTATCGGCAAATACAAGCCCACTCTTTAAGAAACTAATCCCGCCGTAATATTCAAATTTTTCGGGGGTATAATCCACCGGGTGGAAACCCGCTTTGCGGAAAGCCGCATAAGAATAATGCCCTTGGTAGGCAATATTGTGTACCGTGTACAAACAGCGCGTGCGGGTATAGAAAGCGTCCAACTTGTAAACCGTTTTCAAATAGGCCGGGATAAGGCCGGTTTGCCAATCGTGACAATGGATAATATCCGGGCGGAACCCAATAAATTTACACCCTTCCAGTACAGCCCGGTTGAAGAAGATAAACCGCTCGTCATTGTCCTGGTATTCCCCTTCTTTGGTACGATACAAATCCGGGCGATCAAAATATTTGCGGTTGCTTACAAAAAACACCAGCACATTGCCCCAATTGATGTAAGACAAAGAGGCCTGTTCAATTTTATCTCCCACGGGAATCAAATAAACCCCGGGTACGATTTTAAGGGAAGACACCCGCACAATATTGCGGTAATGCGGCAAAAACAACAGTACTTTATTGCCCTTGTGTCCGGCGAACTGTTGGCACAAAGCACCTACTACATCGGCAAGTCCCCCGGTTTTACAAAACGGGAACGCTTCACTGGCGGCTAAAACGATATTCATTTTTCTTCCTCCTTGGCAGTAGTTTCTGATGAGGGCTCTTGGCTTGGCTGCGGGGGAACGGAAACTTCCGCTGTTTCAAACCCTGTAGTGGATGAAGTTTCATTCTCCTCCAGCAACGTCAAGTCGCCCTGGTTATAGCTGTTACGTTTAAAAAATGGGTCCGGGGTGGAAGCGTCTAGCGCTTCAAATTTTTCTTCCCCTTCCAATTCATCAATCGGAATAATACGTGGCGCCCCAACCGGTGGGAGTGGTTCGCCAAAGGGCAAATCTTCTTGTTTATCTTCTAAATTCTTGGCGGCGAATACTTGCAAGTCCGGCAGTTCGGCCACTTTGTTCAGGCCAAACATTCGCAGAAATTCGTCCGTGGTGCCATACACCATTGGGTGGCCAATGGTATCTTTGCGACCTACCACACGCACCAAACCGCGGTCTAAAAGTTTTTCCAAAGGTCCGGCTACATCCACCCCGCGGATAGCTTCCATCTCCGCCCGAGTAAGGGGTTGCTTGTAGGCAATAATCGCCAACGTTTCCAAAGCCGCGTTGGAAAGGCGGGTCGTCATCTTTTCGTTGTACAAACGGCGCACCCAGCGGCCATATTCCGGCTTGGTGCACATTTGGTAACCACCGGCAATTTCTAAAATTTGCACGGCACTTCCGCGCACCATGTAATCATCTTGCAATCGGGTAATAGCTTCACGCACTTCTTTGGCGGTCGTATTTTCAATCACGTCCACCAGGCGCGATACTTTTACCGGCCGGTCCGTAATAAAAAGCAACGTTTCAATAATTTTTTGCAAATCTTCACTTTGCAACAAAGTAGGGGCTGGCTCATCCGCCGCGGGCATCTGCTGGGGTTGTTCGGCAGGTTGCGGTTGAGGTTGAGCAGTCATTTCGTTTAATTCTTCGGTCATAAAATTCTCCGGCGTTATTCTGCGTCGCCATGCATCAAGGTTTTAAAATCTTTATCTTTATTTTCGGGGTTTAAATAAATGCGGATACTACCTTCCAGCTCGTCTTGCCGGGCAATAATTTTTTTAATTTTCATCAGCTCCAGCACCGCCATAAAGCAAGTAATCACCCCGCGTTTTTTGGTTTCCCCTACAAAAATATCGTCTAAAAGGACCCATTCCCGCCCTTTAAACAAATTGACAACTTTTTCCATTTTGGACTCAATCGGAAATTCCTCTACCTTCAAGAGTTCAATACGCTTGCGTTCATCCAAGCGGTCAAACGCCCGTTTCACCGCGGCTAACAAGTCAAAAAGCTGCAAATTGAGCATTTTTTCGTTATTGTCAAAAATGGGGGCAGAACGGTAAAATTTGTCTTTATTTTCTTCTAATTTTTCGTTTAAATATTTGCTGGCCTCTTTGTATTTTTGATATTCTACCAGCTTAGCCACCAATTCCTTCATGGGGTTGGGGCCTTCGTCCTCGGAAGTGGGCGCCTGGGAAGGCAGCAGCGTCTTGGCCTTAATTTGCATTAGCGTACTGGCCATCACCAAAAACTCACCGGCCACTTCCAAATTCAGCTCCTTCATCACGTTCAAATAATCCAGATATTGGTTGGTAATCTCGGCGATGTTAATGTCGCAAATATCTAGGTTATCTTTTTTAATCAGGTGCAACAGCAAGTCCATCGGTCCTTCAAAGACGTTGATGTGCACATGAATGGGAGTAGGAGCAGTAGTAAGCATAATTATTTAATAATCCGCATGACTTTTTTAACTTTTTCTAATGTGCAAGCTGCGTTAGCACGGGCTTTTTCTTTCCCTTGTGCCACAATTTGGGCCAGCTGTGCTTTGTCTTGTTCAAAGGTTTTGCGCCGCGCATTAAAGGCCGTCAGTTCCGGCTCCATCAAGGCAAAAAGCTCTTTCTTGCACGCTACGCATCCCAAGGCACCGGCCTTACATTCTTCGCAACGCGTGGCGGCGTTGGGATTGTAAATTTTATGGAACGCAAACGCCACACATCCTTCGGGGTCGGCAGGATCGTCCTTGGCTTTTTTATTGGGGTCGGTAAACATGGACATTACTTTCTTGCGCACGCTGTCAATGTCTTCCCCCAGGAAAATAGAGTTATTGTACGATTTGGACATTTTGCGCCCATCTAACCCCGGCACGCGTGCCACGGTAGTATAGAGCGGTTGCGGCTCGGTAAATACTTGCTCGCCGTAAATTTCGGCAAACCGGCGCGATAAATCGCGCGCAATTTCCAAGTGGGCGGTTTGGTCTTTACCCACCGGCACGTAGCTGGCTTGTTGAATGAGGATATCCGTTGCCATCAGCACGGGGTACCCCAAAAATCCAAAGCAAGAGATGTCATCATCCGCCGCAATAGAGGCCACTTTTTCGCCCAAGGTTTTTTCATCTAATTGCCCGGCGTATTTTTGTTTTAAAAGTTCTTGAATTTGTTCTTTGTACGTCGGGTTACGCAGCAGCCACCCCAAGGGGGTAATCATGCCCAGCAACGTATTGAGTTCGCTGACTTGCGGGATATCACTTTGAATAAAAATGGTACATTTTTTCGGGTCCAGCCCGGCGGTCAGCCAGTCAATAAGCATATCCTCGCTGTTTTGGGCCAAATTCTCGGTATGTTGATAGGCCGTCGTGAGCGAGTGCAAATCCGCCACAAAGAAATAGCAATTATATCTATCTTGCAGGGCTACCCAATTTTTAAGGGCTCCGTGAAAATTACCCAAATGGAGTTTACCGGTAGGGCGCATGCCCGAAAGTACAATTTTATTTTCTGCCATAAAAACCTCTATAAACCAAAAATTTTAGCAAGCACGCTCACTATAAAAATTGCGGGTGGAAAAAGAAGATATTTTACCACCCCGGTCAAAACAAGTGCAAACACAATCCACATCCCGTAGCGGCCTACAAACAAGTCATACTTCATAGCGGCCTCAAGCGGCAGCAACGCCGTTACTACGCGCCCACCGTCTAGCGGCGGAATGGGGATTAAATTAAAAATAGCCAAAAACACGTTAATCAGCAGTCCGTATTTCAAAATATACACCAAGGTGGCCGCCAGCTGTGCCCCCAAATGCCCTTGGGATAGGATCACTATCTTCAAAATTCCTGCACAGATAGTAGCTAAAATGAGGTTGATCGCCGGGCCGGCAAAAGCCACTTTGCCCATATCTTTGCGTGGCGAAGGGAAACGCCGGGGGTTAATGGGCACGGGCTTGGCCCACCCAAACAGGGGCCAACCAAACAACCAGCATACCGCCGGCACAACTAGCGTACCTACGATATCCACGTGCGCAATCGGGTTGAGCGTCAAGCGCCCGCTGTAATAAGCGGTATCGTCCCCCATGCGGTATGCCACATATCCGTGGGCAAATTCATGCAAGATAATAGACAAAAACAATACCGGTAATAAAACAATAATTCCCATATTAGTATTGTAGCAATTTTACAGGGTTTTAGCGAAGATTTTTTCGTACGCGCGCGAGACCCTGCAATTTCAGGGGAAATTATGTTAAAATAAAAGGGTAGTAAAAAATTACAGATTATTTGTTGGAAGTGCAGGGAAAGCCTACACAGCGCAAAGCCCAACGGCCAAGCACATTTCCGTCCATCAAATAATCGTCTGCTTTTATGCCTGCCCCGTAAGGGGTAGGCAGGCGGCGATTATTGCACGGGTTACGGAAATGGCTTATGCGATAGTTCGTCGCTTTTTTTGCACTCCGGCAAAAGGAGAAAACATGAACAAAAAAATAAAAGCAGGTTTCACGCTAATAGAATTATTAGTCGTTGTTCTTATCATCGGTATTTTGGCAGCGGTGGCGTTGCCACAGTACCAAAAAGCCGTGGAAAAAAGCCGACTAAGTGAGGCATTACTCAATATCAGCACCATGGAAAAACAACTGGATTTGTATGTGCTGGAAAATGGTTATGCAAAATCCAATGCGGAAGCAGACTACATTTACTATCCAAATGTGGCCAATGTGGAAATACCCGGCGATATTGATAATGATGGGGCCATCGTTACACAAAATTTTACGTATTATGCCGGTTGTCATTCAAACGGTTGTTCCATCGAAGTAGTGAACACAAACTACTCTTTCAAGGTTTCTCACCCAAAAGGCAATAGCAATTGGACAAGAGAATGCTGGGACTTATACACCAGCATGGGGGAATACATTTGCGAAAGTTTGACATCTCAAGGTTGGGCACACATAGAAGGAGAATATTAAAAACAAATTTTGAAACCTAACATTATTTCTTTTCCACTTGTTGTTCACGGGCCGCTTTTAGTTTTTCTAAAAAAGCGGCCTTTATGTTAAGCATATTACTCAAAGGTGCGGTTTTTAAATGGCAGATTCCAATGGCGGCAGCATCGGCCGTATCATCGGGGTTGATGACTTTATCTAAGTTGAGCGTCAGTTGCACCATACGCTGCACTTGTTTTTTATCGGCCGCGCCACTGCCGCAAATAATCATTTTAACGCGCTTTGGAGAATAAAACGTGATGGGTTTTTGGGCTTGCTCACACGCCAGCAAAATCACACCGCGGGTCATTACCGTATTGGCCATGGTTTGCGCACGCTTGAGAAAATAGTTCTGCTCCATAGCCACTTGGTCCGGCTGATATTCCTGCAAGATTTTTTGCGTTTGCTGATAGACAAAATCCAAGCGTTTGGGTAGTTCCTGCCCTGCCTCGGTATGGATCAACCCGCACGCTACAAGCGAAAGAACGGAACGGGCATCTCGTGTTAAGACGGCCCATCCCGTTCTATCTAAACCGGGGTCTATGCCTAAAACGGTAGTCGTTTTAGTGCTCACAACACCTCTTACTCAGCTTCTAATTTAGCGGCTACTTCTTCGGGAATGTCGGAATTGTCATAGACGTTTTTGGTATCGTCGTGATCATCTAACGCTTCCAACATTTTCATCAAAGTTTCCGCGGTGTGTTCATCCGAAATAGATACGTTCGTATCCGGGATCATGGTCAAATCGGCAGACACAGGCGTAATGCCTTTGGCCTCAATGGCTTTTTTCACCGCGTCCAATTCGGCCATATCCGGGTTGGTAATTACTTCATACACATCACCCGAAGTGCGCACATCTTCTGCACCGGCCTCTAACGCCAAGTTCATCAAATCATCTTCGGAAATATCTTCTTTCTTCACAATGACCATGCCTTTGCTTTTGAACATGTAAGACACGCAGCCCGCCGTCCCAATAGAACCGCCGTGGCTGGTGAAAATTTTGCGAATTTCCGAGAACGTACGGTTTTTATTGTCCGTTGTGCATTCTACAATAATTGCTACAGAACCGGGGCCGTACCCTTCATAGGTAATTTCTTCATAGGAAACACCGGGCAATTGGCCGGTACCTTTCATGATTGCGCGTTTGACGTTGTCAGAAGGCATGTTTGCCGCACGGGCATCGTCCACCGCTTTACGAAGACGTGGGTTTTGGTCCGGGTTGCCACCGCTCATTTTAGCGGCGATGGTAATTTCGCGTAAAATTTTAGTAAATACTTTGCCTTTTTTGGCGTCTACGAGGGCCTTTTTGTGCTTAATACCGGCCCAGTGTGAATGTCCACCCATAGGGATCTCCTTGGTTTATAAAATTAGTTATTTCTATTGTAGCATATTTTAATAACCGCGCACCAGGTTTCCCCCTCTATACGCAGCATTTTTTTCAAATTTTCAAAAAAGGACTTGAAATTTTAGTTTAAACTAGTTATACTATATTTAAATCAATTTGATTAGTGCCAACTAATGCAAATTCGGTATGGACCGAAAAACTTCCCCCAAGGTTTCTTGGGGGAGTTTTTATACCATTATTTTCCAATGAATTTAAGGGCTTCTTCGCGCGTGGAAATTTTCCCTTTCCACTGGGCCTCGCGTACTTTGTCTAAAAGCGAAGAAATATTTCGGCCATATACCCCCAAGTCCTTTAAATCTTGACCACGCAACACACTGGGTTGCAAAGCTGGCTGCGGTAAATCCGGCAAAACAGCACGCAAAACCGTATATTGGAAATTGGTCAACGCGGCAAGCGGGCTTAAACGTTGTTGTTCTACTTTCCATGCTCCCATAATCGCTTGTGACAGTTCATGCGCTACACACAAACTACTTAAAAATTCTTCGCCGTTCTCCTTTAGAGAGCATACAAGCACTCCCAGACGTTCCTCTACTGTATTTACCTGGAGTAAAGCATCTGTCCACTTCAAACTAGGCCAAGCAAATTTAAGCAGATCATACTCAATGAGATAATCAAACACGGCTTTCAATTTTTCTTCGGCCAAAATTTTTAAAAATTCCTGGCAAAAGCGTTCGCGTGAAACCAACAATGGGGCTTCTTCTTTTACGGCTTCCAAAAATAGTTGTTTGGTTTTGGGGGCCGCGCGCCAACCAAAACGTCCGGCAAAGCGAATCCCACGGTACATGCGGGTTGGATCATCAATAAAACTTTTCTCGTGTAATACTCGCAAGAATCCTTTGTCAATATCTTTGCGGGCACCATATGGATCAACGCTTTTTCCGAACGTATCCGGCAAAATGGAAAGGGCCCAGGCATTAGCGGTAAAATCTCGGCGGAAAAGGTCCTGTTTAATATCTTTAGTAAAACTAACTTGCGGCAGAGATCCTGGGTAAGGGTACACTTCACTACGCAGACGAGCTAAATCCAACTTAAAACCATCTTTGAGCGTTACCTTAAACGTAGCGAATTTGGAAAATTTACGTTTTTCTCCCCCCCATTGTTTGACACAAAAACCGGCTACGGATTCTTGGTTGCCATCAAAAATCAAATCCATATCCAGTGTATCTCGGCCAAGATAAAAATCCCGAACAGCACCTCCCACTACCCACGCTTTCAATCCCAAGCGCTGAGCATAGGTGCCGATAGTTAATAATCTATCGTGATGTTTTTGTGGAATTAAACAAGTCATAATAAAATAGGAAGTTGCGCCCCCGGCGCAGACATAGCGTCTTTAAACTGCAACAAAAGTGCGCTGTTTAAGCCGCTTTTAAGCACGCGGGCTGCCGCCACGGCATAGTCGTTAGCTGCGGGAGCGGAAGCGGTTGGAGCCGGGATGTAAAAAGGAAAATGATGTTGGCGTGCATAAGAAGGTTTTAAGCGGGCCACTTCAAACCCTTCGGCCGCGCTACTAGCCGCTACTACTTCGGACTCAGCCACCAAGTTTTCCTCGTGGCGCAATACATTTTGTAATTCTTCCAGTCCAAATACACATAACGGCGGATAATCCAAATGAGCATCCTTCAAAAGCGAATTTTTGATAATCTCATAATCGTGCGAAATTTTTTGCTGCAACTCGGCCGCGCGCTGTTTATCTTTAGGCGAAAATACAAACACCAACAGTTCCGCGGGGGCATCCAAATAGATAATTTCCCCGTCGTGGTGAAAGTAATGTCCGCACTCGGGGCAGCGCACCAAGTTCAGTTCTCCGCCTAAAATAGCGGCTTTTAAATCATCATTTTGATCTGCCCGCACCAAGGACCAATAGGTTACGTCAAACGGCTCGCATCCGTTGGGGCATTGTGCAGCAGCTTCATTTTGAAGGGATCTCATAGAGACATTGTAGTAAAATTAAATTATTTTTTGCAACTCAAAGAATGTGCATTTCTCCCCCGGAAATTGCTACAATAAGGGGGAGCCCCGTTAGCTCAACTGGATAGAGTACCGGTCTTCGGAACCGGTGATACGGGTTCGAATCCCATGCGGGGCACTTTCTTTTCAAACAAATACGTATTTCTTATTGGGGACGAGTTTGAATAGACTTCAGATATCCCCACAAATAGGCCGCACTGGCCATTTGCAAGGTAAACGCAGCCGACATAAAGACATACTGGTATACTTTTAGTTGTTCCAGCGTGGGGCTAAAAAATCCATGATAGAGTAGCCCGGCTATTTGCAGCAAAGGGGTAAAAATAAAATCCGCTGTGGTCATCAGGGCCACAATCCCTTGTAAAACCGTCAACAAACAAACATATTTTTCGGGGATCAAAACAAACAAAACCTGTGCCACATAAAGCATCAAAAAACCCACGTGCAGCCGCCACAAAATAGGTTGTTGAAAAAATACATCCCGCAATAAAAGTACCAAGTTGGTGGCCGCTCCTACCGTGCACAACACTACTAGGAGTTGCACAAAAAAAGGATATCTCAAAAACCGTTTGATTACCGTCATAATTGTCTGGATAAGGATAACTGTCCTTTTTGGGCATGCTCTTGCCGGGCGATTTCAATTAGCCGGTCTAAAATCAGGGCATAATTTACACCGCTGGCCTCAAAAAGCTGCGGGAACAAACTGGTTTCACTCATGCCGGGGATCGTATTGATTTCGGACATGTAATACTCGCCCGTTTTGGGATCCATCAAAAAATCTACCCGGGCCAGCCCATGCCCTTGCAGCTGACGGAACAACGTGTGGGTATCACGGCGCATAGCTTCTTCCGTTTCCGGCGGGATACGGGCAGGCACTTGTGTTTCACACCCACCTGCTACCACATACTTGGCATTGTAATCAAAAAATTCACCCGCTACGGTGCGCAATTCCCCGCAGGCAGAGGTGTATAATTTTTCCTCGTCTCCGTATACAGCACAAAAAATTTCACGGGCATGATCTATCCCCTGTTCCACCAGGGCTTCGCTGTCAAATTGCAGGGCCTGTTTCAAAGCGAGTTCTAATTGTTCCACGTGCGTTACTTTGGTAATTCCTACGGAAGAACCTAGCCGCACGGGTTTTACAAATACGGGCAAACGGTCTTTGACCCAGTTTTCCAAGGCAGTTTTATCATACGCAATATGTTTGGAAATTTTTTGATACGGGATCACCGGCAACCCGGCTTCCCGTGCCAACAGTTTGGTCAATTCTTTATCCATTCCCACGGCCGAGGTCAACACCCCGCATCCCACGTAAGGGACGTTAAGCGTTTCCAAGAATCCCTGCAGCGTTCCATCTTCACAATTAGTACCGTGTACTACCGGAAACACGACATCTGCCCCAATAGAAAAGGAACCGTCCAACGCTTGCACCAAGGCATCCGGCCGAATCACCGGGGTTACCGGCAAATCTTTAGGCGTTTGCGGGCCACACTCTTCTTGCAAAAACCAATAGCCCTGTTTGCTGATAAAAATAGGATAAATTTGATACTTTTCCGGTTGACTGGCCAGCATACGACAAACCGTTTGCGCACTATGTACGGACACTTCATGCTCGGTTGATTTACCGCCATATAGAACAATTACTTTAGTAGGGGGCATAGAACTAACGGCTCTCCCGGAAGATGGACCACTTCATGCGGCCGATAAAACTATCGGTTTTTTCCAAAAAATCTTCGCCGTCAAATAGATTGCTGGAATCAGCTGACTTCGTAACCTTAATTTCGGGCAGATCTTCTTCGCTTTTAATGTGAGTAGGGCGCGAAATCGTAGCAGAAACCATTTCCCAGGCCTCTTCAGAAGACGAAGGAGTTAACCGCCGTCCCAGCGAATGCAATACTGGTTCCGTCGGCCGGCGCAACGAATCGGAAGTAGCATTCTGGGCTGCATCGGAACCAGCTTGGGACGCAGTTTCTTGCAAATGTTGTTGAACCAAACGCGCCGCCGTTAAAGCCGCGTTGGAAACCGGGGCCGGAGCCGAAACCGGTACTTGAGGGGCTTGCCTTACCGTTGCTTGGTTAGCCGTTTCCAATTCCACAATTTGGCGCGACAAATTTGTCTTTTGCGTTTCCAATTCTTCCGTACGGTGAGAAAGCTTACTGTTATGCTGCGCAAGGGCCGCGTTGCGGTGGGTTAGCTCTACGTTTGTGTGAGACAAAGACGTATTATCCTGCGTAAGTACCGCATTGGTTTGCAGTAAATCTTCGTTGTGGTGGAGCAAATCCCGGTTTGTGTTGGTCAATTCTTCATTTTGCTGCCCCAACACTTCAATTTTTTGTTTCAATTGGGCAATCACAGCATCATTTTGGTCAATTTGCGCGCGCAATTGCTTGAAGTTGTTCTCTAGTTCTGCTTTTTCGCGGCGGATATTTTCCACGGAAATTTGAGATTGTTCCAACTCCAGCGTTAAGCGATTGCGCTGTTCTTCCAAGGAACGCAATTGTTGGGTAAAGCTGGCTAGTTCTTGCGCATGCTGATCGGCCTGTTTGTTCTGAAGCGCAGCCATCGTCGCTTTCAAGGCATTCATTTCCTGCTCTTTGCCGGCCAACTGGGCTTGCAGGGCTTCTTTCTCGGCGGAAGCATGCTGCAATTTGGTATTTTCGTTCTTTAGCGATTCAATTTCTTCCACTTGCTTTACGCACGTGTCGGACATTTCTTTAAGCTGGGTTTGCAAGCTAGATACTTTTTCTTGATATTCCTGCTTAATGGAAATAATACGGCCTTCAAAATCAAATGCTTTAAAGTGTTCTTCTGCCGCCGTAAGTTGATCCCGCAAAGACAAAATTTCTTTGGCTTGGTCGGCCGTTTTTTTAAGGGCCTCCATTTTTTCTTGTTGGGCTTTTTTGATTTCCCGGCCCAAGGCATTGTTAACCGCCTTTAACTGAGAGGCCTTTTGACGCAAACTGTTAAACAAGCGATCCTGCTCTTCCCGTTCCCGTTTCAAGCGTAAAGTTTCTTGCTCTTGGGCCTCATACGCTTGCGCGGAAGGCGATTGCGTAGGCGCAAAAACGGAAGGAAGCGGATCAAAACTGCGTTGCACTGGTGCTTCGCGAAAAGCAAACGATTGGGTTTGTTGCGCGCGAGAGAGATTTTCTACGCTGGTACGCAACGTGGAAATCGTGCGCGATAAATGTTCCAAAAAAGCATCCTTATCTTTTTGGCGTTCAATGGCGTCGCGCGTGCGGGCCAACTCCGACAAAATCAACTGATTTTGTGTGGTGGATGCCTCAAACTTTGCTTCCAATTCGTGGATTTTTTGCTCTAATTTTTCAAAACTGCGCGCGTACTGTGCAGGGCGCACCCCGGCATTGTTATTTGCCGGAGAAAACAAATCCGGCTCGGCAGGTTTGGTATAAGGGCTTTCTTTAAATTTTTCTAAAAAATGGGCAATATCGTTGCTTCCGTCCAAATTATTATCTAACGCCATATTAAAACCTCATAAAAAGCTATAGTTTAATTAAACTACATTCGCAGACTCGTGTCAACTTGATTTCCAAAGCCACAATGTTTCGGCTATGATAGCAGGCATTCCCGCACCGCGCCAACCAGGTAAAAGGACCCCGCACACAATACCACTGGTTCCTTTTGCACCAAGGCCAGGGCGGTTTTATAATCCGGTTCAAAAGTAATATTGGAACCATTTAACAAATCGCCAAAATCTTCGGCCTTTGCTCCGCGCGGGGAAGTCGGAACCGTTACAATCACACGCTGAAAGTGCGGAGCCATAAACGGAAGCATTTGTTTTAAATCTTTATCTTTCATAAATCCGCACAGCAAGGCCGGATTTTGCGCCGCATAAGGCGTTTTTTGCCAAAATTGCATTAAATTTGCCACCGCTTGCGGGTTATGGGCCCCATCTAGCACAAAGGTTGTTCCCCCTTTTTGAATGCACTCAAAACGTCCCGGCAAATTGACGGTTTCAAAGGCAGTTTGAATAGCAGCTTTCGCCACACCCAGTTGCTTTGCCGCGTGATAAACAATACAAGCATTTTGCGCTTGTTTTTCCCCCAATAAGCGCAATTTCCATTCGGGCTGGCTCGCCAAACGCAAAATAGTAAATCCGTGCACAAAATCATACGCTTGACTATAAAACGGATTCCCTTCGCGCACCCAAGTGAGCGTGGTTTGATGGTGGGCTACGGCTTGTTCAATAACTGCCGCGGCCTGCGCCGATACTTCCCCGCAAATCACCGGCACACCCGGCTTAATAATCCCGGCTTTTTCAGTGGCAATTTGTGCCTCGCTATTGCCTAGCAATTGCGTGTGATCCAACCCGATGGACGTAATGATGCTCAACACGGGAGTACATACATTGGTGGGGTCTTTACGGCCGCCTAGTCCTGTTTCCAACACTACATATTGCACCTGTTGCCAAGCAAAATACACCAGCGCGGCAGCGGTTAGCAATTCAAATAAATTGAGCGAATTTTCTTGTACGGCCAGCACCGTTTGCACGGCTTGTTTAAAATCTTGCTCGGAAATAGCTTGCCCGTTTATTTGGATACGCTCCGTGGGGCTTTGCAAATGTGGAGATACAAACAATCCCGTTCTTTTTCCTGCACAAACAAGTGTATGGGCTAAAAGGGTACATACAGTCCCTTTACCGTTGGTACCTGCCACGTGGACAATTTTATAATTTTGTTGGGGATTTTTCAGCTTGTCTAATACTTTAATGAATGCAGACAAACCCGCCCCGCTGTTTAATGCGGTTCGGGTTTGTAAGTCCAAAAACCACTGATTAAAATTCATCTTTATCGGGGTTGTAGCGACGAATAGTGGCCCCTAAAGCAGCCAATTTTTGCTCTAGGTTTTCATATCCGCGGTCAATATGATAGATACGTTCCACTTCGCTTTCCCCTTGCGCACACAGCCCGGCCATTACCAAGGCAAACCCGCCGCGCAAATCGGATGCTTGCACATGGGCCGCCAGTAGATTTTTGACCCCTGTTACACGCGCCACACTTTTTTCGGTATAGATATTGGCACCCATACGCACTAATTCGGGCGCATGCATAAAGCGGTTTTCAAAAATATCTTCATCAATTTCGGCCGTGCCGCTACAAAGCGTCATCAGCGTCATCCAAGGAGCTTGCAAATCCGTAGCGAATCCGGGATAAGGGGCCGTACGCACCCGCACAGGTTTAATTTCGCCCTCATACGGGGGCACACGCACCGAAGTATCCGTTACTTCCAAGGTAAAACCCGCTTCGCGTAAATCGCTCAGCAAAATAGCATTATGCTCGGGCACACAATCGGCCACGGTTACATCCCCGCGCGTGGCGGCAGCAGCCAGGATAAAGGACCCCGTTTCAATTCGGTCAGCCACCACGGTATGCTCTGCCCCATGTAAGGCAGTTTTACCATGCACCACCAAACGGCCTTTTTCATCCGCGCGGATATCCGCCCCCATTTTATTTAAGAAAGCAATTACGTCGTCCACTTCGGGTTCTTTGGCCACATTTTCCAAAATTGTTTCCCCGGGGATCAAGCACGCACACATCAAAAGGTTTTGGGTAGCCCCCACGCTTGGGAAACGCAACACAATTTGGGCCGGGGTCAATTTTTCTGCGCGGATGATTACGTTACCGGCTTTTACATCGCACACTGCCCCTAAGTTTTCAAATCCTTTGAGGTGGATATCCACCGGGCGCACCCCAATCGCACACCCGCCGGGCAGAGGGATATCTGCTTCCTTAAAGCGCGCCAAAAGCGGCCCCGCCACCCAAAAGCTGGCCCGCATTTGTTTGACCAGTTCATAAGGCAAATTATTTTTAAGCTGTCCGTTGGCTTCCACCACCACGGTATTATTTTGATACGTGATTTTTTTGCCCAAATATTCCAAAATTTTAAGTGTTGTGCGCACATCGCGCAGATTGGGCACCCGGTGCAGGATGCACTTTTCATCCGTAAGCAAAGTAGCCACTAAAATAGGAAGTGCTGCATTTTTACTACCGCTGATATGCACCGTACCGTGCAATTTTTTACCACCCTCAATTAAAAACCGATCCATAAAAACTCCTCACTTGCGTGTAGCGAATACAAACCGCTCTACGTTAAATATATCTTTTTTGACCTCTGCTTGCCAACCAATTTCAGCTAGTCCGCGCGCCAGCGGCCAAGCTTGTCCGTCATCTAATTCCAGGGCTAACAGGCCGCCCGGGGCCAAAAAATTATCCGCCGCCTGGCACAACGGCCGCGTGATTTCATATCCGTCCGCTCCACCATCTAGCGCAAGGCGCGGCTCGTGCTGTACTTCGCGTGTAAGAGCGGCTAAATTTTCGGTAGGAATATACGGCGGGTTGGCAATAATCAAATCAAACACGCCCGTTACTTCCTCCCACAAATTGCTTTGCAACAGTTGCACACGCTCTTGGAGTTTATGTTTACGGATATTTTCTTGCGCCACTTTTAAAGCGGCGGCCGAAACATCTACCGCCAATACCCGAGCGTTTGGGAACTTAACCGCTAACGCTACGGCAATACATCCACTACCCGTGCACATATCCAAAAACGTATAGTGGCCCTTATGCTCAAAACGTGCCGCCACTTGTTCTACCAAATCTTCCGTTTCCGGGCGCGGGGTAAGCACATCCGGCGTAACAACTATATCCAATCCGCAAAACGGAGCCACGCCCACAATGTGAGAAAGCGGCTCCCCGGCCTCTTTGCGGGCCAATAATTTTTCAAATATTTTCTGATCTTTATCCGAAAGCTCAAAACTGCCGTTTGCCAGCACCCAGGTACGTGTTACGTTTAACACGTGTGCCAGCAACCATTCGGCATTGGCTTGTGGTTCGTCCGACTGGGCATCCTGCAACCGGGACACAGCTGTTTGCAAAAGTTCAGCAATAGTCATTAAATTTGCAGATTTTTGAGTTTTTGTTCTACGCGGTACGTGCGCAAATCCGTCAAAATCGGCTCAATATTTCCTTCCATAATTTCCAATAAGTTATGGTAGGATTTATCGGTGCGGTGATCGGTCACGCGGCTTTGCGGAAAGTTATACGTGCGGATCTTTTCCGAGCGGTCCCCTGTTCCTACTTGGCTTTTTCGCTCATCATAGATTTCTTTGTTGCGTTTTTCTTCTTCTATCTGGTAAAGTTTAGCACGCAACATAGCCAAAGCTTTCTCGCGGTTGGCCCCTTGGTGACGTTCTTCGCGGCAGGAAACTACAATCCCGGTCGGCTTATGCAAAATACGTACGGCCGTTTCTACCTTATTTACGTTCTGCCCGCCGTGTCCACCCGCACGGGAAGTTTCCAATTCCAAATCTTCGGGGCGGATTTCAATATCAATTTCTTCGGCCTCCGGCATGATAGCCACCGTAACGGTGGAGGTATGTACCCGGCCCGAAGTTTCCGTATCCGGCACGCGCTGCACGCGGTGGGTTCCGGCTTCATTGCGCAGCCACGAATAGGCCCCATCCCCTTTGATAAACATACTTACGTATTTGCATCCTTTCAAACCCGTAGGGGTAAATTCCAAAATTTCGGTCGTCCATCCCTTGGTTTGAGCAAAATGTTGATAGACACGCAAAAGCTCAGCCGCAAACAGGGCCGACTCATCCCCCCCGGCTCCGGGGCGGATTTCCAAGTAAATATTTTTAGAATCATTTGGATCGGGCGGAATCACCAAAATGCGCAGTTCCTTTTGAAGTTCCGGCAGTTTCGCTTCCAACTCTGCCAATTCATCGGCAGCCATTTTGACCAAATCTTTATCCTCGCCAGCTTCAATTAAAGCACGGTTATCGGCTATGTTTTTTTCAACGGTTGCAATTTCGCGCTCTTTTTCAATGATGGGCTTTAAAAAAGCGTGGCGCTTGGCTTTTTTGGTCAGTTCTGCACCCGACAAATTGCCGGAATACAATTCCTTTTCCAATGTTTCAAATTCTTGGGTATATTTAGAGGTATCCATATAACTTTCCTATATACAAAAAGAGCAGACTTCCTTGCGGTTGTCTGCTCTTTAGGTAAAGCGTGGCTATTTTGCTTTGGCTTCAGCTTTTTTTTCAGCTTTCGGAGCTGCTTTCTTAGCCGGTTTTTTTACAGCGGCTTTCTTGGCCACCGGTTTTTTAAGTTTGGCTTTGGCCTTCACTTCAGTTTTGGGTTTGCGGACCAAAGTTTTCCCTTCGGTTTTGGCAAAGCGTTTGTTGAATTTTTCTACCATACCTTCGGTATCGAGCAATTTTTGTTTGCCGGTAAAGAACGGGTGGCAGGCGGAGCAAATGTCCAATTTCAAGGTTTTAGCCGTAGAGCGGGTCATAAATTTATGGCCACAGGCGCAGACCGCTTCTACGAATTCATACGTCGGGTGTAATTTTTCTTTCATTTTCGTTTCTTCCTTATAAAAATCTGATAATTTATTATAGCATATTTTCCAGTGAAAAAGTAAACCGTTTTTGTGGTTGATAGATAAATTTAGTAAAAATAGTTATTGTATCCTCCGTCTGATTCATAACACATAGAGGTTTTTCTGTTTTTGGACATAGTTTATTTACCAAATTTGCTGTATCTGTATTCCACACACAACAAGATATATCTTGTGAATATCTCTCCCGGTGCCTAGCGGGCGGCCTATTCACCAACAGGACGGAGGAGACAACTTCCTTTGTAGCACCGAAGGGTACAAATCCCTTTTTCAATAATAGAACAGGGCCTAGATTTTTCTGGGCCCTTTTTGCCCGCTTGTATAGACCCTAAGGCCCTGGTATATGCGCCGTATTTCCTTATACTTAAAATAGTAGGAATACTAAAGGAGCAGAAGGAGAGATAAAATGAAAAACACACTGACAAAAATAATGGCCCTATTGCTAGTGGCATTAATGAACCCCAGGGTTGCCTTTGCAAACATTGGTGATAACAGCCTGCCTGCGCGTGTTGAACGTGCTGCCTCCGTTGCTATGATTCATCATAGCCAAATCCAAGGAGATGGTGATTTGCTTTACGAAGCCGCTTTTGATGGGGATTTAGACATGGTAAAATTACTGATTGAACAAAAGGGATTCGACGCAAATGCCGGATTTCCTTTAAGGGGGGCCGCGTATACAGGAAAGTTAGACGTTGTGAAATACCTGGTTGAACACGGGGCTAACGTTAATAAAAAAGACAGCCTTGGAGAGAGCGCTTTCTATGTTGCCGCATCAAATGGACATTTAGACGTAGTAAAATACCTGGTTCAACACGGAGCTAGCGTGAGTGTAAAAAATTGCGAAGCAATGACCCCTCTCATGCAAGCTGCTTCCCATAACCATTTAAACGTCGTAAAATACTTGGTTGAGGAAAAGCACGTCAACGTAAATGCAAAAGATGTTCATGGATATACGGCTTTAATGTTTCCCGCTTTTGAGGGCCATTTAAATGTTGTAAAATACTTGGTTGCACACGGGGCCGATGTAAATGCAAAAGATGTTAGTGGACATACCGCTTTAGATCTTGCCGCAACAAACGGAAAAATTTACGTTACACGTTATCTAAGAACCCACGGCGCGAAACGGTACATCGGCTCATTCGGATTTTAAATATAGCTATTCTAAAGTCCTGATAAACCTGATCTCAACAATATTCCCCGGCAAAGCCGGGGATTTAGTTTCAAACAAAAAGTGGAACAAACATACGTTTGCCCCACTCTTGCGCATTCAACATACACTTAAAATGCATTTACTTCCATTTGCTTAAAGAAGTCTTTATTGGACTTGGTAGCCGAAAGCTTTTCCAAAAGCATCGTCATCGCATCTACCGAGCTAAGCGGGGCCAGCACTTTGCGCATGATCCACACTTTATTGAGCTCGTCTTCAGACAAGAGTAAATTTTCTTTACGCGTAGAGCTGCGGTTGATATCCACCGCGGGGAAAATACGCCGTTCAGACAATTTGCGGTCCAACGTAAGCTCGCTATTACCGGTCCCTTTGAATTCTTCAAAGATTACTTCGTCCATGCGGCTGCCGGTTTCAATCATTGCCGTGGCGATAATGGTCAGAGATCCCCCTTCCTCAATATTGCGGGCAGCCCCTAAGAAACGTTTGGGCTTTTGCAGGGAAGTAGCTTCCAAACCACCGGTTAATACACGGCCGGATGAAGGAGCTACCGTATTGTACGCACGGGCCAAGCGGGTAATGGAATCCAGCAAAATAATCACATCTTTGCCTTGTTCGGCCAAGCGTTTGGCTTTGTTAAGTACCATTTCGGCCACTTGCACGTGACGGTCCGCCGGTTCATCAAAGGTAGAAGCTACCACTTCCCCTTTGACGCTGCGGCTCATGTCGGTTACTTCTTCCGGGCGTTCATCAATTAAAAGCACCATTAAAACGGCGTCTTTATAATTTTCTGCAATAGAATGTGCAATGGCTTGTAAAATCATGGTTTTCCCGCTTTTGGGCGGGGCTACAATCAAAGCACGCTGCCCTTTCCCGATCGGAGCAATCATATCAATCACGCGCTGGGTGATCGCATTTTTATCGGTTTCCAGGGTAAAGCGTTCATTGGGGTGCAGTGGGGTCAAGTTTTCAAACAGCGGGCGGTTGTAGATTTTATCGGTTTCTACGCCGTTCACCTTTTGTACTTGCAACATAGCAAAATAGCGTTCGTTATCTTTCGGCGGGCGGATTAAACCTTCAATAGTATCCCCTTTGCGTAGCCCAAAGCGTTTGATTTGCGAAGGAGATACATAAATATCATCCCCGCTGGAGAGGTAGTTGTTTTCTTCCGAGCGTAAAAATCCAAAACCATCCGGCAGGATTTCCAACACGCCACCGCCGTATACAGAGCCGTTTTGTTTGGCTTGAATTGCCATAATACGACCAATCAGTTCCTGTTTGCGCAGACCGGAAATATCTTCCAAATTGTAATTAACCGCTAGTTTGGTAAGCTCCGCTACGCTAAGTTTATTGAGCTCTCTGGCGTCCATCGGTTTAGCACCGTTGGGTTGGCGGGGTTGCTGCGGTTGAGCAAAGTTGCGCGGCCCGTTATTGTTATTGGGGCGGTTGTTGGTCGTGCGCATAGGGCGCACGTTGCGCGGTTTGGCAGGTTGGGCCTGTTTGACTTCGGCCGTATCGGCTTTCGCCGGTTTGGTTTCTTTGGCAGGGTTGGTAGAGTCCTGCGTGATTTGTTCTTCCATGATTACTCCTATTTTTTATGTAAGACTTTAAAAACAGTACAAAAACGTTGCACGCGCTGCTTGAGCTGCGCTTTGCCCGTGTGAACCCACACGATATCAGCCCGAGCCGCTTTTTCCAAAGGCAAAAGTTGCGTTTTTAAACGTCGTTCGTATTCGCTGTGGCTCATAGCGCGCCCTTTTAAACGGGCTTGCAAGGTTTTAGGGTCTGCTAGCAATACAATATTAAGATCCGTAAATTTTTCCCACCCGGCCTCAAACAAAAGCGGGGCTTCTATTACTACTACGGGTGCCGCGCAAGCTTTCACTTGCGCTTGGACTTCTTTTAAAATCAACGGATGTAAAATTTGTTCCAATGCTTTGCGCTTAACGGCATTTTTAAAAACCAATTGAGCCAACTCTGCCCGATCGTTCGTACCCAAACGGGCTTTAATTTTTTTAAGTACTGCCGGGCGCGTATATAACGTTGCGGCTACTGCATCGCACGAGATGGTTTCCGCCCCGCACTGCTTAAAATAAGATAGGGCAGTACTCTTACCGCTTAGAATAGGACCGGTAAGGCCAATGACCCATTTTGATTTCACGTGAAAACTCATAGCGAAATTTTTTCAAGTTCGTACCAGTTCGCCCCAGCTTTTGCACTAACTAATAAAGGTACGCGCAATTTGACTGCATTTTGCATCAAGGTTTTAATTTGCATGGCACTGTCGTGTAATTTTTCCTGCGGTAATTCAAAAATCAATTCATCATGCACCTGCATAATCATATGAACGTCGCTACCGCGGAAAGCTTGAAATACATCCAGCATAGCTTTTTTAATAATATCGGCCGAGCCGCCTTGCACAATAGTATTGATAGCCGCCCGTTGTGCAAACGAAGCCATACTACCAATCCCCATATTAAACTCGGGCAAGTACCGCACGTGGCCCAGCATTGTTTTTACATATCCATTTTGACGGGCAAGCGCAATGTTTTTATCAATCCATTCACGCACCCCGTGGTAATTTTTAAAGTAATTGTCTATGTATTCTTTTGCTTCGCGAAGCGATATGCCAAGTGCTTGGGATAGGCCCATAGGGCCCTGTCCATATATAATACCAAAATTGATGGCTTTTGCGCTAGAGCGCATTTCGGGGGTGACCATAAGCGGCATCACGCCAAACACTTGGGCCGCAGTTTGTGTATGGATATCTCCCCCGTCTAAAAACGCCTGGATAAGCACCGGGTCTTGGCTTTCATGCGCCAGTACGCGTAGATCAATTTGGGAATAATCCACGCTTAACAGTACATTCCCCGGCCCCGCACAAAACGCGCGGCGCAGCTGACGGCCTTTTTCGGTGCGAACCGGAATGTTTTGTAAATTGGGGCTGGAGCTGGATAACCGCCCCGTTACGGTGCCGGTTTGATCCAGGTACGAGTGCACTACATTATTTTCATCCGCCAGTAAAAGTAAATTATCCACGTACGTAGTTTTTAACTTATTGCTGGAGCGATAATCCAAAATAATACGTGCGATGGGATATGCCCCGGCAATTTCTTCCAGTACGCTTTCATCCGTGGAGTAGCCCGTTTTGGTTTTGCGCACCGGCGGGATTTTCATTTGCTCAAAAAGCAGTACGCCCAGTTGTTTAGGAGAATTGATATTAACGGGATATCCGGCCTGTGCGTCAACGGCATTTTGGCATTGACGCATTTCTTCTTCCAAAATTACTTTAAAACTTTCCAGCCACCCCGGGTCAATACGTAGCCCTTGCCACTCCATATCCGCCAATACCATCATCAAAGGCAGTTCCAAGTTTTGATACAATTCGTATTGTCCGCTTTGTTTGAGTTGCTCGGTCAATTTTCCCTGCAACGGCCAAATCAGCCGGTTATACGTACTTAATAACGCGCGGGGGTCTTCTTCACTTACTGTAACGGAAAAATACTGTGCACACGCACCCGAAAAACTCAAATCGCCCGAAGGATCCAACAAATATTTGGCCAAACGCCCGTCAAAACAATTTAAAAAGTGCCCTTCTAAATTAAGGTCCAGCAAACGCAATGTTAGTTTGATATCATACCCAATTTTTTCAATGGAGTCGTTTAAGAAAATGCGTTTTAGTTGATCCATTTCCCACGGCTGCACGTCCGCTACGGGGACCAAGGCCATTTCTTGTGCGTTTAGACCCACTAACAATAGGTCCTCGTCACTATGTACAAATACCCGGGGAGCCGTTTGCGCACGTTTAAGCACTTCGGCCAACGGCAAAGTTTGGGCCGGCGGCTCGCTTGTAAACAAATCTGTTTTTACGGAAGCAGAAGAAGGAACATAGTCCAGCAAATTTTTAAATTCATACTGAGCAAACAATTTTTCCAACGCAGCTACGTCCGGCAAGCGCACGCGGTAATCGTCCAATACAAAAGGCATGGATAAACTTTTATCCAATACTACCAATTGTTTGGAAAGTAGCGCACTGCCTTCGCTGGCTAGTAATTTTTTGGCGAGGGTCGGTTTTATTTGCGGATCCCCCAAGTGAGCCGCGCGCAAAATATCCTCTAAGTGTCCAAATTGGTTTACCAATTCCACCGCCCCTTTGGGGCCGATACCGGCCGCTCCGGGGATATTATCGGACGAATCCCCCACCAAAGAGAAATAATCCGGTAGAAAAGCCGGAGTTACCCCAAACTTTTCCTTGGCGGCTTCGGGCCCTTTGATGGAGTCCTTGCCGGAAGGCCAAATAGAAATATAATCGTTTAAAAATTGATAGACGTCTTTATCCGAAGTGACCAATACGCTAGGCACTTGGGCGGCTTGCGCCTGCCGGGCCAAAAAAGCCATTAAGTCATCGGCTTCAATGCCGTTCTGCGCCACTACCGCCAGCCCCAATTGACGCACCAAATCGCGCGCTAAACTCAGCTGACGCACCAGGGCTTCGTCGGGCTTATCGCGGTTGGCCTTGTAAGTGGGCAACAACGCTTTGCGCCGTGCACAACCGCCGGGGGAATCAAAACAAACCGCCACGTACGGGGGTTGTTTTTCTTTAAGCATTTTGAGTAGCCAACGCAAAAACCCGTACAACGCCCCCACTTCCAACCCCGAGGAAGTGGACAATTTAGGCAACGCGTGGTAGTTACGGTGTAAAAAACCGTGGGCGTCAATTAAATAGAACTGGGGATTAGGTTGTGTCATAAAGGGATTTAAAGCAGGCAGGGAAAGTATTCCCGCCCCGAATGGGGCGGGACTAAATTATTTAAGCAGTTCGTTAAGTTTGGTGGTTAAAGCATCCTTGGATTGTAACCCCCCCGCTTGAAAAACCACTTGCCCGTTTTTAAAGGCAATGAGCGTAGGGACGGAGGAAATTTGATATTTCCCGGCAGTGTTCATCCCTTGGTCCACGTCCAATTTGCACACTTTTATTTTGCCGGCATATTCGTTAGCCAATTCTTCCACCACCGGGGCCAACATCCGGCACGGGCCGCACCATGTGGCCCAAAAATCTACCAAAACGGGCTCTTTGGCTTGCAATACTTCGGTTTCAAAATTTTCATCAGTTAAAATTACTTCACTCATAAAAACACCCCTTTGTTAAATCTATAAAAGTAGTATAGCAAAAAAATAAACACTTTTAATGAAATTCTATTTAAATCCAAGAAACAAATTGTACACTAAGCAAAAGTATTGTAGAATGATTTTATGGAAGAAAAAATAATTTGCGTAGTAACGCCGGAAGCGCGTACCTATTATAAGGCCACTTGTGTGGCTAAAGAATTTTTGGATAAAGACCAAAATGTAATTAATAAAACGGGGGCTATCCCCGACGGAGAAGTTGCGGAATTTTCTGCCACTACCGCCACCATAAAACATTTTGCGAACGAAAAATTGCACGGCCGGTTGGAAGTATTGGATTTGAATGACAACTCCGTTACTTTTAGCGAAGAATACGAGCAAGGCCAGCTGGTCCGCGTAACGGAACACACCATTCCTCCGCAACCCTTGTCCTCAGTCGTCCAATCCGAGGCCGCCACCTACCCGGGCACCATCCTTAAAACCAGCAAAGACGTACGTGCCTTTTACGTAGATGGAAAACAAATCGCTCAAGAAACGCTTTCTTCCAATGGGGCCACGCTGGAACTACTGGGCAATATCCCGGACGGGGAAGTAAAAGAATTTGCCGAAAACGGGAAATTAAAATCGCAATCCTATTATGTAAATAATAAACGCCACGGGCTGGTAACTTGTTACGACGAGCTAGACCGCGTAGTATCGGCAGAAACGTACGAACAGGGCGTTTTGCAAGGGCCCGCGCAGTATCATTCTTACACGCAAAATGACGATCTTGCCACCAAGTGCTCGTACAAAAACGCCGTGTTAGATGGCGAATTTGTAATCACTCAAAACGACGGCACCGTGCGCGAACAAGCCCAATACAGCAACGGCCGTCTGCATGGGGAGCGGCGCACCTATTACGCCAATGGCAAAGACGAAGCACAAGAAAATTACACGGAAGGCAAACTCAGCGGTAAGCGCACGCTCTATTTTCCCACCGGCGAAGTATGGTATACCGAAAATTACACAAACGGCCGCCTGGACGGGGAACGAACGGAATTTTTCCCCAACGGACAAATGCATATTAACGAATTTTATTCCGACGGTATGCTGGACGGAACACGTAATTTGTACGCGCCCGATGGCAACTTGATCACCAGCGAAGAATATCACTGGGGCAACGTGGTGCACAATACGGAGATGCACCCTCTATGAAAGTAACGCGTTTGTGCCCGGCCAAAGTAAATTTATTTTTGGAAGTAACCGGCAAACGCCCAAACGGCTACCACGAATTATCCACGCTATTTGCCAAAATTGACTGGGCCGACACACTGTGCGTAGATGCTATTCCCGCACCGTGCAGTCGCATCACTCTGCAAGTAGTGGGCCCGTTGGCTAGCAAAGTTCCCCCCACTCCCAGCAATTTAGTATGGAAAGCCGCCCAAGCATTTTTAGATGCCACCGGGCTAACGGCTAATATCCGTTTAACTTTGCACAAACATATTCCCACCGGGGCCGGGTTAGGGGGTGGATCCTCCGACGCAGCCGGTGTGCTGCTAGCACTGTGCAAAATTTTCAACCAAAACCCGCGCAAAATGTTGCCGGTAGCCACCCGGCTGGGGGCGGACGTACCTTTATTTATGTATCCGGATACGTTTTTAAAAGGCGAAGGAATCGGCGAAAAATTGACCCCCGTTGCGTGCGGAAAAACTTTGCCGTACTTGGTGCTTGTCTACCCGAACACAGCCGTTTCTACACCTAGTGTATTCTCTCGGATGAAGTTACCCACTCCGACGGAAATATTGACAAGCCAAAACAAATTTGATAAATTATTAGATGTCGTCAGAAACGGCAAGCCAATGGAAAATTGGAAGCCGTTGTTATTTAACAGATTGGAAGAATTTGTACTCCCGTTTGTGCCTGCGGTGAAAGAGGCCCATGCCGCTTTAGCAAGCGCAAACGAAGGCATTTGTATGATGTCCGGTTCCGGTTCTACCGTGTTTACATTAGTTGGCACTAAGCAACACGCGCAGGAACTTGCAGCCCGGCTGCAACATTCAGGGGCGTTGGTATTTCCAGCGGCCTTTTATGAGGAAACGCACTATGCAAATCACGGAGATAAAGATTCATCTAATGAATGAAGAACGCCTAAAGGCGTTTGCCAGTGTAACGTTTGACAATTGTTTTGTCGTCCGCAACATGAAGGTAGTACAAGGGGATCAAGGTTTATTCCTGTGTATGCCTTCACGAAAAGTATCCGCCGAGGAACACCGCGATTTGGCTCACCCCATCACGCGCGAATTCCGCGGATATTTAGAAGAGAATGTGCTAAAAGCTTATCAAGATGAGCTAAAATTGCACGCATCCGGGGAGGACTCAGTTTCCTCTCACGATGCCACCGGACTATAAGCAACGGCAAACATACAATTTAATTCCGGATGGTGAAATGGTATCACTACTGGTTTTGGTCCAGTCATTCTAGGTTCGAGTCCTAGTCCGGAAACCATACAAAAACCCCCACTTTATGTGGGGGTTTTTGTATGGTTATACGGAAACGGGAAAAGCATTTCAAGCAGAAATACCCCCGGCGGGAGTTGAACTCGCAACCTCTTCCTTAGGACGGAATCGCTCTATCCATTTGAGCTACGGGGGCGTAAATCAGCGCTTTTTGGAAACTTTCTTAGCGGGTTTGCGGGCCGTTTTTTTGCTTGTCTTTTTAACTGTTTTTTTAGCTACTTTTTTAGCGGTACGTTTGAGAGCTTTTTTAGTAACTTTTTTGGAAGCTTTCTTGTGGGTAGCTTTCTTTTTGGATGCAATTTTTTTCTTCTGCGCCATTTGTTTTTTGGCTTGTGCCACTTTATGACGAATAAGTTTAGCAAGCGGGCTATCGTCTATTTCTTCGCCCAAAATATTGGTTTTCGTGCGGGGGCGCATCGCCGCGTGCAACTTGGTGGTACGGTAATTTTCTTCCGCCACTTCCAGCAGGCCCGCTTTTTGTGCCGTCAAGCGCAAGGCCCGGATGGCACGATCTTCAATTTGGCGTACCCGCTCGCGGGAAAGGCCCAACATCTCGGCCACTTCGCCCAACGTTTTGGGGGAATTATCATCCAACCCATAACGCAAGGCAACAATCTCGCGGTCACGTTCGTCTAAATCTTCTAACCCTTGTTGCACATTTTTTTGATCTTCGCTAAAGACAAAAGCATCATGCGGGTTGCCTTTTCCGTCGTCGCTGATGATTTCTTCCAACGTCATTTCATCTTCGTCACGCACTAAAGAAGTAAGCGAATCCACCCCTTTGGCGGCACTGAGCGTATCCATAATGGAGGCAACTTGCCGGGCCGTTAAATTGAGTTCTTCCGCCATTTCCCGCAAGGACGGTTCACGTCCGTTGGCTTCTTTCAGTTCGTTCCAGGCGCGGAACCATCTTTTTAAATTTCCCCATGCGTGCGACGGAATTTTGATAGCGCCGGATTGTTCTTCAATATATCTGCGCACATATTGTTCAATCCAATAAGTAGCATACGTAGAAAAGCGGTACCCTTTGCGCGGTTCGTATTTTTCAATGGCCTGCATCAACCCCAAATTACCTTCTTCTATCAGGTCCATAAGTTCCATGCCGGGGCGCTGAAAACGTTTGGCGGTAGGCACCACTAAGCGCAGGTTCATTTCCATGATACGGTGCTTAGCGGCTTGATCGCCTTTTTTGACCAACTTCCATAACCGCGCCATTTCTTCGCGGTCAATTTCTTGGGAAATTTTGCCTAAGTGTTTAAAATATTCGTTTACGCTATCAAGTTCTTTGCTTTCCATAAAATTATGATAGCAAATTTTGGGTGGAGCGTGTGAGCCCTTCGGTCCAAAAAACTCATACCCTGCTTTTTTCAACACTATTAAAAAAATATTTTCCCGCTTCTAATCAATTTTTTTACTTCCAAAGAGGCCATTTCGTGTTATAATGGAGATACATACTCTTATGAAAGGAGGATTTTATGAACGTAACACAACGTCCGCCTAAAACATTTATACAAATCATGTATATGTGTTTGGGCTTTTTTGGAATTCAATTCGGTTGGGCTTTGCAAATGGGAAATATGAGCGCTATTTACTCGCGCTTGGGCGCAAGCGAGGACCAAATCCCCATGTTATGGTTAGCTGCACCCGTCACAGGGTTGCTTGTGCAACCGTTGGTTGGATATTTTAGTGACCGCACCTGGTGCCGTTTGGGCCGGCGCCGCCCGTACTTTTTAGTTGGGGCCATTTTTTCCATGATTGCCTTAATTTTAATGCCGCAGGCCACCGCTATTTGGATGGCTGTAATTGCGTTGTGGATTTTAGATTCTTCCGTCAACATAAGCATGGAACCGTTCCGCGCTTTTGTGGGCGACATTTTACCCGAAGAGCAACGCAAAACCGGTTACGCCATGCAAAGCGTGATGATCGGCGCGGGGGCGGTGATTGCTTCTTTCTTGCCGCAAATTTTAACCTACTTAGGCGTTAGTACGGACGCGCCTATCGGGCATATCCCGGCCACGGTGCGCTACTCGTTTTACATTGGTGCAGTGGTACTGCTGGTAGCCATTGTGGCCACCGTAGTTACCACGCCGGAATATCCCCCCGCCGATATGGAGGCCTTCCGCGCGTTGCAGCAACAATCCGCCAACCCTTGGCATTCACTCAAAGAAATGGGCCACGCTATGGTAACCATGCCTTCCACTATGCGCCGTTTGGCCGTAGTACAATTTTTTACATGGGCTGCGTTTATGGTAATGTGGGTTTATTTTACCCCCGGCATTGCCAGCGGTGTTTTTCACGCCACGCCCGGCACGCCCGAGTATGAAACCGCCGCCAACTGGGGCAGCAGTTGCTTTGGGATTTACAACGGGGTGGCCTTTGCGTTTTCCTTTGTACTCTTATGGTTGACCACCCGTTTTTCCGCCAAAAAAATCCACATTATTTGCTTAACCATTGGCGGCTTGGGCCTGGGTAGTTTAGGACTTACCCTTTTTGGCGTACAATTTAGTAAAATAAGCTTGATAGTACCTATGGTGTGCATTGGGATCGCGTGGAGCAGTATTTTGTCCATGCCGTACGCAATGCTTTCCAACGCACTACCGGCGGACAAAATGGGTTTTTACATGGGCGTGTTTAACTTCTTTATTGTTATTCCGCAAATTTGTGTAAACCTATTATTCGGTCCGTTTATGAAACACGCGCTGGGTGGCAGTGCCATTGCCGCCGTAGGTATAGGTGGGATTAGTTTATTTATCGCCGCCGCTTTTACGTTTTTGGTAAAAGAACATCACGTAGCACAACAAGGGTAAATTGGAATGAAATTAACTTTTCAAATCAACTATAAAACAGTTTGGGGCGAAACGCTGCATGCTGTTTTGTACCGCGCACATGCCGCGGCAAACGAAAATAAGATCAACATTCCCCTCTCCACTAAGGACGGGCAGAACTGGACAGGGCATATTCTTTTGGAATTCAATCAACCGTTGGCCATGTCTTACCATTACGAAGTGCGCCGCAGCGGTCAAACCATGCGCCGGGAGTGGCAGTTAATCCCCCGCATTTTACCGGTGGATCCACAAGCAAGCGATTATATCTTGCAAGATTGCTGGCAAGATTTGCCGCGCGAATCGTGGATGTACACTTCAGCCATGACCGATGTGTTTGACAAGCGGGTTCACACCGCCTCCGCCTGGACCCTTTTCAACCGCACCCTGGTTTTGCGGGTGCAAGCTGCTCAATTGACCGCCGGACAAACGCTCTACATCTGCGGAACCGGCAACGAACTGGGCAACTGGAATGCCCCTCAAGCCAAAGCACTTAGCGAAATAGAACCCAACGAATGGATTGTATGCTTAGACGCGGGCAACATATCCGGCAAAACGGAATATAAGTTCTTTATCAAAGACGACAAATCCGGCAAAGTTTTGTGGGAAGACGGCGCCAACCGTGTGCTGAATCTGCCCGAAATTGCCGATAAAACCGCCTACGTATTAGAAGGGCTTCGTCCGCATTTTAAAGATGCTACGCTCTTCCGCGGCGGCGGAGTGGTAATACCGGTCTTCTCGCTACGGCGCAAAAATGGCTGGGGCGTTGGAGACTTTGGCGACCTTAAATCTTTGGTAGACTGGGCGGCCAAAACAGGCCAAAAAGTCATCCAAATTTTACCCGTTAACGACACAACCCTCACCCACACTTGGCAAGATTCTTACCCTTACAATGCCGTGTCGGTGTATGCGTTGCATCCTATTTACGTCAATGCGGATGCGTTACCGGAAGCGAATAAACAAGACCGTAAAAAATTTGAAAAAGAACGCCGCAAACTTAATACGTTGCCGCAAGTAAATTACGAAGCAGCCCTTAAGTTGAAGTTGGACCGGCTACAAGCGGCCTTTGACGTCAACGGGAAAGAAGTGTTGGATTCCCCCGCCTTCCGTCAATTTTTCACTGCCAACGTGCATTGGTTAGCAGCGTATGCTATGTTCTGCACGTTGCGTGATAAATATCAAACCGCCCGCTTTACCGATTGGGAAGAATTTTCACAATTCTCGTATGATGATTTGATTAAATTCTGCGCCCCGGCCAATGCGGACTATCCGCGCGTGTGCTTTTGGTATTACGTGCAATATGTGTTGCACACACAACTTTTGGAAGCGGCCGATTATGCCCGCTCTCAAGGCGTAATTTTGAAAGGCGACGTGCCGATAGGCGTTGCTCCTTTTAGCGTAGAAACGTGGACGCAACCTAACTTGTTCCACTTAAATACGCAAGCCGGCGCCCCGCCCGATGATTTTTCTACCACCGGGCAGAATTGGGGATTCCCGACGTATAATTGGAACGAAATGGCCAAAGACAACTACCGCTGGTGGATGTTACGCTTTACGCACATGGCCAATTATTTTGATGCCTATCGTATTGATCATATTTTAGGGTTCTTCCGTATTTGGCAAATCCCTGCCGATAGCGTAGAAGGACTGTTGGGTCAATTTGCCCCGGCCTTACCGCTTAGCGAGAAAGAAATTTCCTCCTTTGGGCTGACGTTCAAGCCGGAATTTTTACGCCCGCTTATTACGGAAGAATACATCAATGAAAAACTGGGCGACTTGGCCCCCAAAGCCAAAGAAATCTTCTTGGAAAAACAAGAAGACGGCACCTATCAACTCCGCCCGGAATATGATACCCAACGCAAGGTGGAGGCCTACTTTAACGGGAACACTTCCGCTGAAGATATGCGCTTAAAGGAAGGGGTCTACGCGCTTATTTCCAACGTGCTTTTTGTAAGAGACCACCAGGCCGAGCAACAATATCATCCGCGCATTGCCGCGCTGACGGACGGATATTTCAAAACGCTATCCCCGGCGGATCAAAAAGCATTTACCAAGCTGTATAATGACTTTTTCTTCAAACGTCATAACGAGTTTTGGGCCAAACAAGCCCTGCAAAAACTCCCCGCACTCACACAAAGCACCCGTATGTTGGCCTGTGCGGAAGACTTGGGGATGATTCCGGCCAGTGTAAAACCGGTGCTGGAAAAATTGCAGCTCTTGTCGTTGGAAATTCAACGCATGCCTAAACATTTGGGTGCCACGTTTGATAATATCACCAAATATCCGTATTTATCCGTGGCTACTCCGTCCACACACGATATGTCTGTGCTGCGCGCGTGGTGGAAAGAGAACCCGGAAATTACGCAAAAATTCTGGAAGAATGTCCTCAAAAAAACCGGAGAAGCCCCAGCTGAGGCAGATCCGGAAATTTGCACACAAATTATCCGCCAGCACTTTAACAGTCCGTCCATGTTGGCCTTAATTGGATTCCAGGATTTAACGGCTATGGATTCGGTGCTACGCGGCGAAGATCCGCAAGCGGAACGCATCAACGTACCGGCTAATCCCAAGCATTATTGGCGCTACCGTATGCCCATGACGCTGGAAAAACTGCTGGAAGCCACTGAGTTTAACAACAAACTCAAAGAAATGCTCAACGCCAGCGGCCGTTAATCATCTAGCAAATTGAAAAACAAATCACCCTCGCCTAAGCGAGGGTGATTTTTAAATACTTGGAAATAATTCTCAACATATAACAGGATTTCCCATACTATCGCAGCATTTAGTAGGACAAACTGGCTGTATTGGGATTAGACTCCCGGAAGAATTACCCGATAGTCTATACATTCCAATTCCAAGAGAATCACTGGCGTCATCATCAAACGTCCCTTCCGCTTTACAAAGGGCCTCAGCACTGCTCTCGTCAAAGGCGCAATACGTATTATTGGCGAAGTTAGGACTGTGTGCCAAAACAACTATATATGCATTATTCTCAAGACGTTCATCAACAATAAAAACAAACAAGTCCCCACTGGGAAAGAAAGTCGTATTTACGTTTGCTTCTGGTGGAACTTGAATATCCAAATCTTCTATATTTTCAGCATACTCGCCATGCCCCTCAAAGCAGATCTCTTGGGCATCTTTAACTGCTTTGGCGATGGGCTTTAAAGCCGCAAACCGACTTTTGGCCACCGCTTTTTGATATTGTGGCAACGCTACCCCGCCAAAATACCGATGATTAACACTACTACTAACAGCTCTAAGAGCGTGAATCCGTTTTTCATAACTCCCTCCTATTACGTCACTTAATAGTATAATGAGAATTCGCCCAAAAAAAACAAGGCCCAATTTTGGACCTATATCTAAAACCACCGTCGTATAACATAAAGTGTCATTCCGTACTTGATACGGAATCTTCCACGCACGCTGTTTACAAACAGCAACAACAGGCGTGGAAGACCCTGAATCAAGTTCAGGGTGACAGTTTATTGAATAAAGTGTCATCCCCGATTGCGGCCTTCGGGAATGACACTTTATATTTTATTTACTCTCTTTCGTCAAAAATAACAAAATCCCCGGCTCAAAATGAGCCGGGGACATTAGTAACTAAACCAATCTCTTATCTGCCGGTTACTACCGTGCAAACCTCGGCATACAAAGCATACCCTTTCACTTCTTTATTTACGGAAGCTACTTGTGTAATTTTGCCGTCTTTCTTGGCGGCTTCTACGGACATATCACCCGTAATAACTAGCCCGAGATAATTTTTGGCACACGCACGGCCTACTTTGGTGCCGGTATTGCCGGTTACCATAAGCGGTTGAACCGTATCGTTAAACAACGCAATACCTACTTCGGTGCTGGGGGTAGCACACGCGCCCAACAACAAGGCCCCGGCTACGGCTAACATGGTTCTTTTCATATTGATTCTCCTTATAGCGGGATGTTCCCTTTGCGGGGGTTCCGTTTTGGATCCCGTTTTTTCTTTAATACTTCAAAAGCACGGATAATCTTTTGGCGCGCTTGTGCGGGCTCAATTACTTCATCAATAGAACCGTTGGTGGCGGCTTGATAAGGCGAGGCAAACTTATCGGAATATTCCTGCGTCATTTTTTCTTTCAACGCCTCTTTTTTGGCCTCGTCGGTTTCTTTTTTCAAATCGCGCGAGTACAAAATTTCTACCGCGCCGCGCGGGCCCATTACGGCAATTTCGGCCGACGGGAATGCAAAGTTAAAATCCCCATGCAAATATTTAGATCCCATAGCAATATACGCACCGCCATAGGCCTTGCGCAGTACCAATGTTACTTTAGGAATTGTGGCCTCGGCATATGCATACAAGAGCTTCGCCCCGTGGCGGATAATCCCGCCGTGTTCCTGGGCTACACCGGGCAAGTAACCGCCCGTGTCTACCAGCGTCAGCAAGGGGATATTAAATGCATTTAAAAAGCGGATGAAGCGGGCCGCCTTGTCGCTAGCGTTGCAATCAAGGGCGCCGCCCATTACAGCCGGGTTATTGGCAACCACGCCCACCACTTGCCCGCCTAAACGGATAAAACCCGTTACTACGTTCTTGGCAAAATTTTGGTGGATTTCAAAAAATCCAAAATCATCGGCCAAGCGCCAAATCACGTGGTGAACACGAAACGGTTTCTTGGGGTCCATTTCACACACACTCTCAAGCACGGGAACTTGGCGGCTTATCAAATCGCTTGTGGTTTGCAAGGGCGAAGTTTCTTCGCAATTTTGCGGCAAGAACGAAAGCAATTCACGCACTTGGCGGAAACAATCCTGTTCGGACTTAGCCACAAATTGGCACACGCCGCTTTTTTCGCTATGCGGGGCACTGCCGCCCAACGTGTCAAAATCTACTTCTTCACCGGTGGCGGCCTTTACAGCGCCGGGCCCGGTAATAAACATATGGCTAATGCCTTCTACCATAAAAATAAAATCCGTAAGTGCCGGGGAATAAGCCGCACCGCCCGCACAGGGACCTAAAATGATAGAAATTTGCGGGATAAGGCCGGAAGCTTTTACATTGCGGTAAAAAATTTCACCAAATCCGTTCAAACTATCTACCCCTTCTTGGATACGGGCCCCGCCGGAGTCCAACAATCCGATAACCGGGATTTTGGCGTCAATCGCGCGGTCCATCAAGGCCGCAATTTTTTGCGCGTGGGCCAACCCTAAAGAGCCGCCCAGCTGCGTAAAATCTTGGGCATACAGGGCTACTTCGCGCCCGTTAATACGCCCGAAACCGGTGATTACACCGTCCCCTTTGATATGTTTATCTTTAATTCCAAAATCGCTGCAGGAGCTTTCCATCAAGCTCTTAATTTCAATAAAACTGTCTTTATCTAATAGGTAAGAGATACGTTCCCGGGCGGTCATTTTGCCCTTGTCGTGCTGGGCTTTGACACGTTCTTCCCCGGCGCCTTTTTGGGCATCTTGGGATACTTGGCGGAATTTCACCAAAGTTTCCGGGGCGGGTTCGTTAGAGGGTTTATCTAATCTAGGGTCTTCAAATAGTTCAATCATAGATCCTCCGTACTATATATATTTTACCATTTTCCGGCTTTTATTTTCCTACCGCCACGCTAAAGCAAAAACCGGGGAGTAAGTCTAATTTTTCCAACGTAATTTTTGGGGAGCCCAACGCCGTGTAAATTTCCAGGGCGCGGCCTAAAAAAACAGGGGCCCCATTTACGGTGCGAACGTCAAAACTATTCACAGTAAGGCCACTGCCTAGTAATTTTACTAAGGCCTCTTTTTGAGTCCAAAGGGAAGTTAAAAACTCGTCGCTCTCTTGCGTAAGTTCAGATGGGTGAAAAAAATCGGTCTTCCACGCGTTAATACGCGGGGCAATTTTTTCCAAATCAATACCTATATATTTAGCATCCGGCGCAATAGCCGCCACGGCATACCCGTTGCTATGCGTTAAACTAAAAGGAATAGAGAATTCTTTTTCCCCCACTGTAATCATTGGTTTGCCGATACGTTCTTTGGCCAGTAGGGTAAAATCGGGCAGTGCTTTGCCCGTACGGGCGGACAATAATTTCTTCAAAGCCAATCTGACCCCGAACCATTCGGTCCTGCGCTTGGGGAGTTTAAGCGTTTGGTAAAACGCTTGTTCCCGCTGGCTTAATACCGTTTCGGCCGGGGGCAGATTTTTCAAATCAACTACTTCTAGCAAATAAGACATTATTGTCCGATAGCTTGATATCCGTGGACTTCCACCCACACATTACCTTGTGCATCAAACACGTAGGCATCGTGTAAAGTTTTCCCATCCGCGGTATTGCCTCTATTCACACCGTATAGATACAACCGGGCCGGCGGCAACTGATTATTCAGCACAGCTACTTCGTAGATGCCGTCCGGCAAAGTCATTTTACGGGCGATAGACATATCCTGGAACCCGCAGCATTGGAACGCCGCTTCAATAAGCATGGGGTTGGCCAAGAGGGTACGCGGGCCGTCGTTCCATTGCGGACGCGGGGTTGTGTTGTAAATAGCTAAGGATTCCTTTTCATTTACGCGCACAATTCCGCCCAATACCTGGAAGGACGGACCGTGGAAATATTTTTGATAGATTTCAGCCGCAGTTACTTGCAAGGGGCTTTCCAGGCCCGTCATAGCTTGGGCTTTTACCTGATCCCACGTAGAAGTGAAATCCGTAAGTTTTTTGGCTGTAAAATGACGACGCGTGTTGCCCATTTTGATACCTTTACTGTTAATAAAGTCGGACTCAATTTCCATCGCCACGTCATCCCCCACTACTTTGCCGATCACACGCACCGCTTGCGGCCGGTTGCGCAAGAGTTTAATAGGCAAGTAGAAGTGAACATCTTGCAAAGCGCGGGTTACTTCGCCGGTAAGCGCAGTAGCCGTTTCAAAGAAAGTTTCAATTCCCATCACGCCCGGCACGTACGGGGTGCCTTCAATCGCGTGATCAGCCAGGTACGGGTCCAACGTTAAATTAAATTCTTTTTCCAGGTGGATTTCACTCCCCTTTGTAAGGGATTTTACTTCCCCTAAAAAATGCGTCGCTTTGGACACATCCGGCCCTTTGGTCTCTACTTTAGCAGGAGCAGGTGCCGGTGCCACAGCTACCGCCACCGCCGGTTTAGCAGCCACCTTGGGTGCGGGCGCAGCTACCGGCCCACCCTTGGGGGTATCATCTGAATCGTCGGGAGTAGAAGGAGCGGTAGCGCCAATTTCATCCCAATCAATTTTAAGTTGATGATCCCAATCCAAACGTCCCAGCGAACCGGTCAAAATAATTTCCGGTACTTGGCCGTATACAATTTCGTCCAAGAAGATCTGCATACCGTCTTCGGGATCCACAAAATCTACCCCGTTGGAACGCAGGAATGTTTCCACGCCGGCGCGCACACCCATACCTACATTTTTGTAGGCACTCATCGCAATGCTTACCGAGCGATACCCTTGGTTAGTTAGCGAGATGGAAGACTTGGCCAAATAATCATTGGCGCTGGCGTAATCGCTTTGACCCAAGTTGCCGTATTTGCCGGCAATAGACGAAGCAAAAGCGAAGAAGCCATCGTCGCGCACAATGTTATTAGCTAAGAAGGTGCCAAAGCTGGTGGCTTTTACGTCAAAGATACGGTAATATTCCACCGGGTCTTTATCGTAAATAAGTTTAGAGCGCTCCAACCCCGCAAAGTGGATAAGCCCGTCTACACGGCCGTTTTTGGCTTTAATTTTGGTGCAGACTTCTTTCATCATCGCCGCGTTCATCACGTCGCAATGATAGTATTCCACTTCGCTTCCCAGTTCACGCAACTTTTGCAAGTTATTATAAAGCGTGACGGAATCTTTCACTCGGCCGAAGGCCCGTTCCAATAACACGGGGGTAGCTTTTTGCGTAGGATCGGCTTTTAAATCTTCCCACATTTGTTTCTTTAAAGCATCCAATTCGGCTTGGTTCATGGTAGCCCATAGCGGCGTTTTTTCTTGGATTTCAATAATATCCAAGACGATAATTTTGCTATGGTACTGTGCGGCAATTTTTTGGCTGAGCATCGCGCCGATGCCGCGGCCCGAACCGGTAAAGATAATAGTTTTGCCCGCCAAATCAAAATGTTTGGTGCGGCGGTCTAACCGAGTAGGCAGCGACAAGATGGTTGAACGCACTCCACCACGTGTACCAATCATCAGGCGCATATCCCCATGGAGTACTTCGTCCATGGTCTTTTGAGCCATTTCATCGGGGGTTGTGGTGGGTTCAAAGTCCATCAATTTGCTGATAGCTCCCGTGCGTTCATATACGTCTTTTCTAAAGCACGTCGTTCCACCGCAAAGGGCACCCACAATCGGGTTAAACTCATCTTTGGTAAAGTAACCAAAGTTACCGTCAATCTTAGTATTTACCGCAAAGAAGGTATCGGCATCCGTGCGGTTGGCAAGCCCTTTTTCAAATACGCGCAAGGCAATAAACAGTGGCATAACGTATTTGGTCAGCTCATTATGCGGGCTCAGTTTTTTGTCAAACTTTTTAACCGTAGCACCTAATAGATATACAATCCCTTGGATATTAGGATCTTCCTGCGCGTAGGCCTTTAAGGCCGCTTCGGTTTCTTCGTAGGATTCCCAATTCATAATGGTTGTATTTTTGCTACGTGTCTTAAGCGTGGTAAACACGTGGTATTTAACGCCCAGTTCTTTGCATTCCTCTTGATAGGCCTTAATAAGCTGCGAGTTATCTGCAAAAATGAGTACCGTGCGATCTTTGGATAAACGGCGTTCTTGGCGTTGAGCAAGCGGAGCATCCGCCACCGTGGGAACATAGCGCAGTTTCTTCTCGTGGCAATGTTCACCTTGATATCCGGCACGTTCCGGGCGTTCCGCTAGCGACTCCCGTTTTTCAACAGGTGCCGTCGGGCTGGTTGCTAAGGCATCTGCGTTGGGGGCCTCAATATTTTCTGCCACAATACGCGCAGACGAAGTAGCTAGTTCGGGTTGCGGCTCAACGCTAGGTTGAAGGGTTGCAGCCGGTGCAGGTTGTGCCACAGGTGCAGGTGTTACCGCTGGGGCCGGTTGGGCCGCCGGTGCAGGCGTTGCAACCGCAGCCGGTTTGCCCGTGTTATCAAGTACAAATTTAATGCAATGGCGAATCGTCGGATAATCCTTTAATTGAATGCCTTCTTGTTGGGTGATACCGTAGTGATCGCGCATGCTGGCAAACATTTCCGCCTGCTTGACCGTATCAATACCCAAGTCGGCTTCCATATCCAAATCACGTTCCAACATATCTTCGGGATAGCCGGTCTTTTCAGCTACCATGGCAACAATCTCTTTAGTAACCGTGGCTTCATCCAACGTTTTGGCGGGAGCCGCTACCGGTGCAGGTTGT
>JAGCWX010000012.1 GCA_017961585.1 Elusimicrobiaceae bacterium | reverse complement strand
TCAGCAATTAGTTCCGGCGTTAAGCGATATCTCTCGTAGAGTTCGCTTTGCGGCACTTTGTCTGTGAACTCCTTAAATGAGCCATAGTTAAGTACTTTCATATCGCTACTACCGTAGAAACGGGCTACCTTTTCGCCAAAACCGCCGTCAAGTTCGCCGTCTTCAAGTGTAATAACAATTTGATGATTTGTTTTTAAATTGTTAAGCAAGTCCGTATCAAGCCCGGTAATAAACCGCGGGTTAATCAGCGTAGCATCTATATTTAATTTGGCTTTTAAATAGGCCTTTACTTCACGCGCTTTCTCAAAGAAAGTTCCCACGCCGATTAGAGCCACTTTGCTCCCTTTTTCTGCGAGGTTAAACTTGTTTAAAACAGCGTAGTTCGTGGTGTCTTTGGTGCCAGAGGACACAAAATTCATCGGCACGCGTATGGCCACCGGGTATTTATTTTGATGGGTGGACCAGTCAAGCATTTGCATATATTCTTCTTTACAGGTCGGCGCCAAATACACCATGTTGGGGATATTGGAGATAAGCGGGATATCAAACGTGGTTAAATGCGTAGCATCTGCGCCCGATATGCCGCCCCAAAACACAAGGATCGTAGCCGGATTGCTGTTTAGAGCCAAATCCTGCGAAAGTTGGTCATACGTACGTTGCACAAACGAGCTGGACACGCAGAACACGGCTTTTGCACCTGTTTTGGCAATGCCCGAGGCAAATCCCACTGCGTGTTCTTCCGCAATGCCTACATCTATATAATGCTTATCCATACGTGTGCGGAACGCCTTATCAAAGCCAAACACACCGGGCGTAGCCGCCGATATAGCTACAATCGGCATACCTTCTTTTACTTTTTGTTCCAAATAATCCTTGGTGAGAGAGTTGTAATTCTCGCCCATGGGTTTTGGTTTATCGTTTAGGTGCGCAATCGTGCCCGGCATAATCCAGTGGAAGGGTTCTTTATTTACTTCGGCAGGCGTGAATCCTTTGCCTTTTTTAGTATGGATATGCACGATAATTGGGTGGTTGGTATCTTTTACTTTTTTGAAAAGTTCAATGAGTTTTTGGATGTCGTTCCCTTCGTCCAAATACAGGTACTCAAAGCCCATGGCTTTAAAGAAATTGTTTTTTACGTTGCCGTTATTTTCGCGCAGTTCGGTAAGCAGATTGCAGATACCGCCTTGGTTTTCGGCGATAGACATATCGTTATCGTTGACTATGATGATGAGATTACTGCCCAAAACAGCAGCGTTGTTAAGGCCCTCTAACGCTTCGCCTCCTGTGAGCGACCCATCTCCGATGAGCGCAATTACGTTGCCTTTTTGCCCAAGCAAATCCCGGCCCTTGGCAAGCCCTAAAGCTAGACTGACGGACGTGGAGGTATGACCGACCTTAAACCAGTCATGCGCGCTTTCTTCCGGGGCGGTATAACCCGTGTAGGTTGTGTAGCAAGCGGGATCCGTAAAACCGGCTTTGCGCCCGGTAATTATTTTATGTGCGTAGCATTGGTGCGACACATCAAACACAAATTTATCCACGGGAGAGTTAAACACATAGTGCAAAGCAATCGTGGCCTCAATAATCCCCAAGTTGGAGCCAAAGTGCCCGCCGGTAGCGTCCACCTTTTTGATAATTAACGCACGCATTTCATCTGCTAAAAGGTTTAATTGTTCGGTATTTAACTTCTTTATATCTTCGGCTGAATTCACGTCTTTTAAAATACTTGTTTGTGTGATAGTCATAGAACTCTCCTATATACTATTGTACCAGTTGAAGTTGACTCCAAGTCAATACTTTTTATACAAAGAAACGTTTCCACGCGCCTCTTGTATGACGGGAAGGATACACTTATCTGTTTAAAACAGGTTCCTCTTCTGATAAACATACAAATTCTTCTCTTACGGTCATGAAAAACGGCGAACAAGTGATTTTCCGCACTTTTGACACTATAAAGAGACTCTTGTGTTTATTTCTCAAAAGCAATGCGTGGCATATTATCTTGCACTACGTGGATAATACCACAACGGGTAAAGCTCAATTTTACAAGCAGCCGTTGCATCACTTGGTTATCCGGATGTGTGTCTACCCGTAGGTGGTGGCATTGTTCATAACACCAGTTAATGCAATATGCACCTATCCCTTTTATAGAGCCGTCTCCCGCTAAGCGATGTATAACTCCATACGGGCTGTTATTTTGCCATGTTCCGTCTCTGATGACGGCATAGGTGGGTTCAATATCTTTGCCGAAATTAAAAAAGAAAGTGCCTACCACTCGTTCCTCACACACGCATACATAACTATGGCCGGACCGGATATCCTGTTCTAGTAAAGAGGAGGGGGGCCAGGCACTCCCCCATTGGGTGGGATTACCGCTTTTGGCCATAAACGAACGCGCCGACTTATATATTTCCAATAAGCGCGATAAATCTGCAGAGGTAGATGGACGTATGAACATATCTTTATTGTATCAGTTCAGAACCTTTTTAATGTTGGTGCATGTATTTGAGAACGGCGTCTATATAGTAATCCGGCAGGAAAATGGTGAAGGAGCCTTGTTTACCAAAAACTTTAATTTGCGGATTTCTGTGCCTGTTCTTTTCTAAAAAAGCCAAGCTGATTTGAATTCCAAAGTTCCCTGAAATAGTTGCGGAGGAGTTAGCAGTATTGACGAGCGAGTCCATGGGGAGGATGGGCAGTTTGTTCCCATTTTCGGCTTGTGCCTCCTCAAGAGAACCGCTAGTTTCATTGATGTATACAACGTACATATCCGGCGTGTTGGGCCTTTGGATAACAACTATTCCATAGGGGGTTGTCGGGGCCTGCGTAGCACTCATACCCGTAACGTCTTGGTAATTAGGTAAATGTTGGGCCAAGAGAGGGGGAAAAGTAATGGTTTTTGTGCTATGCAAAGCATCTTCTTTGACTTGCGCACGTTGGACTACCCAATCAAAAGTTTTTGGCGCAGAGGGAGTTTCTGCTGGATTATTTGGCTCGGTACATCCTAAAAGAAAAAGTACAACAAAAAAAGTTAATGATTTTTTCATACAGTTTAGCCGTTAATGTTTAGGTTGATCTGTATTAACTTCTACCACGTTTAAGGCATAATCGCCCATTTTCTCAAAACTGGTTAAAATATCAACATAAAGTGTAAGCCCAGCCGGGGAAATTTGATTTTTTGTAAAATCGTTTGAGGTTTTTTCTTCGCGCAGTTCATGACGCATATCGTTTAATATATCTTCTTGTTCGCGGGCATACTCCAAAACTTTTGCTTTGTCAAATTGTACAGTAGGTAAAATAGTTGAACGCATATGTTTAATAATTTTACGTACCTGTTGTCCAATGGTTTCCAATCGCTCGTAATCTTGTGCATGAAATGCTTTTATATCGTGCGCTTTAGTAAGCAGTTTGGCAATTCGTTCTCCATGGTCAGCTATTTTCTCTAAATAAGTTGTTTGGTCCAACAGATGCATTATTTCGTTTACCATATCGCGTGAAAGTTGCTCATGGGTTAAATTTTTCAAAAACTCGGTAATCTTGTATTCCAACGTGTCGCTGGCTTTTTCTTGGGCATATACGTCTTGTATCAATTCTTCAAACAGCGCGTTGGAATCGGCTTTCAGCGCATGCAACAACTTGCTTATAATAGAACTGGCCATGCCGGCCATCAAATCAATTTCTTTGCGGGCCGCCCCGATAAACAATTCCGGCGTGGTGGTAATACCCACTTTCAAATAGCGCAGTTCCGTTTGATTGTTTTCGTTGCGTTTGATCGGCAAGAAGAACAAAATCAACTTCTCAAACGGTTTGATCAAAACAAGCATAACGCTTGTATTGATAATGTTAAACGTAGTGTGGAATGCCGCTAAGTGATAAGGGATACTGGTTAAAAGCACTTCGGGGCTATTGCCTGTAGTTGAGCCGGGCACAAAACAATCCAGTAATCTCAAAAACGGATGGAAGAACGCAATGGCCCACACTACCCCGAGCACATTAAAAAGCATATGCCCCAAGGCGGCCCGTTTAGCAATGCGTGGGGCCCCGATAGCGGCAATGTTGGCGGTAATAGTGGTGCCGATGTTTTCGCCCAATACAAGGGCACAAGCAGTGGGGTAGTCAATAAGGCCCTTAGCGGCACAGGTAAGTGTTACAGCCATGACGGCGCTAGAAGATTGAAGAAGCACTGTAAGCACTGTTCCTACACCGATCACACCTAATAAAGAAAGCAGGGTATCAGGATGAAATTTGACAATCCATTCCACAACGGCAGAGGAGTTTTGCATGTTGGGCAACGACTCTTGTATAAGGGATAATCCTAAAAACAGTAACCCAAAACCCACCATGGATTCACCAATACGGCGTGCCAAGGGCCATTTTTTAATAAATTGTGAGAAAAAACCAATGCCGATCATGGGCATGGCGAATACGGAAATGTTTACTTTAAACCCAAGGATGCTAATTAGCCATGCTGTAGTGGTAGTACCGATATTGGCCCCGAAGATAACGCCGAGTGATTGGGATAAACTAAGCAATCCCGCACTGGCAAACCCTACAACCATAACGGTAGTGGCGGAGGAAGATTGAATAACGGAGGTGGCAGCAATACCGGAGAGCGTTGCCATGAAACGGTTGGTAGTGGCACGGGAAATGATTTGTCGCAAACGATCCCCAGCGGCCTTTTGTAATCCGTCACTCATCATTTTGATGCCTAAGAGGAATACGCCAAGACCGCCTAACAAATCAAATGCAAGGAGAATACCTTTCATTACTCTTATTGTAGCAAAATTAGTTATGCATTTATTAGCGCACTAAAAGATCCCCTATTGTGCCTTGTGCACTTTTTGGTTACAGTATAAATAAACAAGATAAAGTGGATAACTTATAGCAAGCTAAAGACATGTTTTTGGACTCTATAATTGGCTGATAAATGTTCAAGTAAGGAATTATTTAATCTTGCCAATTACCATATTTGTTAAAGCAAATAAGGCGAGTACATTGGGGATGACCATGAGGTTATTAAACATATCAGTCAGCTCCCAAACAAAATCACTGGATACCAGCGAGCCGAGCATAACAAAACACAGCGAGATTAAGGTGTAAACAAGGACTGCTTTTTTAGTGTTTTTCTTTCTAAACAAATAAGCGGTGTTGATTTTGCCGAAAAAATTCCAACAAAGGATGGATGAAAAGGCAAAGAAACAAAGACAAACCGCCACAAAAATCGCCCCTAAATTGGAGCCCATAATACTTCCAAAGGCAGTTTGAACCAGGTTTGTTTTGTTCAATACATCCGTAACCGCACCTGTATAGCCATTAGCCAACACTCCGTCAGACGTGTATAGCGTAGAAATAATAACCAGTGCATTCAGAGTTAAAATCACAAACGTGTCCACAAAAACACCTATCATGGCGATGGTACCCTCTTCGTGAGGGGTTTTAACACGAGCCAGCGCGTGAACATGTGGCGTTGAACCCATACCGGCCTCGTTTGAGAACAACCCTCTTTTAGCGCCTTGGCTGACAGCTGTTTTAATAGCATACCAAAACCCACCTCCAATGATGGCCTGTGGTTCAAAGGCATATTTAAAAATCATTTTAAATGTTTCAAAGAGGTAGTTATATCGCACGATTAAAGCGAAAAACGCGCCAACCAAAAAGGTTGCGGCCATTACAGGGACTAACTTTTCGGTTACGGAGGCGAGACGACTGACCCCGCCTATCAAAATGATTCCGGATAAAATGACTAATATAACTCCTACGATCCACGGTTGAACTGCAAAAGCGGTTTGCATGGTGTAGCTTATGGAATTGGATTGTACCATGCATCCCATAAATCCAAGTGCCAGAATGATGGCTACGGCAAAGAATGCCGCCAGAAATTTGCCTGGTTTGCCTTGGAATGCGGAGGTGATATAATAGACAGGGCCGCCTTTTATATTCCCGTTTTCTTCAACGATTCTTGTTTTTATGGCGAGGGTGGCTTCCGCGTAGATGGTGGCCATACCAAAGAAAGCGATCACCCACATCCAAAATACGACCCCCGGGCCGCCCACAAGAATGGCAGCCGATGCACCGACGATGTTTCCGGTACCTACTTGCGCTGCTATTGCGGTCATGAATGCTTGGAAAGGGCTTACGCTGTTTTCGTTTTTTTCGCCGAATAAACTAAGGCCCCCGAAAGAGTTACATAACCCTTCTTTAAAACAGCGAATTTGAACAAAACGGGTTTTTATCGTGTACCAAAGGCCTACCCCAACAAGCAGGGATACCAAGATATAGTTGGACAAATATTCGTTGAACTTAACCACAAAAGGGTATACGACGTTTTCAAGCGCGCTAATCATGTTAAATTGTCTTCCTAAATAGTATACTCATAAAATTTAGCATAATTAGAGGGGAGTGGCAATTGTATGTTGTGCCTTTCATAATTTTAAACCGTAATCCAATAAATGTTTTATAATAAAAGAATGAAGAATATACCAGATCCCAATAAAGTGTTCCCCAACGAGAAACTCCCCTGCCTTTGCTATATTAAAAATGTAGTGAAGAACCCGAATATCATTATCGGCGACTATACCTACTATTACGATAGCGAAGGGGCCGATCAATTTGAAAAACATGTCACCCACCATTATCCGTTTATCGGCGATAAACTGATCATTGGCAAATTCTGCGCGATTGCCAAAGGCGTGGAGTTTGTGATGAGCGGTGCGAATCACCGAATAAACTGCGCAACTACGTATCCGTTTTACATCATGGGGGGAGATTGGGGCAATGCGTTGGCTCCTGTAACAAAAGAACTGCCCTTAAAGGGTGATACCGTCGTGGGAAATGATGTGTGGATCGGGCAGAACGTTACGATACTGCCGGGCGTGCATATTGGCGATGGCGCGATTATCGGCTTAAATAGTGTGGTAACCAAAGACGTGCCACCTTATACCATTGTGGCCGGAAATCCTGCTAAAATCGTTCGTAAACGCTTTGATGATGAACTGATTGACCTACTTCTCAAACTAAAATGGTGGGATAAAAGCGCAGAAGAAATAAACGCGCTTATTCCGCTCCTATCTTGTAGTGATTTAGTCAAAGTAAAGCAGGAAATTAAAAACCTTCTGCATTAAGAAAGCCAACTAATCCGTCAAATCCACATCCGGTGTAATTTGCAATTTATAGTCGGGGTAGGCCGTTTGGACTTCCTTTAAGAGTGTTTCTAGGGCTTGGTCCCTAGCGATATCAAAACTAAGCACCACATCAAAGCGCATTTTCTTTTCGGCAATACTCACATAAAACCCATGCAGTTGTAAGGCCCAATCGTGCGTCAGTACCATTTTTTGTACGTTGTTGCGTATCAATGCCGCTTCTTCGTCCTTGGTGTTGTACGAGTATACGCCTACGCCCGTTAAAATAACGCCTGTTTTGTGGTACACGCTTTCTTCTATTTTGCGTGTTAAACGGTCCACCTCGTCCACGGTTAGGATGTCGGGCAGTTCTATATGCACGGAAGCGTAGTGCTTGTTCGGGCCGTAGTCATTAATCAGCAAATCATATACCCCGCGGACTTGCGGTTCTTTATTGATAATTTGTTTGATGTCTTTGGTAAGTTGCACGTCGGCGCGTTTGCCTAATATATCGCTCACCGTATCTTGTATCATTCCCACGCCCGCTTTGATAATAACGATAGAAATAATTACACCCATGTACGCTTCCAAAGAGATGTGAAAGAGCATATGGATAATCGCACAAGCCAACACAGAGGCAGACAAGATAGCATCAAAAGAGGCGTCCGACCCCGAGGCCACCAATGCACCGGAGTTGACCTTTTCTCCCTGTCCTTTCACGTAGCGGCCCAATATTAATTTTACGACCACCGCCACCGCAATAATAATGAGCGAAGTAATGGTATATTCAGACGCTTGGGGGTGGAATATTTTTTTGATAGATTCCACGAGAGCCGTCACACCGGCATAGAGTACAATGGCGGCCACCAACATAGAACTGATATACTCAAGCCGTCCATGTCCCAGCGGATGTTTTTTATCCGGGGCGCGGTTGGCTAGTTTGGCCCCGATAATCGTAATAACCGAGGACAAGGCATCGGAAAGGTTATTGACGGCATCTAATATAACGGCAATGGAGTTAGAAAGCAGCCCCACGCCTGCTTTAAAAGCAGCTAGCAGTACATTGGTAACAATACCGATAATACTGGTCTTTACAATAACTTTTTCGCGGTTGAGTGTTAGTTCTTGCGTGCTCATAATTTCATGATCTTCTTTTGTTCCAAGTTCTCATACCCTTCGGGACAATGCGTAGAGCAATAGACCGTTGGGTTATGTTGGATAAACTCGCGCACGCGGTCTAATGTTTCGCGTGCTTTTTCTTTATCCTCAAAGATGATAGAGAGCGCATTTTCTTTTAAAGCCGCATCACAATAAGTTACGTCTCCGTGGAACATGTAATACGTGCCGTTATCTTCCAAAATACCCACAGAATTGCCCTTTGTGTGGCCTTCTGCTTGTACTAGCATCAAGTGGTCCGTAATGCGCTGGCTGTGCGGGAAGTTTTTGTAAGGTCCGTCTGTAAATTCCACACGCACTACGTTATCTCCGGTTAGTTTCATAGCATCGGCTTCTTTGGCAGAGATGTAGATTTTGGCATTAGGGAACATACGCAGTTCGCCCGTATGGTCCGGGTGTTTGTGTGTGACAAATATTTTAGTGATATCTTCCGGCTTGTAACCCGCCTTAGCCAACGCTTCTTTGAACGTGGCTACTTTATCGCCCATCCACAAAGCGGCACCTTCTTTTTTGGCAATGTCCGCAGTTTCGTTAGGAAGTCCGGTATCGGATAAAATGACGTCTTTTCCGTCATCAATTAAAAAGTTTTGTAAACTAGAGCGGTAGGTAATGGTTTCGCACTCTGCTTTAGGGCGAGTACCGCCGAAGGCAAAGGCCTGTGTCATAAATCCGCCATCATAGTATTTTAGCGCAATAATTTTCATATTTTCTCCTTTTAATCGCTATTTATTGTTTAGAACAAACTCCGCGAAGTCCTTAATTTTTGTTCCTTTGTGTTTGTGTCCGGGATCAATTTTTTCAAAATAACAATTAGGAATATCGTTTGTTTTCAAATTTATCTCAATACAAGGGGTACACCCCAAATCGTGGTTTAGAGGATGATATTTACATTTAGTATTTTTACAAGTACAGAATTCTTTTGCATTCATCATAGTTATTGTAGCACATATGGGGTAATAAAACCGCCCCTTACACTAGGCAAAATGCAGGTAAGTGTGCCTAATTCTTAAACTAAAAAATCTCTTGATCCTTCGGTTGTTTAACGGTAGGATATTTAGCGTTAATTTGTTTATAAAGAGGGCAATCCGTACTATGGTCGTTAATAATTCCGCAGGCCTGTAAGTGCGAATACACGGTAATAGGCCCCAAAAACGTAAAGCCGCGTTTTTTAAGGTCCCGGCTGATGAGTGCAGATAAACCGTTAGACGCCGGAACGTTACCGTTTGCATGACCGCTGTAGAGGATTGTTTTATTTCCTGTATAGCTCCACAAATAGGCACTAAACGAACCGAATTCCTTACGCACACACAAGAACGCTTGGGCATTTTGGATGACGGCCTTAATTTTACGCTCGGAGCGAATCATATCCGGTGTATTCAAAATGCGATTGATGTCTTTGACCGAATACTTAGCAATTTTGTTAAAGTCAAAATTATCAAAACATTTCCGGAAAATCGCACGTTTTTTAAGCATCAATTGCCACGAAAGGCCACACTGCATTACTTCCAGCATTAAAAATTCAAACTGTTTGCGATCATTGTGCAGAGGGCGGCCCCACTCTTTATTGTGATACACCTCATCCGCCTTCGTTGCCCACCAACTGTTACAATATCCCATTTTTAACTCCTTCCAGTTTAAGCAAATAGATTTTCTTATCAAGTCCACCCGCGTATCCCGTCAACTTTCCATTGGCACCCACAACACGGTGACAGGGGATAATAAGGGAAATAGAGTTATGTCCTACCGCTCCTCCAACTGCTTGGGCAGACATTTTTTTAATTCCCTTTTCTTTGGCAATTTTATCTGAAATTTCCCCGTATGTCATTGTATGCCCGTAGGGAATTTGCAGTAGAATTTCCCATACTTGTTTACGAAACGGAGTGGTGCGCATTTGAATAGGTGGAGTAAAACTGGGCTTTTTACCGCTAAAATACATATCCAACCAACGACAAGTATCCTTAAAAATGGGCAATGATTCTTCTTGCACAGGGTTTTGCAAAGTATCTGCAAAGTATTTCTGCCCATCAAACCACAGCCCAATTAAATGGCTCCCATCACTTGCCATGGTAATACCGCCTAAAAAGGACGGATAATGATATATATAATCCATGTATGGATATGACCGAGTACTACTTAAAGGTTTGTGCCCAGTACTTTAATTCTTCCACCGATGGGTTGCCGTTTAATACTTTACCCGGTTTAATTTGGGCAATGGTGGCTACACTCGGCTTTAAGTCCTCGGCGGTGTTTCCCATCCCGCTACTTCCCGACGTGGCAAACAGGACAATCTTTTTATTGGAAAAATCGTGTTTCTCTAAAAACGTTTTCACAATACGCGGAGCCGTACCCCACCAAATCGGAAATCCAAGATAAATCACGTCGTACTCTTTGACCGAAATATCATTTTCCGCCATTTCCGGACGGGAAGCTTCATTACTCATCTCTACGGAACTTCTGGACGTTTTATCACGCCAGTTCAAATCGGCCGCCGTGTAGGGAACGGCAGGTTTGATTTCATAAATGTCTGCCCCCGTGGCCTTTGCCAAATTTTCCGCTACTTTTTTAGTGGTTCCCGTTGCAGAAAAATACGCCACTAATGCTTTTTGGGTACTCAATGTAGGTATAGGTTGTTGATCCTTTTCTACAGTTACTTGTGGAGTAGGTTTCGTATTACACGCTCCTACAAAGAGCGCGGCTATTAAAAATATGAGTGCTTTCTTCATAAGCTCTCCTTGAGGATTTGTACGATTTCCGGTCTTTCTAGCACTTTGTATCCGCCTTTTAAGATCAGCGTAGCGTCCGCAATACCTTCTATCATTTCCGGCGTAGCTCCCAGCTGCGAAATATGCAAACTCACGCCGATTTGCTTCATCCATTCTTCCAGTTTGGCTAAACCTTCTTTAGCCACTTGTTCATCTGTTTTTCCTTCCGCGTTTACACCCCATACATTTATCGCAAAGCGTTTAAATTTGGCAAGTCCATAGGGCATAATATGACGGTAATAGGGCAAAGATACCGCCGCTAACGTCATCCCGTGGGTAGCATCCGTGTAAGCACCTACCGCTTGGCCGAGCATATGCACCATCCAGTCTGTCGTCTTCCCTTTGGCAATAAGCGTATTAAGGGCCCATGTAGCACACCACATAATGTTAGAGCGGGCTTCGTAGTTCTGCGGGTCTTTTACGGCAATTAAGGAGCTGTGCACGACCGAGCGCATAAGACCTTCGGATAAATAATCACTTGTATTGTCATCCGTTCCCGAGAAATACTGCTCACAGATGTGGCTAAAAATATCATAGATACCCGCTACCATTTGTTTGTGGGGGAGTGTAAAGGTAAATTTGGGGTTTAGAATAGCGAATTTGGGCATTACTTCTTCACCGAACACATGGCCTATTTTGAGGTGTTTTTCATGGTTGGTAATTACGGAGCCGCCGTTCATTTCAGACCCCGTACCCACCATCGTAAGCACGCAGCCCACCGGAAGTATCTTGCAGGAGGGTTCCTCAAAGCGGATAAAGTATTTCTCCCACGGATCTTCATCACAGTGTACGGAAACAGATACCGCCTTTGCATAGTCACAGCACGAGCCGCCACCTACCGCCAGGAGCAAATCTACATTATGTTTACGGGCGATTTCCACGCCTTCTTTGAGCTTTCCCGTAGTGGGGTTAGGCATTACGCCGCCGTCTTCCACAATTTCTTTCCCGTTGTCTTTTAAGATTTTAACGACCGCATCATAAATCCCATTCTTTTTAATGGAACCGCCGCCGTAGATCAGTTGTACGGTTTTACCGTATTTGGGGAGTTCCTTGTTTAGATTTTGCAGGGCATCTTCCCCGAAGTAAAGTTTGGTAGGGTTGGCATAGGTAAAGTTTCCTAACATAACACGCTCCTTAAGTGAGATAAAAGTATTGTAGCACATTGGTAGAAAAAACGCCCCGCAAAAGCGGGGCGTTTATTAATTTATCCGTTACTAAAAATCAGAATCGTCTGCGTTATTGTCTTTTGCCGATGTGTGAAAAGCCACACAAGCAATACAAACTATACACAAAAGGGAAATCATTCCCAAGATGAATTCTGTAACACTTTCAGGAAGGGAATCTATTAAAGACATGCTATGCTTCACTCCGTTCCCATATTATCGTATTATACCCATTATAGTACATATAGTGTGCGCGTGTGGGGGGAGTATTTAGAGCAAGATATGCCTAGAACCTCTTCACGCCTTCGGGTAGGCGGGATTTCATCTCTTTGCGGCGGTTAAAAAATTCGCCGTCGGCAAAGAATGTGCCATCTCCATTGGCGTGGATGACACGGCGCTCTTTTTTAAGCAGGTTTTCCCACAGTTGCACGCCATCCAAAACAAGTATGCCGTGTTCTTCTACGTAATCTACTACTCTGCACTCTATGGCGGCTAAACAGTCGGCAAGCAGGGGGGATTTAACCTTGGCGGGTTTTTGCGTTTTAAGACCAAAATGTTTGAATTTGTCGCACTCGGAGGCGTGCACCGTGCCGATGCCGACTACCTTATCCAGCATCTCCACCGTGGGCACGCACAGCGTGCACTGCTTGGTGCGGATAATTGCGTCAAACGAATCATTCCAACTGCCTGTGCAAATGGCTATGCGGGGGGTAAAATCCAGCACCATTTGCCACGATATTGTCATTACATTATCTTTTTTGCGATCGCGCGAGGTTACCAGCAAAACGGAGCCGGATTCCAAATACGTAAATGCTTTTTCTAATTTTCCTTTTCTCATAGTTACCTCTTGCTAAGCACTAGCGCGGAAAGTTTTTCGTGCAAGGCGGGCATCTCTTTTTTCAATGAAATTATTTTGCCGTTTTTGATAAAACAATGCACGGAAGACGCCGCGGCACACAGTTGCTTTGCGGTTTTATTGAAAAACTCGTAAGTCAGTTCCAATTTTACGGCCGTATACTCTTTTACGGATACTTTGATTTCTATTTCGTCGGAAAAGTGCACCGGGGATTTGTATTGCACCGCCACGCTGACCACAGGGGAAAAAACCTGCTCATTTTCTACTTGTTGGTAGCCCAGCCCCAATTCTTCCAAGTATGCCAGGCGGGCTTCCTCCATCCATTTCACGTAGTTGGCGTGGTGGATAATGCCCATTTGGTCCGTCTCATGATATTGAGCTTTTTTAGCGTAAGTAAACATGTTTTCTCGCTTATTTGTCTATATCCACGAGGGTATATTCGCCTGTTCCCATGCCCAGTTCCTTCATGTAAGAGATTTGGCGTAACCCTTCACGTGATTCTATTCTTTCTTTCAAATCGTGCCCTTCGTGTTCCGGCAAGGCATATACTTGGTCCAAAGATGCTTGGTCCACGGCTACGATGTTGGTAGAAGCCAAAATACCGATATCGTGTGCTTTGGGTTCGGCTGCGGAAGTACCTGCACAGTCGCAATCTACTGACATGCGACGCAAAACGTTAATATACACGATTTTCTTACCGAAATGATCAATGGTAGCTTTAGCAGATTCCACCATATTTTCCTGGAAAGCAGCCCCGGTATAACCCCATTGTTTATCGCCTTTCTGATGAATCATTTTCTTGCCAATTTTTCCGTCAGCCATGCCGATAGCAATATTTTTCATACTACCACCGTAACCACCCATGGTATGCCCTTTAAAATGAGTGAGCACAACCAAAGAATCGTAATTTAGCACATGGCTGCCCATGGACATTTCTTTAAAGTGCTTGCCCCCTTTCACAGGGAGCATAACAGCGCCGTCTTCGTCCAAAATATCTACTTTGCTAAATGTCCAACCGTTAATTTTCAAGGTTTCGCGGTGGCCCTTTGTGGTTTGGCGGGGGGAATCGTAAAATACATTGGTTTCTACCAGCGTGCTATTAGGGATATGTTCCCATAGGGCTTTTACCATGGGTACGGGTAAAATATTTGGGCCGTGCGGCTCGCCTGTGTGAAATTTAATAGCTACTTTGCCATCAATGTCTTTAGAGATCTTGTCGTAGATTTTTACAAGTCCTTCCGGGCTGATGTCTTGCGTAAAATATACGATAGGTTTTTCGACGGGGGCCTCTTTTACTTGTGATGCGGTTTGGCAAGCTGCCATTAGTATGGATCCTAGTAATACAGTTAGTAGTTTTTTCATATATTCTCCTCTTAGCATTTTTTACCCATCTCAAAAGCTTTTTTATAGGCGGGAAGGGTTTGGATTTCTCCAATTTTCCAAGCACCTGTTCCATAAAGGATGCCCTTTTCATTCGTGCCGTCCAAGCAATCCCGTGTAAAGCCTCGTAGCCCCTCTATAGCGGGGGTTAAATTCTTTTTATTGGTATCGGCAGCACTTACAATGAAATAGAAATCTTTATTTGAAATTTCAGTATATCTTGGTACGCAGCGGTCGATAAAAGTTTTTAGTTGCCCGTCCATTGTATAGAAATAAACAGGGGTTGCCAGTACAATTACATCCGCTTCCACCATTTTGTCTAAGATTTTTTTCATATCGTCTTTTTGTACACAATGGTGGGTATCGTTACATACGCCGCAACCCAAGCAATAATTGATTTTGTGGTCGCGCAAAAAGATTTTTTCTACGTTATTTCCGGCTTCTTCTGCCCCGTGCAGAAATTGGTCGCACAACACATCCGAGTTCCCACCCTTGCGGGGGGAAGCGGAAATGATTAATACTTTTTTACTCATATATTTCTCCTATAAATTGTTTAACCAATGCACAATTTTGTTATGTACGGCTTTATTATACTCGGGGCCGACATTATTAAAATTGGCATACGTGCCTACCTGGGCATTATTAACATTGGCGGTAAAATCTTTCAAGAAAGTTCCCGGATTGCTGCCTTGTGTGGAAAAGGGAATGACGCGCTTTCCCTTAAAATCGATTTTTCCCAGAAAGGAATAAAGTGGCGTTGCCATGGTGTACCACCATACCGGGCCTCCTACAAACACTACATCGTATGGATTTACATCCGGTAATGGCTCAATTAAAGGCGGATAAATTTTATTGTTTAGTTCCTTTTTAATCCGGGCATAAAAAGCAGGGGATGATTTAAATTCTTCCTGCGTTTGAATACGGTAAGTATCCGCTTTAGTGAGAGTTGTAATCTGATTGGCAATATCTTGTGTGTGTCCTGTCCAAGAATAGTAAATGACAAGCACTTTGCCTAATTGGGCGGTATAAGGCGTTTCTTGAGAAAAGTTGGCCAACTCTTTTTTGTTGCGGTGGGCCACTCTTAAGTGATGAATGAGCGCCATGATCCCGCCGATAACAGCCAAGATAAGTAGAGTAATTAGTATTTTTTTAAACATTTTATTCTCCTAAAATTTAAGTTCTTTTGTTTTGGATTTAATGGCTTTATCATAGACGGAAATTTTGTAATCTAAACGATTAAGCGTATTTTGCAATTCCGTTAAACGCGTGTGCAATTGTTCGCGTTCTGTTGCCAATAAATCGCGTCGTGCTTTAAGGGTACGTTTACCCTTTTTAAAAAGTTCAAAGTATTTTCTTAATACTTCTATGGAAAGCCCGACACTACGCATACATTTAATAAATTCTATTTGTTTGCAATCTTGTTCGGTATAGTCGCGTACCCCGCCGGCGGTACGGTTTATATCTGTGATAAGACCTTCTTTTTCATAATAGCGTAACGTATCGGGAGAGATATTACATTGTTTGCTTACTTCGGAAATAGTCATAATGCCTCCATATGAATATTGTATCAGTTGGAGTTAGCTCTAAGTCAAGCAAAAAATCCAATCCTCTTGGAGTGATAATTTGCACAAAGAAATACGTGCAGATGTTAGGAATGTGATACGACAAAATCCCTGCACGTATTTATAGACCGAAGTTATTTTAGTAAAGACGCCTCAAAATTATTTTTTTATTAAAACACTAGCAATTTCCTGACTTAATTGGGCCAATAATGTGCTGTAACCTTGAGCTAAATCGTCGTATGTTTTGCCAATTTCCATCGTGCTTTCAAATTTTTGACGGGTGAGTATCTTTTTGGTGGAATTGTTTTTAACAGTGTACCACGCCACAAGCTCGGCTTTATCACCCAAAATAGCATTCATCTCAATCACTTCTACGGAGACGACCCGATCAAACCCTTCCCCTTGGAACTGATTCATTTTGATTTGCGCGGCAGGGAGAAGTATACCCAAATCCTCCGTTAATACCCGCGTTGCTAAAACAGAGGGCAATTCTACCCAGCGGTTATATTCGGATATATTCACTTGCGAAGAATCCTTCACCTGCGTTAGTATTTGCGGACGATCCATAAATCTAGGCAGTTGAACCCGATTGACCCCTACAAAAGCAACATAATCCGAAGAAAGCGTTTGGGTGGCAGTAGCGGATTGTGTGTAAAATTTAGCATTTTGGCTGGTTCCCCAAAAGCAGGCACCGAGTAACAAACAAGGGATGATGATTTTTAGTAGTCGCATATTATTCTCCTTTCTTTCCTTTGAGTAAAGATTCCGGATGTCTTTCCAAATAATCAGTCAAATTCTGGAACGATTTGGCGGCGTCGGAAACTTCGTGTAACGTTTCGTTTAAATTGGAAATGGTTTCGTCGCTGCTTTGGGCCACTTTTGCTAGGGTTTGATCCAAGTTTTGAGAACTTTTTGTTAGGGCCGGCAATAAGACGGGCAGTTCTTTTCCCAATACTTCCGTGACGTGATTAAACCGATCCATCATTTCTTGCACTTTGAGAGCGTCTAACCCACGGGCCAATTCTTCTCTCTTGGATAAAACGGTCGGAATTTGAGGAAAGTCATCATTTTTTTGATATTCAATTTGTGCTTTCGTGCCCGGGAGCATAACTAATTCAATCATCAGTTGTCCCGTCAAATAACTTTGGGTGGCAATTCGGGCGCGAAGCCCATGCCCCACTAAAGTGCCCAGTAAATTATCTTTCTTCCAAAATTTATCTAAAATAGAACCCTCGCTCATAATGCCGATTTGTTTTAAGCGGGCATACACAGCCACCTTGAATTTTAAATTATTTTTGTCGGTTACTAGCAAAATACGGGTCACTTTGCCGACCTCTACCCCCTGAAAAACGATAGAGGATCCCTCGGATAACCCTTGCAATGATTCGTTAAAATACATAACAACCATATTGCGTGTATCTGCGTGTATTTTGGAGAGGATGGAATGCCCGATCAACCCCAAAAATAATGCAAATCCGACGATTAAAAATAGTCCAATTGCTTTCCTATTTGGTTCATTTTTCATACTGTGCTCCTCTTGTTAAAAATTCATAGACCTGCTGGTTGGGGGGATTTTTCAACAATTCGTTTGGATTCCCCTTGGCCGATATGGTACGGACGGTTTTATCCAAGAAAATGCTGTTTTTCCCGATAGAAAAAATAGAAGACAACTCATGCGTTACCACAATAATGGTGGTACCCAACGTTCTGTTAATTTCTAATATCAAATCGTCCAAATTTTTGGAACTGACGGGATCTAATCCGGCAGAGGGTTCATCAAAATAAACAATCTCGGGGTCTAATGCCAATGCTCGTGCCAGTCCCGCGCGTTTGCGCATCCCACCGCTGATTTCGGAAGGATAATAATCCTCGTAACCCGATAGCCCCACCAAAGCCAGTTTAAAAGCCACAATTTGACTAATTTTATCTTGTGAATAAGAAGTGTATTGCTGGAGGGGGAGAGCTACGTTTTCCGCCAATGTCATGGAGCTAAACAGCGCACCGCTTTGATACAAAATGCCACTATGCTTCATGATTTCTAATTTCTCTTTTGAATTGGTATTGATGAAATCTATACCCTGTATCCAAATTTGACCGGATTGCGCGGGAATAAGGCCTGTAAGTGTGCGTAACAGGGTGCTCTTTCCGCAGCCGGATCCGCCCATGATGATAAAGATATCACCCTTGGAGATATCAAACGATAGATCCTTCATGATGACCTTGCCATCATACCCGATACTTAAATTTTTTACGCGAATCATAGGATCTTGTTTCATCAGACCCCCAACCCTTCACAAATGGCTGTAAGGATGCCCGTCATCACAATCATCCACACAATGGCATATACTACGGCCTGGGTGGTGGCGGTGCCCACGCTGTCGGCATTACGTCCACAATTTACGCCAAAATAGCATCCACATAAGGCAATGATAAGCCCAAAAACAATACCGTGGAAAACGCCCACGAGGAAATTTGTTAAATAAAATGAATTGACGGCATATTTGATATACTCTGCCAGAGGAATGTCCCAAAACAGCACGCACACAAAACAACCACCTACAATGCCCATAATGTCCGAGAGTAAAATCAAAATAGGCATAGATAGTAGCAACGCATTCATACGCGGCAGAACCAAAAAATCAGTACGGGAAATCCCCATGGTTTGCAGGGCGTCAAGCTCTTCGTTGACTTGCATAGTGCCGATTGTAGCGGCATAGGAAGCACCCGTGCGGCCGGCCATGATAACCCCTGTCATAATGGCACCCATAATACGCGTCATACCGATAGTAACCAAGCTAGCCACATAAATTTGTGCGCCAAAGGTTTTGAGCTGTATAGCGCCTACAAAGGCCAAAATGAGCCCGACCATAAAACTGATGAGAGATACAATCAAAATAGATTTAGGGCCACAATCGGCCAAAATCATCCAAAAATCTTTGCTGCGGTAAACAGCTTTCCCGATTAGTTGCCTACCCCAAGAAGATAAACACTCACGGATAAACATAGTCCCTTTTTTGACACTGCGGCAAAAGCGGAGGCCATATTCGCCGATAAATTCTAAAAAGGGGAGTTTTTGGGGGGGATTTTCTTCTTCTTTGTAGGGCGTTTGGAAGGCAAGCCGTAGCAATTGTTCCATGCCCTTGGGTAAATTTGAATAAGTGATATTTTCTTTAGAAACCTGCTTGAAAGCGTTAAAAAGGGTAATGACAAAGTCCGTATTCCAAGAATCAATATTCTGCCCCACCAGCTGTATTTTTTTATTGCTCACTTGCGAAGCGGACACATCTATGTGTTCTGTCCCATTGAGAACACCTTCCAAAATACAGATTACGCAGTCGCCCTTCGTTTTGATTTCAATCATATTTATAAATTATAAATTTTTGATAAACCTTACCCTCAAACATTTTAGCAGTTATAAACACAAAATATGTAAAAAATATGCATTTTTGATGTTTTAAGAAGAGTCAATTGACGGATTTTATCTTTAAAAATGTATTGCGTAAAAAAAGCCCCGCGGAGGCGGGGCTTTGGCAGGATTTTGCTTTATAAAACTTCGTTGGCAGTCAAGAACAAAGATTGCGAGAGCGCATTAAAGAAGTTTTGATACGCTTGCGGTTCCGTAATGGCCCTTGTCCCTTTGGAAGCGTTGGCGCGCACAATCATGCTCTTGCCTTGAGGGCGCACGCTTACCGTCATGGTCGTTTGGTTGGTAAAAGAAAAACCCGAAATAGTACCGATTTCTTTATCGGCTTTTTCAATTACAAATCCCAAATCTTGCATGGTTGCAACGATATTATTCATTACGTTTACTTTGTCCGTAGTATCAAACGAGCGGGTTTGATAATTGCGGGTAGCTACTTGCGAGGTCTTGGACTCTAGGGCCACTTGATTGGTTGTTGCACAAGCGGCTAAGAGGAGAGCTCCCAGGCAAATTAGAATACTTTTTTTCATATTTTCTCCTAAATATTATTTGCGGTTAAAAATACAGATTGCCCTAACTTATCAAAGAATTCCGTATATAAAGCAGGATCGTCTAGTTTTTCAATCTCGGCAACTTTGCCCAAATTGTCATAAACGATGCGCGCAAAAGTTACCCTGGTTTTTGTTTGGCGTCCATTCAGTTTGGTGTTTACGATAGACACATAGAACTTTTGCTTATCTTCATATACAGCGGGTTGATTGTTAAGAGCGGCCAAAACGGTCAGCACTACTTTTCCCGCGGTGGGCATGACGTTTCTATCCTTGGTGGCCGTGATCACTCCAATTTCTGTATCCGATTCAGTAATGGTGTAATCCATGTCCTGCAATAACTGAGCCGATGCAATTAACAGCTCTTTTGTATTGGCGGTGTCAAATATCCGGGTTTCTACATTTCTACGTTCAAGATAATTGGCATCGGGAATATACAAATCCTTATCGGTCGCGCAAGCAGAGATAAGACATCCCAACATGAAAATATAAATGAGCTTTTTCATATACTAGAAACTAGAGGAACGATAGGCAAAATCGCGCACTTTGCTTTGTTCATCAAATTTAACAATAATAGTTAAGGTGCGTTGAGACGATTTTGTAGAAGCTTTGCTCCCGCCCGCTCCAACAACGAGTAACCATACCCCTTTGGAAGAGGAACTTGCGTCAACTTGAGTGGACATGCGGTCATATACCCAGGTTTCGCGGCGTTGATCATCGGTCGTGACCATATTAGGGCTTCCTAATATTTCCACTACTTCTGCCGACGACATCCCGATTTTAATCTCTTTTTGAGCTTTTGCAACGGTTAATTTTTCGTCGTTTTCAATCGTGTTCCCAGTGGAAGAAGAGCACCCTACCAAACCGCCAAAACAAACAAGAGCGGTCAACAGTACAGACAATTGCAGCGTTTTTTTCATAGTTAATCTCCTATTTGAAGTGTACCTCTCCATTATAATAAAAGTAAATTTATAAGTTCAAATAATTTATTGTGTCCGTCGTTTTGTATGACTTATACAGGGGAATGCGTCAGGGCTATCGGAAACGTTTCCTTACATTTGGTAAAATATAAATTGGGGGGTGCCCTATGGAATTTATTAAGGAAATCACAGCTGTTATTTTTTCTATATTTAATGCAATGTCGTTTTATTTGCTCTTGGGGTTCTTGTTTGCCGGAATTTTACATGCTTTTGTTCAGCAACGTTTATTTTCCAAATATTTATCAAAAAATAATTGGGTATCTGTTTTTTATGCTACGCTGTTTGGCATTCCACTCCCGTTATGTTCTTGTGGGGTGATTCCCACCGCTATGGCCCTCTACAAAGAGGGGGCATCCAAAGGGGCTGTCATTTCGTTTCTGATAGCTACCCCGCAAACGGGGGTGGATTCCATCGTTGCCACGTATTCACTCTTGGGCTTACCCTTTGCGATTATCCGCCCGGTAACTGCTTTTTTTACTTCCCTGTTTGCAGGGTTGGTAACGAATGCTTTTACTTCTGAAGAAAACGTTCAGATCGCAACGCCTAGTGCCGATAACAACCCGCAGAAAATGTCCTTCATGCAAAAATTAATTAGCGCTTTGCATTACGGATATGTGGAAATGATGGAAGATATCGGAAAAATGCTTTTGTTCGGTTTGATTGTGGCGGGTTTGATTTCCTATTTTGTGCCGGATAACTTTTTTATGCTCTTTGGAAATAATACCTTGCTAACTATGCTGCTGATTCTAGTTGTGGCAGTTCCTATGTACGTGTGCGCGACGGGTTCCATCCCGATTGCTATTGCGCTAATGATGAAAGGAATGAGCCCCGGGACAGCGCTCGTTTTGTTGATGGCGGGGCCTGCCGCCAATATAGCGTCCATGCTCGTTATCGGCAAAGTATTGGGTAGAAAAACATTCTTGCTCTATTTGACTACTCTCGTTATAGGGGCCATTACGTCCGGATTGATTATAGATAATTTTTTACCCGCCAGTTGGTTTGATGTGTCTCATTTTAGTATGGGGGCGCATCACAGTGGCCATTTTTACTGTTTCAAAGTAATTTGTTCTTGTATTTTGCTTATTCTTTTCGCGCATGCAATGCTACTCAAAAAACATAAAGAACACGCAGAGACAGTGGAACATACTCATGGAGAAACGGTTGCTTTTAGAATTGGCGGAATGAGGTGCAATAATTGCAAAAACAATGCTACAAAAGCCATCAGCAATCTCAAGTCCGTAAAAGGTATAACCATCAATTTAAGCGACGGGATTGCCCGTGTTGAAGGGAACCCGACCGACGAAGAAATTAAGGCCGCTGTGGAAGCGATCGGCTTTGAATTTAAAGGGCGGATTTGATAAATTTATGTCAAAATTAACCGTTGTTCAAGGGGATATAACCAAGCTGTGCGTAGATGCGATTGTGAATGCCGCTAATCACACGCTGTTAGGGGGCGGGGGAGTGGACGGGGCGATCCATCGCGCCGCCGGGCCACAGCTTTTGGAAGAATGCCGCACCTTGGGTGGTTGTGCAACCGGGGATGCCAAAATAACCGCGGCCTATCATTTGCCTTGTAAATATGTGATTCACACGGTGGGCCCGGTATGGTATGGCGGAACGCACAACGAAGAAGAAAATTTGAAAAATTGCTATTTAAATTCTCTTAAATTGGCTGAACAACACGCCTGTAAAAGAGTGGCGTTCCCGTGCATTTCTACCGGGGTGTACCGTTTTCCTAAACAAGCGGCCGCACAAATAGCGATCCGTGCCGTAAAGCAGGCCGAGCCCACATTAAAAACCGTCCAAGAAATTATTTTTGTATGTTTTAGTGCGCAAGACAAAGAAATTTATGATAAATTACTGAGTTTGTAAATAAAAATCCTCCGGTTAAGCCGGAGGATTTTTAATGCATGAAACTTACGTATTAGAAGAACAATCTATACAGAAATACGATGATTACAATCAGCCCGACCCAATAAATGATAGTTCTCATAATGCTCTCCTTTATTTGAATATTTTGAAGTATCACTCCATAAACCCATTATACATAAATTAGGTTGCATTGCAAGCAAATTTGTGGGGTAGTGCCTAATTACTTCCCGCATGGATTGCGCTTGCGGGGCAGACCAAGCCGCATAAGCCACATCCTACGCAACGGGTTTTATCTACCGTAATGTACCCATCGGTAAGTTGCAGGGCTTGGTGCTCGGATTCCTCGCAACACATCACGCATTTCCCACAGCGTGTGCACGCCTCATGATTTACCTGCGGGTAAGCAAGCGGCTTTTTGGGTAAATCTTCATGCGAACAAATTTGTGCCACGGCCTTATTTTTAAGGGCAGAAATATCGGCAAATCCCTTGTTTTCTAAATACGTTTGAAGTCCTTTTAACATGGGGCCGATAATCTTATATCCATTTAACATTACTTCCGTGCAAACCTGCACGGCATCCGAACCGGCGGCGATATATTGCGCGGCATCTTGCCAAGAAGAAATCCCGCCTTGGCCCAAAATAGGCAACGCACTGGCCTGACGTATTTGAGCTACACAGCGCAGCCCAATCGGGCGCACCATTGGGCCGGAGCAACCTCCAAAAGCGGTTTTTCCTTGCACATTAAGTTTGGGGCATAGGGTATCTAAATTAATCCCCATAAACCCAGCCACTGTGTCAATGGCCGATAGGCCGTCCGCCCCGGCATTTTCCACCGCACGGGCAATCTGGGCGATATCAGTTACGTTGGGGGATAGTTTTACAAACACAGGTTTTTGGGTAACCTCTTTCACCCAGGAGGTAATTTGCGCAGACATCTGCGCGTCCGTACTTACTGCCAATGGCGCTCCCTTTTCCAAAATCCCATGCGGGCATGACAAACCGAGCTCAAACCCATCTACGGGCGTTTGATCCAGTGTCCTTACAAGCGTTTGCCACGTAATTTTATTGATGGGAGCCATGATGTTGGCAATAATCACTTTGTGTGGGTATTTTTGTTTGAGAAATTTGATTCCGTCACACCAATACTGTACAGTTTGGTGGCTTAAAAGTTCAATATTTTGAAACCCAATAATGCGCTTATTTTCCTTTAGTACGGTATAGCGCGGGCTGGCTTCATGCAGTTCTAAATCATCGGGCGTGATGGTTTTAAGCACCGCTCCGCCCCAGCCCAGGGCAAAGGCCTTGTCAATATTTTCTATGAGTGCCGTAGGCGGTGCAGACGAGAGCAAGAATGGGTTTTCAAAATTAATTCCTGAAATGTTGGTATGTAATGTAGTAACCATAAATTCTCCTATGTTGGTATTGTAGCAGTTAAAGCGTATGTTGCGAAAAAATTTACTGGTACGTTTTATGGGAAAACAATGAAAGGTTTGATATAATGATAAACACGTGCCGCTTTTAGATTTAGGAGGCAAGTATGAAAATTGCTAAACAAATCACCGAACTTATAGGCAAAACGCCTCTCTTGCAATTGACTAACTATATGGCTCATCGTCATTTGCAGGCCACACTTTATGCTAAATTGGAATATTTTAATCCGGCCGGGAGTGTGAAAGACCGCGTGGCCTATGCCCTTATTGCAGACGCTGAAGAAAAGGGCCTTCTAAAACCAAATAGCGTGATTATTGAGCCCACCAGCGGAAACACGGGTATCGGCCTGGCAGCTGTGGCAGCGGCCCGCGGGTACAAAATTATTTTGACCATGCCGCAAACTATGAGCGTAGAACGACGTAATTTATTAAAGGCCTATGGAGCTGAGTTGGTGCTTACGGACGGGGCCCAAGGGATGAAGGGGGCAATTGCCAAAGCACAAGAGTTGGCGGCTCAAATCCCAAATAGTTTTATCCCTGGCCAGTTTACCAACCCTGCCAATCCGGCCGTACACAATCGCACCACCGGCCCTGAAATTTGGGATGATACGGATGGAAAGGTGGATTTGTTTGTGGCCGGCGTAGGGACGGGGGGAACGATTTCGGGCGTGGGTAGTTTCTTAAAGAGTAAAAATCCCACAATCCAGGTGATTGCCGTAGAGCCCGAAGGATCCCCGGTTTTATCCAAAGGAGTGGCAGGCCCTCATAAAATTCAAGGCATTGGGGCCGGGTTTATTCCGCAAACACTAAATACATCTATTTATGACGAAGTAATCCCAGTGTCCAACGAGGATGCCTTTGCAACTATGCGCAGCTTAGCTCAGCAGGAAGGGCTGCTGGTGGGGATTTCTTCCGGTGCGGCGATGTGGGCGGCCACCCAGTGTGCCAAGCGCCCGGAAAATAAAGAGAAAATCATTGTTGTGTTATTACCCGATACGGGCGAGCGGTATTTATCCGCACTGTAAGCTACTTGAGGTTAGTTGATTTTGGCGTGGGGGGGAACATCTTGCGTGATCCACTTGTTGGCTCCAATTATCGCCCCATCCCCAATCGTAACGTTGCCTAAAATAGTTGTTTCAGCATAAATAATTACGTTATTGCCGATATTCGGGTGGCGTTTTATTCCTTTAATGAGGTTGCCTTTGTCGTCCCGTGGAAAGCTTTTTGCGCCCAACGTAACCCCTTGATATAATTTCACGTGCGAGCCAATTACGCAGGTCTCCCCAATTACCACACCGGTTCCGTGATCAATGAAAAAAGCCGGGCCAATTTGTGCCCCCGGGTGGATATCAATACCGGTTAATTGGTGGGCGTGTTCGGTCATGATCCGCGGTAAAATGCGTACCCCTTGTTGGTGTAGTAAGTGAGCAATGCGCTGGTATGTGATAGCCCGTACACCGGGATAACAAAACAAGGTTTCTATTTCGTTGACGGCGGCGGGATCCCCTTCGTAAGCAGCGCGGATATCTATAAATAAAATTTCTTGAATTTTGGGCAGATCCTCTATAAAACGATTGCAAATATCGGTTGCTTGCTCTTGGCACAGTGCTTGAGATTTGTCAGGTTGCACAAGTAGCAATGCTTGCGCAATTTGCGGCTCTAGCAAGGAGGCATAATGCATTAGTAATTCGGCATGCTGCGTGACTGATTGGCCCATAATACATCCGCCGAGTAAATGCCAAAGTCCGTCTATCACTTCTTCTACGTCTGACGTACAAAGCAAGTGTGCTTTTTGCAGTGCAAATTTTTCTTCAAAGGCCTGGTACAAGCACCGGGCAACCGTTTCATGTTTTTGGGGCATAAGGGAATCCTCTTTGTCATTGTAGCATATTGGAAATAATCATTATTTGTAAGAGGTGCGATTTTTGTAGTATGGTTATCTTATAAATCTATTGGGAAGCAGTAACGATGCTTGCCAGATTATTTTTCTTTTTGTGTGTATATATCTCGTTAGTTATTTGCAATCGCAGCTGCAGAGACGATTTATTAAAACCGTTTATTTACTTGCACATGGAACGACATATAACTTAAGCGACGGTTCCCATCTCCCGTAATGCCATTAGGGGCGTTGTGTGTTAGTTTTTCTGTATCATAGTGAAACATGTTGTAGCGCGTTTCAAAGCCCATGGACCATTCGCTTTTGCGTCCCAAGTCAAACTCTACACCAGCTCCCACAAACCACCCCAGGGAGGTGTCAGTCTCTTTTTTGGCGTAGTCTATCCCATTCTTTCTAACAGACATATTTTGCCGAGCGACAGTAAGGCCAAGCCCTACCGGCATATACAATCGGACTAGATTGGAAGGATTGGCCGTAAAACGGGCCGCAAGCATGGCGTTAAATAATTTTGTTTCATCACTTACTTTATCGTTAGAAACAAATAACTCTCCGCCATCAAATTCAGCATAGGATATTTCAGTTCCCAGTCCCACATGATTCGTCAGCAGATAATAGTAGGACAGTCCATATTCCGCTCCGAGAGATCCCCAATCCACGCGGTCATAATCGGAGTAAGAAATGCCGGAGTTTTCCAGCTGAAATCCAAGCCCCAACCGGCCTCCTACCATGTGCTGGCTTTGGGTAAGTTCGGCAAAAACCGGCACGCAAAGAAACAATGTAGCCAATGAGAGAATAATTTTTTTCATATTTTTGTTTCCTATTACCCTTAAATAAAAACACAAAGAATTGTAGCATTTTTTCTATTAGGGTAATTAAAAGATTTGTGTGCTTTTACTATTTTTGATATATTTATTCTATCTGAGTTAGGAGGTACAACATGAAAAAGTTGGTTACAACGCTTGTGTGGATGGTATGTTGCTTGGGGTTTGTTTTTGCCGAAACTATTTCCACGGATAAATCCGACTTTGCGCAAATCGGTACCGTAATTGATGACGCAGCGTATGATATCCGCTATTATTCACCCAATAACTTTACGGGGCACAAAATAAACGGCTATAAAGCCCCGCGTGCTTATATGACTAAAAAAGCGCTTGCGGCACTGGCAAAAGCGGCCGAAGATTTGCGCGCACAGGGATATCGCCTGCTTATTTGGGATGCTTACCGTCCGCAAAAAGCCGTGGACGATTTTGTGGCATGGATCAATGACCCTAACAATCCCGGGGATAAAACTTTTTATCCAAAACTTGAAAAATCGGATCTACTTGCAGGGGATTATATTATGGCCAAGTCCGGCCATACGCGCGGCAGCACGGTGGATTTAACAATTATTAAAAAAGACGGGGGCTTTGTGGACATGGGGGGAACATTTGATTTATTCTCGGAAATTTCACACCCCGACTACAAAAAAATCAGCAAAAAGCAAAAAAAGAACCGGGAAATTCTGCGTGATGCTATGGTAAATGCCGGGTTTAAGCCGTTGGATTCGGAATGGTGGCATTTTACACTCAAAGATGAACCCTACCCGGACACATATTTTAACTTTGATGTAGAGTAATTTTCATGGATATTAGTTATTTGCTTTGGTGGCAAGATTTTAGGGATGCTACGCACGGCGTGTTGAATCCCCTTATGGAGGGGATTTCTGCGTTTAGCGTATCGTATTTAATCCTTTTGCCGGCCTTTCTTTACTGGTGTTGGGATAAAAGGCGCGGTTTACTGACGCTAGCTTCTTTTTGTTTGTGTGTAGCCGTGGCGGCTGTGATCAAATTGACGGCTTGTGTGTACCGCCCGTGGATCAAAGACCCTCGTATTATTCCGGCTGTAAAATCATTGCCGAGTAGTTATTCGTTCCCCAGTGGGCATACCTCTATGGGAACACCCCTCTATTTGGGCTCGGCATTGATTCTTTGGCAAAAGAAATGGACTAAAATTTTAGCGTTGCTTTGTGTACTGTTGGCTATTTTAAACCCCTTGTCGCGCAATTACTTAGGGGTTCACACGCCGCAAGACGTTTGTGTGGGGTTTTTATTAAGCATTGCTTGTTTGTGCGTTGTGTGGAAGGCCGGGGCGTATTTTCAAAAACATCCTGAGAAGGAAAATATATGTTTGGGTGCCGTATTCGTAGCCGGTATATTGGCACTCATTTACCTGCTTTATAAACCCTATCCTATGGACTATGTAAATGGTAAATTATTGGTAAATCCGCATAAAATGCTCAAGAGTGCCTTCGAAGGAATGGGCGTATTGATGGGGTTTTGTGCAGCGCGTTATATTGAAAAAACGTGGATTTGCTTTAAAGAAACGGGGCTCCACTTAAAAGGGATTATTTGTGGCCTGGCGGGGCTTGTGCCGTTATTTTTATTCCTTACGTATGCCAATCAGCCCTTCAAACATCTATTAGGGGCTCAATGGGGACGGTTTGCTTGGTCGGCCGGTTTGATGTTGTATATTGTTGCGCTTTATCCGCTTGTACTAAAGTGGATTTTTTTAAAACCGAAAAGAGACCCAGCTAAATAATACGTCAAAACCAAGCAGATAAGTAGTTTCTACCGATAGCGGCCCAATATCTATCCCTACTACGGGAATAGCGGCGGGGATAGGGACCCAATCATAGCTGTGGCGGAAGGTTACACCGGCCACAAATCCCAACGTTGGGCGGATGGTATGTTCGGCCCACCATACCGCCTGCCACGAATAGCCAAATGTGGGCTCCGCGCTATTAAACGAATCCTGAAAAACCAATGCTAAAAGCCGGTGTCGGTTGGCGCGTTCATCCGTGTAAGTGAGGGCCAATCCGCCGCCCCAGGGGCGTTCGTTATATTCTTCTATTTGTTCATGGCTGTAGTGGCTACGGTTGTGCCATGTGTTGACGGGGATAATCAACTCCAAACGTCCTTGTTTCCATGTAGTGGAAACGCGATCTTTGCAATTTTGCACAAACGTGCCTTCACCCCAAGCATTTGGGGCGAGCAGTAAACTAAATCCTAAGAAGTAAAGGATTTTGAATTTGCGCAAAAGGTACATTTATCTACAAATTATTTTGTTAAGATACGCCAAGCGGCTAAAACGCTATTATACCTTTTTAGGATAGATGTATTGGGAAAATGTTGTAATATACGAAGAAACGTGGCTGGAGAATAGTTTTTAGTAAAAATTTATTTGGAGAAAAATAATTTCTCTACTAGCTCAAAAGATTCTGCCCTTAAGTGTACATGATCTACTAAATATTCATCTTTTGTTGTCATATCATCGTTTAACAAAGTATAGAATAAGGTTTTGAATTCTAAATTGTCTTTTTTGCATAAAATTTCTAATTTTTGGTTAAACACTTTGGTGATTTTATTTCGTTCAATTTCCGTGCCGTATCTTGGGAAAAGCGGATCAATCTCTACTTTGTCACTTTGGGAGGGGATAGGCCCATAAACAATTACGTGATACCCCTTATTTTTTAACATCAACAAGAGCGCTTCGTAATTTTTAAGCACATCATCTATAATTTCTTCTATAGGGCGGTGTTGCTTTTCACTTTGTTTTTGAATGTGGACGCGGCAATCAATTTCCCCAAATACGCATATTATGGGGCATCCTTCGGGCAGAAAACCGTGCTTTATTAAAAATTTGATTTTCTTTATAGATGGGATTGTTGCAAGTGGGTTGTTTGTGTTATATGCTGTCACGGGCCCCATATGATAACACACAAAATGTTCTGATTTGTTAAAGAAAATAGTCCTTGCGGGGATTTTTCAACGGCCTGTTATAATCATCTTTTGATCCATTTTATTGCGATGGAAAATATCTGTATGAGAATCTCCTATTACGAAGTAAGATTCATTGAATGCTTTGTTTTGCAAAAATTGTAAATTTTCGTATTTTTTCTTGAAGTTTTCTTTCAAGGGGCCTTTGCAAATATGAGATAAAATTAAGTAACAGATTTTTTGGAAAGTTAGAGATATTAACATAAATTCTTAAGATCCATCAAAAAATATAAGACATAATTAAAATTAAGGATTGAGCTGTTCTGTGACGAAATCCGCCACAATTTTATCTATAGCCGGAGTGTCTTGCGTAAAGTTGTGGTCAAACCCATATACGGTTTTAAGCTGGGCGTGAGGGAAAACTTTACTGTACTCCACTCCATAGCGGTATGGGACCAGTTGATCGTCTTGACTATGCACAACCAATACCGGGCCGGTATAACGGGCAGAAACGTCATAAATGGGTAATTGCTGGGTGGTGGTCAAGAAAGCCCGGCCAACTTTAAGCCCGTTGGAAAGCGTAATATATTCCGGCGGATTTTTGGGATCATACTTAACGCCAAACAGTTCGCCGCGGGCCGTATCTTCTTTGAGTTCCGGGGCAGGGGACATCAGCACAATGCTTTTAAGCCCTTTCTCACCCAATTCACCTGCCAGCATGCCTACTACAACTCCGCCTTGGGAATGGCCTACGGCAGATATAGAAGTTACCTCAGGCAATTTTTGTACGTAAGCATATACACGCCGTGCATCTTCCAATTCGTTGGGAATGGTCATATCCAGGAAAGATCCTTCACTGGCACCATGCCCGTTGAAATCAAATAATACGGTGGCTATGCCGCGCTGATTAAGTTGGTTGGCCAGTTCGGTAAGCAAATACATTTCTTTGTTGGCGTTAAACCCGTGCAAGATCATTACAAGAGGATAAGTTTTTTTGTGATTAGGCGTTTGTAACACGGCGGACAATTTGCCGTGATCGCCTTGCAAGGTGAACTTTTGTTGAATTTGGGCGCTTGCACAACCCGCGAGCAATAAACAAACGGTACAAAAAATTACGTAGATTCTTTTCATAATTTATTCTCTTTATTTCAAATTAGGTGCGGGGCAAAATTCTACATCCAGTGCAAACATAGTACAGTACGTTCGCGGCTGATTTTGCAAATTCGGGGCACTTGCACAACACTGCGTGGTCTTATCGGCACACGTGCAGGCATTCATTTGCCCTTCTATGGTATAGAAATAATTGTTTGGGGGTTCATCCCCTCGTGATTGCGAGGAAGCTGCCGTAGAAATTCGGCGCACTAACCCGTCTTTATCAAAATACCAAATCATTTTATTCTCTCGGTGAAGCACAACATTCCCATCAGAAGAAATAATGGTTTGACTAATTGGGCTTCCGCCTATATCGTACGTACTACGCACGATTAGCCCATCCTTCTTATCTATAGTAAATTGTTTTAATACACCGTCTTGTGTGTATTCCCAAGAACAAGGGAAAAGCCCCAAATTAAGGCATTGATTGAAGGCGTTTTCAAAACGAACTTTTGCCGGGGGCAAAGCAGCAGTTTGTTGAGAAGGGGGGATCGGCTTCGGCTGGGATGGGTTTACTTTGTGGGAGGATCCCTGCGGGGTTGCTTGGGTGGTTTGTATCACTTTATCCGAAGAAATAGAGGGTTTTAGCAATTTCCACCCGATTACACCCGCCAGCGTAATTCCGCTAGCAAAAATAAATGCTACCAAAGGGATAAACCATAATGCTGTCAAATTGGAACGTTGTTTCATAGTCATATTATAATAAATGTATTTTATGTATTTCTTGCTTTATTTTTACTATAATAGAGTATATGACCACAAAACAAACTGTTCAACCTCAAGAGAAGGATTTGCTCCTTTCCTTTTTATCCAGCATCATAAACTATGTAAAAGCCCACAAAACAGCCGTACTTACGGTGGTGGTGATTTTGGTGTTGGCCGGCGTAATTGGGTATGCCTATGCGGCTCATGTACGCTCTGTAGAAGAAAATTCTTGGGCGGCCTATTACAAAGCCCAATTGGCTGTAATGAATAATCCCCAAGAAGTTACGGCATTAGACAGCGTGGCCCAGCAATTCCCTAATACTTTAGCCGCTCAGTATGCCCAGTTGCTTAAGGGGGATTTACTTTACGCGGGTGAAAATTACGCTCAAGCAGCGGATGTATACGCGCCTTTGTTAAATTCTTCCAACGAAATTCTTCGTACGGATGCAGTGCTTTCGCTGGGGGCGGCGCGCCAAGCCACCCAGGATTATCAGGGTTCCATTGAGGTTTTGCAAAATTTTATTGAAAAGAACCCCAAGAGCTTTGCCTTACCGCAGGCCTATTTTACCTTGGCCATGAGCCAAGAACTGGCCGGGCAAAAGCAAGCTGCGCAAGAGACGTATCAACAAATTTTGGGTAGTTATCCCAGCTCTTATTTTGGTAAAGTATCCAAGGATAAATTAGCTGTTTTGAATAAGTAAGTTGTACCCCCGCGATAGGTAAGCGGGGATTTTTAGTGTATTAATAGGAGAATTATGAAAAAATTATTATTAGCCGCGTTAGTAAGCGGTTTAGGTGCGAACCTAACGTATGGGGCTGGGTTTGCCTTGTACGAATATAGCGGCCGTTCTACCGCCATGGGCGGGGCTGTAATGGCCTCTACGGCTGAGCCGGCCTCTTTGGCCACCAACCCGGCTTTGATTACGGAATTGGAAGGAACTCAAGCGCAGGTTGGGGTAACTGTCGTTTCTGCTAATGCTAAAACCTCCATTCAAAATCCGTATACCGGAAAATTTGAATCACGTGAACTTCAACGTGATATCTGGACGTTGCCTAACTTTTATATCACTCATAAATGGAGCAATGATATTAGTTTTGGATTAGGTGGTTTTTCACGCTATGGATTGGGTGGCACTTATAAAAATCATGATACTTGGTACGGCAGCTATTTAGCGTACAAAGTGAAATTGGAAACTTTTTCCTTTACCCCTACCATTGCCATTAAAGCCAATGACCAACTTTCTTTGGCCATGGGCTTGGAAGCTATGACCATTGATTTTACACAAAAGTCTAATGGACCTGTTCCAGCTGGAAGTACTTATGAAATTCACGGTGATGGAGTCAGCTGGGGGGGGAACTTCTCGTTGATTTATCGTCCTGAATGGGCAGAGAAATGGTCTTTAGGGGCTATGTATCGTACCAAAGTAAAACAAAATTTAAATGGTTATATTGACACTTCCAATGGCGGAGTTATCTATGCTCCTGATATGAGCGTATATCCCCCTACGCTGAAAGAGGCCGTGCGTGATTCTGACGCAAAGGGTTCTATTACATTGCCGGACAGTTTTTCCATCGGTGTGGCTTTCCGTCCGGACGAAAAATGGACGATGGAATTAGGAGCTGTCGCAACGATGTGGAGCTCATATGATCAGATTACGATTGAGTATAAGGATGATGAAAGTGCACCGACGATCCACAACCGCAAAGAATATAAAGATACCATTCGTGTAAACTTTGGTGTGGAATATCAATTTATTCCTAAATGGTTTGCTCGCGCTGGCTATGTGTATGACAAATCCCCGATTAACGAACACGCTATGGATACACTTGTTCCCGTAGATGATCGTCACATTGGTAGCGTTGGTTTCGGTTATAAAGGGGAAATCTGGAGCGCGGATTTTGCCTACGCTCACATCTTTGGACGTCACTTGAAAGGTGATAGCAATGATCAATTTGGTAATGCAGCTATGCGTTACGGAACCGGTGGGGGAGATATGTTTGCCTTTACCGTTGGGTATAAGTTTTAAATAAACTTAAACTAATTAAAAACCCCTGCTTAACGGCGGGGGTTTTGTTTTCTATAATATAAGAAGGAGGGAAAACGTATGAATAATCCTTGTGGAATTAACGACCGGAAAGTAGCCATTATCGGCTGCGGATTTGTAGGCTCGGCCAGCGCCTTTGCGCTCATGCAAAGTGGGCTATTTAGTGAAATGGTTTTAGTGGATGTGGATCACAAAAAAGCCGAAGGAGAGGCCATGGATATTTCCCACGGGGAGGCCTACGCCCGCCCGATGAAAATCTATGCCGGCACGTATGATGACATTACCGATGCCGCTATTATTGTGATTACCGCTGGGGCCAACCAAAAACCGGGTGAAACCCGCCTGGACTTAGTGCAAAAAAATGTGAACATTTTTAAGTCCATCATCCCCGAAATTGCCAAACGTAATTACAAAGGAATTTTGCTAGTGGTTGCCAATCCGGTTGATGTACTTACGCACGCTGCCCTTAAATTAAGTGGTTTGCCGGAAAACCGGGTGATCGGTTCTGGCACCGTGCTGGATACGGCTCGCTTTCGCGAAATTTTGGGCAATCACTTGGGGGTAGATAGCCGCAGTGTGCACGCATTTATTGTGGGGGAACATGGAGACAGTGAAATTGCCGTATGGAGTACTGCCAACGTAGCTGGCGTGCCTATTAATAAGTTTTGTGAGTTGCGCGGCCATTTTAATCATCAACAGGCTATGAAAAAAATTGCCGATGACGTTAAAAATGCGGCTTACGAAATTATTGAGCGCAAAAAAGCCACCTACTACGGCATTGCGATGGCGGTCAAGCGTATTTGTGAATGTATTGTACGGGATGAAAAGTCTGTTTTGCCGGTTTCCAACCGGATGCACGGGGCGTTTGGCATAGATGATATTACATTAAGTATGCCTGCCGTAGTAGGTAGGAATGGAATTGAGGTGCAAATGCCCATTACGTTGAGCGAGAGCGAGGCCGCAGCCCTCAAAAAATCGGCTGAGATTTTAAAACAAATAGCCGCCAAAGCCGGTATATAAGAAATTGCGGTGAATCAAAAAGCCCCGCTTGATGCGGGGCTTTTTATGTCAAAAGAGGAATTATTTTTGAATCCGTTCTTTTAGTTTGGCTACGGCTTCGGTTAAGTTCCAGCGCGTAGATTCTTTTTCTTTTCGGTTTTTATATTCGCATTGGCCGTCGGCTACTGTGCGTGAGCTGATTACCAAGCGATGCGGTAGGCCGATTAGATCCATATCTTTAAACTTAATACCGGGGCGTTCGTCGCGGTCGTCCATCAGCACGCTAATGCCTTGGGCTTCCAAGTCAGCCATAATCTGATCGGCGTATTTTTTTACGTCCGGGTTGGAGGCGTAATCAATCGCTACCAAAGCCACTGTGAAGGGGGCCAGCGGTTCGGGCCAAATGATGCCAAAATCGTCGTGCGATTGCTCAATGGCAGCGGCTACCACGCGGGAAATACCAATCCCGTAGCAACCCATAATCATGGGTTCAGAGGTTTGTTTTTCGTTTAAGAAATTAGCCCCCATAGAAGCGGAATATTTGGTGCCCAGCTTGAACACGTGCCCGGCCTCAATTCCGCGTGTAAAATTAAACGTAGCTCCGCAGCGGGCACATTTGTCGCCGGCGCAGGCCATTTTCAAGTCGGCATACACGTCTACTTTAATATCGCGTTGCGGGGTCACATTAATAGTGTGTACGTCTTTTTCATTCCCGCCGGATACGCCGTTGACAATATTTTTTACATAATTGTCGGCGTAAATCATGACGGACGGATTTTTTTCTTTGAGCCCTTGGGCGCCGGCAAAGCCCACAAACGAGCCGGTTACTTGCGTGTAAACTTCTTCACTGGCTTTTTCCAATTCGTTGCATTTTAGAAGGGCTTTGAACTTAAATTCGTTTAGTTCATGGTCTCCGCGTACCAAAGCTACCACCGGTTTTCCGTCGGCGGTAAACACTAACAATTTGATAATTTTGTCGGTAGATACGTGTAAGAGTTCTGCTACATCTTCCACGGTGTAGACTTTGGGGGTGGCTTTGTTTTCCATGGGTTTTAATTCAGCCGGATCAATTTTTACATCGGCCGGGGCCTGAATTTCTGCCTTTTCGGTATTGGCGGCATATCCGCAGGAAGGACAGTTGGCAATGGCGTCTTCGCCGGTGTCGGCCAGTACCATAAACTCGTGCGAGAAGTTTCCACCAATGGCACCGGTGTCAGCTTCCACGGCTTTAAATTCAAAGCCACAGCGTTTAAAAACGCGCTGATAGGCATCGTACATTTTCTGATACCATTCGTTGGCTTGCTGGTCGTTAGCAGCAAAGGAATAGGCATCTTTCATGTAAAATTCGCGTGCACGCATTACGCCAAAACGGGGGCGGATTTCATCGCGAAATTTAGTTCCAAATTGATACAAACAAAAAGGCAGTTGTTTATAAGAAGTAGTATCTTTTTTGACAAGGTCTGTCATTACTTCTTCGGCGGTGGGGGCCATGCAAAACCCGGCTTTTTTACGGTCTTCAAAGCGCAAAAGTTCTTTGCCGTAAAACGTCCAGCGGCCGCTTTGTTCCCAAAGTTCTTTGGGTTGCACGATGGGTAGCCACACTTCGCACGCACCGGCACGGTCCATTTCTTCGCGCACGATGGTTTCTACTTTTTTAAGCACCTTAAGCCCCAGCGGCAGCCATTCATAAAGCCCGCTGGCTACTTTGCGCACCAGCCCGGCGCGGATCATCAGCTTGGCCGAGAGTGTATCGGCATCTTTAGGCGCTTCCTTTAAAGTGGGAATATAATATTGTGATAATTTCATAGTTTAGTCCTTATTTATTATAATGATTTCCTTGTAAATCGGTACGATTAGGGCACGTTTGTTCGCTTTGAGCCGGGTTCTTTCTGTAATAATTTACAATACGTAGGTACATATGTTCGCATTCGTTTCTTGTATCTTGATAATAGATGTTTTCTATGATACCTTCGTCGTTAACATTAGCATCTACGATACAAGAAGCATTCCTTATGCTCCATTCAAAGTATTTCTTCCCGTCAATGATTTTTTCTCTAGTGGGAATACCCATTACATTAAAAGCAAATTCCTTCGTACAACCTTCTAACCCTTCGATGGCTTTATTGGTAGAGTTGGGAATGTTATATTTACGATAAGTGGGCTTCGGTTTGGCCGTAGCTGTTGTCTCATTTTTAGAATTGGTTGTTATACATGCTCCCAATAAAACCGTCGTTATAATAAAAATGAATAATTTTTTCATTTTACTTTCTCCCACGTGTTAATTTTATCCAGTAAAAATTCTACCCATTTTTCTTGGGGGAGTTTGAACATGGTCCGCCCGTGTTCAAAATATAGGCCTTCGCCTTTCCCGCCGGCAATGCCAAAGTCGGCATCGCGCGCTTCGCCGGGGCCGTTTACAATGCAGCCCATCACGGCAATTTTAAGCCCGGTGGCTTTTTCGCGCAATTCTTTGCTGGCGTAAATCTTTTCTTCCAGGGTGTGAACGGTCCCAGTTACGTCCACTTGGGTACGGCCACACGTGGGGCAAGAAATTAAATTAGGGCCATATTCGCGCAGCCCCAAGGCCTTTAAAATTTCATACGCAGTGCGCACCTGCATACGCGGGTCTTCCGTCAACGAAACGCGAATCGTGGCACCAATCCCTTTTTGAAGTAAAGTCCCCAGTGCCACGGAGCTTTTAACGGTGCCGCTTAAAAAGCTGCCCGCTTCGGTGAGCCCAATGTGCAAGGGAATATCGCTTTGTTTGGCAAAAAGTTCGTTGGCCAGCACGGTGCGTTTAAAGTTATCCGATTTGAGCGACACAACTACATTTTTGAAATTTAGTTGTTCTAAAATGTTGGCTTGTTCCAGGGCTTCATTGACCATGATTTCGGCCCATTTTTCGTCGGATAGTTCCATGCGCCCTTGTACGCTTTTTAAGTATTTAACACTGCCGGCATTCACGCCGATACGGATAGCTACCCCGTGATCCAATGCCGCGCGTACCACTTCTTTGGTGTTTTCCACGGCGCCAATGTTGCCGGGGTTGATGCGCACTTTATCCACGCCTTGTTTGATGGCCTCCAGCGCTAATTTGTAATCAAAATGGATGTCCGCCACGAGGGGGGAGTGGATGCGTTTTTTAATTTCCCCGATGGCTTGTGCGGCTTGCATATCGGGCACGGCCACACGGTTAATTTCACAACCTGCTTCTTCCAAAATGCAAATTTGAGAAGCTGTTTTAACTGCATCGCGCGTGTCGGTATTGCACATGCTTTGCACGCGCACTGGGTGCCTGGTTCCCAAGGTAAAAGGGCCTACTTTTACTTCTCTAGTCTTGTACATGGGGTTCCTCTTGAGGGGTAGTTTGAGTCGTTTCCACAGCAACTGTTTTGGGCTTAAAGAAAATGCGTTTAATGTCCGAGTACGAAGCATACAGTACCAGCATTGCCAGCAGCGCTAGACCGACGTTAGCTGCCTTTCCAAGTGTTTTTTGCGTGGGTAGTTTGTGGGTAAGCCCTTCCCATAAATATACCAGAGCGTAGCCGCCGTCTAGTATCGGAATGGGGAACAAGTTAAACATCCCTACCGCCACGGATAACATGGCAATCAGGGAAATAAAATCCAACAAATTGCGGTGAGCTACTTGGTGAATAATGTTTACAATCCCAATGGGGCCGGCCAACTCAGGGGCTTTTTTCTTGGCAAAGCTTTGCCCGATGGATTTTAGAGAATAGGCCGTCCAATAATAGCACTCATAAGCGCCGTATCCAATGGCTTTCCACCACGATACTTTTTCGTACGCGGGCATTACAGTAACCCCTAAAGTTTTGGGGGCTTTCGGATTAAAATCACTGGCTTCGACCGTGGCGGTTAAAGTGCGAGGAAGTTTCTGGTTCGGATGATAGCATCTCATGCCGATTTCGCTACAGGATATTTCGCGCGTATAATTGAGTGTCAAATCCCCGGTGCGCGCTTGCAATAAATCCATTAAATCCTGCCAATTGGAAACGGGTTTCCCGTTTAAGGAAGTAATCGTGTCCCCAGGTTGCAGGTCTAGATGTGCGGCCGGATAATCTTTGCTTACACTTCCGACGACGGCCGGTAATAAGGCGGGGTCTGTTTGTGGGCGGCCTTGTACAAAAATAAGCACCCCAAAAATAACGGCTGCCAATACGTAGTTAAACAAAGCCCCGTTGACAACCATAAAAAATTTGGAATACCAAGGTTTGGCGGCAAATTCGTAGGGCTTGGGTGGTTCTTTGGCATCTTCGGGGTGAAACATAGGGCCGGCCGGTTCTACAAATCCGCCAAAAGGAATGGCGCGAATTTGGTAATCCGTATCGCCTTTCTTCTTGTGCCACAAAATTTTACCAAACCCGAATGAAAATTCATTCACACGGATACCGGTAAGACGGCAAGCTAAAAAGTGCCCAAATTCGTGAATAATTACAATGGGGCTTAATACAACCAGTACAGCCAAAATAGATAACAACATATTCCTCCTATAAAACAGCGTCTTTGTAGGTACCTTCGTTTAAAATAGCGGAAGCTTCTTCACGGGCCCAGGTATCGGCTTCCAGGGCTTGGTTAATGGTAGCAATTCCTCCGGTAGAGGGCACTTTGCGAAGGGTGGTATAGATGAGCTTGGAAATATCCGTAAATTTAATTTTACCATCTAAAAATGCTTGCACTGCTATTTCATCTGCGGCACTTAATACGGCGGGAGTAATCCCCCCGGAACGGGCTGCCGCTAGGGCCAAATCCAAACATACAAAACGTTCTAAGTCCGGTTTGAAAAATTCCAGTTTGGCCGTTTCAAAAAGGTCTAATTTCTTAACCGGGCTGATGGCGCGTTGCGGGTAAGTAATAGCATACTGAATGGGGACACGCATATCGGGTTCGCCCATTTGGGCCAAGATGGCCCCGTCATTAAATTCCACCGCAGAATGGACAATAGATTGCGGATGAATGACAATTTGCACTTTTTCTTCGGGCACATTGAACAGATTCATGATTTCAATGGCCTCAAAACCTTTGTTCATTAACGTGGAAGAATCAATGGTAATTTTTTTGCCCATTTTCCAACGCGGATGATTGAGGGCTTGCGCCGGGGTTACCTCATCTAAAGGGCCTTCATACTTGGCGAACGGTCCGCCGGAAGCAGTTAAAAAAATACGGGAAATATCGTCTGAAATTTTAGCGTAATTATTTTTGCCTGCTAACCCGCTAAGGCATTGAAAAATGGCAGAAGGTTCGCTGTCTACCGGCAAGATAGCGGCTTGCCAGCGTTCGCATTCCTGCATGAGTGTTTTGCCAGCCATAACCATGGGTTCTTTATTGGCCAATGCAATGGTCTTACCTGCTTTAATCGCTGCCACCAAAGGGCGAAATCCGACCGCCCCTACTAGGCCATTGACAATCAAATCCGCCGACGGTAAAGACGCGATAAACATCAAGCTGTCAATTTCCGGCGGAAGAAGGCGTGTGCCTTGCGGCATTTGATCTTTTAATTTGTCGTATGAGATCGGGTTTAGTACGGCGGCAAAGCGTGGGTGAAACGTATGAATTTGTTTCAAAAACAAATCGGTATTGTTGTTCGCTGAAAGTGCCAATACTTGGTACTGATTACCTAAACGGTGAATAACATCCAGTGCCGAAGTGCCAATAGAGCCCGTAGAACCTAAAATAACAATATTTTTCATAACGAAACATTAAACGTGTAAATCACGACGTAGTAAAATACAGGGGCCAAAAGCAAATAAGAATCAAAACGGTCCAAAAAACCACCGTGTCCCGGCAGTAAGTTGGAGGAATCTTTTACCCCGGTAGAACGTTTGATGACCGATTCGGCCAAGTCGGAAAGTTGCCCGATAACGGCTACCAATAGCCCCAGCCAAATGGCCGTTTTTACTGTAAAAAGGGAACTTAAAAACAAGTTGCGCATTACGACGGCTCCCGCTACGGCCAGCAAGGTCCCGCCGATGGCACCTTCCCAGGTTTTCTTGGGGCTGACCTCTTTGTTGAGTTTGTGTCTGCCCAAAAAACGGCCCGAAAAATAAGCACCCGTATCGCTTACCCACACGGTAATAATCATAAACAAGGTCAAATATTCGCCGTAGGTGGGGATGTCTCGTAAGTTAATTAAGTGTGCTAGAGACCAGGGAATTAAAAATACGCCCATAAAGGTATTGCACACACGTTCCCAACTACGTTTGGGGGTTAATACTTCAAACACAAGTACCCCTACCAGGACGGCACTAATAGCCAACGGGTAGAGATTGTCTGGCAAGGAGAGCCCTTCTGGGTGGATGTGTCCCAACAAGGCCACCGCACCCATTAGTAACCCCCATAGTATGAGGGAAAGCGTATGTACGGGGCGTTTTCCTGCCGTTAAAACCAAGCTGTATTCATAAAGACAAAGCAAAATCACACAGCCGACAAAAACCATGTAAACTAGGCCACCCAAATGAATGGCCGCAATGATTAAAGGGATGCCAATTAAGGCCGTTAATATTCTAGGTAATAGCATATCTTTATTATAGCATTTATGGCGAGGCAAAAAGTGGGTAAAGGAGGGGGATTCTATACGAAAATATTTACCTGGTGAGTAGAGTCATAATGAAAAAAATCAATAGAAATCCCCCTTGACAATTTCCCTTCACAGCACTATACTATTAAAGATCACTAAAAAGGGGGATTTATTATGAAATCTTGTGCATGTTTTTTGTTAATTGCTGTTATGGCGTTGCCGGCAGCCGCGTATCAAGCCGGGCCGCAAGGGCGCCCCAATTTTGGTAGTAACCAACAACAACCGGCACAGCCGGCCAATGCCCGTGCTTTTACCAATTACAGCAACCGCGGTTGGAACCAGGGGGTCCAAACCCAAGGGGTGGAGACTTCGGTAGCCGGGGAAACGGTAATCGATTTTACAAAAAAACCGGAAACTCCTTCTGTATCTAAAAAGGCCGCTGCGGAACCTAAACCTGCTAAACCGGCAGTTGCTCCCAAACCTTCTACGCAGCAAACGCCTGCGGCAATGCCGGCCAATGCTGACCCAGCGGCCATGATGCAACAGGTACAGGGAATGATGCAAATGATGAATCAAGCGGGGGGACAACCTGCCGGCGGTAATCCCGCGGGAATGCCCGCAATTCCAGGGATGCCCGATTTATCCAACTTAATGGGGGGGGCTGCGGCACCGGCTGCTGCTCCTGCTAAAAAATAAGGAATTGTTATGAAAGCGATTTTGGGAACAACAATTTTATTGGGAGGGCTTTGTGTTTGTGCGACGGCAAAGACGCCGCCTACACTGATGCCGGGCCAACCGATGCATCCTAGTACTACGCAGGTGGTTGTTCATCCAACGACACAAGGAAGCGTTTTGCACCCAACAACTTCTTCTCAAGTGCTTCATCCCAAAACGCAGGTAGCGGTAACTCATCCCCAAACTACGGGAGTGGTGACGCATCCCACCACGCAGACAGCGGTTATTCATCCTACCACAACGTCAAAAGTAGAGCATCCTACTACGCAGACGGTGGTTACTCACCCGCAAACTACGGTGACCGTAATACATCCACAAACGTCTTCGTTTGCAACGGCTAACACAACCGCAAGTGCGGGCGGAAGTCCGGCGAAAGGAACAGCGGCCGAATCTTCGTCTCAATCGCGCGGCGGAGGTAGTATGAGCGATTATAGACCCCCACAAGCCAAAAGCTTTAATAAGCCCGCAGAAAAAGCAGCTCCGTTGGGTGGGGGGAGTATGGACTTGGGAAATACCAACAGCAACCAAGCCGAAAAAGATTCTGCAGCGGCATCGAGTTTGTTGGGTAAGAGTAATACCGCAAATTTGGATAATGTAGATCCCAAACAATCCAATTTGGATAAAGGAGGGATCGAGAAAATATTGACGGACCGTATGAAAGTAAAGGAAAAACAAAAGTAAATTATTGCTACTTTTAGCAAGAGAGGGGGAGAAACTTTTTTACAAGATCCCCCTCTTTTTTATGATAACTTTATGGGAAAAAAGAAGGATTGTTTTCCCCCTTTTTCTATCGTGAATAAAGAAAGCAATATTGCTTTTCCTAAACATTGAAACTCTTTAGAATTTTCGCACTAACCTTCCATCTTTGTTTTTGATTTGGAACATTTAAACCGTGTTCTTGAAAATAGGTGCCCCTAACCGTAGAACAATCCTTTAATTAAATGTATAAAATGAATTTGGGGATATTATCATACCCCTAAAATTGTTGTGGGGAAATCCCATGGCCTCATTTAAACCCCTTATCTGCCCTTTGCCAGGAATGCGATTTTAATTTGGCCCATACCCTAATACCCCCAAAATCGTTCTGGGGCAAATTTGGAAACAGCAAAATAAGTATTAATTTTGCATTTTTAAGCGTTTGCTAAAATTTGATACAATTTTGAATATTTCCCTAAAAAATGCAATTGAAAATTATATGCATTTTTGACAAAGCGTTTAGTGCCAACAAACAAATATCTATAATTAGTATTATAATTAATATAAAAGTACTTATAAATAAAAGAAAAACAATAATAATATAATAATGATTAGATGTGCGTAAAAATTGATTTTTACACGCCTTTTAATTAACATAATATATATTCTCGTTAGTTAAATATATAAAGACAAATAGTCCCCCCGGGCCATATTTATTTGTAAAATTTTATCCTGTAAATATTAAGAAAATATGCAAAAATAAAAATGCTTAAAATATAAATATTTTTTAATTTATATATTTTCTACTTGAAATATTGATTTTTTGAAAAAGGGGAGGTTATTCTCCCAATAATTTGTGGGCTAGCACAAAAGCATGGGCTAGTCCCTCATTGCTCAATTGATAAGTGCGGCCTCTTTTGGAACCTTGGGCTGTCATTCGGCCGGCTTGTATTTCCCCCACCAACAAACGGTCCAATCGCCCCCCCTCAATGCCTAGGGCTTTGAGAGAGCGGGATAACTCTAGAGCGCTATAGGCGCTTTGCTTGAAGATGTCCCGGGCTGCCGCTAAAATAAGAATAGCGGTATCTTGAGGCGAAATTTTGGCTTTCCGGCGCAATACAAGTGTGTGTTCCTGCACTCGGAAAAGGCGCTCCCATGGGGAAACTTGTGCGGCCCGTGAGTTGGCCGCGGCAAAGAAATGAGGAACCGGACGATCGGATTGTGACGGTGTATTGGGCAAACGACTGCTGGGAGCAGTGAGTGTTTGCTGGCCAATTAAAGCTAGAAAATAATTACGCTGGGCCTCAATAAATTCTTGCGGGCCCTGGGCTTCAAATTCTTCTCCATTGGGGAGTTTAAATCGCATTTTTAGTGTTTCTTTGTCCATGCTATTGTTCATAAAGTTTACTATTAAATTGGCTACGTTTTCCACAGGGGTTATCCCCAGCTATAGACATATAGTAACTAATTTTTAATTTTATGTCAATAGATATGTCATATATGTTAATTATATGTCATACCCGGTTGATAACCCCTGTTTTCCGACGAAGGATTCGGCTCGGTTGCCCCTAAAATTTAAGGTCTTTTGTTAAATTTTTTGCAAAATTGAGGCCAAAAAATGAAGTTTAGTGCCATTGTTAGATTTTTTGGAGCGCTAAGTTGTAGGGAATTGATATCGTTCGTTTTTGCTTGTTTTTTCAAAAATGCAAAATCGCTTGTAAATTTGCGGGAACTTTGAAATGCTAAAATAGTACAATAAAACTATGAAATCTTTTTCCTCCCCCCTTTTGGCCTGGTACAAAATTCATAAACGCGACTTACCCTGGCGGCGGACCAAAGACCCATATAAGATTTGGCTTTGTGAGATCATCATGCAGCAAACCCGTGTAGCCCAGGGATTGGCCTATTACAACCGGTTTGTGGAAAAATTCCCCTCCCCTCGGGCTTTGGCGCAGGCCAGCGAGGACCAAGTGCTCAAATTATGGCAAGGGTTGGGGTATTACTCCCGGGCGCGCAATTTGCATGCAGCCGCCAAGAGTATGAAAGGGACATTTCCTAAGACCTACCAAGAGGTTCGATCCTTGAAGGGGGTGGGCGATTACACGGCGGCTGCTATTTGTTCAATTGCTTACGATATGCCGTACGCGGTGGTGGACGGGAATGTATACCGAGTACTATCACGGGTATTGGGGATTTCCACCCCGATTGATTCTACCGATGGGAAGAAACAGTTTTCTGCCTTGGCCCAAGATTTATTAGACGTAAAACATCCCGGCGATTATAACCAAGCCCTCATGGACCTGGGGGCCATGGTATGTACGCCGCAAACCCCTTTGTGCGAGGGATGCCCCCTGTCTAAAATGTGCCAAGCACGCAAAACCGGTACTCAGATGAATTTCCCTGTAAAAAGCCAAAAAACTAAAATTTCCACGCGTTATTTCCACTATATATATGTAGTGCAAGGAAAATCTACTTGGTTGCATCGGCGTGGTGCAGGGGATGTGTGGCAGAATTTATATGAGCTCCCCTTGATAGAAACCCAATCGGACGTTTTGTCTTTTAAATATCCTCAGCTTAAGAAATGGTTTGGGGCGGTGCCGTTGCAACAAATTTCTAAAACTCCGGTTAAACACGTGCTTTCCCACCAAGTTATTTATGCCCGCTTGTATAAGGTAGTTCTTCCCCCCTCTCATCCGGTGGCAAGTGGGTTTATCAAAGTGTCTACCCAAAAAATAGGCGGGTATGCAATTCCCCGCCTGGTACAAAAGTTATTGGAACAAGTATAACCTTAGGTGTAACTCTCCAAATACGTGTGTAACTTTTCACTACGGGCTTGTTTAACGCCTGCGTCGTAAAATGCCTCGGCTTCGTCGGTGCAGCCCAAAGCATAGAGCACTTGCGCCAGCGATAGCTTGGTTAAAATTTGCCCGCGTTTCTCGTCAGAATTATCAAATAAAATCTTGGCTTCTTGTAAATCTTTTAAAGCCAGATCTAATTTGTTTTTGCGGCGCAGCACGTCGGCGCGGCCCCATTTTACAAACCCCAGGTCTACCTGATCGCCAATTTGAGAATATAGTTTGTCTGCCATGTTATAATGACGCAGGGCTTCATCATACTTGCCCTGTTGGCGCAGCCCATTTGCCATACCGCAATGGGTGTAGGCCTTGCCAAATACGTCTTGCGAATGTCTAAAAATTTTGTCTGCCAATTTGTAATTTTTTACACAGTCATCAATCTTTCCGCAGATACGGCTGATGCCGGCCAAGCCACAATAACCGTAGGCCTCGTTGATTTTATCCCCGATATTTTTGGCCAGCGTGATGGATTTTTTAAATTGAAAAATACCTTCTTCAAAATGTCCTTGCAGGCGGAAAATTCCCCCCTTGGCCCAATGAATAAAACTTTGCCCAGCATAATCTTTGAGTTGTACGTAAGCCGCCAAAACTGCGTCTAATAACTCAAGTGCTTCTTCTAATTTTCCCCATGCCCGTAGAGACATTCCCATCTCTTGCATCGCACGGATTTCGTAATCGTCATATTCAAGCTCTTTAGCCATTTCCAAGGTTTCCAAAGCCAATTCATAAGCAGGGGCACTATGCCCTAAAGTCCGGTAACAGGCGGACATCGCCAAAAGAATGTCCATACGGTCTTCGGCAACGTCGGCCTTAGCTAACGCGGCAGCATAGGTTTTTAGGGCTGTTTTAAAATGCCCCAGTTGCCGGTGAGCTTCCCCTTCTAAAAATAAAACTTGTGCCTCTTTTTTGCGTGCTTTTTTAAGCTCGCCAAGGGCTTGGACGGGTTCGTTCGTTTCCAAAAGTTCAATTGCATAATCTAAATCAAAGGCCATAGCGTCCTCCTATATTTTTAAAATTTTTTTAATTTCCGCCAAGGTGGACGGTAAATCGTACGGTTTTGGAATAAAGTAATCGGCCCCGGCTTCAGTAGCACGTTGGCGCGATTCAGGATCGGCCAGGGTAGACATAATAACAATCGGGATGCGCCAGGTGGCGTTGTCCGTTTTAAGAAGTTTGCACACGTCAAAACCGCTTAACTTGGGCAGCATTAAATCCAGTAAAATTAAATCCGGCTTTTGTTGTTTGGCCAAGGTTACTCCGGCTACACCGTTATCTGCCCAATGCGTTTCTATGTTGTTAATTTTTAAAGCACCGGTAAGTGCATGGGCCAATACTTTGGAATCTTCAATGAGTACAATTTTTTTCATAATTTTTTAAGTTGTTTTTTATAGATGGCAATCGCGCGGACATATTCGCGTGCATTGTCTAAAATTGCGTTTGCTTCTTCTTCCTCTAGAGAACGGACAATTTTTCCTGGGACTCCCATTACTAGCGAACCTGCCGGGATGCGCCTTCCGGCGGGAATAACGGCCCCCGCCCCGATGATACAGTTGGGACCCACTTCACTTTCCATAATGACTGCATTCATTCCGACGAGGACATTATCCCCAATTTTGCTTCCGTGTACTACTGCCCCGTGTCCAATACTGACTGCGCAACCAATTTCACAGGGAGTGTTGTAATTGACATGCAAACATGCATTGTCTTGAATATTGGAATTTTTTCCCACCGTGATGGCGGCAATATCTCCACGGAGCACAGCTCCTGGAAAAACCGATACATTTTCCCCCAAGGTCACTTGCCCGATAATTGACGCAGCAGAATGTACAAAGCAACTGGACGGTACCACTGGCGTTAAGTGTGCAAGTTTTTCAATCATGAGTGAGCTCCATGGCGTTTATGTTTGTTCGGGCGTACGGATGGGGAGGATAACTGAAGCCCCCAGTAAATAAAGATACTAATAATCCCTGGAATAATGTAATAAGCTACACGGTAAATTAACGTAGCCATCAGAGCTGCATCCCAGTCAATTCCCATTTGACTAAAAACGGCGGTCATTGCTAACTCCATAGCGCCTAAACCGCTGGGCAAAATAGGAATAAGGGTGGTTGCCATTCCGACGGCAAATCCAGCCACTAATACGCCGGCTGAAATATCAATTCCTACCGCGCAAAACGCAAAATACAGTACCATAATGGTAAAGAACCAATCCGCACATACATAAGCAACGGTGCGGGTGAGCTTACGCTTTTTTTTGTGAATCAGATCAATTCCCTCGTCTAACTGATCCATAAAGTCATCGTAACGGCCTTTGGGAATCAACGCCCGGAAGACGTGAAATAAAATTTTATTAAGTAACCGAAATGCTTTGCGTAGCCACTTGGAGCGCCATTGGTCATTAAAGAGAAAGGCCGTAATGATTGCACATACGATACACATCCCCACGATGAGGGCAAAATTTTCGGCTAATTGTAGGGTAGTGGTTGAAGAATTAATCAACATCAAAATAGATCCTTGCAAAATGATAATTGCCAGGACGAAATAAAGCAGTACTGTAATTACAATGCTGGCGGTAACACACATGCCAAATGGGATATGCCGACGGTTTAATAAATGGGCGCGCAAGGCAAAACCGCTAGCCCCCAGGGAAGAAATTAAATAGTTCACGGTGGTGGATACCAGGGCAATCCCTACCGCGGCGCTTTTGCTGATACGCCGGCCCATGATGCGTAGCATCTCGTATAGACTCATTCCCATGGCAATGTAAATGAGAGCGGAAGATAATAAAGCTAAGAATAAGTAACGGGTTTGGACGCCTTGCCAAATTTTAACAAAGCTGTCTTTGGCCTGGTAAATCATGATGCCCAAAATTCCGAGTGAAAGCAAGATCCCGATAAAATAAAATACAAATTTAAGTGGTTTTTTCACACATGTTCTCCAAGAGTGGATTCAATAAATTATATAATATATTAAAGCTTCGGCGGGCGGTTTTAGGCCTAGCTGGGGTATTGCTTAAGAGGTTTTACAGTGCATGAAGTCTATCAAAGTCATAGGGGCTAAAGGCCACAACTTAAAGAACATATCCGTAGAAATCCCCAAGGGAAAGATGGTGGTGGTAACGGGACTTTCCGGCTCGGGTAAGAGCTCGTTGGCATTTGATACAATTTATGCCGAAGGCCAACGCCGGTATGTGGAAAGCATGTCCGCCTATGCACGGCAATTTTTGGAACTTATGGAAAAGCCCGATGTAGAACACATAGAAGGACTTTCCCCCGCTATTTCTATTGAACAACGCAATCCTTCTAAAAATCCGCGCTCTACGGTAGCTACTGTAACTGAAATTTATGACTATTTACGTTTGTTATTTGCCCGGGTAGGGCAGCGGTATTGTCCTCAGTGCGGGCGACCCGTGCAAAGCTGGAGCGTGCAGGGTATTTCCCAGGATATTTTAAGCAAATTTAATGAGAAAACGGTGTACATTTTGGCTCCTGTAATCCGTGGGCGGCAGGGAACGTACGAAGAATTGTTTAAAAAATTTAAAAAAGAAGGATATGTCAAAGCGCGGGTAAATGGAACAGTCATTAATGTGGATACTATCCCGGTATTGGACCGTTATAAAAAGCATACAATTGAGCTTGTTTGCGACGAAATTTTTGTAGAAGAATTTGATCGCGAGCGGTTGGTAGAAAGTTTGGAAGCCGCCCTGCGTTACGGCAAAGGATTGGTCCATGTCCTGGAAACGGAAGGGAAAAACCCGCTTGATTTTACATACAGCGAAGCCAATGCTTGTGCGCATTGCGGAATTGGATTTAGTGAATTGGAACCGCGTTTGTTTTCCTTTAATTCCCCCTACGGAGCTTGCCCGGAATGTAACGGGTTAGGTGTTAAAATTGAGGTGGATGAAACGCTGGTGGTACCCGACGAAACGCTTTCCATTAACGAAGGTGCTATTGAGGCCTGGGAAAACCCCGTTACCACACGTACGCACCGTTGGAAAAACTCCTGGAGCGGGTATTATTACGATATTCTTAAACAAGTGTGTCGGCAAGCTAAAATTAAAATGAATGTTCCTTGGAATAAATTGCCCAAAGCCCAACGTAATTTGCTGTTGTACGGTGCCGGCGGAGCCACATATACCTCTATTATTTCCGGCGGGGAACAAGAATTTGAAGGCGTGATTACCAACTTAAAGCGTCGGGTGGCAGAGTCGGAAAGCGATTTTGTAAAAGAAGAAGTTACCCAGCGTTTTATGCGCGAAGTGCAATGCCCTTCTTGCCAAGGCAAACGCTTAAAGCCCGAAGCGTTGGCCGTTAAAATCAATGGGAAAAACATTGACGAAATTACGTCAATGCAAGTATCGGCGGCTAAAGATTTTTTTGCACATTTGACGCTTACCGCCAAAGAAAAAATAATTGCCAAAGACGTGTTGAAAGAAATCAATGCACGGCTGAATTTTTTGGACAGTGTAGGGCTTTCCTACTTAACGTTAAATCGCAGAAGCCAAACCCTTTCCGGGGGTGAAGCCCAGCGTATTCACTTGGCTACGCAAATCGGTTCGGGCTTAACGGGCGTGCTTTATGTGCTTGACGAGCCGACCATTGGCCTTCATTCGCGCGATAACGACCGCTTGATTGATACCTTGAAAAATTTGCGCGATTTGGATAATACATTGATTGTGGTGGAGCACGATAAAGACACTATTTTGGCCTCAGACTATGTCGTGGAATTGGGGCCGGCTGCCGGCGAAAACGGTGGGCAAATTGTGGCCAGCCAATCTACCCGTGATTTTTTGAAAAACAAAACCTCGCTTACGGCTTCCTACTTAAATGGACGACGGATCATTTTGCCGCGCGCTACGCTACGCAAAGGGAACGGAAAATTTTTAACTATTTGCGGGGCGCGCCAATTTAACCTTAAAAATATAGACGTAAAAATTCCGCTAGGCAAATTGGTGTGTGTAACGGGGGTATCCGGTTCCGGCAAGAGTACATTAGTGCACAACATATTATATAAAGCCCTCGCGCAAGAATTTTACAATGCCAAAGAAGTTCCCGGTACGCATAAAACGATTAAAGGGCTCAATCATATAGACAAAGTAATTATTGTGGATCAAAGCCCTATCGGTAAAACTCCGCGTAGCAACCCGGCTACATACACGGGGGTATTTTCGCACATTCGGGATTTGTTTGCCCAAATGCCCGAGGCCAAACGCCGCGGTTATAAGCCGGGCCGGTTTTCCTTTAACGTCAAAGGGGGCCGGTGCGAAAAATGCCAGGGAGATGGCATTTTAAAAATTCAAATGCAATTTTTGCCGGATATTTACGTCAAGTGTGAGGAGTGCAACGGCAAACGTTTTAATGAAGATACGCTCCAAGTAAAATTTAAAGGGAAGAGCATTGCTGATGTGTTGGATTTAAGCGTTTCCCAAGCGCTTGAGTTTTTTGGCGCTATCCCTAAAATCAAACGTTATCTGCAAACCTTAAACGACGTGGGATTGGGATATATCAAACTGGGCCAAGCGGCTACCACTCTTTCGGGCGGCGAAGCTCAACGTGTCAAATTAGCGGATGAACTGTCTCGCAAAGGAACGGGAAATACGCTATACATTTTGGACGAGCCCACCACCGGCCTGCATTTTGCGGATATTGATAAATTGTTGCAGGTGTTACACGGTTTAGCCGATAAAGGCAATACTGTTTTAATTATTGAGCACAATTTAGATGTTATCAAAACAGCCGATTGGCTCATTGACTTGGGACCAGAGGGCGGAGATAAGGGCGGTCAAATTGTTTGCGAAGGAACCCCAGAGCAAGTGGCTGCGTGCAAAGGTTCTTACACGGGCCGCTACCTCAAGCCCGAGCTGGAAGCCATAACTGCCTACTTACAAAAACATCCTTCGGAAAAATAAATTTTTAAATTGTCGTGAGAAGTAAACAAATGACTGGGCCTAAATTTGAGATAGGTCCAAATATGCATAGCAAATAGGACCTATGACCCTGGTGAATTGACCAAGGAATACATACAATATAGGGGTAGAAGGACAAGATTTTGTTAAGCGAAAAAGGAGATAAACAAGATGAAAAAAGGAGTCATAGCAGTAAGTCTGTTAGTCATAAGCACGGTGTGCTTTGCTCAACCCATTCCGCCCTGGCATCAAATCAACGCCTTGAGCGAACAGGTATCTAAAAAAGTAACTGCTGTACAACAGGATAGTCCTGCCAAACCAGTTCAGAAAGTTGGCGACCAGGTTATGCGGAAATTATCCATTAACGGTCAGCAATTCAAAAAAGTTGTTGATACCTTTGCTACCAAAACCAACACAGGTTTGAAAGAAAATAAATATACCGGCTCAAAAGCCAATTATATTGCGAACCAATTGGTTGAAGAAGGGGTAGCGTCTGCATATATTAAATATGTGAACGTACAAAAGCAATATTTTGCTCGATTAGATGAGCAAATCCATTCCTATAAAGCCAGTTCAAATGGTTTTACGGAAAGCCAAATATCAGCTGTCACCCAATATAAACAATTGGTATCAAGTGTCAATGACAAAAAGCAAAAAGCTCTTCAAGAACGCGCTGCTTTAGTTAATTACTTAAATAATTCTATTCCTTCCGTAGGTAATGTAATGAGCTACTTAATACAAAATAAAGCCAACTTATCTGCAGAGAATGAAAGAATCTTGAATAGTTTTATCTACTAATACAGCACCGCCTTTTTTCAACTTGAAGGAAGACGAAAACTCTCCCCCGGCGTCAATCCCGGGGGTTTTTATTTGTAAAAAAAAGCCCCTGTTTTGCAGGGGCCTTTGACAAGCGTACTTGATTAGTTTTTTAAGACATCTTTCCAAGCTTGTACTTCACTTTGTACTTGGGAAGTGGATTGGTCTACTTGTTTTTGGATTTGGTTCTTTACCGCATCTTTTACAGAAGAGGAAACGTTGGCCGCTTCGGCTGCTGTTTTGGCGGTTTGGTAATTTTGTTTGGCTTGTTCCAGTTGTTGGCGGGTTTGAGCCGATTTTTGCAGGGCTTCTTCCAGGGTCAACGGTTGGTTGGAAGCCGTAGCCGTGGTAGAACCTGTGGTGGAAGCACAGCCCGCTACAAACGTAGCTAGTAGCGCGAGTAACATCATTTTTTTCATAATAGTATGCTCCTTATAGTAACTTACTCATTTATTGTATCAATTTCTGCTAGAATTAGTAAAATAAAACTATGACTGATTTACAACAAACTTCTCATTGGCTCAAAACGGCTCGTCATGCGGTAGCTTTTACCGGGGCGGGTATTAGTGTAGAAAGCGGCATCGCGCCGTTTACCGGGGCGGGTGGTTTGTGGAACCAATACGACCCTAAATTCATAGAGATTAATTTCTTTCTTTCCGACCCGAAACGCAGTTGGGAAGAAATGAAAAAAATATTTTTTACCGATATGGACCAGGCCCAACCCAACGCGGCTCACCAGGTATTAGCAAAGCTGGAAAACAAAGGCCTTTTGGAAGGTGTTATCACGCAAAACATAGACGGTTTGCACCAACGGGCCGGCAGTAAAAACGTGCAGGAATTTCACGGTACGATCCAAACGCTTTCGTGTTTGCATTGTGATCGTAAATACCGTTTGGAGGATGTGGATTTAACACAAGTTCCCCCCACCTGTTTGTGCGGTGGCGTGCTCAAGCCGGATTTTGTCTTTTACGGGGAAGGAATCCCTCCGCGTGCGTATGAAAATTCCACTCAGTTGGCGTTGCAGGCCGACGTGATGCTGGTGGTAGGTACGGCCGGGCAAGTAATGCCGGCGTGCAGTTTGCCTTTGGCCGCCCACGAACACGGGTGCAAAATTATTGAAGTCAATCCACGTCCTTCCTCCTACACGGGGCAAATTACGGATTTGTATTTCCCGCAAAAGGCAACGGAATTTTTTACCCAACTGGATAAAATCATGGAATTGTAATTTGGTTTTGAAATTACAAATAAGTGTACTCGTCCGTCATAAAAATTTTGACGGACGGGTCTTTTTTTATGTGCGCAGCCATAAAAGATTTTTTTAAGCTGGGCCGTTTGGTGTTGGAATAATAAATGGCCTTTGGCATATCGGGAAAGTAAGTTTTTAAATGTCCGTACTTGCCAAAACTGGCCGATACAGCCGCCGGGCGATATTCCTCCCACAAAGCCCACGTCTGGGCGTTAATTTCTTCGCGGCGTTTAAGATCGTTCTGATCCGTTTCAAATTCTTCGGGTAGTTGCAAAAGTAGGGCCAATTTCTTTTGGTTAATGAGTTTAGCCGTTGGGCCGGGAACGGTTTCAAAAAGCAAATTCTCTGGTGGAATGTTGTATTGGGCGGCGGTTTGCACCATGGCATCCAGTGCTGCGGCAGAAAATTCGCTTTTTAAATCCAGCCACCATAATTTTTCTTGCGGGTTTTTAACAGCGGCAAAAATAGCGCGAAGCGGCGTTTGTAAAAGGGCTTCTTGCTCGTCGTGTGCAGCTAGCAATTCTTCCCCCCACACGTCTACTTCCAATCCGGCAAAACGTTTGCCTTTGCGTTGGGCACGTTGCGGAGTGTTTACTTGATGAATAAAACGGGTTTGTTTTTGCAGAGTGGGCCAGGGCGTATGCGGGGCCTGTGTTTTGGGTGTAGTCAAGAACGCAACTGGGGCAAACATATGGTCCGTATATACGTACATAAACGCGCTATACGCTGCTGCCACGCTTATCGTAATCGCCAACACACATAAAATAATCCGGTATGTACGCATAGACAAAAAAATACCGCCCTACGCAAGATGCGCAAGGCGGTATCCTTAAGATTTATTTTTTGCTGGGTAGCAAAAAGAATACGAGCAGAACAATACAGCCGATACCCGTTAAGGCAAGGAGCAGCCACCAAGGCGAAAAACCCGCATCACGCAAGCGACGCGCACCAATGGCGATGGCCGGCAACAGCACGGCTAATTGACAAATAAAATAGGTCACATCGCCTACTTTACCGAAAAAGCCCAATACAATAGAAAGTACGAGAAAAACCAAGAAGCTAAACAATACCCACAGCCAGTATTGCGTGCGGGTGGCTTTGCCAGCAAAATCCAGGTAATGGTTTTTGATGGGATCTATAAAATATTTGCTAAATACGTTCATACATCCTCCTAATTTTAAGTTCACTGCTAAGATTAGAATACAATAAAAATATGGTTTGTGCAAGCCCTAAATTTTATTTATAAAACCGGGCAAATTCGGACAGGGCATCTTTAATGACGTGCGGATCTGCCCCCTGAGAAGGGTTGAAATTTTCGTCGTACATTTCCACCCCGCCGTATTGGTCCAGTACGGTTAAATCATTCCCGGTGCGGATGGCTTTTTTGGTATAGCTGGAAATTAAGCTAAACGGCCGCGGAGACTCGTCAAATAAGTCCTGCCCGCTGGAATAATCCTGCGCCGGATTGGTGCAACCGTACAGCCGCGCAAGCAGCGTAGGGGCAATATCATAATGAGTGGTACGGTGCGAGAATGTTTTTGCCGCTTTTTGTGCCGGGTCCCATACCAGCAACGGAACCTGGGTTTGATATTTGGCAAAGTTGCTGTTATGTCCCCAAAAGTTATGATGGGTATCATTGATTTCCTGACCGTGATCCCCTGAAATTATAACGACGGTATTTTTCAGTAACCCTCGGGCTTGTAAATCTTGCCAGATACGCTCAATCATGCGGTCTGTAAAGTGCACGGCATTTTTGTAGCGGTTTAAATACGGGGTCGGGTCCGTATTTTTATTGACCAATAAGTAGTTGATTTCTTGCGCCGGGGTAAAAATTTCGTCCTGCGCGGGATAGCTGGAACCGTGTGGAGCATCTAAAAAAATAAACCCAAAAAACGGTTCGTGCGGGTTGCGCGTATCTAAAAATTTTTCAAAATCTTGTACGGCATTTTCGTCGCGTTGCCATTTTTCTTCACCTTGAGATTCCAAACGCAAATTGGGAACCGTAGCAAAAATATTTTGGTGGAATGTGGGGCTGTTTAATTTACTGCTGGAATAAATAGCCGGTACGTATCCCAGCGCAAGTGCTTGGCTGACAAGCACGGGTGGCAGTTGGCGGCTGGTAAAATCATTCCAGTAGGCATAAGGGAGCGAATAAAAGAGTGAAAATACCCCCGCCTCGGTTGCGTTTCCACCCGAAAGGTGATTGGTAAAATAGCTGATGCCCGATTGCTCCAAACGGGCAGATAGATTAGGCATAATTTGCGGGGTAACGCTGTCCGCACGCCAAGAATCAACCAGCAAAATAAGCACGTTTGTAAATGGGGCTTTCCCAGTGCACGTAAGCGGAGCCAACGGGTAATTTAAAGTGCCGGTAGCTGGGGTGGCATATGGGTCTTTTTTGGGTTCAAAACCTAACTTGCGCAAGCGTCGGTTTGCCGAGAGCGGGTTCGCCAAAGGCAGTACCGCACGTTGTGAAATAATGGAAGGGACCATTTCAAATTTTCCCCATGCATACAGCCCATTATAAAGTAAGAAAATAATTCCCCACGCTATGCCAAAGCGCACGATCAACCGAGTGGACGGGGTATAGCGTTTGGCTATAAAGCTAAGGGTGATTTCAACCGCAAATAACAAGACAATGGCCAAGACAGCACCTACCCACATAGCGGTAGAAAAAGCAAAAATTTCCCGCCCGGCCGGGCCGAAAAAAAGTTCCAACATCGCCGGACTAATGTGAAAACGATATTGAGAATAGACCAGCAAATCCAAACAGAAAAATAGCGAAGTAATTCCCCCCAATCCTACACACACTCCTTGCAACGTACGCGGGCCCAACCAAGCAAACGGAATACTGATCCCCCACAAAATCCAGGCAAAAAGGAAAATATGTCCCAAAATAAATGCAAATGTAAAAAGTAGCCCCAAGGGGTCTGTAAAAAAACCGTTGATCCCAAAAAACAGCAGGGAAAGCAGACTCCATCCGATTCCGTGTAACAAAGCAAAAGCAGCTGCATTGCGGATATTCATATACCAATATTATAGCTTTTAAGTGTTTGCAAAAGCATTAAAAAATCCCGGCGTTTTCGCCGGGATTTTTTAAGAAACGTGAGGATTATTCATCTGCCATGCTACGCCAGCGCGGCTGTGGCATAGTTTGCAAATCCTGAATGATTCCACGAGCTGCTGCTTGGGCTTTGGTGGTTTGCTCTTTTGCGGTTTTTTGAGTATTGGTGACCGTTTTCTCTACTGCTTTTTGAGAATCAGCCGCAGTTTGTTTTACCGCGTTTTGAGCGTCCAGCGCTTGTTGTTCCAACGCGTAAGCTTGCGCTTGTTGTTGGGCTAATGTTTCTGCCGTGGATTGAGTAAGCGCTTGCGCGTGGGCTTGCTCTTTGGCAATTTGTTCGGCAGCTTGATCGCGCAGTGCTTGAGCATTGCCTAGGGCTTGTTCTTGAGCCGCTCTAAGTTGCTGTACAACAGCTTCATCTTGTGCAAGTTGTGCTTCCAATTGGCGTACTTGAGCCAAGCTGGCAGCTTGTACTTGCAGGGCTTTTTGGTAGGCCTCGTCCGTATTGCCTTCTAACGTTTTAGTAATTTGAGCAGCGGGTACATATTGTTCAGCGGCGGTTAAAGCATTCACGCCTTCCATATTGGTGCGTAACGTATCAGCTCCTTGTTGAACCAAGTAGTTGGCTATGTCGGCATTTTGATTTGCCAGAGCTAACATTAAAGCGCTGTTGCCTGCATTATCAACGGCGTTCATATCTGCTCCGCGGCGAACGAGCTGCGTAACCATGGATGGATTAGGCGATTGTACGCTGTACATTAAAGCGGTTTTTCCTTCTGCATCTCTTAATTCCGTTAAGATATCTTTTTGACGCAGAAGTAAGGAAGCGCAATCTGTATCGGCCTGGGTAACCGCGCGCATTAACGGAGTGACGCCGTTGACGTCTTGTGCGTTGGGGTTGGCTCCTTGAGCTAACAAGACACGAGCCGCTTCCGCTTGACCTTTTTCGGCTGCGTAAGCCAAAGGTGTACGCCCTTGTGCATCGGGTAAGTTTACATCCACATTTTGGGCTTGGGTTAACGCGCGCAAAGCCGCCGTATTCCCTTCAGCGGCAGCAGCAGCCAACGCACCTACGCCGGTATTGGGGTTGCGGTAATTCACGTCCGCCCCGTTTTTAAGCAAGGTTTTAATATTGTTGGCATACCCTTTTTGAGCGGAATAAATAAGAGGAGTGTTGCCCGCGGCATCAGCAATATTCACGGCCGCAGGATCATTTTTGCTAAGAGCATCAACTAGTTTGGCATCATCAAAGTAAGCAGCATACAGTAGCGGAGTCTTGCCCGTGTCATCTTTTACAGTGGTGCTGGCACCGTGATTTAAAAGGTAAGTTACTACGTCGCTATTGCCGGATGCTGAGGCCGCTACTAACGGGGTAACTCCGTAAGGGGAAGCCTCGTTCACGTTGGCACCGGCTTCTACCAGGTATTTTACGATGTTTAAATTCCCTTTTTCAGCGGCCACTGTAAGCGGGGTTAAATTGGCATAGTTGCGTTCGTTTACATCTACATTGGCGTAGATGAGTGTGCGCACACGGTCTTCGTCATCAATTTTAATGGCGCGAATCAAAGAAGTGTCATATACATATTTGGTTTTGGCCGGGGGACGATTACCCAAAAGGCGGCTTTCGTAACTTTGTTGTGGCACGCCAAATACCTTGCCGCGGTAAATATCACCTTCTGGTTTAGCGGCTTGTTCTTGAGCCGCTTGTTGTGCTATTTGCGCGGCGCGGGCCTGGCGTTGGGCCAGGGTTTCTTCTTCCAAAAAGCTGCTGCCATCTTGAGCCACTAAGGGCATGGCCACAGCGCTTAAAGCCAAAATAAAACTAGTTTTTCTCATAAGTGTCCTCTTTATTTACAACCTACATACTACTATTATAACAATACCCGCGCAAAATTTGAACCCCTTTTTTAAAAATTTTTTAAAAAAGGGCTTGCAAATTTTAAAATTACCTTGTAATATAGTGGTATAACTGTTTTTAACCCCAGAATCGTTCGATTTACCCCCCGAATGGTTCTGACCTAGTAGCGGCGGAGCCTCCATCCACAACTCCGCCGCTCTTTTATATAAAAACGCATACAGTTAAACTGTATGCGTTTAAATTTGAAACACGCCTATGCTTACAGGGCAATGGCGCTGACCGGGCAGGTGCCGGCGCAAGAACCGCATTCAATGCATTTTTCAGCGTCAATGTGTCTTTTGCCGTCTTTTTCGCTAATAGCGCCAACCGGGCAGGAAGATTCACACGCACCGCAGTTGATGCATACTTCGGGGTTTACTTTATAAGCCATAGTTCTCTCCTATATTAAGAATCTTTGTACCTATATTATACTACATTTATCCCCCCGGTTGGGCTTGCGACGGAGGCACGATTATGCTACAATATAAAGTAAGGAAAGACTAACTTTTATGGAACCACAAAATTCTCGTTCACTCTATCAGCTCAAAGCGGGCCAAACCGCCCAAATTACCGAGCTTCAAACCGACGGCAAAATGACCGCCAAACTAGCGGCTATGGGCCTGGCCCGTGGCCAATTTGTAACGCGCAAAAAAGGCAGCAGTCCCGTAGTGGTAAGCGTGTCTGGCACGGAAGTTGCCATCGGGCGCGAAACTGCCAAAAAGATTTTAGTAACCGCTAAAAAAAATACGTTTCTTTTGGCTGGTAACCCCAACGTGGGAAAGAGTTTAATTTTCTCGCGTTTGACGGGGATTGGGATTATCTCTTCTAATTTCCCGGGAACGACTGTGGGGTTAAATTACGGCCAAACGCAATTTAAGGGAGAGGCGTACGATATTATTGACATCCCCGGTTTGTATCGTTTGGAAGAAGAGTGGCTGATTGAAGGCAAAAAGCGTAATTTATTTAAAGAATTGAAGTATGATTTTATTGTATGCGTAGCGGATGCTTCACACTTAGAACGCAATTTATTTTTCGTGTTGGAAATTTTGCAACTGCAAAAGCCGCTTATTTTGATGCTCAATAAATTTGACGAAGCCCAACGCAAAGGGATTAGTATTGACGTAAAAAAGCTTTCTAAACTTTTGGGAATCCCGGTGATTGCCACCGTGGCTACCACAGGTGAAGGGCTCAAAGAATTGGAGCGCGAAGCCATTAAATTAACCGATAATTCCGCACAAAAAACATTGTCTGTTCCCCCCGCTGCCGAAGAAAAATGGAAATTTATTGGCAAAATTATTCAACAAGTGCAGCAAGTAAAACACAAGCACCCGTCGTTTTGGGAACATTTGCAGGGTTGGGCCACGGCCCCGGCTACCGGGTTGCCCTTGGCACTGGTGACGTTGGTGGTATCGTTTTTCTTGGTGCGCTTGGTGGGCGAAAGTTTAATTAGTGTGTTGGATCCGCTTTATGAAGATTACTATTTCCCCTTCTTAGAAAAAATACTGGGTGGTATCAAAGATACGGTGCCGGGGCTGTTGTTGTTGGGCGACGGCGGCGAAAATTATTTTGGTATATTGACCGACGGTTTGCACATTGCCTTGGTGGACGTGATGCCTTATGTATTTGCATTCTACACGCTGTTGGGCTTTTTGGGTGAGCTAGGATACTTGCCGCGTTTGGCTGTACTCTTGGATGGGATCTTGCACAAAATCGGTTTGCATGGGTACGGGTCTTTACCTATCATGTTGGGTTTTGGGTGCAAAGTGCCTGCTGTGATGGGAATTCGCGTATTGGAAACTCGGCGCGAACGTGTGATTGCGCTGGCACTGATTTTGGTGCTGGCCCCGTGTATTTCGCAAACCGCTATGATTATTTCTATTTTATCCCCCTACGGCATTGGATATATGTTGCTTGTATTTGGCGCACTGGTGCTAAACGGGGTAGTGATCGGCTCGCTGCTTAACCACGTGATGAAAGGTGAAACGCCCGAACTGTTTATGGAAATTCCGTCGTGGCAAATTCCACAACTAAAACCTTTGGCGCGCAAAATTTGGATCCGTATGAAGGAATATTTGTTGGATGCACTGCCACTGATTTTGGTGGGTATTTTGTTTGTGGACTTGATGCAGTTAAGCGGAATTACCACGTGGCTGACTCAGATTTTGCGCGCTCCTGTGCAGTGGGCCTTAGGCCTGCCACCGGATGCTACGCCGCTTTTGCTATTGGGCTTTTTACGTAAAGATGTATCCATTGCCTTGTTAGAGCCGTTTCACTTGGCTCCGCAAGCATTGGTGGTAGCGTGTGTGTTTATGAGCATGTATATGCCGTGCGTGGCTACGTTTTTTGTTATGTTGCGCGAAAGCGGTTGGAAGGATACGTTGCGCGTAGTATTTTTGACGTTGTTGTTCTCCACCATTACAGCAATTATTTTACGTATGATTTTGATGTAAAATTTAGTGCAACCACATAAAAGGCACAAACCCAAATGGTTTGTGCCTTTTCTTTTAACGTGTAAAAGTTTAATTATGGTTCCCCAGGCGGCCCATGTCTACTGGCAGCGGGATTTCAACCCCCATCGGTCCTTCAAAATACATGGTTCCTGTCAGGTGATAATCAATGGTACCGCTTCCCATGGCCAAAAGGCCAATGAGTTTGGTGCTTAACGTCATGGTAGGGATGCTCAACTTGGCTTTTGCATTATAAGTGGCTTGCGGCTGAATTTCAATGTCTTTAAGGGTTACATCGGCAATTTTATCGTCGTTAGCGGTTAATACCCCTACAAAGCGTTTTAGCTTGGCCGGCTCGGTTTTATTGGGGTTGGTGATGGCAATGGTAAGGGTAAAGTCCAACGAAGTTAATCCCACATCCGTAAGCTCTACGCTCTTTAAGGCATAGGTACAATTTTTTAAATTGGCGGCTTGTTTCACTGTGGAACAACCTGCCAACAAGCCAACACATAAAGCCAGTAAAAACAGTTTTTTCATAGAAATCCTCCGGAAATAAGATATATAAAATTGTATAATAAAAATAGCTTTTTAGGGAGATTTTTTATGAACGAATTACAACAAAAAATTTATAAACGCTTGGCACGTTACGTGGCAGTAGATACTACCAGCGACGGTGCCAGCACGGTGGTTCCCTCTACGGACGCACAAATTTCTTTTGCTCATCAAATGGCGGATGAAATGAAAAAAGCCGGCCTGCAAGAAGTGGAAGTAGATGAATACGGTTTTGTAACCGGGCTACTTCCGGCCAATACCCAAGCGCCGGCCCCTACCATTGGTTTTTTTGCGCACATGGATACGGTGAGCGATTATAACGGACACGATATCCACCCCGTTCTGCACGAAAATTATGCTGGTGGGCCACTGGTTATCAATGCCGCTAAAAATATGGTGTTAAACGAACAAACCGCGCCGCGTTTGTCCCAATGCGTGGGAGATGCTATTGTAACTGCAGATGGTAACACACTCTTGGGTGCGGACGATAAGCTGGGCATTGCTATCATTATGACGTTGGTGGAATACTTGGTATCGCATCCCGAAATTAAACACGGCCCTTTAAAAGTAGCGTTTACCATTGATGAGGAAACCGGCACGGGGATTACTTATTTTGATGTAAAGAAATTTGCGGCCGACTTTGCCTATACGATAGACGGCGCCAACTTGGGCGATATTGATTGCGGCAATTTTAACGCCGATAGTTTTGTACTACACATTACCGGTAAATCTTGCCACCCCGGTTCTGCCAAAGGGTTTATGGCCAATCCGGTGCGTATCGCGGCGGATATTATTGCATCGTGGCCAGAAAATAAATTGCCGGAAACTACAGATAAGGAAGACGGCTTTATTTTGTTTAAAGATATTACCGGTGGATTGGAAAGTGCCGAAGTGCAAGGCCTGGTGCGTGAGCACGACCTAACCAAATTTGCCCAGTTTAAACAAGATTTGCTGGATTTGGTAGATCAAAAACGTGCCAAATATCCGGCGGCTAAAATTGAAGTGGAATTTAAAGAACAGTACCGCAACATGCGCGATATTTTAAAAACTCGTCCGCAAGCTATGGAATTGTTGGAAAAGGCCCTTAAAGAGAATAACATCTCGTACCGTTTAACACAGGCCCGCGGCGGTACCGACGGGGCGCAAATGACGTTTAAAGGGTTACCTACTCCCAACATTTTTGCCGGGTACGAAAACCCACATGGGCCCTATGAATGGTGCAGTTTAAATTGGGCGGAAAAAGCATTGCGCGTACTTAAAAGCATTGCGACCAACGCCGTAGCGCAAAAATAATTAGCCAACAAATTGCACAAAAAATCCTCCGGCATAAACCGGAGGATTTTTTAATTCCCCCCACGTTGGGTGGAGTGTAATTGTTTATTTGACGGTTTTGTACAAAAGATGGTTTTGTAACATGCTGTCAAAATCAAATTTGATGCTGCCGGGCAACAGTTTCCCTTCGGCTAATTGATCGGCACGAACCAAACAGATGGTATGGTCTTCTTTTAGTTTGGATTGACCAAACAGTTCCAAGTCTTCCGTGGGCAGATCATAAACGTCATAAGTATGCCCATCAATTTGGTATTCAACACGTGCAAGGGGTTGCATCGGTTCTTTTAAGAAACTGGATTGGTTAACGAAGAAGAGTTTTAAATCTTCAAACAAATCTCCCACTAAACTATACTGTTGTTTTCCACCCAAAGCAGTCCAAAATTCACTGGCGGAGGCAAACTGCTGGCCCTGGATAGAGCTGGGCACAGATTTTGCAAAATCTACGTCAAATAACTGATCGCGATCCAGGATATGCAGTTCGCTAGAGGTGGATTCCAACGGTCTAAGAATAACTTCATGCCTTTGATTTAAAACAATATCTCTTTCTCCGTTTTCCATTTTGATCCGACCTCTTCTTTTGGTATTTTTGGGGAAAATTTGTTCAAGAGGAATTTCAAACACTTCGTAGTGGCCCAGCGGTAATTTAGAATATTCAGGGACTACGGTAATGTTTACCACCGTGTTGGGGGTGGCCTTTTTTAAATATTCTTGGATGTCCGCCATAAGTAAGGCCCGGGAAGGATATGTTCTTATCCCTTGTTTGATATCTTCCAAAACTTGTTTGCGGGCATTGGGAAATGAATTTGAATAGCCCAACCCTTCTTGCAAAGCACCATAATCTCCTGCGGTACGAGAGCCAACACTGCTGGCTAAAATATCGTGCTGCAAATTCAAAGAGTGGCTTTGCATAGTCGGGGTGACGTATTTTTTGGCTACTCTTTGCACATGGGTGGCTACTCGTTGATTTATCACGTTTGAAGGAATGTAGCGCTGCGTTCTAGGCAACCGGGGCCCTGGTTTTTTGATACCGGGCGTGGGTTTTACAATTTTGATTGGCTTCTTGGGCAATTTAGGGCCCAGCTGTGCAGAAGTGGGTAAACACAGAAACAATGCCCCTAAGGCACACAATAGCTTTACAGCATTTTTCATACAATAGTTCTCCTTTTCAGATACTTAACTACTTACACTACTATTTTAAAATTTACGCATTACGTTATACCAGGGCCTTTAGACCTATATTAAAAATAGGTCTTTAAGCATAAAAATTCCCCAGGAATAGCCTGGGGAATTTTTGTATAAGGGAGGTTACCTCGGGGCGTTTCCGTAGGCCTGATCCAACAAGTTCTTGGCATCCGAAGTAGTTGGATCTAACAAGCCCGATACCATGTTGTAATTGAAGCGGTATGAGGTTTTGAAGCTTTGCGGATTCTCCGGCGGTACTTTGACCAATATGGAGTAATTATCCGGTTCTACCGATTCGCTTACTTCCCACGTGATTTGTTCTGGTTCAGCATAAGCGTGTTTGTTTTCAATAAATTGTTGCAACGTAAATCCGTTAGGCAACGGGAAACTTTGCACGCGATACAATGCATCTTCCTGGTCGGCAGTAGCATCATCTTTTGGCCCTTGTTCCTGCGGCAGTTGCGGCTGTAGTTGGGCAGGTTGTTGCGAAAGCAACTCTTCGGCCGGTTGTTCTACTTGAGCAGTTGCCTTCTTATCGCCAAACACGTTGATGGCATTGGGCAACAAGTGCATCAATCCTAACAAGACGTAGAGGATGATGAACAGCAATATCCCGATTAAAATGCCTGCTATCATTTTTGCATTGATACCTTTTGTAGCACGTTTGATATCATGTTGAGCATTGACGTCGTTATTAAGCCCACTCATATCCAATCGGTTGGATTGGGCAGGTTCGTGTACCATGGGGACGGTTTTAATATCCAGCGAGGCCCCCCGCTTGGCTTGGATGGTATTTTCCAAGTTGATTTGCGTAGCGGCTAAATCTGCAGGCATTCCCTCTTTGGTGGCCAAAGGTCTAGTCGTTTGGCCGGTGGTGGCCAGGATATCTTGGAAGGAAGTGTTTTGCAATGCATCTTCTTTGCGCACACCCAACATTTGCGCAAAGTCGTCGGTCATTTGAGCTGGGGGCACAAAGTCTGAAATCAAATAAGTGGACCCTTCTTTGAGTTCAATTTCGGTCAAATCGTTGGGATTGTCCGAAAGCATAGTTTGCGCCGAGCCGGATAACGTTTTTTCCAACGTTTCTTCCAACGTTTGAGGTTCGGGTTCTTGTTGTTTGGCAGCCAAAGCAGCTAAAGCGGCTGCACCGATGGCACCCGCACCAATCACTGCCGCGGTTCCTTTGCTAGACTGGGCATCTTCTTTTAAAGCGGGTTGATCTTCCAATGGGCCAAAAGCATCTTCTAAATCTTTTTGTGTTAAAGTTTTAGTTTCTTCCTTGGCTGTTTCTTCCGTGGAAGCCGGTTCCTCTTGCACGGGTTCAGGTTCAACAGTCGGTTTTTCCGTGACTGCTTCTTCTACGGGAGCAGGTTCTTCTTGCACGGCCGGTTCTTCGTTTACGGGTTCCGGTTCGGTGGTCGGCTCTTGCGCGGTTGCTTCCTCAGCAGAAGCCGATTCTTCCTGAACGGTAGGTTCCTCATTTACAGGTTCCAAATTAAGGACCGGTTCTTCCGTCACGACTTCTTCAGCAGGAGCCGGCTCTTCTTGCAGGGCAGGACTTTCGTTTACAGAATCCAAATCGAGGGACGGTTTTTGTTCTTCCGGAGTTTCTTCTTCCGGTCTTAAGTAAAAGCCGTCTGCTTTTTCGCGTTTTTCAAGTTCATTTTCTTTATCAAGCGTAGCACCCGGAACCAACTCTTCAATTACATCGCTTTGAGAAGTGGAGGCAGGCGGCAAGGCCCCATCTTGTTGTATCTCATCGGGAAGTGGGGTCAATTCGGGCAAATCTAAAATAGGTTCTTCTTTTTTGGCGGGAACATCAGCCGGTAATTGATCAGAAGGAAGTACTTCTTCCAAGTGGAAGGGATTTTCTTTATCGGGTGCAATCTCCAATGTTTCGGCCGATTTCTCTTTTGTGCCGGCTAAAGCAGCCAATCCCGCGGCAGCAGCAACGGCTGTTGCCCCGGTGGCAATGCCAGGCACCACAGAATCTTTTTTCTCTTCTTGATGTTCTTGGATGATTTGATCAATGACATCTTCTTTAGGCGAAGAAGTCAACTCCTCAATCAACGCATCTTTAGCGGCTTCGTCGGCAGAAGGGGTGGTGATTAGGGCTTCTTTGACCGTGGAATTTTCTTCCTTTACCGGAATCAATTCCAAATCGTCTGCAATGTCAGCAACGGTTTCTTTTTCACGGCCGGGTAACAAATCTTGGAAAGCTTCTTCTTGTACATTTTCAGAAATAGGTTTTTCCCCGTACAAGGAATCTAATGCCGAGCGTAATACCAATTCTTCTTCCGGTCCGGCTTCATCTACCGATTGCTCTTCCGGCAATACAGCCGCAACTGGTTGATCCGTAGGTAAGTTCACTTCGTCGTGCAAGGGCTCGTCCGCAGGTAAATCTAACTGTGGTAAAGGTTCTTCGGCAGGAAGGTCCGCCTGAGGTAACGGTTCTTCTACAGGGAGTTCCACTTCCGGCAAAGGTTCTTCCTCAGGAATTTGCATTTGCGGTTGTGCAACGTGCACTTCAGGGAGGGGTTGCTCATGAACAGGGGTGGATACTTGTTGGGCTAATTTTTTATTTTCTTCCAGCGTTTGATCTAAATGGGTTTGCATGGAAGACAACTGATTTTGTAAATGGGAAACTTCTTGCGTGAGTGTTTCCAACCGGGACAGCAAGGCCGCTGTATCAACGGTATTTGCCACGGCCGGAGCTACCGCAGCAACGGGTGCTGCCGCAACAGGGGCCACCGGAGCGGGATCCACCGGGACTTCGTCAAATTCAAAAATAGAAGAAGCTTTTACCCATTCCTGGCCGCCGTTGGAGGCCACTTCTTCCGAGCAGATTAACGTATCCGGCGTGAAACCGGGTACCGTTACTAAATTGGTTTCCTCGTAAGGACCATCTACTTTGTCGTTAATATATACCCAATATCTCATTGTTGATCACCCTGTATTAAATATAACCCTGCTATGATAACAGCATAGCAAATTAGAACCAAAAAGAACAGCTTTTTATAGGAATTTTTCCGCCGATTTTTTTAAGCTATTCTCTGTTAGCAATGCTTGCAGCGAAATATCATCCATTTTTTGCTGGTTAATACGTTCTAAAAGAGCCCCTAGTTCTTCAATGTCGGCACCGTGTTCCAAGCGGTCTAGCACCCAGGTGCTTACGGTTTGATTGTAAGTGCCGTTTAGTTCTTCCACTAAGCTGCGCAAGGCAAAAATATGTTTATCCCGGTTGGATTTCCAAAATTTATATGGGGCCAACCGGCTTGTAAAGAAGCGAGCTAGCTGCTTGGGAGATTGTGTTCCACGATAATTTTTAATTACGTTAGCGGCTAAATCTTGGGTTAAGGTGTTGGCAGCAACGTCGCGCAGATAGGCGGCTTGATCTTGCGCTTGTGGTATGGGCAAGGTTCCTAAAAGCACTTTGCAAGCTAATTCTTTGTTTTCATCCGGCGAAGAACAATATGCAAGAGTTTGCAGCAGTGTATGCATTTCGTGGTTGAGTTGTTCATAATTTTTTTTGCCGCCGAAATGTTGAGCCAGCTCTATTTCAAAACCAGCATAAAGGGGTTGCCCGCAAAGTTGTTTAAACAGTAGGTTGCGGTCCCGCGTGAGGGCTGCTTGCCGTAGGGCGCGGTCAAAACTTTCGGGGGTTCCATCCAATAATACGCGCACAGCCAAGCCCAAATTTTCTTGTGGATTATCGGCATACGGTAATTTTTGAAGAACCCCATCAAACGTGTTTGCAATATCTTGCGGGGTTTTTACTTTGAGGTAACGGCAAGCAATAATCATTAAATCTTCTTCTAAAAGTTCGTCATTTAATAACTTAGAAGTTTGGGCAATATCTTGCGCATCTTTAGAAGTAATTTGACATAAAAGCGTACGTGCCGTTAAGCAAGCACACAGGTGTTCGTTGGTATGTTGTGCAAAAAGTTCTTGATATAATTTTTCAAATTCCGGCTTGATTAAAACGCTGGCCGGTTGAGAATATAATACTTCAAGCTGCGCGGTCAATACAACAGGCAAGTGATATTGATCTGCTAGAGTAAAAATATCACTGCGGTTTTGAGAAATTACTTGTGCATCTTTTTCTTCTAACTGAGTTGCTTGTTCAAGTAAAATATTCACAGCTGCTTGCACTTGTTCTTTATCGGAATGGTTGGTTTGTTGCGCAGCTTGTTGTTTAAATGCTTCTTCAAAAGCCTCATCAAAATATTGGCGCGAAGAAAAAGAAGCATAAACTTCCAGCAGTTTGCTGGTATCCGTGGCGGGTAAATTGAGCGCAGCAGCCAGCTCAGTAATAGAAGTGGAATTGTTGTAAACGCGCAGTTGTTTGAGGGCGGCAGCTAGGGTGCATTCGTCCAGCAACATTTTGGCAATGAGGGTGTCCGTCATGGGCGAATCGGAACTGAGCTGTGCGGCCAAATCGGCAATGTCTTGCTGCAACTGGGCGATTGTCTTTTTATCTTCCAAAGTGTAAACGAGCTTAGCGGCATAGTCGTTATCTATGCTGGGTAGCATATTATAAAGAGTGTTTAGCATGCGTTCACGAATGGAAGGTTCTTGTGTCATAAAAAAGTTTCCAATTGTTTGTTTAATTTCTCAATGCGCGCAGTATCAGTAATAAAAATCAAGTTTGCACGAATATTTTCCGCACTGCAAGCTATGGCACCTTTGAGCAAATGTTGGGCGCAGGCAATGTCGGAAAGGATAATTTTGTCAATCAGTGGGCGTACGAGAGCGGCCTCTTTAAGCACGTGCAAACAGGTGGTGGCCGTGTCGGCCGGCACGCACGCGGCAAACCACAAAGCATCTTGTACGGCTTGCGTACGGGACGGATTGTCTTTCGGCAATTTAGTGGCGGTCAAGTAGGCGGCATATGCGTCGCTATCTTTTTGGATAAATCCTTTGAGAGTGTTATGCAACCCAATTAATTTTTTTTGCGCTTGCTCAAGTATAGGGTGAGCTTCTTGTGGGGTGTTTTTACGTTTTAACGTAGTGCCGATTGCCATCAGCACCAAAGCGCAGCCCATAGCACCGGCCATGGCACCGGCCGCCCCCCCTCCGGGGATCGGATCCGAAGATGCTAACGCGTTGGTAAATTGTTCAGCGGCGTGAGACCATTGCATAGTAAACCTCTTACATAATTGTGCCGGATTCTAAATCCGAATATTTTTTAATACGCAACATTTTGAGGCGGTCCTCATCAATGCCGGTACGGCTGAAAAACACGTGTTCAATAGCACTGGCCGGCATAATGTAACGGCCACGTTTGACGCCTTTAGGGTCGGTTTTTAAGCCTAACCACACACGCAAGATGGTGGTGTCTTTAAAATTAGGAACTTCCAGTTCGGCCGCAGCGCGCTGGATTTTTTTGGGATCTCCTAACCCGGTAGTGATTACCGCACTGTGAAAACCACAGTTTTTGGCGGCGCAAATGTCGCGGTGGGTGTCGCCAATGACGAAAACTTGATCCGGAGAGAATTTAGTTTTAAATTTTTTCTCGGCACGTTTGACGGCGGCTTTGAGCATTTCCTCACGGGTATGTCCGTCCGTACCATATCCGCCCACTGTAAAATATTTTCCCAGTCCGCTGGGTTCCAATTTAATGAAAGCCCCTTTTTCCACATTGCCGGTACCTAAGCCCAGCACGACATCTTTTTCTTTGGCTAATTCTTTTAAAAATTTATCTACGCCGGCAATGATGTTGTATTTCTTGGCGCGTACCAAGGCACGCACTTCGGTGGGGAGTTGATCCACATACGCCTTTTCCATTTTTTTAACTTCGGCCGCGGAAGGTTTTTTACCTTTGTGCAACAGCCCGTAGATGATGGAAAAATTGTCCAAATCCGTCCGACCGGAAATGAGTGCAAAATCAAATACGGGTTTTTTACCGTAAAGCTTTTCGGCCCCTTTGGTTAGGGCCCGGCATCCTGCTCCCCCGGTAGTAACTAGAGTTCCATCTAAATCAAACAAAACGAGTTTCTTCATTTCTTGGCTCCTTTTACAATTCCGGTGACAATGTAGGCACCGCCAATGGCTAAAATCATTCCGATTATTTTGATAAGCGTTACCCGGTCCTGCCCGAAGGCAACCGAGAGCACATATGTCATCACCGGGTACGATAAAATAATAGCGGTGGCTTTGCTTAAATCCATATTGCGAATGGCCTGATACCAGTACGAGTTCCCCAAAAAGTAGTTAATCAGCGCGCTGGACAGCAAAATGATCCAAAGGGTAGGCACGTTGGCTTCAAACTGCAAAGGCCCTTGCACAAACGCCAGCACCAAACACAAAATCCCCAGCGCGGGCATCGCGTAAAATGCACGGGCGGCCGCAATGGTTTGCGGGGATAAATCCGTCGGCAATTTTTTGGCAAAAATATGGCTGACTTGATACATCCACAAACATCCTATTACCATCAAATCCCCTTTGGCTTGCAAAGTGGTTCCGCCTTCCAAAACAATCATTCCAACACCCAGCAAAATCAACATTGAGCCGCCGATTTGTTTTAATGTGGGGCGTTCTTTCAAGATGATAGCCGATAAAATAAGCGAGTAAATAATTTCAAATTGGTTTGCGATAGCGGCATTGACCGGCGACGTGTAATTTAACGCCACCATAAAAATGGTCATCGGCAGCGCGGTTCCCACCGTACCCATCCCCAAAGCTAGGGGCCATACATCTTTGCGGAAAAGTTTTTCCCACTCGTCGTTGTTCCCAAAATAAATGCGAAAGCACAGCGTGGCAATCAAACACGCAAAAAACAGGAACAGGGCCGAAGTAACATACGGCACCGCCAGTTTGGAAATAACAACGTTAATGGATGTGGCCAGCCACGCCAGCCATACCGCATAAACCGGTAAAATCTTGAACATACCTATATTATACCTTATTACGAGGGAGTGCGGGGGCCAATCAATGCCCTTCTTTTTGGACGGTTAAACTGACCCAGTAGGCCCCGGCACACGTAATGACGAGCCCTAAGATTTGGTGTAGAGTGATTTGTTCAAGCCCTAATCCTGCCGATAGCAGTAATGAGAGAACCGGGTAGGATAAATAAATGGCAGTTACTTTGCTTAAATCCAGCGCGCGGATGGCTTTGTACCAAACCACCATCGCCAGCCCATATTTTAAAATACCTGTGTATCCCAGTGCCATCCAAGCGGTGGCGGTGGAGCGAAAGGTGAACGGTTCGCCTAGGGCGTACATCACGCCTAAAATGATAAGCAGCGCGGGCAACGCAAACACGTTGCGCGCCATGCCGATTAAGCGGTAGTCTAACTGTTTAGGCAATTTTTTTGCGACGGTGGACCCGGCTTGCAGCATCCACGTGCTGCCAACAATCAGCAAATCGCCCGTCCAGCGCGGCGTGTACTGCTCTTTAAGTAGAATAATCAGCACGCCTAACACGATAAGCGCACTCCCCCCCAGTTGGCCGCGCCCGGGAAATTCTTTCAAAAACAGGGCCGCAAACAGCAGGGAATAAATCAGTTCACTTTGTTGCAAAATGGCCGCGTTTCCCGGCGTAGTGTAGTGGAGTGCAATTAAAAAAACCGTGAACGGTAGCGCGGTGCCAAACGTGCCAATAAATAAAAATTTCAGCGCGGTTTGTGGCGCAAAGAGTTCCTCCCACTTATGGTTTTTTGTAACCCATGGGGCAAAGTAAAGTACGCCTAGTAGCGTGCCTAAAAAAACAAGTACCGCCGGGCTAATTAGGCCGGCTGCATACTTACCCATAATAGGCGATAAACCGACGATGGCCCAGCAAATCCAGGCCGCCATTAACGGGGAATAGTGCATACCTTTATTATAGCTTTTTGGGAAGAGTTACGTTGCGCAGGGTCAATTTCTCACGTGCACCCAGCAGTGGGTGCACTTCCGCATAAAAATTCAAAAACCGAGCATACGCTCGGTTTTAAATTTTTGCGCGGAGAGGGACTCGAACCCTCAAGCCGTAAGGCATGCGCCCCTCAAACGCACGCGTATACCAATTCCGCCATCCGCGCTTAAACTGCTCAAATTGTCCTACAAGGGATACAACTATTCTACTAAATTACTACTTACTTAGCCGGCGCTTCAGCCGGGATTTGCACGTTGTCTAACACGGAAGTCGTGCGCGATTTGTTGGACGCAATCGTCAGCGCGATAGACGTAAGCATTAGCACCACAGCTAGCACGGCTGTAAATTTGTTGACGGCGTTGAAGGCAGTGGGGCTGGCAAATAAATTATCTGCACCCGATGCACCAAAAATGCCCGCGGCGGAACCTTTTCCGCTTTGCAAGAGCACAATTAAAATCAGCAGCACGCACGCCAACAAGTGAATGGTTAAAATAAGTCCGTACATGTATCTCTCCTAAAAATTAAGTACCTATATTATACAAATTTTTGGCTATACATAACTATCCCCCGGTTTTTGCCGGGGGATATTATGATATGCTTATTTGGCTAATGCTACAAGGCCAGGAAGTTCCTTACCTTCTACAAATTCCATGCTGGCACCACCGCCAGTGGATACGTGTGAAAACGCTTTTTGGTCAATTTTGCCTTTTTTAAGGACGTTTACACTATCCCCTCCGCCAATGATGGATATAGCACCTTTTTGAGTGGCTTCAATCATAGCGTTGGCAATGGCAAAACTGCCGTGGGCAAAATTCGGGAATTCAAACACGCCCATGGGCCCGTTCCAGAAAATGGTTTTGCATTCCAAAATAGCATCGTGGAATAATTTTTCGGTTTTGGGGCCGATGTCCATGGATTCTTTATCCGCCGGGATTACATCGCTATCCGTGGCGGTAGCGGTTTCGGAAAATTCGCTGGAAACGCGGAAGTCAATGGGCATCAACATTTTGACGCCTTTGTCTGCGGCTTTTTGCATAACCTGTTTGGCTTCGTCAATTTTGGTGTCATCTACCAACGATTTGCCGATTTCAACCCCTTTGGCTTTTAAGAACGTATACGCCATTCCGCCGCCGATGATGAGCACGTTGACTTTATCAAGCAAATTGTTGAGCAGTAAAATTTTGTCGGATACTTTTGCCCCGCCGATAACAGCCGCAAACGGGCGGGCCGGGTTTTCAAGGGCTTTGCCTAAAAATTCCACTTCTTTTTGCACTAAGAACCCAGCGCAGCCGGGCAAATAATCGGTAATAGCACTGGTAGAAGCGTGGGCGCGGTGCACGGTACCAAATGCTTCTTGCACAAATAGTTCGCCATGTTTAGCCAGTTGTTTGGCAAAGTTGCTGTCGTTCTTTTCTTCTTTGGGGTGGAAGCGCAAGTTTTCCAAAAGGGCAATTTCGCCGTTTTTAGTTTCGGCCACCACTTTGTCGGCTTCTTCGCCAATGCAATCTTTGGCAAAGTGTACCGGTACGCCAAATAACTTTTCTACTTCTTTGGCCACAGGGGCTAAGCTAAATTCGGGGCAGACTTTGCCTTTGGGGCGGCCCAAGTGGGCAATGAGCACTACGCGGCAGTTGTTAGCGAGCAAATGTTTAATAGTTTTTTCAGTGGCTACGATACGTTTAGTGTTGTCTACTTTACCGTCTTTAAGTGGCACGTTGTAGTCCACACGTACGAGCACTTTCTTGTCTCTTAAATCCATATCTTGGATTTTTTTAATGTTGTTAAAATTCATACAGTTTACTCCTTAATATAATGTAGGTTGGCCTACCAACCCCGACATTTACATTCTACCAAATTAAAAGCCCCGCAGGTAAGCGGAGCTTTGTAAATGAGAAAAATTGACTATCACTGGCGTTTAAACAGCGTAGCAAAATCCTGTGTGGTTGGCGGCGTGGAGGTGCTTTGTTCGGTTACTTTATTGTCTTTTTTGTGGACCGTATAATAGAAAGTACCTACGTCGGAATCTTCTATTTTGCAGATTACCAACACGTCTCCCGTACTTTGAACGCCCAGGAAAATAATGCTTCCATTATGGATGTAAGCGAATTTTCCCTCCAACAAAAAGTTGGCCAATTTAGCCGGGTCTTTTTGAGCCAACTGCTGTGTAAAGGCCGCAATTTGTTGTTGGTTTTGTACCGTTTGTTCTATTTTCTGGTCTACTTGGCGTGATAGCTCTTGACTAGAAACGGTTTTGGCAATGGCACCTACGCCTAAAAATAACACCACACAAAGAGCAAAACAAATATTTTTTTTCATAATTTTCTCCGTACCGTCTATTATTACTTATATTTTAACTTTCGTTGATGAATAAAACAAGGGCCCAAAGGCCCAATTTTACGTGGGCCTTTGGGGTAGGTTTAAGGATAGGAATTTAGCGGCTACGGGTTTTTCCCAGCAAGCGTAAAATTTCAAGGTAGAGCCATATCAGTGTAACTAGCAAACTAAATCCGGCATACCATTCCATATATTTGGGGGCTTCGTACTCCCCGGTCATGCGGTTGATAAATTCAAAATCCGTTAGGAAGTTGAGTGCGGCCACAATGCACACTACCACGCTAATGCCGATAGAAAGTGGTGAGGAAGACGTTAAATATGCCGTGCTCACCCCGAACAAAGACAAAATCCACGAGCCGATATACAGCACCGCTATGGCGGCGGTGGCGGCAAAAATCCCTTTCATCAGCCCGTTGGTTACGCGGATAATTTGGAATTTATAAAGGAACAACATAAAGAAAAATACAAGCACTGTAATGGATACGGCGTTAAACACAATACCGTCCCACTGGGCATTATACATCGCTGAAAGAGCTCCTAAGAGTGTCCCTTCTAAAAACGCGTAAACAGGCGCGGTAAACATAGAAATGGCAGGTTTAAACGCCGTTACAATCGCCACCACTAATGCCCCAATGGCCAGCAAGCCAGTGTAGGAAATCCACGCTTGCGGGTTGGTCCAGCTGAGCATTCCCCCCACCACACAAATCAGCAGTAAGAAAAACGTTTTGTTAATGGTGCCTTGCAACGTCATGCAATTGGCCCGGTCTATCCCGCGTACCACATGCATGGGTTGTTCAAATGTTTCTTGCGCCGCCGGGCCATCCTGCATGGCAAAGCCGCGTTGATGTTGGGCTTGGGCGCGTTTGAAAGCTTCTTCGTTAAACATGGGGTTTTGTGCCATAAAATTCACCCTCCTTAAATGGAATATATCTCATTATATAATAATGAGGCCGCAAGCGCCCGCACTTTTTTAATTACTTGGCCCCAAAAAAAACGCCTCCTTTGCAGGAGGCGTATATGATAAGTTATATGTCATCGGAAAGGAATTGACTTGTAACCTTCGTATTGTGGTGTTTATACAATTGATATCGTACCGTCTCGACTGTTAACTGACGGCTTCCTACGCGATTAAAAAGTTCTTTGAGATAGCGCAGCAACTCCTGTACAATATCCTGTGTCCCAATACCTTGATCTCTCATTTGATGCATAAATATGGAATCCATCGGTATGTCCTTTATGGAAATGCCATAATAACCATTTTCCTGTTTGAAATTTTTGAGTGTAATTTCATCTTTCTGGCCAACAAAGCTATATAGTAAGAACGGTTTCTCATTTACATTATCAGGTGAACCATACTTAATGGCATGAAATCTAAGACTATCTTTAATCACTTCCAGATCGTCTTGTGCGGCATCTTTGGCCATAGTGCTTTGAAGGGTTTTTATACACTCGTTAGGGACGGCGATATAACCTGCCGCATTGACAAACATGCCCTGACAGGCAATCCCTTTCTCTTGTCTGCCGATTTGTTGCCCGAGTTTGTTATACACATAACTATGGTAGGTAAAACCAACATCCACCAAGAGCGCCCGTGCAATTTTTTCACTCAAGGGTTTGGCCTGTTTTTGAAGTGCTCTTTCAACAGCTGTATTCAAATTTCTTGAAGCTTGATTAAGCCGAGGGCCGATAGTTTGTGCTTGCGTGGCCACAGCCAGGACAAACAAACAGATTACAAATGTCATTATTTTTTTCATAATTCAAATCCTCCTGGTACTTTTTTCGCTACATTAATAGTATAAGGGTATTTGCTGAAATTTCAAGGGGTCTTTGGACCTAGATGTTTTTAGGCCCTTGGACCTAGAGGATAGCGGCTCGTACAAAAAAACCCCCTCGCGGCAATTGCCACACGAGGAGGTTTTGTAATTAATTGACGCGGAAACAGGCGGTGCGCCTTTGCATTACATCATGCCGGGCATTCCACCCATGCCGGGCATTCCGGCAGGTGCGGGATGTTCTTTTTCCGGCGCGTCGGCCACGAGGGTTTCGGTGAGGAGAACCGTGCCCGTAATAGAGGCCGCGTTTTCCAATGCAGTGCGGACCACTTTTGCCGGGTCTACTACGCCGGCTTTTAACAGGTCGCAATATTCGTTCTTGTCGGCATCGTAACCGTCGGCCGTACCTTTCATAGTAAGTACTTTATCAACCACTACGGCGCCATCCAAGCCCGCGTTGACGGCAATTTGTTTCAAGGGGGCCGTTAAAGCTTTGCGCACAATGTTGATACCGGTGCGGACGTCTTCGTTATCTTCTTTGATACCATCCAACGCTTTTTGGCAGCGTGCTAACGCAACCCCACCACCGGGAACAAGACCTTCTTCCACGCCAGCTTTGGTAGCGTTTTTGGCGTCTTCCACTTTGGCTTTTTTGGCTTTGAGTTCAGTTTCGGTTGCGGCACCTACGCTGATGACGGCTACGCCGCCGGCCAATTTTGCCAAGCGTTCTTGCAATTTTTCTTTGTCGTAATCGCTGGTGGAGTTTTCAATTTGTTTGCGGATTTGGGCGGTGCGAGCATCAATGGAGGCCTTTTCGCCTTTGCCGGAAACGATGGTGGTATTTTCTTTGTCAATCACCACGCGGGCACATTGACCAAGCATCGGCAATTCGGCTTTATCCAACTTCATGCCGCGTTCTTCGCTAATGACATTCCCGCCGGTGAGGACGGCAATATCTTCCAACATTTCTTTGCGGCGGTCGCCAAAGCCGGGGGCTTTTACGGCGCATCCTTTTAACGTACCGCGCAATTTGTTGACCACCAACGTGGCCAGGGCTTCGCCGTCTACATCTTCGGCCACGATTAAGAACTGCTTACCGCTTTGTACGATTTTTTCCAAAATCGGCAAGAGCTCATTCATGGACGAGATTTTGTTATCCGTAATAATAATGTAAGGGTTTTCCAACACACATTCCATACGTTCGGAATCGGTTACAAAGTAGGGCGAAATGTAGCCGCGGTCAAATTGCATCCCTTCCACAATGTCTAGTTGCGTGGTAGCGGTTTTGCCTTCTTCCACGGTGATGACGCCTTCGGCACCTACTTTTTCAATCGCTTCGGCAATCATGTTGCCGATTTCGCGGTCGTTGGAAGAAATGGTGGCAATTTGCGCTTTTTCTTCTTTGGTTTTGACCGGTTTGTGCATTTTTTCCAACGCTTCTTTGGTTACTTCCACGGCTTTTTCAATGCCTTTTTTAACGAGCGTGGGGTTGGCACCGGCGGTGATGTTTTTAATCCCTTCGGTCAGCATGGCGTTGGCCAGCACGGTGGCGGTGGTGGTACCGTCGCCAGCGACGTCGTTAGTTTTAGAGGCCACTTCGCGGATGAGCTGCGCGCCCATATTTTCAAACTTATCTTCTAACTCAATATCTTTGGCAATGGTTACACCGTCGTCAATAATAAGCGGAGAACCGAACTTTTTTTCCAGCACTACACTGCGACCCTTGGGCCCCAACGTTACACGCACGGCGTTGGCTACTTTTTCAATGCCCGATTTCATTTTGGCGCGGGCTTGATCACCATAAATAATTTGTTTTGCCATAAATTTTACTCCTTATATATATTACCCTAAAATCCCCAGGATTTCGTCCTGATGTAGGATTAAAAACGTTTCGTCATCCAGCTTAACTTCGGTGCCGGAATATTTACCGTAAAGTACGCGGTCGCCTTTTTTAACGTCCATAGCGGCACGTTCACCCTTGTCGGTCAGTTTCCCGGCGCCTACAGCCAGTACTTCGCCTTCCATGGGTTTTTCTTTGGCGGTATCGGGAATGATGATTCCCCCCTTCATTGTTTCGCGTTCAATGGGCTTTACAAATACTCTGTCGCCCAACGGTTTGAATTTGATATTTGCCATAATTCCTCCTAAATAGTTCACAAATAACGGGTTTTTTAGCACTCGTCTTGTGATAATGCTAGTTTATCATATATGTGGCAAAATTGTCAAGCGCTTTTGTAGAGTGCTAATTTTACTTGTTCAAAAACGTGAGTATTGAAGAAATCCCCGGGAGCTAACCCGGGGATTTGTAATGGTTTTAATGTGTACTACTTGGTTTATTTAGCCAAAGCTTTTGCCTGGTTCAGTGCTTCCTGGTACGGGGCTAACTCTTCGGCAAATAATCCGGCGTCTTGGGCGTACTTCATAGCTTTTTCAGCTGAGCTAATAGCACCGCTTACGTTGCCGGATTGCGCTGCCCATTGAGACATTTTTAAATACTTTTCGGCTTTC
>JAGCWX010000011.1 GCA_017961585.1 Elusimicrobiaceae bacterium | reverse complement strand
TTAGATGCAAAGGGCGTTTGGGTATCGGAAGTTCCCACGCTCAAGTTCGGTGGGCAAGAGTTAAAATTTGGCGATACTTGGGGGTATTCTGTCGGGCCGACTGCCAGTTGGGTGCTATTCGATAACGGGGCACGCAGTTCTCTTAAAAAAAGTGCTTCTAAAGTGGCCAGTGCGCAAGAACAGTCTTATGAATTTGCCCGGAAACAAATTTTATTGCAAGTGCGCCAATCGTATTTTGCGGTGCAACAACTTTTACAACAATTGGTGTTGCTTAACGGACAATTGGAAGTTGTGCAAAAGCAACTTGCCGATGTGGAGTCCGCTTACAAAGCCGGTTCTAAAAGTAGTTTAGACGTTTCTATCGCCCGCAAACAAGTATTAAAAACGCAAACGGCTATGAGTGGGGCACGCAGTGCATTGGCCGGGCAATTACGTACGCTGTTTAAGTTGACCGGAACTGATTACAACATTGACCCCTCATACCCAACAGATAAACGCCTTGCTAACGCCAAAGAAGAGAATAAAACCTCCGCTGTATTAGATACGGACCCGTTGGAAAATACGCTCCAATTGTTCCGCCCATACGGGCAAAGTGAGTTTGATGAAAACTCCCCTAAATTGGCCGCTTTAGATGAAATGGCCCAGTATTATGATTATTTGGCCGACAGTTATAAATCTTCGCTCTATCCGCGTGTGGCACTTCAAGGCGGTGCTTACTTTGAATATCCCAACGGAGCCATCCGCGAACATGTATTTTTAGGGCGTGCGGGAGCGGCTGTTTCTGTCCCGTTATTTGAAGGCGGCAAAGACCGTCAGCAAGCCAAGGCACAAAAGGAACTTGCCCGCGCTAAAACCTATGAAAAACAAGATACGCAAGAAACGTTGACGGCCTTATTTTTATCGGCTAAAGATCGCTTGTATGGTTTGCAAGTGCAAGAAAATTTACTCAAAGATACCATTAAACAAACCCGTGAAACGGCACGCCTTACTTATCAGGCCTATAAAGCCGGGGCCGTTACTTTTTTTGAAGTAGACCGGGCCAATTTAGATTTGCTGGAAAGCCAACTTTCTTTGGCAGATGTGCAAGTAGAGCAACTCAATCAATTAGCCATTTTAAATAGTTTAAGTAAGGAGACCTTATGAAAAAGAGAATTATCATAGCCGTAGTGGCACTTTTAATTTTAGTAATCGTGGCATTGACATTTTTCCGCCGTGCTCCCTTTCATTACAGCGGAGTTATAGAAGCTATCTCCGTAGATATTTCTGCCCGCTTGAGCGATACGATTCAAGAAATTTTAGTGGAAGAAGGCTCCCCTGTAACGCAAGGGCAAGTAGTAGCACGTTTGACGTGTGACGCGGCAAACCTTAAAAAAGAAATTACGCAAACAGAATTTAACCGGGCCGCACAACTTTTGAAAACGACGGCCGGTTCGCAAGAGAATTATGACCTAAAAAAACATCAGTATGACGAAGCCACACTCCAGCAAAGTTGGTGCACGCTTACCAGCCCCCTTACCGGGCAAGTGCTTTATAAATACTATGAGCCGAATGAATTTATCAGCGCGGGTAAAAAAATGCTTACCGTAGCCAATTTGAAAGAACTGGATGTGTGGGTGTATGTACCGCATGATGAACTGGCAAATTTGTCTGTCGGACAAGAAGTAAGCGGCTATTTGCCGGAAGCAGATAAAACGTTTAAGGGCCGCATTTTGGCGATTAACGATCAATCCGAATTTACGCCTAAAAACGTACAAACGCGGGAAGAACGCACCCGGCTTGTATATGGGGTGAAAACCCGTTTTGAAAATGATGAAAATTTAACCCTAAAACCCGGGATGACGTTGGAAACGGAGTTTGTAAAATAATGTCTATTGAAGTTCGGGCAGAACATATATCCAAAATGCTCAATACAACTGTGGCTTTGACGGATGTGAGTACCGTTTTTGAAGCCGGTATCGTGCATGGCGTGGTAGGCCCGAATGGAGCCGGCAAAACCACGCTGCTACGCTTAATTAAAGGGCTGTTAAAACCCGACAAAGGGACCTTCAGTTTTACCTATCGTGACAAGGCATGCCCGGCGCAAGAAGCCATAAGCCGAACCGGATATTTTCCGCAAGAACCCAGCCTATACCCCGATTTAAGCGTGTGGGAGCATTTAGAGTTTTTCCGCGACTTATACGATTTAGATGAATCTGATTTTCATAAGCGAGCAGAAGAATTATTAGCCGCTACCGGCATGGCCCCTTTTAAAGACCGTCCAGCCGGGAAATTATCCGGCGGCATGTATAAGAAATTAGGCCTTATGAGCGTGCTGTTAAACCGCCCTGCGCTCTTGTTACTTGACGAGCCTACCATTGGGGTAGATCCTGTGTCACGCCAAGAGTTATGGGACATTGTCTATAACGTTGCAGGCCCGGAAATGACCGTTATTTTAAGCACGTCTTATATGGATGAGGCCGAACGTTGTGCCAAGGTACATGTGCTACAAGACGGAAAATTGCTTGCCAGCGGCCAACCGCAAAGTGTCATGGAAAATTTACACGTTACGAATTTTGCAGAACTATTTTTGAAACATGAATGATACGATTATACAAGTAAAAAATCTTGTCATTGCGTTTGGAAATTTTAAAGCGGTAAACGATATTTCCTTTGAGGTTCGCCGCGGAGAGATTTTTGGCTTTTTAGGGGCTAACGGCGCCGGAAAAACAACCACCATACGTACCTTGTGCGGTATTTTAAATCCAACCTCCGGGCAAGTGTTTGTAAACGGAACAGATGTGGCTGCTTCTATCTCGGTGCTCAAACCTCATATTGGGTATATGTCTCAAAAATTCACGCTATATCCGGATTTGACGGTACAAGAAAATATGGATATTGC
>JAGCWX010000010.1 GCA_017961585.1 Elusimicrobiaceae bacterium | reverse complement strand
TCTTTGAGTGCCTTAATGCGCTGTTTTTCTTTTTCTTCGTCAATTTCTCCGGCCAGGGCGGCACTTTCGGCAAACACGTTGACCACGTCGTTAAGCACTTCCACAAAGCCGCCCAGCGCGGCAAATTCTTCTTCTTTTCCGTCTACTTTATAACGCAAAGATCCCATCCCCAGCTGCACAATGGTTTTCACGTGGCCGGGCAAAATGCCCATCTCACCCAATAAGGCCGGCAAAATCACCATATCCACCGGCATCTCTTTGATGAGCTGTTTTTCGGGCGTAATGAGGTTGAGCGTTAATTTCTTATCGGACATTATTCCTTATCCTTTACTTTTTCGTAGGCGGCCAGCACGTCCTCTATCCCGCCGCACATATAGAAACAAGATTCGGGGATATGGTCATACTCGCCTTCCACAATTCCTTTGAAGGCCTTAATGGTATCGGCCAATTTGACGTATTTGCCGGGGTGCCCGGTAAACTGTTCCGCCACCGAGAACGGCTGCGAGAGGAATTTTTGGATTCTGCGCGCGCGGGCCACGGTTTTCTTGTCCTCGTCGGAAAGTTCATCCATCCCCAAAATAGCAATAATATCTTGCAAATCTTTGTATTTTTGAAGCACCTGGCGCACACGCTGGGCCACGTTGTAGTGTTCATCGCCCAAAATACGCGGGTCCAAAATGCGCGAGGTGGACGCCAACGGGTCCACGGCAGGGTAAATACCCAAGCTGGCAATTTGGCGGTCCAACACGGAGGTGGAATCCAAGTGCGTAAACGTAGCGGCCACACCGGGGTCGGTCAAATCGTCCGCAGGCACGTAGACGGCCTGAATAGACGTAATAGCGCCCTTTTTAGTGGAGGTAATACGTTCTTGCAGGGCACCGATTTCCGTGTTCAGCGTGGGCTGATATCCCACGGCCGAAGGCATACGCCCCAACAAGGCGGACACTTCACTATTGGCCAACACAAAGCGGAAAATGTTGTCCAAAAATAGCAATACGTCTTGCCCTTTTACATCGCGGAAATATTCCGCCTGGGTAAGAGCGGTTAACGCTACTTTGGCGCGGGCACCTGGCGGTTCGTTCATTTGCCCGTAGACCAGCACGGTTTTATCCAAAACGGTGGAACCGTCGGAAAGTTTGCTCTCGCTCATTTCTAACATCAAATCGTTCCCTTCGCGGCTTCTTTCCCCTACGCCGCCAAAGACGGAGCTTCCGTGGTGTTCGCGCGCCACGTTGTTAATAAGCTCCATAATCAGCACGGTCTTGCCTACGCCGGCACCGCCGAACAACCCTACTTTACCCCCTTTCATATACGGGGCGATCAGGTCAATTACTTTAATACCGGTTTCAAAAATTTCGGGCGTGGGGTTTTGGTCTTCCAAAGACGGGGCTTTGCGGTGAATGGGCATGGTCATAGCGGCCTGGATATTGCCTTTGTGGTCTTGCGGTTTGCCTAGCACGTTAAGCAGACGCCCCAAGCATTTTTCGCCTACCGGCACCGTTAAAGGAGCCCCCGTATCTACGGCTTTAGCACCGCGGGCAAGCCCGTCCGTGCTTTCCAGGGCTACGCAGCGCACAACGGCGTCCCCCATTTGCTGGGCAACTTCGGCCACAATGGTTTTGCCTTCGCCCATTTCAATTTCAATCGCATTTTCAATAGCCGGCAGGTGGCCTTGTTCAAACTCAATATCCACTGCTGCGCCAATAATTTGAATTACTTTTCCCGTTTGCATAATTTTTCCTTTTAACTATTTAGAGCTTCCGCCCCGTTGACAATATCCAAAATCTCGTTGGTAATGCCGGCCTGGCGCACTTTGTTTAACTTAATGCCCAGCGCGGTTACCAATTCGCCCGCGTTTTTGCTGGCTGCGTCCATGGCGTTCATGGTAGCTGCCAGGTTGGCCGCTTGGGATTCCAACAACACCCGGTACAAATTGGCCTTGATGAGCCGTGGCACCAAAATCTTAAAAATTTCCAACATTCCCGGCTCAAATTCAAAATCGCTTTCTTCTTCCTCACGCTGAATTTGTTCAAAATCAAAGGGCAAAATTTGCTGTTCGCGCAAGGTTTGGCTAGCAAGCGACTTAAAATCATTATAAATCAGCGTTACCGAGCTTAATTTTTCTTCTAAAAACGTCTTAAGCAGGGCCGTGCCCAGCAAATCTGCGTGCGCGTAAGAAATCTTTGGGAACACACCCACACTCTCATACGTCATGTGCAAGTTAGGCATTTTGAGGCGGTTTAAAAAATCGCGCCCTTTTTTCCCAATGACAAAGAGAAAAATCTCTTTGTCTTTATGCTCACGCAAAAAAGCCAATGTGCTACGTAAAATAACCGCGTTGAACGACCCGGTAAGCCCCTTATCCCCGGTAATTACAATCAGCCCGATTTTATTGGGGTCGGCCGTTTTGTTGATAAAAATCCGCCCGGCCCAGCTTTCCACGCCTTCTTCGGGTTGCGGCATTGCCAAAATATCTTGCTTTAAATCGTCCACCATTTCCATCATTTTTTGCGCAAAGGGCCGCGCACAAACCATGGCCTCTTGCGCTTTGCGGATGCGCGCGTTAGAGATCATCTTCATGGTTTGCATGATCTGCTGGGTGGATTTAATGGCTTTGATATTTTGCCGTATGTCGCGCAACGATTCCATACTATCTGTTTTCTGCTTTTAAAATTTTTACGTAATCGGCAATCCCGCTTTCCAAGGTATAATCCGGCGTATAGCCCAATTTCTCTTTGGACTTTGTAATATCCGCCTGCGTTTTCACTTGGAAAAATTCCTTATACGGGTTGTCAAAATATTCCGGTTCCAAATGCGTTCCCATTTCTTTGTTGAGGCACGCAATCATATCGTTAAAATTGCGCGGCACACCGGTAGCGGCATTATACACGCCCGATTCTTTCCCGTTGTTAAGCGCGCACAAATTGATTTTTACGATATCTTTGACGTACACAAAATCGCGTTCTTGTTCGCCCATTTTAAAGACGCGGGGCCGTTTGCCTTGCTTCATCTGCAAATAAAGCTGATAGACCATGCTGGCCATTTTGCCTTTGTAATATTCGCCGGGGCCGTACACGTTAAAATAGCGCAGCCCAATCACGGTCATATCGTTATTTTCTTCCACAAATTGGCGGGCCACATTGTCCATAATCGCTTTGGAAAACCCGTACACATTTTCCGGGTGCGTGGGTTGTGTTTCCACGTTGGGCACCGGGCCGTTGCCGTAGGTAGCGGCGGAAGAAGCATACACAATTTTTTTAATTCCGTTTTCGGCAGCAAAACCAAGTAGGTTTTTAAACGCTTCCACGTTTTGTTCCATCATCGCTTTTTGATCCATCACGGTCGTATCGGTAATGGCGGCCTCGTGGAAAATAGCATCAAAATACATCGGCGCCGGGATGCATTCAAACAAATCCGCGGTAATTACGTTGCCTTTAAAACCAATCAAATTTTTAAAGTTCCCGTTCTTGCGGAAGTCATCCAATACCGTTACTTCGTGCCCTTGGGCTTCCAACGTTTTGGCAATGTTACTGCCGATAAACCCGGCCCCGCCGGTCACTAAATATTTTTTCCTGTTTTTAGTTTCCATAATTTCTCCTAGGCCGGTTTAAAAACCGTTTTAAAAGCGTCTAACACGCTGGTAATTTTTTCTTCTACTTCTTTGTTTAGCTCAGAAGCTTGATTAAGCACGTCTAATACATCTTGCTTTTGCGCGCGGGCATAAGCCAATAATTCTTTTTCGTAGCGCAGCACATCGGTTACTTCTATTTCATCCAAATACCCATGCGTTCCGGCGTACAAAACCAACACTTCCTCGCCTACTTTTAGCGGGGCATATTGGTTTTGCTTTAATAATTCCGTCATCCGTTTACCGCGAGCAATTTGGCGTTGGGATTCTTTATCCAATTCCGAACCGAATTGCGCAAATCCCGCCAGTTCCTGATATTGAGACAAATCAATACGCAGTGTTCCGGCAATTTTACGCACGGTTTTTCGCTGGGCACTTCCCCCCACACGGCTCACGGACAATCCCACGTTAATAGCGGGTTTAATCCCGCTTAAAAACAAGCTGCTTTCCAAGTAAATCTGCCCATCGGTAATGGAAATTACGTTGGTAGGAATGTAGGCAGACACGTCGTTAGCTTGCGTTTCAATAATGGGCAACGCGGTCAAAGAACCGCCTCCATTTTCCTTAGAAAGTTTACACGCACGCTCTAATAAGCGCGAATGCAAATAAAACACGTCGCCGGGGTAGGCCTCGCGCCCTGGCGGACGGCGCAACAACAAAGACATTTGGCGATACGCTTGCGCGTGTTTGGACAAATCATCATACACAATCAATACATCTTTGCCTTGCCACATAAAATATTCGCCAATGGCACAGCCGGCATACGGCGCAATATAGAGCAAAGACGCCGGGTCCGACGCGGTGGCCGACACGACAATCGTATATTCCATCGCCCCGAAATCCGACAATGTTTTCACCACTTGGGCCACGGTACTTTGCTTCTGCCCAACGGCTACATAAATACAAATACAACGTTCGTTTTCGGGAATATTTTTCTGATTGATAATCGTATCAATCGCAATAGCGGTTTTCCCGGTTTGGCGGTCGCCGATGATGAGTTCGCGCTGGCCCTTCCCGATCGGCACCATAGCGTCAATCGCTTTAAGCCCCGTTTGCAGCGGTTGTTTAACCGGCTGACGATCAATAATCCCGGGGGCTACAATATCTAGCGGCATGTTTTTGTCGGTTTTGATAGCGCCCTTGCCGTCTAGCGGGTTGCCCAGCGGATCCACCACGCGCCCAATCATCCCGGCGCCGACCGGGATGCTAATTACTTCCCCGGTACGTTTGACCACATCGCCTTCTTGCACCAAATGGTCAGGCCCCATTAGCACGCAACCCACGTTGTCATATTCCAAGTTTAGAGCCATGCCTTTTACGCCGTGGCCGAAATCTACCAGCTCACTGGCTTTTACGTTGTTTAATCCGTATACGCGGGCGATGCCGTCGCCTACTTGGATGACGGTACCCACTTCGCTCACGTCAATAGAAGAGTCAAATTTTTCTATTTTTTCTTTAATAATACTTGTTATTTCTTCGGGTCTTATTGCCATGTGATTACCCTATTTTGTAATTTCTTCTTGCAATTTTTCCAAGCGGTGCGCGATACTGCCGTCTATCAGTTCTCCGTTGCACGTAATTTTCAAGCCGCCCAGTAAAGCGGGGTCCGTCTTAAAAACGGCTTCCACGGTTTTGCCGTACCGGGCCGACAACGCTTTGCGCGCCGCTTCTTGTTGGGCTTGGCTAAGCCCTTTGGCAGAAGTTACCACCGCGCGGGAAATGCCGCGGCGATCATCTAAAAGCTGGTCCACCCATTTACAAATTTCCGGCAGCAAATGGTAGCGTTTGGCGTCAATGAGCACATTGATAAACGCGGCGGCGTGTGGCCAATCGCGCAAGGTTTCGTTGATAATCAGTTTTTTATGTACCGACGAAATCCTTGGGCTTTGCATCGGCACCGAAACTCCCGCCAAAATTTGCACCGCAGAAAACAATTCTTGCGCGCGGGCCTGTGCTTGTGCCAAAGAGGGGCTTGTTTCGTCGTAAGCCAAGGCGTAGCGTTTAGCGGCCATCCGTTGGGAACTATTCATATTATTTTCCTTTTACTTCCTGCAGTACTTGTTCAATAATTTTGTCAGCACTGCTGGGTTTAATTTCTTGCTCTACCACGCGCGAAGCTGCCAACACACTGAGTGTGGAAATTTCTTTACGCACGTCGGCCAAGGCCTTGTTTTTCTCGGCCTCAATTTGCATTTTGGCTTGCTCAAGCAGCCGGTCCGATTGTTCCTTGGCTTGCGCCAAAAGCTGTTCTTTTTGTGCTTCGCCGGTTTTTACGGCGGCAGCCATTTGCTTTGCCGCTTCGCTGGAAATTTGGGCCAGGCGTTCGTCCAACTCTTTTTTGAGTTCTTCGGCGGACTTGCGTGCAGCGGCGGCGTTTTGCTTATCGCTCTCTATTTGATTTTCGCGTTTTTCCAAAGCGCCGATAATCGGCCCCCAGGCAAATTTTTTAAGCAAATAGACCAAGAGCAAAAAGTTACAAACCGTCAGCAAAAGCACGCCGTAGTCCGGCTTTAACAAATTTTCCATACTACCGTCCTAACAAAATTATTTCATGACCATCGTCAGCAAGCAGATAACCAACCCTAACATGGCGGCCCCTTCTAACAACGCGGCAATGATAATCATCGTGGTGCGCAGTTCAGAAGCAGCTTCCGGTTGGCGGGCAGACCCTTCCAAGGCAGCCGTACCGATTTTACCAAGCCCAAAACCGGCTCCTAACACAACCAAACCGGCCCCAAGCCCGGCGGCGATATATTTCAGTGCAACTAGTTCCATACTTTTCTCCTTTTGGGCGTAAGCCCTGTTTAAATTTAGTGCGTGTGAATGACCGAGCCCGCAAAAATAGCGGTCAGCAAGGTAAACACATACGCCTGTAAAAATGCTACTAACAACTCCAAGCACGTCATAAAAATTTCCAGTAACATGGCGGGGAACATAGAAACCACACCAAAAAACTTACTCATTTCCCCAATGATAAAAATAATCAAAAGCAAACAAATCAGCACCATGTGTCCAGACAGCATATTGGCAAATAAACGAATAGCCAGCACACACACTTTAATTACCAAGCTGATCACTTCCAACGGGAAAATAAGCGGCACCAGCCACCCGGGTGTGCCCGAAGGGACAAACCCCTTCAAAAAGCCCCAAAACCCATGGAATTTTAACCCGCTGCCTACAATAAGCGCGCCCGAACAAAGTGCCAGCGCCGCCGTTACGGAAATATTGGACGTAGCGGTTTTCATCTCCGGGATCATCCCGGCCAAATTGACAGTTAAAATAAACAAAAACAGCGTACAAAAATAAGGCAACATGCCGCGGCCTTCCTGCCCCATATTCGGGAGTACAATCCCGCTGCGGATGAACGATACATATTCTTCCATCAACACGGATACCAATTTGCCGGCGCGGCTTTGATGTTTACGCGCCGCCCAGGCCAGGCCCAAAACCAACAGTACACTCACCGCAAAAATGGTTACGGAGTGGGTAGTAATCGGAATACGAATTCCGCCCAACACAACGCCCCAGTCGTGGTCCAAAATATGGTGAGAAATACTTTCTGCTACGTCCATTTATTTTCCCTTTAAATTTGTATTTTTTTGTTTCGCAGCTTGCACAATACGAAACATTCCCAACGCAAACCCCAAAAACACGCCGCCCAATACACACCAGGGCAATGTACCCAGCTTTTTGTCCAACCAATAGCCCACGGCTGCGCCTACAATTTCCAATAAAGCAAATTCCGTTCCCAAAGAAGTAATTTCCAAATGATCTTTGGCAGAAAACGGGCCAAGTGCCATAGGGTTTTTCTCCTGCAAAAGGGTCTACTTACATTATAAAAAAAATAACGGTATTTTGCAGTAAAATATCGTACGCGCGCAATCCGTGCGAGGGCCCTGTTAGATTGTAAACGTGAAGATTTTGCACTCGTAGGGTTTTAGCACTAATTCCATCCCCTGCGAGGCCAGTTCCGGCGAGAGTGTAATTTCCTTCCCTTCTAATTCTTCGCGCACTTGGTATTGGGAAATCCCCTTAAAGGGCACGCGGCATTGGGCCGGTTCGGCACTGTAGTTAATCAGTACCAATTTGCCCGTGTGACGCTGTTTCCACATCCAAGAAAGAATATTTTGGCACGAAGTTTCCCCCGCATACACGGGTACGCTTTCCCATAACGTCCATTGTCCGCCGTGGAAAGCCGGGTCGGATACTACTTGTAGCAATTTTTGGTAAAACTGTTCAATCGGTTTATCGGTTTCAAAATCATCCCACACGTATTGAATGGGCACGTGGGCCGGGCGGCCCAAGAGCTGATAAAGCGGGAATAACCGCGCCCCGGGCAACGTGGCAATAATCGTACCGGCCGCCAGGGATTTTTCGCGCCCGAAAGCGCGCAAACTTTCTTCTTCGTCGTGGTTGCCAATAAACCGGATGGAGCGCATTTGGAATAAGTGTTCGGCACGTAGGTGGCTGCGGATGCTTTCCGCATTGGCAAAACGCAAGCGGTCATAAAGCACTTTATCGTACGTATAGTCAAAGCCAAGTTCCTGGATGTCCCACTCCAAGCCCCAGTACACTTCGGCAATAAATACAAATTCCGGGCGTACCGAACGCACAGCATTTAGGGCCTGCGTCCAAAATTCTTCTGCCGGCAGATCTCCGCCGATAAACTCCCACCAGGTATCACGCTGTACTTTGTTTAAAGAAAGCATCGCCATATCGCAGCGTACGCCGTCGCACATAGAGGATACTTCCTGCAATTGGCTAATCATAAATTCGCGCGTAGTGGGGTTAAAATAGTTGAGTTGTGCGGTATCGGTCCACGGCGCAAAATAGGGGTCGCGCCCGTAAGCAATGTACTGCCCGTCTTTATTTTGGAAGAACCAATCCGGGTGCACGTGCGGCGGCTGTTTGCCGGTGGTAATAAAAAAATCGGGGTGCTGTTCTACGACGGGGGAATCAATCGCCATGTGGTTGCCCACAAAATCCAAAAACAGCAAAATGCCGCGCTCGTTTAAATTTTTGCGAAAGACCGCCAACGCTTCATTCCCGCCGAAGAAATCATCCACCGTATACTCACACACAGCGTAAGGGGAAGCGGTAATATCATCCTTGCGGAAATGCGGTTTTATTTCACGGATTTGGTGTTGAATATCGGCACTGGTGCGCGCAATTTTTTTAGCAGCTTGGCTGGTTTTCCACACGCCCATAAGCCACACAGCATCAAACCCGGTTTTTTGAATGTTATCCCACACGTCGGCAGGAATATCCGCTAACGTAACCGGGCGGCCCAAACGGCGCTCCAAGCGTTTAAGCCACGAGCGCGCATTTATTTCTAAAATGTGCGGATTGTTGCGCATGATTTCATCCCCTTAAATTTTTATACCAATTTTTAGGCGGCTTTGTAAAGAATTTCTCAAACAAATGTTTGTTTCTATTCTGCCCACAAAAAACTCCTCTGCGTAAGAGGAGTTTTTAAATTGGTTTTATCTTTTTGCACCGGCCTCGCTTAACAGCTTTACTACTTCCTGGTGCCCGTAAAGTCTGGCCATTTTAAGGGCCCGGCGTCCGTCCTCTTGCGTGGCATCCGCTCCGCCGTTGAGCAATTCTTGCACCACGTTTGCACGCCCAGTACCGCTAGCTGCCACCAACACGGCTACGCCTTCACTATCGCGGGCATTTACATCGGCCCCGGCGGCCAATAATTTTTTTACCACTTCTATATGTCCGCCCAAACTGGCTAACCGCAACGCGGTCCATCCGTCTTTATCCGGGATATTCGGGTTCGCGCCGGCTTCCAATAGTTTTTCTACTACTTTTTCATTGCCTATCCCGCTGGCAGCCATTAGTGCCGTCCAGCCATCGTTGTCTGCAAGGTTGATATCCCCTTTGGCACCTAACACTTCGTTCACGGAGTCTTCGTGCCCGATTAAACTAGCCAGCATCAACGGGGTTACGCCTTTTTGTTCTTCTTGCACGTTTGCATCCACTCCGGCCTGTACCAACCGGTTTATCACCTTGGTATGCCCGTTGAGAACCGCCGCATAAATTGGGGAAATGGTATTATATTCCCACTCAAATCCGCCGGCTTTTTGTACAATTTCACCCGTATAATACCGTGTCAAAAATTCGCTGCTGATCTTGCACGGCGCGTTGACATTCACCCCGGCTTCTATCAAGGACTCTACCACGCGGGTATGCCCTTTCAAACAAGCCACCAGCAGGGCGCTTTCCCCGTGAGGGCCTTTTTCTTCCAGCGAAGCTCCGGCCTGAATTAAAGCAGATACAATTTTTTCATCCCCCTGCTCGGCAGCCGATATCAACAGCGGGACTCCTTCCTCGTCCTTTTGGTTGGCCGCTTCCCCTTTGTTTAAGTGTTGTTTGACGGCTTTTTCGTTCCCGGTTTTCACCGCTTGAACCAGCGGAACATCCTCTTGCGGAGTGTTATTGCACCCGCCTTGAAACAGACCCATTAAAGCTGCTCCCAGCAAACTCATTGCTTTGCGCATAGTTTCTCCTTTTTTCGGAATAGGTTTTCTTATATTATAACGAATTTTCTCTTGGTTGCAATATAAAACAATACGCCCCCAACTTTTGTTGAGGGCGTAGTTTAGAACCAGTGAAACTATTTTACAGCTTCGGCGGTTTTGACGGTTTCGGCGGCGTCTTCATCTTCCGCTTTGACCACGGGGGCAATACGGGCAATTTTGTCGCCTTCTTCCATCTTCGCCAAGGTAACCCCTTGCGCGTTGCGGCCGACGGAGCGAATATCTCCGCAGCGCAAGCGGATGGTCATGCCTTTTTCGGTAATGATCATCAAGTCTTTGGTTTCGTCCACCAGTTTAATTCCCACCACTTTGCCGTTGCGGGCAGAGGTTTTAATCGTAATAACCCCTACGCCGCCGCGGTGTTGGCGTTTATATTCGCTAAACTCGGTGCGTTTGCCGAATCCGTTTTCGCACACGGAAAGCACATCGGGCTGAGCGCCTTCGCGCGGGGCATGTTCCATCCCCACCACAATGTCGCCTTCTTCCAAGCTGATGGCGCGCACGCCGCGGGCTTGGCGGCCCATAGCGCGCACTTCGTTTTCGTCAAAACGGATGGATTTCCCGTTTTGGGTAGCCACCAAAATATCGCTCTTGCCAAACGTCAACTGCGCGCTAATCAGCACGTCGCCTTCGTCCAGGCCGATGGCAATAATTCCACTGCGGCGGATGTGTTCAAACTCGTTAAGAGCCACACGTTTGATGGTGCCCAAGCGAGTACACATCGTCAAATACGCTTGTTCGGTTTCGTTAGCGGCCGAGTTAAAATCTTCAATCGCCAGCGTAGAGGTTACTTTTTCTTCGCCGGTTAGTTGCAGCAAGTTCACCAACGCCTTCCCCTTGGACATACGGTTCCCTTCGGGGATTTCAAACGCCCGCAGCGGGAACGCGCGCCCACGGTTGGTAAACATCAAAATCGTGGCGTGGGAAGATGTAATGAACAAGTTTTCCATAAAATCTTCCTCTTTGGTTTTGCTGCCGATAATTCCTTTCCCGCCGCGGTTTTGGCTGCGGTAGGTGGAAAGCGGAATGCGTTTGGCATACCCGTCGTTGGAAATGGTGATGACCACATCTTCTTTCTCAATGAAATCTTCCATAGAGAAGTCTTCCATATCCGGGCCGATTTTGGTGCGGCGCGGGTCGTCAAAATCTTTTTTGAGTTGCGCCAGTTCGTCGGTGATGATATCCAAAATCTTCTGCGGGGAGGCCAAAATCGCCTGTAAATCCGCAATGAGTTTTAATAAATCTTTACGTTCGTTTTCAATCGCCAAGCTGGAAAGTTGCGTCAATTGGTGCAAGCGCATATCCAAAATAGCTTGGGCTTGAACTTCGGTCAGCGTAAAGCGTTTCATCAACGTAAATTTGGCTTCGGTCGGGTCTTTGGCGCCGCGGATAATGGTTACTACTTCGTCCATATTGGCAATGGCAATGAGTAACCCGTTTAAGATATGTTCGCGGCGTTGTGCCTTGTTCAAATCAAATTTCGTACGGTTGGTAACCACTTCTTGGCGGTGGCGCACATACGCCTTCATCACTTCTTTGAGCGACAACACACGCGGCCGACCGTCTACAATTGCTAGCATATTCACCGGGAAGGTGGTTTGCAATTGCGTGTGTTTGAACAAGTGATTGAGCACCACTTGGGCGTTGCCGTCGCGTTTGACTTCAATGACTAAGCGCATCCCGCGGCGGTCCGACTCGTCGCGGATATCGGCAATGTCGGTTACTTTTTTATCGCGCACCAAGCCCACAATACTTTCAATGAGCGAGGTTTTATTCACTTGATACGGGATAGCCGTTACCACAATGGCTTGGCGGCCGCCCTTGCGTTCTTCAATTTCGGTATCGGCCTGTACTTTCACACTACCGTGGCCGGTTTCAAAATATTCGTAAATGGCTTTGGTCCCGCGGATGGTGGCTCCCGTCGGGAAATCAGGCCCCTTGATGATTTTCATCATCTCTTTGGTGGTGATATCGGGGTTTTTGATGTAGGCAATAATACCGTCGCACACTTCGCCCAAATTGTGGGTGGGAATGTTGGTGGCCATACCTACGGCAATCCCGGCGGACCCGTTTACGAGTAACGCAGGCAGTTTGGCGGGCAGCACCGAGGGTTCCAGCAAAGAACCGTCGTAGTTGGGAACCATTTTGACGGTATCTTTGTCTAAATCATCCAACATGGTATCGGAAATTTTATCCAACCGGCATTCCGTATAACGCATGGCGGCGGCGGAGTCTCCGTCAATGGAACCGAAGTTCCCTTGTCCGTCTACCAGGGGTTTGCGGATAGAAAAATCTTGTGCCAAACGTACCAGCGTATCGTATACGGCGGTATCTCCGTGCGGGTGATATTTACCGAGCACATCCCCTACCACACGGGCGGATTTCTTATAGGGGCGGTTGTATTTAAGCCCCATTTCATTCATGGAATAAAGCACACGGCGGTGCACCGGTTTTAAACCGTCGCGCACGTCGGGCAAAGCACGCCCCACAATTACGCTCATGGCATAGTCAATATAGTACGAACGCATTTCGGTAGCTACGTCGCGTTGTTCAATATTGCCAAATAAATCTACATTTACGTTGACGTTTTGCGTCGGGTTGTTTAATTCTTCTGTCATTGTAAAAATCTCCTAAAACGGACTAAATATCCAAGTTCTTTACTTCTAGCGCGTGCGAATAAATAAAATCACGGCGCGGTTCTACGCGGTCGCCCATGAGCATGGTAAATGCTTGCTCGGTATCGGCGGCGTCGTTAATTTTCACTTGGATGAGTTTGCGTTTGGATGGGTCCATGGTGGTTTCCCACAGCTGTTCGGGGTTCATTTCCCCTAACCCTTTGTAGCGCTGAATGGAAGCCCCGGCGGTGGCGGCTTCTTTCACGGCTTTCAAAAGTTCGGCCAAACTGTATACCAACACGTCGGTCTTGCCGTTGTTGACTTGGAACAACGGGTTGACCCGCTCCTTGTCGTTAGTAATGAGCGGATATTGAGAGAAGTTAAACCCAAAGGTTTCCATCTTCTTTTCAGCCGCTAACAATTTGCCAAATTCAAACAAACTTTGATGTTCCGGCGTGAGCGAAGTTTCCGACACGGTTTGTGCATCCACCCCGTCGGCAATTAGTTCTTCGCGTTTTTCCTGGATGTATTGTTCTTCGTACCCGCGGTATTCTTGCTCGGTATAGAAATATCTAAATCCACCGCTGCGCAACGGTACGCGGTAGACGGGGATTTGCCCTTCTTTGAGAAAGGCCATAAAATCTGCCAGCGTAATATTTTTTACTTCTAATTTTGCCAGCGTATCTTCCACATCACGCAATACTTTTAATAAATCGCGCAGTTCGCTGCTGGTAAATGCTTTTTTCTTCTTTGTATCGGTTACGGTTACGGTGGACAACCCTTCTTTCATCAACCATTGTTGCATTTGGTCTTCGGTTTGCAGGTATTGTTCCACTTTGCCTTTTTTCACCTTGTACAAAGGCGGTTGAGCTAAGTACACATGCCCGGCATCAATTAAGGGCTTTAATTGACGGTAGAAGAACGTCAAAAGCAATGTAGAAATATGTTGTCCGTCCACGTCAGCATCAGCCATTAAAATAATTTTGTGGTAGCGTAGTTTGTTAATATCAAATCCGCCTTCGCCTTCGCCTACGCCGGTACCTACCGCGGCGATTAAATCACGTACCGTATCCGAAGATAAAATACGCACCAGCGGGGCTTTTTCCACGTTTAAAATTTTACCGCGTAACGGCAAAATGGCCTGGAATACACGGTCGCGCCCTTGTTTGGCAGATCCACCTGCGGAATCCCCTTCCACCAGGAAGAGTTCACATTTGGCGGCTTCGCGTTCTTGGCAATCGGCTAATTTACCGGGCAACCCGCCGCCTTCCAAGGCACCTTTGCGGCGTGTCAAATCGCGTGCTTTGCGTGCAGCTTCGCGGGCAATAGCGGCCCCCATACACTTTTCACAAATCGCGCGGGCGGTTTTGGGGTTTTCTTCAAAGAACGTAGCCAATGTGTCAGTCACTACGGAGCGGACAATCCCTTCCACTTCACTGTTACCTAATTTAGTTTTGGTCTGCCCTTCAAATTGCGGGTGCGGAATTTTTACGGAAAGCACCATCGCCAACCCTTCTTTGATATCATCGCCGGAGACGGTTACTTCTTTGTGTTGTTTAGCCAAGTTGTTGTTTTTGATATATTCGTTGACTAAACGCGTGAGCGAGCTTCTAAACCCGGTCAAGTGCGTTCCGCCTTCAATGGTATGAATGTTATTTACAAACGTAAAGATATTTTCCGAATATCCTTCATTGTATTGAATGGCAAAAGAAATGTAATTATCGCCCACTTCTTTGGTTAAGTAAATAGGTTCGGGGTTAATGACCGTTTTGTTGGTATTTAAAAATTTAACAAATTGGGAAATCCCCCCTTCATAGTGAAACGTAACGGTTTGGTCGGTTTCTTTGCGTTCGTCGGTATAAATGATCTTTACCCCGGCGTTTAAGAACGCCAATTCGCGCAACCGGTTCCCGATTGTTTCGTGCGAAAAAGCTAAATTACCAAAAATTTCCGGGTCGGCATGGAAAGTTACTTTAGTTCCGTGTTCCGTAGTTTTTCCTACTACCTCCACAGGCCCTTGCGGTTTACCGCGTTTATATTCTTGCCGATGCACTTTCCCGTCGCGGCGTACTTCCACTTCCATATAGTCCGAAAGGGCGTTCACGCACGATACACCTACCCCGTGTAACCCGCCGGACACTTTGTACGCACCGCTGTCAAATTTACCCCCCGCGTGCAATACCGTCATTACTACTTCCAAGGCGGATTTGTTACGCAGTTTCGCATCCTTGGCGTTTTTCATTAAATCTACCGGGATACCGCGCCCGTCGTCTTGAATAGAGCACGTCATATCGTCTTTAATCACTACCGTAATAGTGGTAGCACCGCCGGCTAAAATTTCGTCTACTGAGTTATCTACTACTTCATATACTAAATGGTGAAGACCGGGCAACCCCGTTGATCCAATATACATGGCCGGGCGTTTACGTACGGCTTCCAATCCTTCTAAAACAGTAATTTTAGAAGAATCATACTCTTTCTCTTTTATTTCTTCTATCGTCATGACAAACTCCTTATTAAAGTTCAAATTATCTCAATACGCTTAATCCAGGGCGTTTGAAAATGTTTATTTAATTCTCGTATCAGTCCCTGTTTGCGCGCGGTTAATTCATTTTTAGCAACGGATGCTTTCACTTCTACATACAATGTTCCTTGTTTAACGGCTTTAAGCACCCAAAAACGGCCTTTATTTCCAACCAACTGGTCCCACGCGTACTCCAAAATAAGCAGCCGGTTTAGTTTAATAGCTAACGGGTTAAACTTATTTTTTAACTCTTGGCTGGACCGCCATTGCGGTTTAGAAGGTTGCCCCAGTTTCATTACGCTCTCATCGGCATAATGACGTATTTAAAAATAGCTTCCCCGGCCGGTTCAATCAGCACCGGTTGCGAAGCATTTACAAACGAGAATAATACTTTATCCGTCGTTACGGTTTTTAATACGTCAATAATATACTGTGGCTTAAAACTGGCTTCAAAAACTTCCCCGGTATAATCCACGGGTAATTCGTCGGTAAAGTCCATATTTTGAGAATTGGACGAAACCGTCAGGGTATTATTTTCCATCTTATACTTTACCACACTGCCAAACTCGCCTGCGCACAAAGCAGCCCGGCGGGTAGAAGCTAATAATTCTTTGGTAAATGCCTCAAATTTAATAGTTGTTTTAGACGGAATCACTTGTTTATAATTTGGAAAATTTCCTTCAATCAAGCGCGAAATAAACGTCGTTTCATTCATCATAAAACTAACTTGATTGGCGGTTACGTTTACTTCTAATTTAGTATCTTTATCCGGTTTAGCAATAGAAATAAAGCGGCATAATTCCGTCAAAATTTTAGTAGGGATAATGATTTTAAATTCTTGGCTGGCATCCAGCGCACCTTGGCTGGCCACGGCCAAGCGTCCACCGTCGGTAGCCACAATTTCAAATCCGTCTTTGGTATTATTCCATAACAGCCCGTTTAAAATATAACGCGTTTCTTGGGTAGAGGCAGAGAAAGCAGTTTTTTCAATCATTTGTTGTACTTGTAACGGGTCTAACACCATACTGCCGGTATGTTCTACTTCGGGGATAGAAGGATATTCGGATTTAGGGGTTCCGATGACCCAAAATTTACTCTTGCCGGATTTAATATGTAATTTATTATTTTCATCACTGGTGAGGGTAATTTCTTTATCGTCGGGTAGATTTTTAATAATATCCGCAAATTCTTTCAGCGGCACGGTAATATTACCTTTTTCTTCTACTTCCGCGGCTACAAAGTGCACGGTAGCCATTTCCATATCCGTGCGGACGAGTTTTAATTTACCGTTCTGTGTTTCCATCAAGAAGTTATGTAGAATCGGTAATGTGGTGCGGGAGGAAACCCCCGAAGAAATAATTTGTATACCTTCCAACAGTGTGGCTTTAGTAATATTTATTTTCATATTATATCCTTACTAATATATCCTGTTTATTGTGTTTATAGTGTGAATTTAAGAATACAACCATCTACCTTTAATTTGTGTATAAGTGCTTCTTTTTATCAACACTACACACATTTACAAATTTTATCCCCTTCTTTTTTTACATTTTCCCCAAATTATCCACAGGTTGCCTACACATTATCCACGGCCTTAATATCGGCCAAAATTTGGTTAATTTCAGCGGCAAAAAATGGGTCTGTATCAATTTTTTCTTTTACCAAATCGCGCGCATGCACCACGGTACTATGATCGCGGTTAAATTCCCGTCCGATTTCCGGCAAAGACAAATCCGTTAATTCTGTTGTTAAAAACATCGCAATTTGGCGCGGCCACGCAATGGATTGTGTTTTGCGTTTTGCGTTAAAATCTTCCATACGGATGTTATAGTGTTTGCCTACAATTTTTTTAATGACATTTACCGATACAGGGGCTTCCTGTTCATTGGTTAATAAATCCACTAATAATTCTTTTGCGATTGGAATTGTAGGGGTAATACTATGGATGCTACAATACGAGCGCAATTTCTTTAAAGATCCTTCTAATTCTCGGACGTTGGTTTGAATTCCTTCAGCTAAAAAGGTAATTACATCGTCGCCTACTATAAAGTTCATAGAATCTCTTTTTTGGCGCAAAATCGCAATACGGGCTTCCACGCCGGGGCGTTTAATTTCTGTGCTAATCCCCGAGAGTAACCGCGACGATAAACGTTCATCCCATTCCAATTGTTGCGGGGACCGATCCGAAGATAATACAATTTGTTTTCCACTTTCAAACAAGGTATTAAATGTGTAGAAAAATTCTTCAGAACAGGCGGATCTACCCACTACAAATTGAATATCATCTACTAAAAAACAATCCAAAAAACGATATTTTTTGCGAAAAGCATCTGATTTTTTTTGAGTAATTGATTCTATATATTCGTTGACAAATTCTTCGCCGGACATATACATCACTTTGGCTTGTGGTTGTTCTTTTAAAATTTGGTTTCCGATTGCTTGCAGTAGGTGGGTTTTTCCTAGCCCGGGGGCAGAATAAATAACCAGCGGGTTATTTTCACGTGCACCCATTTTAGCTACGACGGCCTGAGCCGCTTTATACGCAAACCGGTTGGAAGTGGACTCAATAAAGTTATCAAAAGTATATTCCGGGTTAAAGCGGTCCGCAAACGGGTTTGATGTTGCGGTGGGTGCAGGGTCCACAACGGCAGGGCGCACATCTAATTCGCTTGCAATAGGTGTCACCGGGGTATCGGGTGCGTCAATTTGATAGCGCACTTCTATAGCTTGCCCGGTTTGTTTTAAAAACGTATCTATTACAATACGCTCATAGCGTTCTTGTAAAGTTTTTCCCCAAATTGCATTTGGAATATGTACGGTTAATACAGAATTTTCAAACGTAAATTCGGCGGGTTTAAACCACAAGTCAAAAGTTTCTTTTCCAATAATTTGTTCTACTTCTTGGAAAACGGCTAACAAAAGAGGATTGTTCTGAAAGTTATCCACAAGTTACTTCCTTAAAAAACTATTTCCTTTATATTACTACTTTTGGGGGTCTGGGTCAATATGCTTAAACCGCAAATAGCACTTAAATGGATAAAAACGGGCCTAAACGCGTTTTTTACAAAAAATGGCCCCCAGGGTATTAAATTTTACAAAAAACGGTTTAAAATTTGTTTTAGGCAAAAATTGATTAGTTTGGCTAAAATCCTTTACAACCTGTGCTATAATAAAAGAAAACTGAAAAGGGGGTTCAAGATGACGCAATTACACGAAATTTACAAATGTGCCGTATGTGGCAATTTAGTGGAAGTGGTTCACGCCGGGGCGGGAGAATTGGTCTGCTGCGGCCAACCGATGAAAAAACTTCACGCCGGGGAAACCGACGGTGCGGCCGAGAAGCACGTCCCGGTACTTGAAAAGATTAACGGCGGCTATAAAGTAAAGGTAGGGGCTGTGGCGCACCCGTCGTTGCCGGAACATTATATTGAATTTATTGAACTGATTTGTAACGAGTGCCACCGCGTAGAGCGCAAATACTTAAAACCCGGCGACGCGCCCGAAGCCACTTTTACTACCTGTTCCGACGATGTAACCGCGCGCGAATATTGCAATTTGCACGGGTTATGGCAGAGTAAAAAATAATATAATATACGTGCCCCCACTACGGCGGGGAAAATCTTCCGAGGAGTTTATTTATGCAAGCCATTCAAATTTCGCCCAACGTGTATTGGGTGGGTGCCATTGACTGGAACCTGCGCGATTTTCACGGGTACGCCACTCACCGCGGCACCACGTACAACGCGTACCTTATTTTAGCGGATAAACCTACGTTGGTGGATACAGTCAAAAAAGAATTTTACCCGCAGATGCTTGAACGCATCCAAAGCGTACTGGATCCGAAAAAAATAGAAATTATCATCTCCAATCACGCCGAGATGGACCACTCCGGCGCGTTAAGCCAAGCGGTGGCTGATTTTAGTCCTTCGCAAGTGTATGCCTCGGTGATGGGAGTGAAAAATTTAGTGGCGCAATTGCACCCTTCGTTTGAAATCAAACCCGTCAAAACCGGCGATAAAATTGACCTCGGTAGCGATACATTATCCTTCGTGGAAGCGCGTATGCTCCACTGGCCGGATAGCATGCTTGCGTATTTGGAAAAAGAAAACATCCTTTTTACTAACGATGTTTTTGGCATGCACTTAGCCACTTCTAAACTATTTGATGACGAGAACGACGAATCTATTTGGTTAGAAGAAGCGCGCAAATATTACGCCAATATCATTCTTCCGTATAGCGATATTGTTACCCGCTTTTTGGGCCAAGTACAGCAAATGGGGCTCACGCCGCAACTAATTGCGCCGGATCATGGGTTTATTTGGCGCAAAGACCCGTTCAAAATTGTGGAGTTGTATGCGCAATTTGCCGCCCAAAAACCCACCGACAAAGCCGTCATCGTCTATGACACCATGTGGGGCAGTACCGAGAAAATGGCCTGTGCATTGGCCGACGGGTTGCGTCAAAACGGAACTGAAGTCAAACAACTGTCTATGCACGTCTGCCACCGTAGTGACGTTATTACCGAGCTGCTGGGCGCGGGCGCACTGTTAGTGGGCACCCCGGTGCTTAATAGCAATATTTTCCCGGCCATGGCCGACGTACTTTGCTATATCAAAGGGCTCAAACCAAAAAACTTAATTGGTGCGGCGTTTGGTTCATACGGGTGGAACGGTGCCCCGGTGGACAGTTTAACCAAACTGCTTGAAGAAATGGGTGTGGAAATTGTTTCCCCGGCGGTAAAAAGCTTGTTTGTGCCCGACGAAGCCAAACTGCAAGAATGTGAAAATTTAGGCAAGCTGGTTAGCCAAAAACTCAAGGAGAAAATCAGCTAATGGACGCGTGCATCAGCCAAAGTTTAAACGAAATTTCTTACGGGCTCTACATTGTTACATCGGCGGACGAAGCGCAAAAAAACGGGCTTATCGTCAACACGGCGTTTCAAGTGTCGGCAGACCCGGCCAAAATAGCCGTGTGCGTGTGTAAAAACAGTTTTACGCACGAAATTATTTCCAAAAGCCGCGCCTTTAACGTCATGCCGTTAGAGCAAGAAACGCCGATGGTATTTATCGGCAATTTTGGTTTTCGCACCGGGCGTAACTTTGACAAATTTGCTAAAGTATCTTATACCGTCGGGCAAAACGGTTGCCCGGTGGTGCAGGAGCATGCGCTCTCGTGCATAGAAACGCGCGTAGAACAAACGGTGGACGTGGGCACACACACGCTGTTTATCGGCACCGTTACAGCCGGACAAATTTTCAAGCCGCAAGGCATCCCTTTAACGTATGAATATTATCATACGGTAATTAAAGGCAAAACCCCTCCCGGGGCGACTCATTTATAGGAGAACACTTATGGTAAAATACGTATGCGAAGTTTGTGGTTATGTTTATGATCCTGCCGTCGGCGATCCGGAAAACGGCGTCCCGGCCGGTACCGCGTGGGAAAACGTCAAAGAAGATTGGGTTTGCCCCGTTTGCGGCGTAGGTAAGGATCAATTTAAACCCGCGTAAAAAAGCAAAACAACTGTTTTGTATTGCATCATCCTGAGTAGTTTCTACTCAGGATTTTTTATGCACATTGTTATTAAAAAAGTTGTCATGCTGAACTTGACTGAGCATCTTCCACACATGCCGTTATCAAAAGTTGTCATGCTGAACTTGACTGAGCATCTTCCACGCATGCCGTTTGCCGTCATAAAATAAAGCGTCATTCCCGAAATCTGTAATTGGGGATCTCCACATTTTTCCTTCTTCGTCATGCTGAGTTTTCCTGCTCAGCATCCCCTTCGCTTTCTTTTCTCTTTAATATTTGTTCACATCTTCGCCGGGGCGTTTTTTTGCTATAATAATTACAATGAAACTTTTATACGTCATTTCTTCTACCGACGTGGGCGGTGCCGAAAAAGCCCTCGTGTCGTTGGTGCGGCTCGTCGGGCAAACGCATACGGTCAAAGTGGTTTGTTTAAAACCGCTGGGGCCGTTGGCGGCGGAGCTTCGCTCGTCGGGCGCACAGGTTGTCTCGTTGGAAATGACAGGTGCCGGGTTTGGTATCGTGTCAAAACTCGCGCGTGAAATAGAATCCTTTCAGCCCGACATGGTTCACGCGATGTTATTTCGCGCGATTGAATTTGCCCGCCTGGCGTGCGCCGGGCGCAAGATAAAACTTGTTACCACCCCGCATTTTGATTTATCGCAAAAACCGCTTTGGATGCGCTTGCTGGACCGCACCTTAAAAAGTACGGACACCCTTTCTTGTGCGGAATCGGTAAGTACCTATAACTTTTTGCTTCAAAAACAAGGTTATGCAAAGGCCAAAACGGTGTTGGTTGAAAACACAGTAGAAAAATCCTTATTTTTTAAGGATAATTTTGTAAAATCGCGTATGCGCAAAGAAAAACAGATTTCCGATACCCAAGTTGCCTTTATTTGTGTGGGGCGGCTTGCCAAAATCAAAAATCCGCAACTGCTTTTGCGCGCGTTTTCAAAAATTTTATCCAATTGCCCAAACGCCCTCCTTATTTATGTAGGGGATGGGCCGGAACGTCCGGCGCTTGAAAAATGGATCCAAGAACATGATTTATCTAAAAAAGTAATATTGGCCGGAGCGCAGCAAAATATTAACGATTGGCTTAATTTGGCGGACGTTTTTGTATTGTTATCCAAAGAAGAATCCCTCCCCCTGGCGCTATTAGAGGCCCAGCAAGTGGGGCTTCCGTGTCTTGTTAGCCGCGTAGGAGATATGCCCCGCCTGGTGGAACACGGCAAGAACGGATTTGTATGCAATCCACAAGATGAAATTTTGGTAAGCTGTTTAATGACGGAACTTTATTCAAACGCAAAACTCCGTCAAGACATGGGGGATTTTTCCCTTCAAAAAAGCAAACAGCAGCAGGATGTAAATAATAAATATCAACAAATTTATCAACAGGTAGTATCAAATTAATATAAAAAGTTTTCACGTGAAAACTTTTAAGGAGAAAGAATGGAACTTAGGTTATTTATAGTCGCGTGTATTATGTACGCCTTTACGCTGATTACCCGCAAAATCAGCAAGATGGAGCATTTTAAAAACCCCATCATTTTTGGGTTGTGGCACTTCGTGTTTTTATTGCTGATTTTATCGTGTGCCTTGTTTATCTTCTTATTTGTAATGGGCGGCGGAGCCGGCGGATTATTCCCATTTGATAAGTTTTTAATCGGGGAAGTAATTGTTTTAGGGGTTGCTATTTACGGTTTTATTGCTATGCAAAAAGCCGATGCTGCCAAGCAAGAAAAAACTCTCAAATCAGACCTGGATTGGAGCAATACCGTTTATTTTGCAGGGTTTGTGGCCTCTATTGTGATGTTTTTCTTCTTGCAGGCGTTCAAAATCCCCTCTGCTTCTATGCGCAACACCCTTATGGAAGGGGATCATTTATTCGTCAATAAAGCGGCCTATGGGTTGCATATTCCCTTTACGGATAAATACATTAAGGCCAAAGATGTAAAAGTTGGGGATATTATTGTTTTCAAGTTCCCGGCTAGAGATAGAAAACAACTCAACTGTGGCGGGCAAACTCAATACGGCCGGGATTTTGTCAAACGCGTAGTGGCTCTTCCCGGGGATAAGGTTGAAATTAAAGACGGGCACCTGTGGGTCAATGACGAGGCCGTCCCTCAACAACCTTATGAATTATATACGGATAAATTCCGTGTAACCGATATTGAAAATGACGACCCAAAACTTTACCAAAAACTTTGGCAGGAACATAAGTTGGATAGCTATATAGGATCCGAACTTAAAGACGTGTTTGGGCCGGTTACCGTTCCGGCAAACAATTACTTTGTAATGGGGGACAACCGGGACAACTCGTGCGATTCCCGCTTCTGGGGGCCGGTACCGCGCAAAAACATCCGCGGGAAAGCATGGTTTATCCATTGGCCGATTAAGAAGATTGGGTTTATCAAATAGTTGGGTTTTTCATAAAAAGTTTTCACGTGAAAACTTTTTACCAAAAACATCCAAATCGCACTATTTTAATACAAGAAGTTTTCACGTGAAAACTTCTTGTATTTTTTTGTCAATTATGGTTTAATATAGGTAGGAGGAATTATGGCAGAAATTGTAGTAGTAGCAAATCAAAAAGGTGGCGTTGGTAAAACGACGACTTCTATCAATTTAGCATACGCACTTTCTTGTTTAAACCAGGAAGTGTTATTAGTAGATTTTGATCCGCAGGGGAATGCCGGGTCCGGCCTGGGAGTAACCGTAAAAGACGGGGAAAAATCCGTTTACCATTTACTGACAAAAGTGGCTCCGTTTGAGCAAGTGGTGCGTTCTACTTCCAGCGAGTTTTTGGATGTGCTTCCTGCTTGTAAAGATTTAGCCGGTGCCGAGGTAGAATTGGTAAACGTACGCGGCCGAGAAAATATGCTCAAAGATGTGTTGGCCCCCATTCGGCAAATGTACAAGTTTATTATTATTGATTGCCCCCCCTCTTTGGGACTGCTGACCTTAAACGCTATGATGGCCGCCGACAGTGTAATTACTCCCGTGCAGTGCGAATATTACGCCATGGAAGGGTTGGCGCACTTTATGGGCACCGTAAATAAGATTAAACAATTTCTGCACCCCAAATTAAGAATGGATGGCGGCGTGCTGACCATGTATGATTCCCATTTAAATTTGGCCAAACAAGTGCGCGAAGAAGTAAGCCGCTATTTTGGGGATAAAATTTATAAAACGCCCATTCCGCGCAATATCCGCTTGGCGGAGGCACCCAGCTTTGGGCAATCTATTTTTGATTACGAGCCCGCCTGCCGAGGGGCTGAGGCGTACATCAAGTTGGCGGTGGAATTTTTGAGCCGCCGCGGTGCAAAAATAAAAGATTACGAAGATTTTAAATTGGTGGGGGATAAACCCCTCAATTACGATTTTGGAGGATAACCCATGGCCAGACAAGCATTAGGAAAAGGCCTAGACGCCTTAATTAAACAAACCCAGGAAGTAACCAATCTTACGACGGAACAAGCCGCCCAAGCCGTGCAAGATAACCCGAACATGAGCGTGCAAAAAATAGCGGTAGATAAAATTGTGCCCAACCGCTTTCAGCCCCGTCGGGTTTTCGACGAAGAAAAGCTCAAAGAGTTGGCTGCCTCTATTAAAGAACACGGATTGACGCAGCCGATTGTCGTCGTATATGACGCCAGTTTAGATAAATATGAAATTGTGGTGGGGGAACGCCGCTTCCGCGCGACGAAAATGGCCGGGCTTGACTCTATTGATGCTATTGTACACAAACATTTGGACGACCAGCAACTCTGCGCCCTGGCGTTGATTGAGAACATCCAGCGCGAGGATTTGAACCCCATTGAAACCGCCTTGGGATATCGCAACTTAATGAATAAATTTTTCATTAAGCAGGTGGATTTGGCCTCTTATTGTGGCAAATCCAAGGGATCTATTTCCAACACGCTGCGCCTACTGGATTTAGAGCCGGAAATTCAACAATCCCTGCAAGACGGCACGTTGACCGAAGGCCACGCCCGGGCGTTATTGATGATCCCGGCGGGGGCATTTCGGGTAGATGTTTTTAAGCGTATGGTACGGACCAAAATGTCCGTGCGGCAGGCCGAACAATTAGCCACCCGCCTGGTGGAAGCCCCCAAGCGCGTTAAAAAGCAGGATAACAAAATGTTTCCGGATATTTTCTACTTTGAGCAACAAATGCAAGAAGTGCTGGGAACAAAAGTGGAAGTGCTTTGCGGACGCAACCCGAAGAAAGGGCGGCTGGTTATTCACTACCATTCGTTGGAAGAACTGGATAATATTGCCAGCCGATTAAAAAACAAAATATTGTAAAAACACTTATTTTATAAGTATTTTTTGACAATCCCCGGTGCTTGCCGGGGTTGTTTTTTAGGAGGGGGAAAAGGTGAGATCCCAAATCAAGTTTGGGATGACATTTTTATAACGGCGTGCGTGGAAGACCCATCCATGCGCATTGAAAGCGGAAGAGATGCTGAGCAGAAACTCCTCAGCATGACGGAAAGAGAAAGCGGTGGGGATTGCCGAATCCTGCGGACGGCAACCTCGGGAATAACACTTTACTTAATAAACTGTCACCCTGAACTTGATTCAGGATCTTCAACGCTTGTTGTTGCAGTTTGTAATAGAGTGTCATTCCCCAAGGTTTTTGTGGGGAATCTCCCACATCCGTCTCGTAAGTAAGTGCTTGGGCGGGTGTTAATGCTGGGAATAGGCAGAAGTGAGATCCCCGACAGCGACCTTCGGGGAT
>JAGCWX010000009.1 GCA_017961585.1 Elusimicrobiaceae bacterium | reverse complement strand
TTTTGGCGAAAAGGTAGCCCGTTTCTACGGTAGTAGCGATATGAAAGTACTTAACTATGGCTCATTTAAGGAGTTCACAGACAAAGTGCCGCAAAGCGAACTCTACGAGAGATATCGCTTAACGCCGGAACTAATTGCTGAAGATATCGTGAAAGCCGGGATATAAGGAGATACCATGAAGAAAATACTCGTATTTTTGATAGCCGCGCTGTTTGTAGGAGCGTGTAATACGAAACCTACCCCACAAGTAACTGTGGAAAAGGAGACACAACCTGTCCCCACATTAAGCACCCAAAAAGCATTAGTGGCGTATTTTTCTGCCACGGGAAACACTAAAAAAGTAGCGGAAAATCTGGCCAAAGCGCTTGCTGCGGATATCTATGAAATCAAACCTGCCGTTCCCTACACGGCAGCCGATTTGAACTGGCGTGATAAAACGTCCAGAAGTTCGGTAGAGATGAGTAATGAATCTTCTCGTCCGGAAATGGCGGAAAATGATATTTCGGTCAAAGAATATGACGTGATTTATCTTGGATTTCCAATTTGGTGGGGTACGGCTCCGCATATTGTGAAAACGTTTTTAGAGAAACACGATTTTTCCAATAAAAAGATTGTCCTGTTTGCCACTTCCGGCAGCAGCGGCATGGGCAACACCGCCGAGGATTTAAAACCGAGCGTGGCCGCCATTGCCCAAATTAAACCGGGCAAAGTGCTAAACGGAAACCCATCCATTGAAGAATTAAAATACTGGGCACAAACCATGGAATAATTAAAAGTTTTGTGTAGCCAACAAACCGCTCTTGCTAGCCACAAGGGCGGTTTTTTGTTTGGGCAATATAGTAAAATGAAAAAGAGGTAACTATGCCCAAAGAGATAAATCCCAAAGAAACCACGCGGGCCGCCGCCTATAAACTATGGCTCAAGGCCCCCAACCCGATGGTAACGTTTTTCAAAACGCTTGACGTCACCAACCTGGTGAAAGTCAGTAAAAAACGCAATTTGAAATTTAATATGCTGCTGGACTTTTGCATTGGCAAGGCCGCCACACAAGTAAAAGAATTTTACATGCTTCCGGTGGGTGAAAAGTTAATACAGTATGACACGCTGGCCGTCAATACGATTGTTAAAAACAAAACCGGCGAAGTCAGTTCGTGCGATATTCTTTTTGAGCCCGATTTGGACGCCTTTAACCGCGAGTATTTGACCTATACCGCGCAAGTGGCCCAAACCTGCCAAGACAGGGATTTATCGGCAACCAGTATGGTCATCGGCACTTCGGCCATCCTGGATACGGAAATAGACGGAGCCGTTGGCATGAACAGCGGTATTTTTAATAACCCGTTTCTCATTTGGGGGCGCTACCGCAAAAAGTTTTTTAAGTATCAGTTACCTATTTCATTTCAATTTCATCACACGCAAATGGACGGCGCGCACGCGGGTAAATTCCTAGAGAAACTGCAACAAGAAATCAACCATTTATGACAAATAATTATATTGAGACGACGAGAAAATAAAAAGAACCACTCTAAAAGTGGCTCTTAAAAAGTGCGCCCAACGTCTCGTCGATGACACGACGGGACAGTCTTTATTCAATCCCATTTTTCTTATACAAAAACTACTGAAAATACTTAAATTTTAATGATTTTTATAAAACAGTAAGAGTATGTGGTGCAGATAATTTTGTTAATTTTTTCCCGCTCAGGAATATTTTAAGAGAAATGGCAGAAATTTGGAAAAATCTTCCCGTTCGGGAATTTTTATCTTAACATTTATGCTTATTTATCGTCTAAGAGAGGTTTTCGCAAATCTTAACATTTTTATTGGCTATTTCTTCATCAAATCCCCAAAATCTAAACCGACTTGTTTGCACGCTTTGTT
>JAGCWX010000002.1 GCA_017961585.1 Elusimicrobiaceae bacterium | reverse complement strand
GATTGCCACAGGAACGGACGTTAAACCACTAGAAGTGTTAATTTTCATGCGGGATGTCCACTCGGAACTATATTACGAGCAGATGAAAGGCCGTGGTTGCCGCACGATTCCGCTGGACGACTTACGTGCTGTTACGCCAAACGCTGTATGTAAATCCAAATTTATTTTAATAGACGCAGTAGGCGTTACAGAAAGCAAAAAATCAGTCCCTCCACCCTTGGAGCGCAAGAAATCCGTATCTTTTAAGAAACTACTGGAAAGCGTGGCCTTGGGTAAATGCGATGACGATACGCTCAGTTCTTTGGCTTCCCGCGTATCAGCGTTGGAAAAATCTATGGATGAAGAGTCACAAGCTCAACTGAAAGAGAAATGCAACACCACGCTTAAGACGTTGGCTAATGACCTGTTGGACGCCATAGATCCGGATAAATTGGAACATAAAACCCCAGCAGAGGTGGAACAGATTAAGGAAAAAGCCATCCGTCCGTTTAGCACCCCTGCGTTGCGAGATATGATCCTAAACAATGCACGCAAGGCCTATATGTACGTAGATGATATTACGCCGGATACGGGTACTATGAAGCCCACTACGGACCGCGAGCAAGAGATTTTGGACAACTTAAAAACCTTTATTGAAAAGAATAAAGATGAGCTGACGGCTTTATCTATCATTTACCACCGCTCGTATGGGAAGCAACACTTAACCTATGACGGTATCAAAGAACTGGCAGATGCCCTAGCGAATAATACACCCACGTTGGATATTCCGGTATTGTGGGGTGCATTTATGCGCGTAAACCCCAGCAAAGTGGTAGAAACCAAGCGACCGGAAAAGATGCTGACAAACGTCATCCAACTCATCCGCTTTGCATTGGGCCAAGATGATGAATTAAAACCCTTTGATAAAGTAGCCACGGCCCGTTATAACCTGTGGTTAGGCCGTATGAAACAACGTGGCATTGTGTTCACGCCTGAGCAAATGGACTGGCTCAATGAAATAAAAAATTTTATTGTATATAACTCGTCCATGACGGAAAAAGACATACAAGAAACGTTAAGTGACAAAGGCGGTATTTTGAAGGCCCATCGCGTGTTTGATTCCTTGCTTCCCATCCCTGTGTTACTAACGAACTTAAACAACGCCCTTATTGGGTATAATGGAGAGGAATGAGAATGGATAACACTCCTAAAGAGTATTCACAGGAACTTTTAGTTCATTTTGATACTATTGAACATTTTGTTTCAGTTGAAGAATTTTGTAAAACAGCGGAAACGGTAGATCAACTTGCTCATATATTGAACAGACAATTATTTCATGAATCTATAAAATTTACTACATATGTTAAACCACCAGAAAAAGGCGGATTCCAAGAGATATTTAATTTTTTGTCTGCTCATGGCCCCGATATAGTTGTTGGGGTAGTAGCGCAACCACTTATAGATGCTTTCCTAGAAGAGACTACGGGAAAAGATTTAAAAGAATCTTTTAAGAGTATTATTCGAGGTACCATTAACAATGTGCAGGCTATTCCGAAAGATATACATCACGATGTTACTATATCTATTCCCTTTGCTTTGAAATTGTTGGCAGAACTGACCAGAGGATACATGACTAAAAAACCACTAGAAATACAACAGATTGATCCTAAAAATATGATCGGTTTTGATGCCTCAAAAATAAAAACTCAATTTTATACTATGTGTGCTAAAAGTGGACGAATAAAAGGAATTGGTTTTTCCAGAGAACATAATTTTCCAATTAAACAAAGTGACTTTATAAAACAAGTAGTGGCGGATCCCATTGAAACAGATGTTATACAAAAACGCTATGAACTGCATGAGGTTACAATCATTGCCCCTGTAAATGTCCAAGATAGCCAAGTTCAATGGAAAACGAAAGACAAACATACAGACAAAAGGGTTAGTTTCCTTATGGCCGATGATAAGTTTCGAAAAGAATTTTTTGGTGGTTTATACCCATTAAAAGAAACTAAAAAGGACGATGAAATGCTTGTTTATGTTGAATACACAACAATCATCCACCCCAATGGCAAAAAGAGTGATAAGAGACAAGCCATTAAAGTATTTCGTTTTAATGACAAAGATATTGATCCAGTCCCCGAAGGTATTAAATTAAATACTCCGAATCTGACAGCTGATCCTCGGCAAGGAACTTTGTTTAATATGAGAGAAATTGGGACAAAAAAAGTAAATTTATGAGCAAGAAAGAAGTTTTAATTTTAGGTGCGGGTTTTTCTCGGGCAGTAGCCGGCAAGAGCATGCCACTACTGCATGAACTCACAAAAGATATTAACAAAAAAATAATTTGTGGTGATCAGGAAATTCGACACATTTGGCAAAAATATATCGTAGGACCCAATATCGGAAATATTAAATCTGTTGATACGAATACAAACAATTCCAATTTTGAAGATATTATGACTTTTTTATCTTCTAATTTTGCATACGAAGATTATAAGGATGAGCATTTGAAAGCTATTTTGTATAGATATATTACAGATCTAATAGTTGAAATTTTTGAAAAGAAAAATTTAGAAAAAGAACTTTTACACGAACCATATGTGCGAAATTTCTGTCAGTATTTACATAGTGAACGTCCAGACGTTTTTACCTTCAATTATGATTTAGTATTAGAAAATCTATTGTACCAAAACATACCAGGAGCCAGTAACGTATTTGATCCCATGTACTCCATCAAAAAAATGGATTTAATCACATCTCCTTTTTCTTCTTATGAAGAAGAATTTTGGTGTAATTCTCTTAAAATTTATAAATTACATGGTTCCATAAATTGGTTATACGATCCCAAATTTCCTAATGGCATTAGGATTACAACAACAAAAACAATTCCAGGATATAAGCAAGGATTGCAGACATTATTAGTTCCTCCTTCAATGTTGAAAAACTTTGTATTTAATACAAAATTATTAGATTTTCAATGGCAAATGTTTCGTAAGAAATTAAATGAAATAACTAGATTATATGTTATTGGATATTCCATACCTACAACGGATGTTGCCACGCGATATGCGTTTCAGACTCAACTTAATTCTAAGTGCAGAATTTTTATTATTACGCAAGACAAATCTAAAACGAAGCAGCATGAATGGGAAGAATTGTTTGCGATCCAAAATGCACGGAATCAATTACATATAATTGATACTGGATTTAATAAAGAATCGTTGGAAAAAATAAGGATTATTTAATGAAAACTCCCAATAATTGGTTATCAATAGCTTTAGGAAATATGTCCACCTTTATTCGCGGGGTTACTTTTCCTAAGGGTAGTCGTCTGGAAAGCTATGAGAACGAAACGGTCGCTGTAGCAACTACAAAAGCTGCGCAACAGCCGGGCATAGAACATGATAAGTTGTATTTTATACCTAAATCTTTTGTAAAGCGTTTGGAACAATTTCTGTTACCAAATGATATTGTCATATCAATCGCCAATTCTCTAGATTTAGTAGGAAGGGTTACGTTTGCCACAAAAAAAGATGAAGGTATAACTTGGGGAGCATTTTTGGGAGTCATTCGGGCAAATCCGAAATTGATTTATCCATATTTCTTATATTCTTTTTTAACAACCGCAGAAACCAAGCAATATTTTAGAAAAAATGCACGAACGACAACGAACATTTCAAATATTTCTTCAGATTCCATCTTGTCATTACAAATTCCTGTGCCGCCATTGGCGGAGCAGAAGCGGATTGTTAAGAAAATTGAGGAGCTTTTCGGGGTTATAGATGAGCAAGTTAAACGGCTAGAAGCCACACAAGAAGCCCTCGTCTCCTACCGTCAAAGTGTCTTAAATGCCTATTTTAGAAATTCAAATTATCCCAAATGTAAAATTAAGGATTTTATTGTACTAAAAAATGGCTATGCATTTGATAGTAAATCGTATCAAAACGCAGGAATTCCTGTTGTAAGAATTTCTAATATTACTACAAATAGGAAAGTATTTCTAGACAATGCTGTTTATGTGGAAGATAAACAAGAATATCAAAATTTTATTGTTTCTAAGGGGGATCTATTACTCGCGATGTCTGGGGCAACTACTGGAAAACTAGGCATTTATGAAGAAAATGTAAAAGCTTTTCAAAATCAACGTGTAGGAAACTTAAAAATCATAGATAAAACGAAATGCCTCTCTAAATTTCGAAATTATTTGTTTTTTTCTCTATCCGATGCTATTTTGCACCTAGCATATGGAGGAGCTCAGCCGAATATATCTGGAACTAAATTATTGAATTTGACATCCATATTACCTTCAATTGAACAGCAACGAGATATTGTAAAGAAGATAGAAACTGCTTTTGCATTTGCAGATAAAGCCCAAGCCGCTATTACAAATGCCTTGGAACAGGCCAAACAGCTTAAACAAAGCATTTTGAAAAGGGCCTTTGAGGGCAAACTCGTTCCGCAAGACCCGAACGATAAACCGATAGATTTAACCCAACTTAAAAAGGATAAACAAAAATGACCGAAGCCACCTTAATTAACAAAGTTTGGAATTATGCCACCATCATGAAAGATGCCGGGCTTAGTTATACCGACTATGTCCGCCAACTTACCTACCTCTTGTTCCTAAAAATGGACCACGAGCGTGAAACTTTACTAAACGAGGGCTCTATCGTCCCCAAAAAATTCCGTTGGAATACGCTTCTAAACCTAAGTGGAGCCGAACTGGAACAACATTACTCCCAGATTTTGGAAACATTGTCTAAAGAAAAAGGCATTATCGGCACGATTTTCCGCCGTGCTAAGAATGAAATTACGGACCCTGCCAAACTAAAACAACTGATTGCCCTTATCAACAAAGAAACGTGGCTTGCACTAGATATGGACGTTAAAGGAGCTATTTACGAAGGTCTCTTGCAGAAAAACGCTACCGAAACCAAAGCCGGGGCAGGCCAATACTTTACGCCACGCCCTTTAATCCGCGCTATGGTAGAAGTAATGCGCCCCACGCCGGAAATGACAGTGGTGGACCCTGCTTGCGGTACGGGTGGTTTTTTATTGGCTGCGTATGACTACATGAAAAAGCAAACGCGTGATAGCCGTACGCTTAAAGAACTCCGCGCCAATAAACTTTCCGGCAATGACATCACGCCGCTAGTCGTCAACTTGTGTGCCATGAACTTGTATTTGCATGGTATTGGCGAGGGAAAATGCCCTATTGAGGAAAAAGATTCTTTGCTTAACGCGGGCGACAAACGCTATGATATGTGCTTAACGAACCCACCCTTTGGCAAGAAGAGTTCTACTACCATTATTGGCGAGGACGGCACTCTAAAACGCGAAACCGACAACTACGAACGCCAAGATTTTATCGCTACAACTTCCAACAAACAAATCAACTTCTTACAACACATTATGACTATTTTGAAAACGCCGGGTTATGCCGCCGTTGTGGTGCCAGATAATGTGTTATTTGAAGGTGGGGCAGGCGAAAAAGTGCGCAAACGCCTGTTAAATGAGTTTAATTTGCATACCATTTTGCGCTTGCCTACGGGTATTTTCTATGCCCAAGGGGTAAAGGCAAACGTAATCTTCTTTGAAAAGCATCCCCCCATGAAAAACGGCCACCGTACCAACGATGTGTGGGTGTATGACTTGCGTACCAATATGAATTTAACGTTAGTGGAAAACTCGCTATCTGATGAGCATTTGGCTGATTTTGTGAAGTGCTACCATGCCGAAGATCGCTCCAAACGCAAAGAAACCGAACGTTTTAAGAAGTTTACGTATGATGAGCTAATCAAACGTGATAAAACCAACCTGGATATTACGTGGCTTAAAGACGAGAGCTTACAAGAGCTAGAAAACTTGCCCGAACCGGAAGTATTGCTGAAAGACATTATCGGCAATCTGCAATCTAGTTTGACTGCTTTCAAAGAACTTCAAAGCAAATTAAAATAACGAAAATCCCCGGCCTCTCAAACCGGGGATTTTTTATGCCATTTTTCTTCTGAAAACCCTCAAAATATAGCTTGACTTCTAGGCCTATAAGAAGCGTGAATGTGTGTACCAACACTTCTTACAGGAGAATATTATGGGAGTTATTAAATTCAAAAATGCACCAACCTATTATGCGGATTATCGTGATGTTACGGGCAAGAGACGTCGGATTTCTCTGCAAACCAAAAATAAACTGGTAGCCAATCTAAAATACGGAGAACTCATTCGGCGCAGGGATGCCGTCAAAGAAAAGATACAAGTCCATATTTCTTGGAAAACATTTAAAGATAAACTGATAAGCTCAATATCTGTTGAAAAAGCTGATAATACTGTATTGCGCACCAAGCTAGCCATCCGATACTTTGAAGAGATGAAAAAACCGCGTTTTCTGCTGGATGTCACTCCGGCATTATTACAACAGTTCAAAGAACATCTTATTACGAGAGGATTCGGGCACTCTAACATCAATAGACTTTTGCAGGCTTTTAAGTTCGTTATGCATATGGGCGAAAGATGGCAATACATCCCCGAACAGAATTGGGCCATCGTAAAAGCACTTAAGGTACCCAGGGGCAGGATAGTATTTCACACCCCGGAAGAGATAGATAAACTCTTAAATGCCTGTCCGTCCGATACATGGCGGCTTGTGGTGTTACTTGGGGCTGATGCCGGACTACGCAGAGGCGAGATGATAAACCTTCGTTGGGAAGACGTAGATTTCGAACATAACCAACTGTATATAGCTCCCAATAAAACCGAATATCACCGCTATGTCCCAATGACGGAAAGCTTAAGAAACGCCTTACAAAGTGCGAAAGTCGGCGCAGAAAACGATTTTGTGGTCAACTTTGGGCGTGTTCGCAGTAAGGAGTCCTTGTCGTCTCGTTACAGAGAAATCGCCAAAGAAGCAGGAGTACCGAGTTTCTTACATAAATTACGCCATACATTCGCAAGCCAACTCGTGCAAAATGGGGTAGAACTCTATACAGTATCTCAGTTGCTTGGACACCGGAGCATCCAAATGACCGAGATTTATGCCCACCTAGCCCCCGCAAGCCTACATAAGGCCGTATTTAACCTGCCTAAGCGTGGTATGCAACTGGTCGGCATGGAAGAAAAGGCGATCTGTGAAGGGAACAAAGCATGTAAGCAAATAGGTGTAGACTTTGGGGATTTAATGAAGAAATAGTGGGTTATTTATGGTAAAATGAAAGTAGGTAATCGTATGGAACAAAACAAGATAGATGAAGCTAGTTTAGCAAACGCTCGACGGTTATATGAATCGGGCGACATTAAGAATGTGGAAGTAGGCACTACCAAGGGTCTACAGCAAATCCACGCGTATTTGTTCCAAGGATTATACCCGTATGCAGGGCAAATCCGCGAGAAAAACATCTCCAAAAGTGGGTTTCGCTTTGCCAATAGTCTATATCTAAAAGATGTCCTCAAAGCCATTGATAAAATGCCGGAAAGCACTTTTGAGCAGATCATCGCTAAGTATGTAGAAATGAACATTGCCCACCCGTTTATGGAAGGCAACGGACGTTCCACACGCATTTGGCTAGATCTTATCCTCAAAAAGAACTTAGGCAAAGTGGTCAACTGGCAAAATGTGGACAAAGATCTCTACTTACAGGCCATGGAGCGCAGTCCGGTTAACGATTTGGAGTTACGCGCCCTTTTAGAGCCAAATTTGACCGATAAAACCGAAGACCGCGAAGTAATCTTCAAAGGCATTGACCAGTCCTACTATTACGAAGGATACGGCCAAGGCAAATAAATCTCACTTATAACTAGAAAGCCCCGCTAAATGCGGGGTTTTTTATCGTAAAATTGTCACACTTTAAGTCACAGGTAGTTTTTATAACTGCTCAACCTGCGCCTTGAACCTCCCTCGAAAGCCCCTCGATGAATTAAAAGTGATGTTAAAAAATGCTTAAATTTTCAGTACTTTTTGTATGAAAATCATGGGCACTATTTTGGACACCTCTCCGTCGAGGGTTCACTGCTTGGTGGGCGCAGTAAAATTTGGGCTCCGCGTTTGCGGGGCCTAAAAATATCCTAGTTAGTTAATGTCGGACAGTCATTTTTATGATAGAATATCAATAAACCGACAAAGGGAGAAATTTATGAAAAGAATCATTTTTGCCATTTTAGGATTTATCATCACAACACAAGTGATGGGTGCTATAAGTCCAGTAGATCTGAAATTGCAAAAAGCGCAGAAAGAATATGAACAACGCCAAATAAAATGCACGGATGATAAACCTTTATATGTCAACGGTAGTTGTATAGCGTGTGATGAATATAAAAATTGGACTAATGTAGCGGGCATTCTAGGATGCGAAAAATGTGAAAACTCTAGTGGAGTTGGATCAGATTGCGTTATAAACTGCCCGGATGATAGGCCTGTGCTTTTAAGCAACGGGGCCTGTGTCCCCTGTAATTATAAGCAGACGGAAGCACCTATTTTTGATGTTAGAAAAGGCCAAGACAAATGTAAAGAGTGCCCAAATGATAAACCAGTATTGCTCCGCGAAGGAAGTTGTATGACTTGTGAACAAGTTTTGAAAAAGTATAAAGTATTATTTCGTCAAGATGTTTTGTCCGGTTGGGAAGAATGCTCATTTGATAAAAAATATCAACAAAATACTAAATCAAATAAAATACTCAAGCAAACGTCCAACAAATCCCGCAAAGTTATGGGTAGAGAACTATAAAGAAATAGGGCACTATTTTGGTTACTCACCCGTCGGTAGAACACCGCTTGGTGGGCGCAGTAAAATTTGGGCCTCGCATATGCGGGGCCTAAATTTTTCTCGTCGACAAAATCAAATTTTCCGCGCAATTTTAGGCCCTAAAAACCGTCCTTGTTTACTGAACCACTCTCTTTTATACTTTCTCGTCGGGAAACTGAAAATTTTACTAACAAAAAATGTCAAAAACGGGAAAGTACTCGGCAGAAAATGGCAGAAAAACTATAACAAATTTCCCGCGGAAAAAATTTGTATTCTATAAAAATTTTTAAGGTCCAAAAAGTTTATGTCGCAAATAGCGCAGTGAACTTTATGCAGTAAAACAACTGGATTAAAAGAAAATATTTTATAATAAGAGTATATCTAACATCAGAGGAAACCTTGAAATGTTTATAAATAAAGAAAATTTCCCATATCAAATAAAAAAGGAATATCTATCCAAAGCCAGAATTTTTAAGATAATCATTCTTATTTATTTGTTTTGTTATTTAAGCGCGATAATCAGTTTTATTGTAATATCTTATCCCGTGGATAAAGAGACAAGAGGTTTTTTAATTTGGATGGCGTGTTTTGGATTTATTCCTTTGCCAATATTGTGGAATATTTGCAGGGAGAAACTAGTTGAATATATACCTTTTTTTATAAGCGAAGAACACCACTGGAGTTGGGGACTAGATTGCAATGAAATTGCTCATTCTGCACGAATCGAACAAAAAAACTTCTTTCAAAAACTTCTAAGGCCTACCTCTCCTGACGATTGGACATGGACAGAAAAAGGTCCTGCGTGGGAATTTGTAAACCTTCTCAATAAAATCAATGTGTACGGGAATACGTCAGAATCAGAGGGAAAGCCCCTGTATGTAGGAACACATGCCGACCGGCCTTTTAGATTGGATTTTTACTATCTGCTTAACCGGTTTTCTTTTACCGGAAAGCATGGTCGCAAACATTTTTCAAATTTTGAAGGATTTGTTTTGCGTACGGTACCCATAAAAAATATTACGAGCACAATTTTAATAAGGCCGAAAAGAAACTGCGCAAAGAAAATTAAGAATCTCCAAAAAATAGAAATAGACACTCAAGGTCTGTTTGAAATTTATACGGATGACCCACAAACTTTAGAGCAAGATTTTTTTCAAAAATTTCTCCCCACTTTAATTTCTTATGGAAAGAATATTGACAGGAAAGTAACCATACTGATTAGCCCCGAAGGAATTGTATGTACAAAAACGAAATGGGGAATGGATATTGTTCTATTTACATCTCTTAGAAGTGCTTTTATTAAAGAATGGGCTAAATTTGAAAACTTTATCAATTTGCTTGAACTTATCAATTTGCTTGAACCTCAAAATGAAACTAAGCAAGCCTAAAAATCTATCTGCGCTAGAGGAACTTGAACCTGCCGTCAATAAATATACATTTTCTGCCAATTTAAGAACTGTCTTTGGCAGACTTGGAAAAGCACGGCAGAAAATTCGTACACGCCTCGTCGGTAGAACACCGCTTGGTGGGTGCAGTAAAATTGGAAATATCTTTTATAAAAGTTGCTCGGAAAAGAAAGTGGCTACTAGGTTGATGACGGCAGGCACATCCTGTGTAAAACTATGGTCAAAAGCATGCAATGTTTCCAAATGTGCATTTTTATACCCTTGTTTAAAACGTTCACCATATACATAAGGTACCAATTCATCATCCACGCTGTGCACAATAAGCACCGGCCCGGTATATTGGCTGGCAACTTCATAAATCGGCAAGTGCGGGGTGGTTGCCAAAAAAGCGCGCCCCACTTTTAGCCCGATGTACAGGGTGATATATTCCGGGATATTCTCAGGGTCATATTGCGTGCCGAACAAATCGCCTTTAGCGGTATCATCCTTGAGTTCCCCTGCCGGAGCCAACAACGCGATACTCTTTATTTTGTCTGCCCCCAACTGCCCAGCCAACATAGAGGCCACTACTCCCCCTTGGGAATGCCCTACAGCGGATACGGATTCTACCCCGGGCAGTTGACGGACGTATTCGTATATTTTGCGGGCATCTTCTATTTCGTTCGGAATCGTCATGTCCAAAAAAGAACCTTCGCTCTCTCCTTGGCCATTAAAATCAAAACGAATAGTAGCTATGCCGCGTTCATTGAGCTGATGTTCCAATTCCGGGAACAGAGGCATATCTTTATGCCCGTTGAAACCATGCATAATCATAACCAACGGATATGTTTTTTTATCTTTTGGAATTTGTAAAATGGCGGATAACTTCCCATGGTCACCTTGTAGGGTAATTTTTTGTTTGGGTTGTGCATGCACGCATCCTGTTAATAAAGCTACAACCAAAATCAAAGCCAACTTTTTCATATTTTTACCTCTTATTTCTATTTTATCATATGAGCCAGATGGTAGGAAATCTATGCGTGCTTGTGAACGTTGAACCGGGTAAACAGTTATATACACAAAAATTTAAAACCCACACGCTGGGTGTAGGTTTTAAAATGGATGTTTAAGAGAGTTGCTTTGTTCTATTGGGGAAGGATGCTAACGCAAGTTATTAAGATCCAAATTCTCATGAGTTATATACCACTGATCACCCCACGCTTGAGCAAAGATTTGCTGCAAGTTTTTCTTTTGATAGGTGTAAGAAACAACTAATAATTTCCCCGTACTCAAACCATAAGGATTTCTTAGCGCCCGTTTAATGGCAGTAACTTGGAAATTGGGGTCTTTTGCGGCCATTTCGGCCACCCAATTTGCGCAGACCTTTTCTGAACGTAAACCTTCTATGCCTTGGCAGATTTGCCGTACTTCATCATTGGCATAAAGAGATGGGGATGCATTGCGCTTGGGGGGCTGCATCCTTCTGTTCAAAACGCTAGTAAGTTTGGCGGGCGAGATTTTAGGTGTTCGTGGCACTCTTTTTACAACTTTCGGCCTCACAGAAATTTTCTTTTGTGCCACCGCATTTGTGGCTGCACCCAAACAAAAAATTCCAATAGATAAGGTCAATAATAGCTTTTTCATAGATTCTCCTTTTCATTATTTTATCATATTATTACTAAGTATTTTGGCGTTTGCCAAAGTGGAAGCTTTGTCCAAAATGCTCCGTTGCGTAAACGTAAGAGCCCATGTTAGTAGATTCATTTTTCTATTGATCCCAGCCGTTTTTGGTAAGTTCCGGCGGAAAAATCAAGGCGGGATTGCATAACAATTTCGTCCACTTGCTGGAAATCAAGCGAGAGCTTGCCCAAGCATTCCCGCGGCCACGCATCCATGTCTTGCGCGGTTTTGGCGATATAAATCGTCCCGTTATGATAGCAGACCCCTTGTTTGACAGCCCTATTTAAATGTTGCTTCAACGCTAACGAGTCATTTTTAAAAAGGGTGAATGCTTGCCGGTAGGATTCTTGGTTTTGGGGGGCCCAGGTGTGGATATCCATTTGATACCCTAATAGGTTGGTTAAAAAAGCATCTAACGAAAGTTTGCGCTTTTGGTATTGAAACAAAGAGATTTGGGTGAGTGTATTGCCTTGGGAAGAATCGTCCCGAGATGTTTTTTGCGCAAGGTCAGCTTGCCATAATTCTTCTTGGTGCAACAGAAAAGTTCCTTTGGAATCGGTGAGGGAAGCCACCACTAACCCCAGTAACGAGTGCGCCCAATTTTTCACGGGCACGCGAAGATCCGGCAGGAAATACCCCACTTTGGCGGTAGTAAAGGGGGGAATGTTTGCGCCCAATTCTTTTTCCACATGTTTTACAAACGCCGGGCTGCCCGATAGAACAGCCGCTTGCGCGGCTTGGGCCGGATGAGACAACGCCCCCGGCACTTGCGTGGCGGCGTGCAAGAGCCCTACATCCGCGGAAGATTCCACCAGCACCGGCGGCGAAGCCAGCAAATAATCCACCACGCCGCTTTGGGTGGCGTAATATAAGGTGGCCAAAGAACCCATGGAACACGATTTTAATTCCAGCACGTCTATTTTTACACCCGCTTGTTTGATGTCTTCAAAAAATTTTTGAACGGGAATTTTATCCTCGCCCTGTAACAGAGTGTGTAATTCGTGGCCGGAGCCGTGCGCGTCCACCACTAACCCCGTGTAGAACTTGGAATTAGAACGATCCAGGCGGGCCAAAAGCGAACGCACGGACAACAGCGGGGCCGTTTTGGAAAGGGTGCGCGAGAGGTTTACCTGGGTAATGTGCCCGGCATTTAATTTAAATTCGGTGGCTTTGGGAGCGGGCGCCACACTGACGACAATTACATGCCGCAAGGCGTTGTTTTTCTTCATGGCTTGTAGAACGGATTTTTCCAATTCCCCGGCGGTAGGATGCGAAACCGAAACAATGACTAATTGCCACGGGCGGGTTGTTTGGTCCTGGATTTTTCGTTCCAGTTGCTGGGATAACGGCGTTGCACCGCACCAATTTCCAACAAGTGCCAAACACAGCAGCAACGCTAAATTTTTCATCCATTTTGTCATAGTGTGCCCTCTACCTATAGTGTAGCGGGATTTTAAAATAAAAACCAGGTACAAAGGGCCTAGTACCTTTAGAAAAAGGGCCCATAAATTTGTGGGCCCTTTGAGAGAAAATGGAACTTGAAAATAGCGCGTTAGCGGGCCCCTTTTACTTGGTCAAAAAATTGTTGGACGCGTGCGTCGCACTGGACGTCGGAAGTTAAAATGGGGCGTTTTAAATGTACGCCGGCTAACGTGCGGCAACGGCTTAACGCCACATAGGTCTGCCCCGGGGCAAACGCACCGCGCCCCATATCTAAATAAATATTTTCAAACGTGAGCCCTTGCGATTTGTGCACCGTAATCGCCCACGCTAATTTAAGCGGGTACTGTTTGAAAAACCCTTTCACGTGCGGGGTGAGTTTTTGCGTTAAGGGGTTAAATTCGTAACGTACTTCGTCCCACACATGCGGTTGCACTTCGTACACCACGCCTTTAAGCTCTACTTGAATGAAATCGGGCCCCAGGTCGTGCACGGTGCCGATGTCTCCGTTGACCCAATTGTCGCTATTGACGAGCATCATAATTTTGGCCCCTTTTTTGAGGTGCAATTCGCGGTCGGCCGGCGGGGTTTTGGTGAAGGTTTCATCTGCCGTGGCGGTGTAGACAAACTCCTGCCCGGGTAGTTGCGCCAGCTGGCTATGGTTGCGCCACTGAGCACTTTGATTGGTAGTAGCTAAAAGGATGCTGTTCTCTAAAATGGCCGGAGTCTCGGCCGATACACGCCCGTTAAGCTGGCTGTCCAGCTGTGGTTGGGAGACGCGTCCCTCGCGAATGGCGTTTAATAAGGAAGCATAATCTTTGTCAGCGCGTTGGCGGAAAATGCGTTTAAGCTCAAACACTTCCAGCGGCAGGCGACTAAATACCTGAGCATCAAAAAAATACGGGCTTTTATAACGCGCCTGAAAATAATCAAACAGCCCGCTGTGCTCGGTCTCTTCCACGGGAGGGAGTTGAAATAAATCGCCAAATAAAATAAGCTGCTTGCCGCCGAAGGGCTCCTCGCACCGGGTGGAAATTTGCAGGATGTGGTCCAGCGCGTCCAAGAGGTCGGCGCGGAGCATGGAGGCCTCGTCTATAATAAGCGTGTCAAAGCTTTCCACCGTTTTGCGCGGCAGGCGGCGCAGGAGGTTTCGGTCCAGCAAATTGCCTGGTTTTAGACGGAAAAATGAATGGACGGTTTGCCCGTGCACGTTGATGGCCGCCAGCCCTGTGGTGGCCAGTACCACTACGTTTTGCGCGGTGTGTTGGGCGAAGTATTTTAAAAGGGTGGTTTTGCCGGTGCCCGCGCGCCCTGTGATAAAAATAAGCGGCCGGGTAGCGGGTTTGCTTTCCAATAGGGCAAGCGCGTCTTTAAATTCATCCGTTAAAATGGGGGGTTGTTCTGCGGGCATATTCTTATTATATCAATTCCAAGGAGTGCTGCCAAAGGGATCATAAATCCGGGTCTTAGGCCCAAATTGGGCCTTGTTTTTTTGGCGTTTTTCCATTATACTATTAAGTGACGTAATAGGAGGAACTTATGAAAAAAGGATTCACGTTAATAGAGTTGTTAGTAGTAGTACTTATTATCGGTATTTTGGCGGCGGTAGCGTTGCCACAATATCAAAAAGCGGTAAAAAAAGCCCAGGGCCGCGAAGTTTTAGTAGCCATTAATGCCGTGGACAAGGCATTCCCCTTGTATTTATTAGAACATGGTGGGTTATGCGAAGGATGGAATACAGCTGAGGATGGCACTTTTTGTTCTGCGGACTCGTTGGTTCTAGAAATGCCCGAATTAACGCATTTTGACTATGAGGAGAATCTGTTCCCTGAGTATGCTTCAGAGGCCATAGCCTATTCACCAACAGTATCGTTCCAACATAAAACGGGTGATGCGACGCTTACTGCAACGTATGACAATACAACCGGGAAACGGGAGTCTGTTACTTGTTCCGGTAGCGATTGTTCTGCCTACTTTGCTTGCGGTGATGTTCAAACAACGCAAACCTGTTATAACGAACCTTGGGATGGACAGGGCTATTGTCCGAATGTTACAAGTCCTATCAGTACCTGTACGGTTGATATGTAATATAAAACTCCCCGAAGATCTGCTCGGGGAGTTTTTTTCTAATCCAAAATTGATGTTTTCAGCTAATGGCTAAATTGCTATAGTTAAACCATGACTGCTTTAACTATAGCTTTTTTACTTAGTTTTTTTGCCGGTGCCGCCAGCGCAGTGGGTGGGCTGTTGTCCTTTTTTATGAAGAAAGAAAATTTTTCAGCCCTCGCAATAGGGCTAGGATTTTCGGCCGGGGTGATGTTGTATGTTTCGTTTATGGAAATTTTGCCCCACGCCAAAACTACATTAAGTGGTTTGTACGGCCCAAGCACGGGTGCGTGGGGGTGTGTGGGGCTGTTTTTTGTGGGGATGATGTTGGCTTTTGGGGTGGACCGCTGCCTGCCGCCGTTACATGTAAAAGAAGAAACACTTAAACAAACCGCTAAACTTAAACAGACCGGACTGTTTACGGCTTTGGCACTTACGCTGCACAACTTTCCGGAAGGGCTGGCCACGTTTTTCTCTGCGCTAGACAATTTGACGTTGGGGATTTCCATTGCACTGGCTGTGGCTATTCACAACATTCCCGAAGGTATGGCTGTGGCGTTGCCCGTCTATCACTCTACCGGCAGCCGTAAAAAGGCATTTTGGGCCAGTGCGGCCAGCGGCATGGCCGAACCGGTGGGCGCAGCGGTTGGATATTTTATTTTAGATTACTTCTTGCATGAAGCTATTTTGGGTGTACTATTTGCTGCCGTGGCCGGGATTATGGTGTACTTGGCCCTAGATGAATTGTTGCCCACCGCGCACGATTACGGGCACGGGCACCAAGTGATTAGCGGCGTGCTGAGCGGCATGGCACTCATGGCCGTAGTATTACTGATTTTTTAGATTTGGGCCAGCGTAAAAGAAATAATCATCCCCAGTGTGTAGCTGGTTACGTTAACAATCACGCTAAGCAGGGCAGCTTCTTTGGGCAAAAGGTCCTTGCGGTTGATAAGCCCAATTAGCACAGCTTCTACCACCACGCAGAAAACCCACAACAATGCGCTTTGGGTAATCCAATGAGCCAAAAAACCCCACGTAATAAAAGTGGTCACTACGTTGGCAATCGCTACGCCGTACAAAATGGCAAAGCTCTTTTTGGTATAGAGTACGTACGCGGCGGCGCAGAGTACTTCCAAGATCAAAATGAGTACGAGCGAACCCCATGCCTGCGGGCGTTTCCACAGGAACTCATGCGGAGGGGCATCCACCGCTTGTACGGATAATTCTTTATCGTTGACGTACACGTTGAACGGAGTGATAAGTCCGTCCGGAATGGAGAAAATTTGGCTGGTACGTACGGAGCCGTCTTCAAACATCAAAACCAAGCGCGCAAAAGGGGAAAACTCGTACGCGGTAGCGTGGCAGGCCCCGGGCCCGCAGGAAAATTTCTGTGCACCATACGTGCCCAGCGCAGCTGCTTGCATACACAAGCGATCCTGACACAAAACCAGCTCGCTTTGTGTGGGTTGAATCAGCGGGTGGCCTTGTGTGTTATAGATAAGGTCAAACTGAATTTCGGGCAGGGGGGTAATGGTCGCCCAGCCGGGAAGGTATGCCAAAACAGTGAGTAAAATAAGTGCAATTTTCTTCATAAAAAACCTCTATATTTGCTATTATATCATTAAATAAGCAAAGGGGGAACTTTTTTATGTTTACAAACTCGCAACTTCAAAAATATGCCGATGTGCTCATTTGGGCCCTGCAAGCGGCCCGCCGCAACGGAAAATTCAAAAAATACGATAGCGTTTTGTTGCGTACCGATATGGCCGCCGCGCCGTTGGCCAAAGCCGTTTACAGCAAGCTTTTGGCGCAACGTTACAATGTATTATTGCGTTGGATGGCACCGGAAGATTTTACCACGGATTTTTATCAACTAGCTGATGACAAACAGCTGGCCTATTTGCCGGTGGGGGAAAAAGAAATCCAAGGCAATATCAATGGGCTGATTGCATTGCACGCCCCGTTGGATTTAACGCACCTTAAAAAGGTGGATCCGGCTAAATTGGCCAAAAGTGCCGTGGCCCGCAAACCCGTGCGCGAAATTTTGGACGCACGTGAGCAAAAGGGGCTTTTTTCGTGGACATTGTGCAATTACCCCACGGCAGAACTAGCCAAACGGGCGGGGCTATCCGTCAAAGAATATGCCAACCAAGTGGCGCGCGCGTGCTTTTTAAACGAAAAAGATCCCGTTAAAAAATGGAAGGAAGTTACCCGGCAAATTAACGAAATCGGCGCGTGGCTTTCCGCCTTGCCGATTAAAACCCTGCGGGTACAAACCCAACACATGGATTTTGAAGTATTGCTAGGCGAAAAACGCCGTTTTATTGCAGGAGGTGGGTGTAATATCCCGTCGTTTGAGATTTTTACCTCGCCCGATTGGCGCGGTACCCGCGGCGTGTACTTTGCCGATTTGTCTTCTTATAGAAGTGGCAATTACGTCAAAGGTGTTAAGTTGGAATTTAAAAACGGCCGTGTGATTAAAGCGGATGCTGAGCAAGGGGCCGAATTTGTGCGTAAAATGTTGGCTATGGACAAAGGCGCCAGCCAAATTGGCGAGTTTTCACTCACGGACCGGCGGTTTTCCAAAATCACCAAGTTTATGGCCGATATTCTTTACGATGAAAACTTTGGCGGCAAATACGGCAACTGCCACGTAGCCGTGGGTGCCAGTTATGCCGATACATTCGCCGGACCACAAAGCAAATTGGATAAAAAGGCCAAAGAAAAACTTGGGTTTAATGATTCCTCTTTGCATTGGGATTTAATCAATACCGAGAATAAAACCGTTACCGCTACGCTTAAAAACGGTACTAAAAAAGTGGTGTACGAAAACGGACAGTTCAAGTACTAATTGCCCCAGTTTTCCCAAGCAGGCCCCCTCAAAAAAGGGGGCCTGTTTTTTGGGCCTTGAAATTTTTCAAAAAACGCTTATACTATCAATATACGGGAAAACTACTACAGGAGGTGTTAGTTATGAAAAAAGTACTATTTGTATGGTGTGCCTTGGCATTACTGGCACCGGCGGCTTTGGCGCAAGAAATGACGCTTTTGCATCCCAAAGCTTCTACCAAAGCGTTTGCTGAAGCGGTAGCCGACTTGCAACAAGAATTGAAAGACAACCGCATTACCGTAATGAACTTTGTAACTGCCGTAAAGGTGGAATACCGGTTGCTGCGCCGTGTTGACCCGAAAGAGGCCCATCGCGTGGGAGCAAAACTGGCCCTGGAAACCAAGTTTGAAACGAGTGACGGCCGGTTATTTACAATCTTGGAATTCATTGAACAGAACCGAGATGCTATTGCTCAGCAAGATGAAGACACGCTTGATTTTGCAGAACAACTGGTGGAAGATTTTAACGCGGCACAAAAACCAAAAAATGCAGCTGAAAAACTTTTAGAAGAAACAAACGGAAGATTTAATCTATAAGTTTTTCCCTCCTGTAGAGGTGTATGCGCCTCCCCACATTGGGGAGGCGTTCTTTTGGGCTTAAAAGTCCGTTTAAAACCTTGGGTACAAAGACCTATACCCCATTAGGCCCTTTGACCTATGGCTTTTTTGAAGAAAAACCACTATACTAATAGTGTAAGATAATTTAGAAAGAAGCAAAAAGGAGATAACGTATGAAAAGAGTAGCAATCCTGGTTGGTCTGATCTGTTTATCTACTACAGTGATGGCCCAAGCTCGTTGGCAGGTTCGCAAGAATCCTGCAAAACAACCGGCTTTAACCTCTGAAATGAAATCCCTGGGGCCGATAGAGAATACAAATATACAACGTAACGTCATTGCTGGTCTTGGACGTCACATAAGCAAGGTACGTCCTCAGGTTGTAGCCAAAGCGTTAGCTTCGCATTCAATCCAAAAACGTTGCGCGGAAGATGAGTACTTTTTAGAAAGCGTAGCTAAACAGGCAAACAATTATTACATCGCGCAATATATCCTTATTCAAATGGCGGACCCGATGGCTCTTATGACGGATGAAGAAGCCACCCCTAAAGCGTTGTGCTATGCGTCTTATCAAATTAAAGGGCAAGGGTTCATCCCGTTTGTACGCACACAAGCCCCGCGCTTCCGCCCGAAAGAACAAGGCGAACTTGAAGACTTTGCCAACCGCGTAGAACGGCTGGTAGTTGCCAGCGGGAAAGCTCGCATCGGTCGTGTTGCGATTGAAGGAGCCCGCGTAACGAACCCCGTCCTTGCGCAAAGGATGTTAGAGCAAATTGAAAATTTTGGCCAAGTTGATCCGTTGTTGATCAAGTTTGTGCAAGATCAAGAAGGCAGTGAAAAAGAATTCTTACAAGATGCCCGCATGCCGCAAGGCGTTATAGATCACAAAGCCATTGATGCTATTTTGCCGGTGGTTTCCGGTGCACAAAGACGCTACGAAGTGCTTAAACAACAAAACCCCACAACGGCTCACTACGCCGGGGCTTATTTGGCGGCACACGCTGTGCATGTGCAAGGGGGCACTTTTACCATTGCCGAATTCTTGCAAAAATATAGAGAGTACATCAATACCCGCGGTGCTTTTGAAGAGTTTGAACAAAACATTGCAGACGATGTAAAATACATCAAAAGCCAAGCGGCCCAAGAAGACCAACCCGATATGGAAGCGGAATGGTTCTAAAAGATAGTTTAAGTTAAAAAAATCCCCGGTGTTAAACCGGGGATTTTTGTGGGCGAAAACAGTTTATTTTTTAAGCCGCTTAAATAAGTCAATGCCCATGGCAAGGGTGCGGTATACGCCCGAGTCCACAAACGTGGATGCTTTGTCCAAAAGTTCAAACGTGCTTTGCGTTTTGTCCACCTTCTCGGCGGTGGTGAGCACTAAATATTCGGCGGCTTGAGCCGTTTTGGTAATTTGTAAAATAGCGCGCACGGCCACTACTACCAATACAACAAATGCCACTACGGCGATGAGAACACAAACTTGATAGAAATCCATAACTCCCTCCTTGGTACTCTATTATTGTAATCAGTTTTGGGCCGTTCGTCAAGGGGCGAATGGAAAAATGAAGTTCATGAATTTTGCAAGCCGTTTGAGGGCCTAGGCCCTTTTTGAAATTTGCTTATTTTTTATACAAAAAAATATAGGTCCTCAAAATATTTGACACAAACGTGCTTATTAGTAATAATTATTATTAAGCAGACTGTTTGCAGTTTTTTGGAAACCGCGCTTAAGTCGTTCTTCGACGTAAAATGTAGGCCCTCATAAAAAGATTTGCAATTTTAGTTTGTTTTTGTTTTAATTTACCTTACCGCGCTATGCGGCAATTTTTTAATCAGGACACGTATTATGGAAAACGCAGAAGTTATCACCCACATCGTCAAGCGCGATGGAACTACCGAACGGTTTGAACCGAAAAAAATTACCAACGCTATTACCAAAGCTGCCCAAACTACCGGGGAGTTTGATGCCGAAACCGCTAAAAAACTAACTATTCGCGCCGTTAACATTATCCAGCAGCTTTATTCCGATACCATCCCCAATGTGGAAAATGTACAGGATATTGTGGAAGATGTGCTGTTAACTTCCAATTATCATAAAACAGCCAAGGCCTACATCCTCTACCGCGATCAGCACGCCCGTATGCGCGAAATTTCTTCCAAATTTAACGTAGATTTGGTAGACCAATATTTGCAAAAGATTGACTGGCAAGTCAACGAAAACAGCAATATGGGCTACTCTTTGCAGGGGCTGAACAACTATATCTCGTCCGAAATTAGCAAGGTCTACTGGCTTAATAAAATTTACCCCGAAAACGTGCGCCGTATGCATAGCGAAGGGGATTTCCACCTGCACGATTTGGGCTTGTTAGGGGCCTATTGTGTGGGCTGGGATTTGCAAGATTTACTTTTAAGCGGGTTTACGGGGGTTGTCGGTAAAGCGGAAAGCAAACCGGCCAAACACTTCCGCACTGCTTTGGGCCAAGTGGTCAACTTCTTCTATACCTTGCAAGGCGAAAGTGCCGGCGCCCAAGCGTTTAGCAACTTTGACACGCTACTTGCGCCGTTTATCTATTATGATAAACTCTCTTACGATGAAGTAAAACAGGCCTTGCAAGAATTTTTATTCAACGTAAACGTGCCCACCCGCGTTGGGTTCCAAACGCCGTTTACCAACTTAACGATGGATTTAACGGTGCCTTCTTATTACAAGGACCAACCGGTCATTATTGGCGGGAAACTGCAGGATAAAACCTATGGCGAATTCCAAAATGAAATGGATATGTTCAACCGCGCTTTCTGCGAAGTGATGTTAGCCGGCGACGCCAAAGGCCGCGTGTTTACGTTCCCGATTCCGACCTATAACATCACCAAAGATTTTGATTGGAATAACGACAAATTGACCCCTTTGTGGGAAATGACGGCCAAATACGGGATTCCGTACTTTGCCAACTTTATCAATTCGGACATGAACCCCGAAGATGCCCGCTCTATGTGCTGCCGTTTGCGTATTGATAACCGCGAATTGCGTAAACGCGGCGGCGGGTTGTTCGGTTCGGCCCCGCTCACGGGTTCCATTGGCGTGGTAACGATCAACTTGCCGCGCTTGGGGTATTTGTCCAAAGATGAAGACGAATTCTTTGCCAATTTGAAAGACCGTATGGAAGTAGCCCGCACCAGCTTGGAAATTAAGCGCAAAGTAATTGAACGCTTTACCAAGGGGAATTTGTATCCGTACATGAGCTTTTACTTGCGTTCCATCCGCCAACGCTTTGGCGAATTTTGGAAGAACCACTTCTCTACCATCGGGTTGGTGGGCTTGAACGAATGTGCCCTGAACTTGATTGGGGAAGATATCGGTACGGAAAAGGGCCGCAAATTTGCCGAAAAAGTGCTTACGTTTATGCGCGAAACCTTGGTCAAATTCCAAGAAGAAACCGGCAATAACTACAACCTGGAAGCCACCCCGGCGGAAGGAACTTCCTACCGCTTGGCCAAGTTGGATAAAGAACGCTACCCCGAAATTATCTGCGCCAACGAGCCGCTTTATAAACAGGGGCACCAGCCGTTCTATACCAACTCTTCCCAACTGCCGGTGAACTATACCGACGACGTTTTTGAAATGTTAGATTTGCAAAGCACCATCCAATCCAAATATACGGGCGGAACGGTGCAGCACATCTTTACCGGGGAACGCATCAAAGATTTGGATGCTATGAAACGCTTTATTAAAACCGTGTGCGAACGCTATACCTTGCCGTATTTCTCCATCACGCCCACGTTTAGCGTCTGCCCCAAATGCGGCTATATTGCCGGGGAACATTTTGAATGCCCCAAATGCAAGGCCGAGCGTATGCAAGAATTGCAACGCAAAATTGCGCTGTTAGAGGAACAACTCTACAGCAAATAACTTTTTTGGGTTAGCCCATAGCTAACTCAAAAAAGTACTTGAAACCGATTTGGCAAATTGCCATAATTAACAGTAATGGGTTTTCACGGACCTGTTGCCATATTTAAAAATATTTACTCTGTAGGAGGAGGACAATTATGACCGCACAAGAAAGACAAGCTGTAGAAACCAAAATTTCGGATCTTAAGAAAGAATTAAACGAAGTACAGGGTTCTAAATGTGAAGTATATTCCCGCGTAGTAGGATATCTGCGCCCGGTGCAAAACTGGAACAAGGGTAAAAAAGAAGAATTTGCTATGCGCAAAACCTTGAACGTAGAAGGTGGCTGCAGCTGCGGTTGCGATTGCGCCAGCGATAAATAGTTTAACCTCATTTCGGGTTACGGACGTATGAAACTGGGGGGGCTGGTCAAGTTTACTTTAATTGATTTTCCGGGATGTCCAGCGGCTATTGTGTTTACACAGGGATGTAATTTCCGCTGCCGTTATTGCCACAACCCGGAGTTGGTCTATCCTCATTTGTTTGCACCGTCCGTACCCGAAGAAGAAATTATGTCTTTTCTTAAACGCCGCCAGGGAACCCTGGAGGGCGTTGTTATTTCCGGCGGGGAACCCACCCTGCAAGAAGACCTGGTCCGCTTTTTAACCGATGTGAAAGCCCTGGGCTACAAAATCAAATTGGATACCAACGGCACCCGCCCCGAAGTTATCAAAGAGCTTATTGATAAAAAATTGGTGGATTTTATTGCCATGGACTTAAAAGCACCTATGGATAAATACGCTGCTATTACGGGGGTGGAGGCCAACTCGGCCGTGCTGCGCCAATCCATGGATTTGATTTTGCAAAGCGGGCTGGCGTATCAATTCCGCACCACGTACGATAAAGAAGTTCTTACCGATGACGATATTGCCGCCATTTCCCAAATCGTAGAGGGGAAAAACTACACGGTGCAAGAATGTCTGCCCGTAGCCAAAGAAAAAGCCACCCTCAAAGTTTTGCACAAAGAAATTTAACCCCCCAAGAAAAGGTGCAAAAAAATTTTAAAAATAAGTTACAATAGAAGGGACGTGTTTCAAATAAAATTGTTACAGGAGTACTGTGTATGAATAGAGGATTCACGCTCATAGAGCTATTGGTAGTAGTAATCATCATTGGTATTTTGGCGGCGGTGGCGTTGCCGCAATATCAGTTTGCAGTAGAAAAAAGCCGCTTGGCCAAAGGGTTTACTTTTGTTGCGGATATGCAAAAGGCAATAGACGCATATCTAATGGAAAAAGGATACCCTGCGGAAGGGGCTATTTTTATGGCAAATCCTCATGAATCTTTGGATATAAATTTTGATTCCATTATCAGCAATTTAACCTGTGATGATTTTTGGTGCCACGATAATCATTTTTTATATTCTGCTGAGTGTAATAGCGGCATGTGTTATGTAGAATTTGATCGTTGCGCGGATAGTGCTTGTTCGGGGTCGCTTGCGCATGGAATTGCAGCTGTAAAAGAGGCGGGTAGTGATCATTGGGAAAGAACTTGTTACCCGGATGGAGCATGGGGGGAACGCATTTGCTCTCAATTAAAAAATCAAGGATGGCTAACGTGGGGAGAACCGAATCCGGAACCGGAACCTGAGCCGGAACCTGAACCGGGTAACATCGGGGAGTGTTCCTCTGATGCGGATTGCCCTTGCCCAAGTGGGTATGAAGGCGGATGTAGCGAAGGGGGGCAGTGTAATTGCTGGCAAATTACAGCATAATTCCTTCCCGGTCGCTTTTTTGATAAAATTGAGCATTACAAAACCCCGCGCAATCCGCGCGGGGTTTGTATTTTTACCCCCTCGCTCTTTAGTTGAGCATCATAAAACCGGCAGTTAAGTACGTAGCAAACCCTAGCCATAACCAGTAAGGGATTAACATCCGCGCCGCCCATTTGCTTTGCTTGGCAAACGCGCGGTGCAGAAAGAAACCCTCCAGCAGCATCAGCACTACCACCGTCAACGCCCCGGAAAAATGATGTAGCCCAAAAAACACCGGCGTCCATAGCGCGTTAAGCGTTAATTGAACTGCCAGCAACCACATGGCCGGGCGCAACGGTTTACTTACCCCCCGATGAAACACCATCACCGCGGCAATACCCAGTAGCAAATACAACACCCCCCATACCATGCCGAATATCATGTCCGGCGGTACAAACGGCGGTTTTGCCAGCGTGTGATACCATGCCATGTTGGGGTCCACAAACGGGACACTAACTAGCATGGGTAGCTGACACACGGCCAGCCAAAAAACAACCCTTGACGCATGTATTAGTGTGTTCATACACTTTTAGTCTACGGGTGAAACGAACGCCTGCCCAGGGGACAAAATTGATTAGTTGCCTCTTTACGCGTAGGAAAGTAGCACGGGCCCTGGCAAAAATGGTAAAATAACAATATATATTTTATTCCCGGTTTTATTGAGGATATTATGGACACAAAACTCATTTCCCAAGTAACACAATGGATGAAAACCACCGATTTGGCCGAATTTTGTTACGAAGACAACGGCAATTGTATTGAAATCAAAACCCAAGAAGCCCTGCCCGAGCCGGCTCAGTTTGAATGCTCGCTCACGGCGGTAACGGCCCCGGCTATCGGGGTTTATCACGCCGCCGCCAAAGGCCAAAATTTGACCCTGAGCGAAGGACAATCCGTGCAGGAAGGCGACCCGTTGGGCTGGGTGGAAACGGCCTCTAAAAAGCACAAAATCACAGCACCGATCTCAGGCAAACTGCGTAAAGTAACCGCCCAAGAAGGCGCGGTAGTGGAATTTGGCTTGCCGCTATTTTTTATTGAGAAATAACTATGTCCGATTCTGTTAAAATCAACGCTTTTCACAAAGTTTTAATTGCTAACCGGGGCGAGATTGCCCTGCGCGTCATTCGTACCCTCAAAGAAATGAACATCCGCTCCGTGGCGGTTTACTCCGAAGCGGACCGTAACAGCTTACACGTGCGTATGGCCGACGAGGCCGTTTGTATTGGGGCGGCGCCGTCTTCCCTGAGCTATTTGAACATAGACGCGCTGGTAACCGCCGCCAAACTGACCGGTGCCGATGCCGTGCACCCGGGGTATGGCTTCCTTTCCGAAAATGCAGAATTTGCCCAAGCGGTAACCAACGCCGGGATGACGTTTATCGGCCCCACGCCGCAAGCGATTGAAATGCTGGGGGTCAAATCCACCGCGCGTGAAATTGCTATAAAAGCCGGGGTGCCGATCACCCCCGGGTCTGATGGCGTGGTGGGGAGCAATTATCACGAAGTCGCCCGCAAGATCGGATTCCCGATTATGATCAAAGCCACCTTGGGTGGCGGCGGCAAAGGGATGCGCGCTTGCTTTGAAGAAAAAGATTTGGACCGTATGCTCAAAACCGCCCAGGCCGAGGCCCGCGCCAACTTTGGCGACGACCGTGTCTACTTTGAAAAGCTGGTGCTCAACCCGCGCCATATTGAAGTGCAAGTGGCCGCCGATAATTACGGCAACGTGGTGGCCTTTGCCGAGCGCGATTGCAGTATGCAACGCCGGCATCAAAAATTGGTAGAAGAATCGCCTTCCCCGTTTGTGGACGTGCAAACCCGCCAAAAACTCCAAACCGCTGCCGCCAAAGTGATTAAGGCCGCAAAATATCGCGGCGTAGGTACGGTGGAATTTTTGATGGCCCCCACCAAAGAATTTTATTTCATGGAAGTGAATACCCGTTTGCAAGTGGAACACCCCATTACCGAGGCCGTAGGCGGGGTGGACCTGGTGAAAATGCAAATTCAAATTGCCCAGGGTGAACCGTTGCACATCACCCAAGAGGAAGCCGGCAAAGTGCGCTGCCACGCAATTGAGCACCGTATCAATGCCGAAGACGCCGCGCATAATTTTATGCCTTGCCCGGGTACCATTTCGGAATGGGTTCCCGCCGGCGGGCTCGGCGTGCGGGTGGACAGCCACATGTATTGCGGCTATACCATCCCCAGCTATTATGACAGCTTGATTGCCAAGCTGATTGTAACGGCACCCAACCGTGAGCAGCTGTTAAAACGCAGCAAGCGGTGCCTCAACGAATTTGTCATTGAAGGGGTCAAAACCACAATTCCCTTTCACCAAAAAATTTTAGCGCATGAAGATTTTCGCAACGGGAATATAGATACCGGCTTGATTGAACGGATGATGCAGGAAAATGAAAGCAAAAAATAAAATTGTCAGCTTGCGTGCGCTGAAAGCCAAACTGACCGCCGCGCGCAAAGCCAAAAAGAAAATTGTATTTACCAACGGATGTTTTGATATCTTACACGCCGGGCACGTGAGCGTGTTGGAATTTTCCCGCGCTAAAGGCGATATTCTAGTGGTGGGCCTAAATAGCGATGCTTCCGTGCGCCGCCTGAAAGGGCCTACCCGCCCGATCAACAAACAGCAGGACCGTGCCTTGGTGCTGGCCGCGCTGGAAAGCGTAAGCTACGTGTGTATTTTTGAGGAAGATACCCCCTACAATTTGATTAAAGCTGTCCGCCCGGATGTACTTGTAAAAGGGGGGGACTATAAACCTACTGAAATTGTAGGACGTGAATTTGCCGGCAAAGTGGTGCGTTTTGCCTTGCTTAAAGGCAGAAGCACTACCGGAATTATTAAAAAAGCAAGTTGTAAACCGCAATAAGCGGAATTTGTCCACGAGGAAATTATGTCTGATATTTTTGAAAAGTGCCGCAATTACAAAGATGCTAAACTGGCCATGGAAATGGGTGTTTACGGCTATTTCCAGCCCATTGAATCTGCCCAAGGGCCCGAGGTTGTGTTAGAAGGGAAAACCTACATCATGGCAGGTTCCAACAACTATTTGGGGTTAGCCAACGACCCGGAAATGAAACAGGCCGCCCTGGATGCCGTTAAAAAATACGGTACCGGTGTGGCAGGCAGCCGCCTTTTAAACGGCAATACTAAACTAGCCGACGAGCTGGAAAAGAAAATTGCCGCGTTTAAACGTAAACAAGCCGGGTTGTTGTTTGCAACCGGGTATCAAATGAATTTGGGTGTTGTTTCCTCGTTACTGAGAAAAGGCGACTACGCTATTGTGGACAAGCTAGATCACGCCAGCATTTTGGACGGGGTGCGCCTTTCCGGGGCGGAAATGGCCCGCTTTAAACATAACGACATGGCCGATTTGGAACGCGTTATGGCCAAGCTACCTGCCGATGCCGGTAAGCTGATTATTGTGGACGGCGTATTTAGCATGGAAGGGGATATCTGCCCGCTGCCGGAAGTGGTCAAAATCGGCAAGAAATACGGTGCGCGCATTATTGTGGACGATGCCCACGCTACCGGGATTATCGGCAAAACCGGGCGCGGCACGTGCGAATATTTCGGCCTGGAAAACGGCGAAGTGGATTTGATTGTAGGTACGTGCTCTAAAACCTTTGCTACCGTAGGCGGATTTGTGGTAGGGGATGAAGAAGTCATCCATTTCTTGCGCCACAATGCCCGTAGCCAAATTTTCTCGGCCTCTATGCCGCCTTCGTGCATTGCCTCTATTTCCAAGGCCGTAGATTTAATTTCTAAAGATACTTCCCGCCGGGATAATTTGTTCCGCTTAACGGCACTTTTGAAAAAAGGGCTGGAAGATTTGGGTTACGATTTAGGCACCAGCACCACGCCTATCTTGCCCGTTCACGTAGGCAGCAACGAAAACTGCTTTAGAATGTGGCGCGCCTTGCACGAGATGGGCATCTTTGCCAACCCGGTGGTCAGCCCGGCGGTGCCGCCCGGCCGCGCGCTCATTCGCTTGACGCTGATGGCCACGCATACAGAAGAACATGTGCAAAAAATTATTGATAGTTTTGCACAAGCCGGCCGTGCTGTGGGAATTATCAAATAATTCAAAATACCCCGCCCTGGTGCGGGGTTGTTTTTAAAAGGGGGGATTTATGGTAGAAATCCGGGAACTAAGTGACAAAGAATTAAACGGTTTTGTTAATTTTCCGTTTGCACTTTACAAAAATGATCCCTATTGGGTAGGTGATCTAAAAGAAGAAACACGCAAGCTCTTGCGGCTGGATAACCCCTTTTGGCAACACGCTACCCGTAAATTATTTATGGCGTATCAGAACGGTAAACCGGTGGGCCGTATTTGTGCGTTGGTCAACCGCAAATATAACGAATATCGCCATGAAAATATTGGATTTTTTGGCTTTTTTGATTGCATAAACGACGTGGAAGTTTCCGCGGCTTTGTTCCAAGCGGCTGAAAATTACCTGCGCGCGCAAGGGGTGCAAGCGGTGCGCGGGCCGGCCAACCCGTCTAGCAATCACACGTATGGACTGTTGGTGGAAGGGTTTGACTCCATGCCGTCCATTATGATGCCTTATAACTTCCCTTACTATGCGGATTTAATAGAAAAAGCGGGCTTTACCAAAGCCAAAGATTTGCTGGCCTATGAACGCTGCCGCGATGACAAATTTTCCGAGCGGTTTTTAAGAGTGTGTTCTCGGTGTGAGAAAAAAGAAGGCATTACGCTACGCCGGTTGAACCTCAAAAATTTGGACCAAGAGGCCGAGATTATCCGCGAGATTTACAACAAGGCCTGGGCGGAAAACTGGGGCTTTGTTCCCTTGGATAAGCAAGAAATGGCCGACATTGTAAACGAGCTTAAATCCATTGTGCGTGTGGAAGGGACCTGCGTGCTGGAAGAAAACGGCGTGCCGGCGGGGTTTTATATTTGCATCCCCAATATGAACCATGTGCTCAAAATTTTGCGGGGGTCTTTATATAATCCGTGGCGGCTTTTAAAGGCCGTGCTGGCGTGGAAAAAAATTAAAGATTCGCGTTTAATTATGTTGGGCGTATTGCCCGAGTTTCGCAAACACGGTATTGATTTGATTTTGATTAAGCATATCGTCACGTATGGTGTGGCCGTGTGGGATTGGGCGGAACTTTCTTGGGTGCTGGAAGATAACGTGGGTATGTTGCGCGGCATTGAAGAATGTGGCGGCCACTTTAGCAAACGCTACCGCGTGTATCAAAAGGATTTATAAGTAAATTTATTGTAATAAGTTGTAAAAAATTCTTAAGGAGACAAAAATATGAAAAATACAAAAGCGTTTACGCTTATTGAATTATTAGTAGTAGTTTTGATCATTGGTATTTTGGCCGCAGTAGCATTGCCACAATACCAATACGCCGTAGAAAAAAGCCGTTTGGCTAAGGCGCTTATGAGTATTTCTAATATGGAAAGAGCCATAGAGATTTATGCACAAGAAAATGGGCTCCCGGAAAGCGAAGTTACTTTCGTAGGGCCCGATGCCACAGCAAATAGTGTGATAGAATTTCAATCTTTTATTTGTGATGTGGAACAGGCATGGGCAGGAACGATGTGCCGTGATGGTGATTTTGCATATAGCGCTACTTGTAATGAAGCAGAATGCGGAATTATGGCCTTGCGTTGCCCAAATGGACAATGTGACGAAGAGGGCAGCAATGCGGATTATATGTTACTAGAGACTTATGTTCCGGGGGTGTCCTCTTTTGCGGATGGCGGAATATGTATGGGAAATTCAACCCTGGGTAACAAAATCTGTGCCAATATGGGCGGAAAATGGGAAAATCTTGCTGGCTAAATTGAGGATTAATTCCTTGGATTTTAAAAAGCCCTCTTTACAAGAGGGCTTTTTAATTGCTTTTTGTAACCCGCTGCCAGGCGGCCATAAAGTCGTCCGGCACGGGGGCTTCAAATTTTAAAGATTTACCGGTTAGGGGATGTTTAAACTCAATGCGCCGGGCGTGGAGCATCAGACGCGGTGCCGTGGCCCCTTTGTAAAGCCAATCGCCCAAGACGGGATACCCCAGCCAATTTAAGTGCACGCGCAGCTGATTGGTGCGGCCGGTGCGCGGATAGAGCTCAATATAGGTAAACCCGTTTTTGCGCTCTAATACTTTATAATCGGTTACCGCTTCGCGCCCAATTTCGGACGCTTTTATTTTGCCGCCCGCCACGCGCCCAATGGGTACGTCAATGGTGCCTTTATCGTTGGGCACTTCGCCACACGCAATAGCGTGATACGTTTTGTGTACTTGGCGGTTGGCAAACAGCGCTACCATTTCGGCTTGAAACTGCGGCGTTTTGGCTACCACCATCACGCCGCTGGTTTCGCGGTCCAAACGATGTACCAACCCGGCGCGCGCCGTGGCCGGATCAAACCCCTTGGGGGGATGGGCCAAAATGATAGATACAAGCGTTTCGTCCGAAGAGAAAACCGTTTCGGGGTGTTCTTCCCAAATGGGGCTTTGCGGATGAACCAGCAGCCCGGCCGGTTTAATCACTACAAAAAAATCTTTGGCATCGTGAATGAGTAAATCTTTAAGCGGGGTTTGTGCGCGGGCCTGAGGCAAGGTGATTTCCACCACTTCCCCGCGGGTTAAGGGCCAAGAGGGTTTAACCGTTTTCCCGTTGACGGTAATGCGGCCTTCTTTAATCATTTTCTGCACCAGCGCGCGCGATAAATCGGGCAGCGCGTCGGCCGCAAATACATCCAGCCGCCGCGTGTAACCGTCAAAAACAAAAGTTTGTTTAGTTGGCATGTTCGTTCCTTAAAAACTTGGCCCACACGTAAAAAGCAACGCCCGCAATAGCCAGGCAGATTAGTTGCGAGGGGGACATCCCCAGTAAAAACCCACCGCGAAAATCGCCCCGTAAAAATTCAATTCCAAAGCGCATCAGGGCGTAGCACCATACATACTCTACTAAAATTTTTCCGTCTTTATGCGGTTTTTTAGAAGCGTAATGCAGCAGTAAAAATAACGCAAAGTTTAAAATGGCTTCATAGAGTTGCGTGGGATGAAGCGGCACGCCGATTAATTCCGGCGCCACCAAGGCGTGCGGATCCGTAAACGTAACGCCCCAAGGCAGCGTAGTGGGTTTGCCGTAGCAACATCCCGCCAAAAAACATCCAATGCGCCCCAAGGCGTGCCCTAAAGGTAGGCCGACTATCAAAAAGTCCGACGTTTTTAAAAGCGGTAATTTTTTATAGCGGATATATGCTATGAGCGCACCTACTGCCACCAACATCCCGCCAAAGAACACAAACCCATAGCGCAAATTATGCACAATGTAAGATAATTTTTCCGCCAACGTGGGGCCTAATTGCGACCAGGAAACCAGGATAAAGAGAAGTTTCCCACCGACGATAGCTCCCACAAATATAATAAAAATTAAATTCCAAAAAATATCTTTCGTGAGCCCTTTAATTCCGCATGTTTTTAAGCGGGGGAGTAAATAACTGGTAGCGGCAACGTAGCCCAAGGCGGTCATCAGCCCGTAGCTGGCTAGTTCAAAATTACCAATGTGCAGTAAAACAGGATGCATTATTTTTCCTCCCAGCGTAGCGCGTTGCGCATGTAAGGGTTGTGCAATTTTTCGTCCGCCACGGTGGAGCTACAACGTCCGCCGTAGCTATGCCCGGCAAAAATGCGGGTATCCTCGGGCAAGGCGGCAATGCGGCGCAAACTGGCTAGCATATCGCGCGGATTGGAAGAGGGTAAATCCACCCGTCCGCACGCCCCGGGGAAAAGCGTATCCCCCGTAAATAAAGCGTCTTCCAGCAAGATGCACACGCCGCCGGCCGTGTGACCGGGGGTGGCCAAAATTTGCACGTTAAACGGACCGATTTTAACTTGTTGATCCCCGCGGTATGTGTGTAACAATTCAGGCGGGAGGCCGGCCAAAGGGATATCGCTTTCTTCTAAATACGCTTTTACGCCAAAATGTTCCAAAAGGGTTTGCGAAAACTTAACATGGTCAAAATGACCGTGGGTAAAAAGAACGGCCCAAAGATGTAATTTTTTTTGCTCAAGCGTGTGGATGATAAATTGCGGGTCCCACGCGGGGTCAATGAGCAGCGCGTCTGCCCCCTGTGTTACCAGGTAGGTGCAATTATCCATGGGGCCTAAGTTGAGTACATCAATGTTTATCATCGGTTGAAAACCTAAATTCAATTTCGCCGGGTTTTACCATGTGAAAACGCGTGCGGGCCAATAATTCCATATAGGCCGAATCTTTATCCTGCAGTAATTTTTTTTCAGCCAGTAGCTGTTGGTATTGTGTGTCCAAATATTCACGCCGTTTGTTTAGGCGGCGCAATTCCAACTTATTATGTACTAAATTAAAAATACTTCCGCCCAGCAAAAGCCCCACTAACGCCACTACGGCGATGAATGTAAAAAGTACTTTTTGTTTGGCGGATAATCTTTTAAACATATCTATTGCTTAAAGGCACGGTCTTGCGCGTAGAGGGCCTTTGCTCCTAATTCAGCTTCAATTTGTAATAAACGGTTGTATTTGGCGGTACGTTCGGCGCGGGCCGGTGCCCCGGTTTTAATAGCCCCGGCGTTGGTGGCCACGGCTAAGTCCGCAATGAAAGTATCTTCCGTTTCGCCGGAGCGGTGCGAAACAATGCACGTGTATCCGTGTTGTTTGGCCAAATTCATGACGTCTATAGTTTCGCTTACCGTGCCGATTTGGTTTACTTTAATCAAAATAGCGTTGGCGGCGTGGCGTTCAATCCCCAGCTGCAAGCGTTTGGGGTTGGTTACAAATAAATCGTCCCCTACCAAGCGGATTTTGGCTCCCAGGGTTTGTGTGATATGTTCCCAGCCGGCCCAGTCATCTTCGTGCAGGGGGTCCTCAATACTAAGTAGCGGGTATTTGGCACACCACTGGGCATAGATGCTAGAAATTTCTTGAGAGGTTAAATTTTTCCCTTCAAAGTGATATTTCCCATCTTTATAAAATTCGCTGGCAGCGCAGTCCATCGCCAGGGACATGTCATCGTGCCCGGCGTGCTGGGCGGCTTGCAAAATGGTTTTTAGTACGTCCTCGTGTTTGGCAATTTTGGGGGCAAACCCTCCCTCGTCCCCCACGGCAATGACTTGGCCTTGTTCCTTTAATAAATTGCGCAGGGAGTGATACGTTTCGCTGGCGGCGCGCAGGGCTTCTTTAAAAGAAGGTTTTTGCGCGGGAACAATCATAAATTCTTGAATGTCCAGCCCCGAATCGGCATGTTTGCCGCCGTTAATGATATTGAGCATGGGGGTGGGTAAAATATAAGTGGAATCCGGCAGGGCATACACGTGGCGCAAATGTTGATACAGCGGAATTTTGGCACTGATACTTCCGGCCCGCAAAACCGCCATGGAAACAGCCAACGTGGCATTAGCCCCTAGGTGAGATTTGTTTTCCGTCCCATCGGCCGCCAACATCTTTTGGTCAATAGCGCGCACGTTTCCGGCGTCCATACCCATTAAAAGCGGGTTTAAACTTTCTATATTGGCTACGGCTTTTAGGACTCCTTTGCCATTGTAGCGAGAGCCGCCATCGCGCAGTTCCAACGCTTCGTGCGAGCCGGTAGAAGCACCGCTGGGCACGGCGGCGGTACCGCGGGAACCGTCCGAAAGGAAAACTTCGGCCGACACAGTGGGATAGCCACGTGAATCCAAAATTTCCCGTGCGGTAATTTTTGTAATATGTGCCATAAGTGCCCTCGTTTCTACTTTGCTTGCAATTAGAGGATGCTGTCTATAATTTTTTTACCCTCTTTAATCAACAAAGCAGGCAGTTTCTCGTCGGCAGCTTCGGCATATAAGCGGATGAGATGTTCGGTGCTGGAAGGGCGTATTGCCAGCCAACTGCCACCCTTTAAAATAAATTTAAAACCATCGGTGGAATCAATGCGCCATACGGACATTTTATGAATGCTCAGCGGGGGCTTAATGTCCAAACGTTCCATAATGCGGTTGATTTCCGTTTCGGTTTTGGGAATGCTGACTTTTTGATCAAAAAGCTGATTGTATTTTTTATAAAATTCTTTTTTAAGCTGTTTGAGGTTTTTCTTTTCGGTAGCCAGCATATCAATAACCAGCAAACACGCTAGCAAGCCGTCTTTATCGGGGATATGGTGGGAAATAGCAATCCCGCCGGATTCTTCCATCCCCATAACGTATTGACCGCTGGTCATCAGTTCGGTAATGTATTTGAACCCTACCGGCGTGTCGCGCAGCATAAGCCCGTGGGCCTTGGCCACTTGGTCTACCAAGTTGGAGGTAATGACGCTGCGGCAGACGCGGCCTTTTTGTTTTTTGTTGCGGACTAAGTGGTCCAAAAGCATGGGGGCAATTTCGTTAGAAGATACCCATTTCCCGTCGGCATCAATGATGCCGAATTTGTCGCAATCGGGGTTGCAGGCAATGCCCAGGTGCATTTTTTTGCTGGTTACTAGCTTAGATAATTCTTGCAAGCTAACCGGCCCGGCGTTGGGGGTTTTCCCACCAAAAAGCACGTCATCTTCTTCGTGAATCCCTTCCACGGTTACGCCGTATTTTTCCAAGAATGCGCGGAAATAATTTTTGGCCGAACCAAACAGCGGGTCCACCGCTATTTTAAGCTTGGCGGTTTTAAGCGCGCGGGTGTTAATCAAACTGGCCATACGCGCAAGATACGCTTTGCGGAAATCTTTACTAACTACCACGGCGGAGTTAAGTTCGCCAAATTCGGTAGAAGATGCCTTTAAAATTTGGGCATTGGGGGAAGGGATGCGCTGGGCAATGTCGGACATAATTTCATTGTTGGCAATCCCGCCGTAGTAGGCAATCCATTTGACGCCGTTTACAAAATATTCCCCTTCGCTACCGGTAATTACCAGGCCGCCTACGGCACATTCGTTGACCACGGTCCATTCCGCCACTGGGGTGGGCAGGGGCAGCTCGGCTATTTTTACGGAAATTCCGTTTTGTACAAAGGCATTCGCGGCTACATAAGCCAGTTGTTTGGATAGAAAACGGGTATCAAAGCCCACAATAACCAAGGGCTTTTTCATTTTTTTGCCTTGCGCTTGGCAATGCTTTTTGTATCCTTCTCCTTCAAAACCATAGAAGGGATGTTCCAAAATATGTTCGGAAATCCCGTACGCCAAACGCTGTACGTTTAAAGCGGTAAGCCCATCTGCAGTTACGGCGCGGAAACCGGCCGTGCTAAATTTGATCGTTTCATTCATTGTGCGGATATTATACTAAAAAAAAGCAAGTTTTGGAATCAGGGCTTGCGTACACGTCCGCTGCCTTGCCAAATATAATATAATAAGTATATGAATTTTGAAACCGTCAAAACCTACATTAAGCAGGCCGGCTTGCCCAATTTCCGCATTAAACAGGTGCAAGAAGCCCTGTTTAAGAAAGGGATTTCCTCTTGGGAGCAGGCCACCAACCTGCCGGCCGATTTGCGCGCACAGCTAACCAAAGATTGCCCGATTTTAAGCTTTCAGGTAGCCAAGGTGGTGGTGTCTAAGAAAGACAAAGTAGCCAAGGCCCTGCTTACCCTGCACGATGGGCTTCAAATTGAAACCGTATTGTTAAAGCCGCAAGAAAGCTGGAGCGTGTGCGTATCCAGCCAAGTGGGCTGTGCGCTGCATTGTTCGTTTTGTTCCACGGGGAAAATGGGCTTTAAGCGCGATTTAACTACCGAAGAAATTACCGACCAAGTACTTTTTTGGTTCCAATATTTGCACCAAGAAAAGCTGGGCGATCGTATTGCCAGCGTGGTGTTTATGGGTATGGGCGAGCCGTTGCTTAATTACCTAAACGTGATTAAGGCCGCGCGCGAACTATCCAGCGAAAATCACCTGAATATTGGGGCGCGGCATATTTCTATTTCTACGTCGGGGATTGCGGACAAATTGCATAAACTGGCGGTGGATTTACCGCAAGCCAATTTGGCTGTTTCCCTGCACAATGCCGACAATAGCGAGCGGTCCAAAATGATGCCCGTGAACCGCAAATTTGATTTGGAAGACCTTAGAAAAGCGTTGGAAGAATATATCGCTATGACGGGGCGGCAAGTATTTTTGGAATATTCCGTATTGGAAAATGTCAACAGCCGCCCGGAACATATCCGCAAATTGGCGGATTGGATTTATAGTATCAAAGATAATTATTTGTTGCATGTAAATTTAATTGCTTGCAATTTGGGCCGGGGCGAAAAAACCGATGAACGGTTGGTCAAAGATTTTGCCGCCGGGCTAAAAGCCATGGGGATAGGTGTAACCATTCGCAAAAGTATGGGCAACGATATTTTGGCTGCGTGCGGGCAATTGGCCGCTCAAAAACGATAGGAGGAATTATGAAAAAATTAGGACTTTTGTTTGCGTTGTGCACATTGGTAGGATGTGCTACGTTAGATACCAGCACCCAGGATTGGATTGCCATCGGGCCGGAATTTTCGCCTACTAAACCGCAAGATGTAGAAGTACTAGCCAGCGCCCGGGAAATCACCCAACCTTATGGGAATATTGGCCTTTTGCGTATCAAAAACCTCAAGCCGGACCCGCAAGTGCTTAAAATGGGGGTAGAACGTGGCAAGAAAGTGGCCGCTTCCAAGGGAGCTGATGCTATTTTGCTGGGTCAATATAACAGCGCAAGCGACGGTGCGCAAGATCCGCGCGTTACCCTGATTATTTATGCTATCAAGTACATGGATACGGTCAATGAACAAGACATCAAAGCCATGGAAGATTTTGAAGTAATGGGTATTTTAAATGAGCGCACCCAAGATTGAAGTAGCCGCGCCTTTTGCCGTGCAAAACAAGCCCAAAGCTCATAAAAAGGCCATTGTTTTGTTTTCGGGCGGGTTGGATTCCACCACGTGTTTGTATTGGGCGCTGGCCAACGGGTACACGTGTGAAACGTTAACAGTTACCTACGGCCAAAAGCACGCGCGCGAAATAAAATCAGCTCAAAAAATTGCAGAAAAATTAAACGTAAAAACGCACTTTTTGGATATCAAACTACCGTGGTTGGTATCCAGCTCGTTGGTGGATCCGGCGCAACCGTTGCCGGTGCACCCGGTGGAAGAAATTGAACAACATGCCATTCCTTCTACCTACGTCCCCGGGCGGAATTTATTGTTTTTGGCGTTGGCCGGGTCGCTGCTAGACAGCATTGGGGCGGATACGATTATCGCGGGCCCGAATGCGGTGGATTTTTCGGGCTATCCGGATTGTACTCCTGCGTTTTATCAGGCAGTTGCTTGCGCCCTAAACCGAGGGACCCAAAAAGGGGTTACCGAAGGGATTGAGGTGCTAGCCCCGCTTATGCACCTAAATAAGGCCGATATTGTCCGCCTGGCGGACAGTTTGCACGTGCCTTTTGAACTTACTTGGAGCTGCTATGCCGGGGGGGATAAACCTTGCGGTCAGTGTGATTCCTGCAAATTACGGGCCAAAGGGTTTCAAGAGGCCGGCGTTAAAGATACATCTTTAAATTAGGAGGTTGTTTATGAAGAAAATTTTAATTCTTGTGCTACTGATGGGTTTGGCAGGCCCCTGCTTGGCGGCTCAAGACAACGTAGCCACCGCTAACACGCAGGCCCAGCAAACGCAAAATAGAGCTTCCTTTAAAGCCCGGCGCAAATTGGTCAAACAGCTGATCAAAAAATACAAAAAAGCACCTGAGGCCGAAAAACCGGCTATCAAAGCGCAACTGGCTCAAATTGTGGACCAACAAGTGGACGCCCAAATTGCCTATATGAAAAACCGTATTGAGCAAGAGCGTGCCAATTTGGATCATTGGGAAGCCAAAATCCAGGCCGACGAGGCCAACCTGGCCGAAGTAAAAGCCCGCCGAGTGGAAGATTTACTTTCCGGTGAAGCCAAAAAGAAACAACAGGCGGCTAAAAAGGCCTGGAAAGCGCAAATGCGCCGCGTGAAAAAATAAGTCCTTTGCTACGTTTTACCGTAAAAAATCCCCCGGCTTATTGCCGGGGGTTTTTGTTTGGATCTAGGGAAAAATTGACGAGAGGTGGTGGGGATTGCCGAGGTTTGAAAAAAAGAGTCATCCTGAAAGGTTTTAGTTCAGGATCTCTGCCTTGCGTTGCTGAAAGCGGATGAGATGCTGAGCAGAAACTCCTCAGCATGACGAAAAGAGAAAGCGGTGGGGATCCCCAATTACGACCTTTGGGGATGACCTCTTAAATCAACGGTCACCCTGAACTTGATTCAGGGTCTTCCACGCTGGTTGTCGCTGTTTGTGATAGAGTGTCATTCCCCAAGGTTTTTGTGGGGAATCTCCCACATCCGTCTCGTAAGTAAGTGCTTGGGCGGGTGTTAATGCTGGGAATAGGCAGAAGGGAGATCCCCGACAGCGACCT
>JAGCWX010000008.1 GCA_017961585.1 Elusimicrobiaceae bacterium | reverse complement strand
GCTCTTCAAGTTTACATCGGCTTTTGCTCTTAACAATGCTTTTACAATTTTGGTATATCCATCTAGACGTGCATACATCAAGGCGGTCCCCCCCTTATTACTCATTGCATTTAAATCTGCTTTAGCATCCAGTAACATTTCCACAATTTCGGTGTGACCATTTTTACTTGCTATCATTAAGGCGGTTACTCCTTCATTACTTTTTGCGTTTACATCTGCTTTGGCATCTAGCAATACTTTTACAGTTTCAGGGTGTCCATTTTGACTTATGAACATTAAGGCAGTCCAACCTTTATTTTCTTTTGCATTTACATCTGCTTTGGAATCTAGCAACGTCTTTACGATTCCGGTGTGTCCACTTAGACTTGCATACATCAGCGCGGTAACCCCCTCATTACTCTTTGCATTTACATCTGCTTTGGCATCTAGCAATACTTTTACAGTTTCAGGGTGTCCACTTGCACTTGCATTCATCAAGGCGGTCAGTCCATCAATGCTCTTCAAGTTTACATCGGCTTTTGCACTTAACAATGCTTTTACAATTTTGGTATATCCATCTAGACTTGCATACATCAAGGCGGTCCCCCCCTTATTACTCATTGCATTTACATCTGCTTTAGCATCCAGTAACATTTCCACAATTTCGGTGTGACCATTTTTACTTGCATATATCAAGGAATTCCCATCTTCATAATTCTTTGCATTAACATCTGCTCTTGCATTTAGCAAGGCTTTTACAGTTTCGGTATGTCCATTTTGACTTGCTAGCATTAAGGCGGTCCCTTTCTCATTATTCTTTATGTTTACATCTGCTTTTGCGTCTAGCAACATTTTTACGATTTCAGTATGTCCATTTTCACTTGCAAACATCAAAGGAGTCCCGCCCTTATTACTTTTTGCATTTACATCCGCTTTAGAATCTAGCAACGCCTTTACGATTTCGGCGTGGCCATTTAGACTTGCATACATCAGAGCGGTTACTCCTTCATTACTCTTTGCATTTACATTCGCTTTTGCACTGAGCAACGCTTGTGCGATTTCGGTGTCTCCATTACTACTTGCAACTATTAATGCAGTCCAACCTTCACTATAGCGTTTATTTACATCTGCTCCGTTGGCAATTAATTGGGCCACCTGTTGAGTGTCTCCGGCTTCAACGGCTTTGTATAGTGCGTCTTGCTTGGCACAGGCAAATCCAAACAAAGCAATAAATATGCTACTGAAAATTTGTGTAAATTTACGCATGTTGTTTCTCCTAAGCGTTCAATTCTGTTTATCGGGCCAATTTAATTCTAACCAATAATTTGTAAAAGGTTCTACCACTACAGACAATTGCCCTTTAACAAATTGTACTAAGTCCGCTAAATCTACCGTAGCTACTTGAAACTTCGGGTCTGTCGTTTTGGCTAAGTGCGTTTTTGCCTCTTCATACGTGAAAAACACAGGAATAGCACCGTGCTTAGCGGGTGGTGTATCTAATTCTAACACTTCAAAAGCAAACTTATCTCCCTTTTGAAAACCATTTTTGGGCGGGTCCCACAGCATAAAGACTTTTATACCTTTAATACGTTCGTAGAAAGGGGTACCATGTTTTCCTGCAACACTGTCTTGGAATATATTAGCAGCTTGGAGCGCATAGGCGGTATGAAGCATACAGATACCGTTAACAACATTAATTACGCGCCGCAAATCCGGCAAATTATATACTTGGCTAGTCCCTTTATGATAAAGAACTACTTGTAATTTTTTAACCCCATTATCATACAGCGTTCCCACAACTTCAGCAAGAAGGTTTTGGACCGTATCAGCGGAAATATTACACTTTGTTTTCTCTTTTAATGAGGCAATTGCACCCTCTAACATGGTATCATCTGCACAGAAATGCAACTGGTCGTTATAAATTACTTCATCCTTGTCATTGGAGAGAAATTTTCCTTGCAACATGAGAGCATTGATAAAATTTAATTCATCTGTGGAATACGTCTCGTGGAAATCCGCAGGCAAAGTTTGTATTGTAAATTTCGGTTTGGAAAACATCTTACTAATTAAATCGGTAATTTTACTAAACTGAAACATAGCAATTTCCTCCGTTATATTCAGATATCTTCATTATAAAACATTTTCTTTTAATCTGTCGGTTATTTTGTGCCCAAAAGTATATAAAATGGTCACTATAAAGGCCGCAAGAATTGCTTTTCACAACGGAAAAAACTGTGCCATTATAGTGTCCAAATTGTGCTTTTTTTGTGCCAAAATTGAGCGATTTTTCGGGCTTTAGGGAATTGCGTAAAAAGGGGGGATTTGTCGTCGTGAAATAATAAAAAAACCCGCTCTTTTTCAAAGCGAGTATATTAAAAGCGAACGCCCTCTAGGAGAATCGAACTCCTCTTTTCGGATTGAAAATCCGACGTCCTAACCGATAGACGAAGAGGGCATCTAAAAGTGCGCCCGGTGAGACTTGAACTCACGGCCCCCCGCTTAAAAGGCGGATGCTCTACCACTGAGCTACGAGCGCAAAAAAATGCGGGTCTAATCCAGCGTCGAGTTAAACCCAACACATATAGTATATCAAATATTTTTAGTACGTGCAAGCCAATTTGCTGGTAATCTGTGGCAGGTGACAACGATACTAACTCCACTTATTATTATACTATTTGTGAGGGGCAATCTCAAGGCGTTTGTGTTTGACACAGCCCCGCCGTCTTTATTACCATATAAGTATAGCTTGTTGCGGCCGCGTGCCGCTAAGAGAGGGTTTATGACTAAAAAAATTATCAATTCTTCCCGTGCGCCCAAAGCCATCGGGCCTTATTCCCAAGCGGTAGAGGACGGCGGATTTATTTTTACCTCCAGCGTGCTTCCCATTGACCCGGTAACCGGGGAAATTTTTTCAGGCGATGTACAGGTACAGACCGAAATCGTACTAAAAAACATGGAAAATATTTTAAAGGAAGCCGGCTGTTCGTTAAAACACGTCATCAAAACAACGGTATTTATGACGGATTTAACCAAATTTGCCGAAATGAATGCCATGTACGAAACTTTCTTTAAAGAAAATCCACCCGCCCGCACCACCGTTCAGGTAGTGGCGTTGCCCAAAGGCGGCGTTGTGCAAATAGAAGCCATTGCTAAAAAGTAGCTTATGACCATACAAGAAGAATTGTTATCGTCGCGCACTTGCGGTATTTTGCTCCCTGTGTCTGCCATGCGCACCCGGCAGGATTGGGGCGTGGGCGATTTGGGTTCCTTGCGGCTATGGACCGATTTTTTGGCCGGATTAGGGGTAAAGTTCATCCAAATTTTACCGCTGCAAGAAACGGCTCCCGGGCAAAATTGTCCGTACAGCGCGCTTACGTCTTTTGCGGTGGACCCGGTCTATGTGCAAATTGATGAAGTGGAAGATGTTGCCCGCAGTGCGCGCGCGCAGGAATTTATCGGGTCCATTTCCGCCCAAATTATGCAATGGCAGGAGGCCCCCAACGCTTCGTTTGCCGAGGTCAAACAAGCCAAATTAAAAGTATTGTGGCTGGGGTATCAATCGTTTTTAATTCACGAAGTGGCCGTTAATACGGCGCGCGCGCAGGCCTTTGAGGCCTACTGTGCCGCACAAGAACCGTGGTTGCGTGGGTACGCGTTGTTCCGTGCTTTAAAAGATTTTCATCAATGGAAAAGCTGGACCATGTGGCCGCAAGAACTGCAAGATTTTAACAGCCCGGCCGTGCGCAATTTTGAAACTCGGTATTCCGAATTTGTAAACTACTTCAAATATATCCAATGGATATTGGACCAGCAATTGCGCTGCGCCAAATTGGCCGCGCAAGACAAAGGTGTCTATATTTTTGGCGACATTCCCTTCGCTACCAATTTGGATAGTTCCGACATTTGGGCCAATCAAGAAAATTTCCGCCTGGGGTTTGAAATCGGCGCCCCGGCAGACCAGTTCTCAAAGGACGGCCAGCGTTGGGGGCTCCCGGCGTACGATTGGCCGTATCAACTAGCCCATCATTTTGATTTGTGGCGCCGCAAAATCAACCGGGCCACGCAGCTCTACGATATTTTCCGCCTGGACCATTTAGTGGGGTTTTTCCGCACGTATGTGTATGCCCCGGGCGAAAAGCAAGGCGCGTTTGATTGCGAAGGCGAACAAAATCAAATTGACCGCGGCCATGCCTTCTTGCAAATGGTGTTGGAAGAAGCCAAAGGCAAACTGCCGGTGGGCGAAGATTTGGGCGTAATTCCCAACTATGTACGCAAGATGTTGGTGGATTTAAAAATCCCCGGCTACAAAGTGCTTCGTTGGGAGCGCGAGGATAACGGCTGGTATCGCGAGCCGAAGAATTATCCGGTGGTTTCGTTAGCTACCACGTCCACGCACGACACGGAAACCTTGCGCGGTTGGTGGGAAACTATGGACATCAACGAGCGGCGCAACATTTGGGAAATGATTTCCGCCCAAAAGACCGACGGTAACGTTCCCTTTAATTTAGATACGCAACGCTTGATGTTAAAACGGGTGTTGGAAAGTGCCTCTGCGCTTACGTTATTTGCCTGGCAAGATATTACCGGCACGTTGGAGCGCATCAATACCCCCGGCACGGTGGGCGCGCACAACTGGACCTATCGCAGCGACGTAACGCCCGAGCAAGCGCACGAAAAATACGGTCCGCAACTGGCGATGTTTGAAACATTACTCAAAGAAACCGGCCGCAACAAATAATTATTTCACAGGAGCTCTTATGACATTTACCGAACTGGCCCGCGCGCGTTATTCCGTGCGCAAATTTGCGGATAAACCCATTGAATCCGAAAAACTAAATGCCGTTTTGCAAGCTGCGCGCCTGGCTCCCACGGCCAAAAATTTGCAGGCGTATCATATTTATGTAGTGCAATCGCCCGAAGGAATGGAAAAAATGCGCACGCTTACTCCGTGCCATTATGGGGCACCTGTGGTGCTGATTTTTACCAAAGATACCCAGCAAGAATGGCACCATCCGCAGGAACCGCAGCGCACTTCCGGCGTGCAGGACGCATCCATTGTGGCCACACACGTGATGTTTGCCGCTACTGAACAGGGGCTGGGCACGTGCTGGCTGAACTTCTTTTCGCAACCGGCTGTATCACGCGCGTATCATTTGCCGGCGCACGAAATCCCGGTGTTGCTGATGCCCATTGGCTACGTAGCGGATGATTGTGCCCCGGCCGACCGCCACCAAGAGCGTAAAGAACTTAACGATTTGGTAACTTATTTATAAGGAAAGTCTATGAAAGAATATACATTTGAAGTCAGCGGCGTGTGTTCGCAAGAAGTTTCTTTTGCGCTAGACGAGCAAAACCGCGTACATAACGTACGTTTTTTAGGCGGATGCCCGGGCAATTTGTTGGCCATCGGCAAACTGATAGAAGGGGCGGATGCATCGCACGTAGCCACCCTCTTAAAAGGGAACGATTGCGGCGGGCGTGGAACCTCTTGTGCGGACCAGCTTTCTCGCGCGCTTACCCAAGCATTGGCTGACAAATAAATTTAAGTTATGACTAAAGCACAAAAAGCCAAAGAATTATTTATGCAAGGGCACAATTGCGCGCAAGCAGTATTGTGCGCCTTTGCGGACGAAGTTGGCATGGACTCGGCCACCGCGCTTGCGGCCTCTGCCTGTTTTGGTGGCGGCCTGGGCCGTCAGCGGGAAGTGTGTGGTGCCGTCAGCGGGATGTGCATGGCGTTTTCTTTAAAACACGCTCCCAAAGATCCTACCGATCAAGCGCAAAAAGCAGCGTTTTACGCACATATCCAAGAACTGTGCAATCGTTTTAAAAAAGAGAACGGCTCTATTATCTGCCGGGAGTTGCTGGGCCTGCCTGCCGGGCCGCAAGACCCTACGCCGCAGCCCCGTACTCCGGCGTATTACGACCACCGTACTTGCGCACAAAAAGTGGAATGTGCCGCTGCTATTTTAGAAGAATATTTGAAGAAATAGCCAGACAATTTATTTCCCATAAAAAATCCCCGGGTTTGTGCCCGGGGATTTTGGTTTACAACAAACTTACGCGCCGGCTGCAAGGCCTAGCGAGGAGAACAATACATACACTCCAAACACACACAGCACAATGGCCACGCTGACGATGCCTAGCTTGTTCCACGGGGTAGTATCTACCACGTTTAGGTCTTTGCTATCGTCATACTTGGTCTGCATCGGCCACAGTTTGCCCGTGATGAACATAAACACAGCGGAAACCGCAAACAAGATAGCCAAAATGTGCAAGAAGTGCAGGTCAGTTTTAATCACCCCCAGTTGGGTGAGCCCATAGCCGATCATAAAGAAAATAAGGGTTACTTTAGCTGACCACGCCGGGGCAGTTTTGTTAAGCATACCTACAATAATGAGGGTGAAAATCGGCACATTGTAGAAACCGTTTACCATCTGTAGGTAGTTAAATAGTCCGGACGGAGCCATCGCAATCAGCGGGGCCACACACATGGAAAAAATAGCCAAACAAACACCCACATATTTGCCTTTTTTCACTAATTCATGGTCCGGTGCGGAGGGGTTGACTAGCGGTTTATAGACGTTCAACATAAACAGCGTGGAAGTAGAGTTCAACGCTGCGTTAAACGAGCTTAAAATGGCCCCAAATAGCACGGCCGCAAAGAATCCGATCAAATAGAACGGAAGCACTTTGTTGACCAACATAGGGTAGGCCATATCGCCTACTTTAAGCGGATTGTCTTGGAAAATGTGGAACGCAATAATGCCCGGGATAATCAAATACAGCGGCCCGAACAATTTAAAGATGGCAGCCAATAATAACCCTTTTTGCCCTTCCTTTAAGTTTTTGGCGGCTAAAGCACGCTGAATGATCGTCTGGTTACAGCCCCAGTAGAACAAGTTAACCAGGAACATCCCGGTGAACATAGTCAGAAATGGGACCGGATCGGTAGAACTACCAATAGCGTTGAATTTTTCCGGATGGGCTTTTACCAGTTCGGTGATACCGCTTAAAATGTTCCCGTCGCCTACGTAGGCCAAGGCAAACAACGGTACCATCAACCCGCCGATAATTAAGCCAATCCCGTTAAGCGTATCGGCAATGGCCATGATACGTAATCCGCCGAAAATGGTGTACATACAACCTAAAATACCAATGGCTACTACCACTACAATAATGGCCATCATCGGGGATAAATGGAACGTGCCCATGATGTCAAAGATTCCGCCCATCCCAATAGCGCCCGAATAAAGTACCGTAGGAAGCAAGATGAGCACATACCCGGCCAAGAATAAAAAGTTCACAAATTGCTTGGTGGCGGCGTCGTAACGTTCACCGATAAAATCCGGGATCGTTGCGTAGCCTTTTTTGAGGTAGCGGGGTAAAAAGAAAAATGCCACAATAATCAATGCCAGCGAGGCGCCTACTTCATAGCCCATGCCGGACATATTAAACATATATCCTTGTCCATTCAGACCGACCATCTGTTCGGTAGACAAATTGGTTAACAATAATGAGGCGGCAATTACCCACCCGGTTAATCCTCTGCCGGCTAAGAAGTAGCCTTCAGAAGAAGAAGCGTCTTTCTTGCGCGTTAGATAGTACGAAATCCCCAGTACGAGGAACGTAAACCCAACGAAGGATGTAACAGTTAGTAGCATGAGTTCTCCTTAAGTAAGTTCAGTTTTTGTAATGCTTCTTGTGATACGTTTTTGCAGGGTGCATTCCAACACAGCCCCGCTACTTCCATTGTAAATATAATAAGCAGTGAAGTCAACTCACTATAACAAAACGCAAAAAGGGGGGTTGACTTTTTTAGCTGGTATTATAAAATGAAAGTATACGTAATAATTTACGTATACATAATAATACCCGCAGGATAACCCCTTGTATGACATCATTTTATAAAGGTTTAGAAGCTTACATACTGGAAAACGACAGTGTGCGTCTTACTTTTTTGCCGCAATACGGCTGCAAGTTGGCTAGCTTGGTAGCCCAAAAAACAGGGCGGGAGTTTTTATTCCAATCCTCTTTGGAAAAATTATCTATTCCGCCGTACGGTGCCGCTTTTTCAGATTATGATTCCAGCGGCTTTGATGAAGTTTTTCCGTCTATTGATGCGTGCCCGTATCCGTGTGGACCTTGGGAGGGAACAAAAATCCCGGACCATGGGGAGGTATGGGCCTTGCCTTGGGAAGTAACATTTACCCAGGGGGAAAACCGTATCCAATCGGTAGTGCGCAGTTCAAAATTCCCGTATGTTTTAACTCGGGTGGCTACGTTACAAAATAACGAAGTGCTGTTTGCATATACCGTGGAAAACACGTCCGACGCGGAATTTGAATTTATCTGGACGCCCCATTGTTTGTTGGCTTGTTCCCCGGCTACTCGTCTTTTAATTCCGCCGGAATTGAACCAGGTGATGACGGTGGAACACTCCACCCAACACTTAGGGCCGTGGGGTACATTGCATACTTATCCCCTTACCAATAGTGTGCAAGGTCACAAAATTGATCTATCCAAAACGGAACCTGTAAGCGCGCATAATTGCGAAAAATTTTATTTCACCTCCCCCAACACGGCGGGGTGGTGCGGCATTGAACATACCGATACGCACGAACAGCTGATCTATACGTACTCGGCCCAAGAAGTTCCCTATTTGGGGGTGTGGAAGACCCAGGGTGGATACCGCGGTGATTACAACATTGCATTGGAACCGTGCACCGGAATATACGACGATTTGTACGTGGCGCATAAAATCCGCCGGGCGGCTAAAATTGCCCCGCGGGCCAAACGCGCTTGGAATTTAAAAATGACAGTACGTTAAACAGTGGAGAAACTTATGAACCAACTTGCCTTACGCAGTAAATTTAATGAAGTCTTTCATAAGCAAAAATTGTATTTTTTTGCTCCCGGGCGGATCAATTTAATTGGGGAACATACCGATTATAACGGCGGGCATGTATTCCCCTGTGCGCTTTCTTTTGGCAATCATTGTGTGTTTTGCAAGAGGGATGACCAAAAAATCCGCTTGCATTCACTCAATTTTCCGCAAAAAGGAATTATTGAGGCCGACCTCAATTCCATTGTGTACGATAAAAATAATGACTGGGCCAACTATCCGTTGGGGGTCATTAAAGTACTGCAAAATCACGGGTATCAAATGGATCACGGGTTTGAACTGCTTTTTTGGGGGGATATCCCCGGCGGAGCGGGGTTATCTTCCTCCGCGGCTATTGAATTAGCCACCGCCGTGGCCATGAATCATACCTTCAATTTACATATTCCGCAAATTGAGCTGGTGAAATTTTGCCAAGAAGCGGAGAATAAATTTGTAGGTATGAATTGCGGAATTATGGACCAATTTGCCAGTGGTATGGGCAAAGAAAACCATGCTATTTTGCTTGATTGCAATACCTTAAAATATGAGTATGTTCCGCTGGATTTACAAGGAATTTCTATTTTAATTATCAATAGTAATAAGAAACATTCTTTGGTAACCTCGGCCTATAATGACCGCCGGCGGGAAAGTGAAAATGCCCTCAAGGCCTTGCAAACCAAACTTCCCGTTCAAGCATTGGGCGAACTTTCTATTGAACAATTTGAAGCCAACAAAGATTTAATTAAAGACCCGGTGGAGCGTAAACGTGCCAAACATGCCGTTTACGAAAACCAACGCACCTTGCAAGCCGCTAAAGCACTCAAAGCAGGCGACTTGGAAACCTTTGGCAAACTGATGAACCAGTCCCACGTTTCGTTGCGCGACGATTATGAAACCAGCTGCCCGGAGCTTGATATTATTGCAGAAACTTGTTGGGGCATCCCGGGCGTATTAGGTGCGCGCATTACCGGGGGCGGCTTTGGCGGTTGTGCGGTGGCATTGGTGAAAGACACAGAAATGAAAAATGTAATTGATACCGTGCGTAAAGTCTATCACGACAAAACCGGCCTCAATGCAGATTTTTACATTGCGTCCATAGGTGGGCCTGCCCGTCAGATGCCCAAAATGTACTAGGAGGTAAACGTGAAACATATTTTGGTAATTGGAGGGGCCGGATACATTGGTTCGCATACGGTGCGGATGCTGGCCCAGCAAGGGTATCAACCCGTCGTGTTGGACAACCTTTCCAAAGGTCACCGCGAGGCGGTGTCCAACTATCCTTTTGAACTGGGGGATTTGGGCGACAAAGCGCTTTTAACTCGGATTTTCCAAAAATATCCTATTGAGGCCGTTATGCACTTTGCCGCATTTATTGAAGTGGGTGAAAGTGTAAAAGAACCCTCTAAATACTATCATAACAACGTTGCACAAGTGCTCAATTTGTTAGATAGTATGGTGGAAAATCACGTCAAATATTTTGTGTTTTCATCCACAGCCGCTACATTTGGCGAACCGGTAAAACCTAAAATTGATGAAACCCATCCGCAAAATCCCATCAATCCCTACGGAAACACCAAACTAATGGTGGAAAAAATGTTGGCGGATTTTGATACGGCCTACGGGCTAAAAGCCACGGCGCTGCGCTATTTTAACGCCAGCGGGGCCGACGACTCGGGCGAGATTGGGGAATCGCACAATCCCGAATCACACTTGATTCCCATTGTGTTGCAAGCGGCTGCGGGCAAACGTCCCAGCATTAAAGTATTTGGAGACGATTATCCCACGGCGGATGGCACTTGCATTCGCGATTATATACACGTAAACGATTTGGCACGTGCCCATATTTTGGCGCTTGAAAAAATGATGAAAGAAGACAAGAGCGAGCGCTTCAATTTGGGAAGTGGAACCGGGTTTAGTGTGGCGGAGCTTATCAAAGAAGCCAAAAAAATTACAGGCATAGATTTTAAAGTAGAAGTGGCTCCCCGTCGTGCAGGGGATCCGGCCGTACTGGTGGCTGATAGCACCAAAGCCCAACAAGTGTTGGGGTGGAAGCCGGAATATTCCCTCACGCGTATTTTGCAAACCGCGTGGAATTGGGAGCAAAACCGCAAATATTAGGAGCTTTTATGAACATCAATTTACTCATAGATCAATTGGTTTTGTACGCATTGCGCGAGCAATTAATTAAGCCGCAGGACCGTGTGTGGGCCGTCAATGAGCTGCTTTCTGTCTTGCACCTGGACGAATATTCACCGACGGGATTTTCCGGCAAAACGCCCAAATATCCTTGCGAAATTCTTTCCAAACTATGTGACTATGCCGTGCAAAGGGGGCTCATCTCGCCCGATACGGTAACCATGCGGGATTTGTTTGATACAAAACTGATGGGCGTTTTTGCCAAGCGGCCCTCTCAAACCATACAAGAATTTTTTGAACTACACAAAAAAAATCCGCGCAAGGCCACCGATAAGTTTTATCACGATGCCCGCGCCTTGGATTACATCCGCACGTCGCGCGTAGCTAAAAACAAAGCGTGGAAGGCCCGCACTCGGTATGGCAATTTGGATATTACTATTAATATGTCCAAGCCGGAAAAAGACCCCAAAGACATTGCCGCCGCGTTGCACGCCAAGGCGTCTTCGTATCCGCAGTGTTTGCTTTGTAAAGAGAACGAGGGCTATGCCGGGCGTATCAATCATCCGGCGCGCCAAACCATTCGGCTTATCCCGTTGGATTTACTTAAAGATGGGGATTTGTGGTACTTGCAATATTCGCCGTATGTATATTATAACGAGCACTGTATTTGTCTTTCCGGCAAGCACGAGCCAATGAAACTAACGCAAAAAAGTTTTGCGCGGTTACTTAATTTTGTGGAGCTTTTTCCGCACTATTTTATCGGTTCCAATGCAGACTTGCCCATTGTGGGCGGATCCATTTTAACGCACGATCACTTCCAAGGTGGGCGTTACACGTTTGCGATGGAAAAGGCCCCGCTGGAAAAAACTTTCAAGTTGGCAAAATTTCCACATGTAAAAGCCGGCATTGTCAAATGGCCAATGAGTACCCTCCGCCTAAACGGAAAGAAACAAGATTTGGTAGAAGCTGCCACGTACATTTTGAAAAAATGGCGCACGTATAACGACCCGAAGGCCGACGTTCTTTCCAAAACCGGCAGCACGCCACATAATACCATTACGCCCATTGCACGCCGGCGCGGGAAGCTTTTTGAGTTGGATCTGGTGCTGCGTAACAACCGCACCACGGACGAATTCCCGCTGGGTATTTTCCACCCGCATGCCGATGTGCATCATATCAAAAAAGAAAACATTGGGCTTATTGAAGTGATGGGCTTGGCGGTTTTGCCGGCGCGGTTATCCAAAGAATTAAAGGATTTGGAGCCGTACCTCATCCGCAAAGATGTAGCGGGGCTTTATAAAAACGAAACGCTCAAAAAGCATGCCCCTTGGGTGGAACAATTGCTTAAAAAGCATACATTCACATCAAAAAACACGGCTAAAATCCTACAGACCGAAGTGGGCCACGTGTTTGCCCGAGTGCTGGAATATGCCGGTGTTTATAAGCAAACCCCCGAAGGGCGCGCAGCGTTTGAGCGGTTCCTCAAAAAGTTATAAAAGACGTTCTGTAAACAAACAAAGCCCCCGGTTCGGGGGCTTTGTTATAAAAAAGCAAACGGAGGTTGTAGTTTCCCTAGCACTATGCTGATTTTCAAGCAACTAGAACAAGGAGTAGTTTTTTTGTTAAGATAAAGCTATGAAACAAGAGACGAAAGCATTATGCCCCATATGTTTAAAGACAATTCCCGCTATTAAAGTACAACGGGGAAGTGAAGTGTGGTTGGAAAAAACTTGCCCCGAACACGGCTCCTTTTTGGTACAGATTGCCAAGGATGCCGAGCGTTTTTTTGATAAAACATACGATGTAGAAGGCAAACCGTTTCAAGCCATTACTCCGTTTAACGGTAATTGCGGCCCGGATTGTGGTTGGTGCGATGCGCACAAACAACATATTTGTACAGGGCTAATTGAAATTACAGAGGCGTGTAATTTGGCGTGTCCTATTTGCTATTTTGGCAAAAAGTCCACGCAACATATTACCGTAGAGGAATTTAAAGTCCGGTTGCAAACGCTGCTTACCGCGGAACAGGGCCACTTGGACGTGCTTCAAATCAGCGGTGGCGAATGCTTGATTCACCCACAATTCAAAGAGATTTTGCAAGAATCCTTGCACGCGGATATCGGACGGATTTTGGTCAATACAAATGGTTTAAGATTGCTTACTGATACAGATACCTTTGATTTAATTAAGCAGCATAAAGACCGGGTAGAAATTTATTTGCAGTTTGATGGATTTGATGATGAAGTATATAAAACCCTGCGCGGAAAATCCTTGTTAACACAAAAACAAGAAATTCTAAAACAATTAAACGTGGCCGAGATAAAAACTTGTTTAGCGGTTACCGTTTATCAAGAAAACTTAAAAGAAATTCCGGCCATTTTGAAATTGGCGGTTGAATTAAAACATATTTCCGGCATTACATTTCAGCGTTTAACTAAAGTGGGCAGTGCAGCGGGAACGGAAATCCCGTCGGTTATGCAAGAAGATATTTTGCTAGCAATTGCTAATAGCGGATACATGAAATATAAAGATTTAATTCCTTTGCCTTGTTCGCATGAAAATTGCACCAGTTTGGGTTTTTTGTTTTGCCAAGGCGATAAAGTATATTCTTTGGGAGATTATATAGACTATTCAAAATGCAAGACCCAACTTTCCAACCGCATTGCGTTTGATAAAACGATTTTAGACTATATGCAAAAGAACGTTTGCAAATGTTTTGTGGGGAAAGTACTGGGCGATAATTTTATGTTGGACAAATTGCAAGAATTTGCTCAAGGGAACGGCTCTTCTTACAAAGACATGAAAATCGTGCGCATTATTGTCAAGAATTTTATGGATGCAGACACATTTGATTGGCAACGTGCCCAGAAATGTTGTACAGGAGTAAGCGTTGGGAACGGAAAAGTAATCCCATTTTGTGTACATAACGTATTAAAAGGAAAAATAATATGGTAGAAGAAAACACATCTCAAACACCCCAAGAAATTACGCAACAACCTTTACCTCCAACTTCTAATTTGTCGGCTGGCCAAACCGAAAAAGTAGGGAAACCTTATTCTGCTAAAAAACAGATTGGAATTGTGCTACTTATTTTGTTGGGAGTAGTAATTGGGTTGCCCTTTTTATTATTTATGACTTGCTTGGGTATAGCCGCTATTGCAGGTTAATACTTACTATGTGGGCTTACGCGATTTGTTCTGCTATTGGTTTGATTGCCGGGGGGATAGTGGCATGGAAATTACAAATGCCGCATCCTCCGCAACGGGTACGCTTGCCCATTTATGTATGCGCTTTTATCGGGGCTATTTTAGGAGCCAAAATACCCATTTGGCTTTCTTATGGTTTGCACGGTTATATTGTGCAAGGTAAAAGCGTTATGGGCGGTATATTAGGCGCGTTTCTAGCAATTAACTTGTACAAAACATGTAGCGGCAACGCGGGCGGTTTTGGCGGCCGGTTTGTAATTCCACTGGCCGTGGCGGTTGGTTTTGGAAAAATCGGATGCTACTTAAACGGTTGTTGTGGCGGAACACTTTTTATTCCTGTGCAACTAGTAGAAAGTATATTCCAGTTTAGTATGGCTATCGGTTTATATTTTTTCTACCGGCGTACACAACGGCCGGATTTATTATTCCCCGTCTATCTGTTTGCTTATTTGCTTATGCGTTTTGTCATTGAATTTTGGCGGATAGAACCCCGCGTATGGGGTAATTTAACGGTGTATCAGTGGTTAGCTGTGGCTTTTATCCCAGTATGTATTTTAATTCTTTGGAGGCGTACGCATGATAACATGGTTACTGCGGACAAGTGAGCATGCTCAAAATCCTATTCTTTTTCTAATTGGAATTATACTTGTTTATGTAACGGGTGTCGCGCTTTTGGCGGCCGTTGTATGGAAATTTTATGAGTATCGCCAAATCTCCCAAAAACTGGACAAACAACGGAGTCACTTTTTTTCTACACGAGAAATGTTGTTGTTAGTGTTGTTGCTTTTCCCATGTTGGATTGGCTCTTGGGGGCAAGTAGCCCTACCAATAGTGTCCTATTGTTTTTTCTTTGTACTGGGTAGTATCGGGCTTTTGTTTGCTACCGGGTGGCACGTGTGGGCCAAACTAAATATCGGACGCCTATGGTCCGATGGAATAGAAATTAAACAAAATCATCCTTTGCGTACTACGGGGGCGTATGCGCTGGCACGCCACCCGATGTATGCTTCTCTTTTGCTTTGGTGTTGGTGCGGAAGTTTGATCATGGCTAATGCGCTTACGTTAGTACTAGTAAGCGGACTATTTTTGCCCTTGATGGTGCGTCGGGCTAAAGCCGAAGAACAGTGGCTTTTACAAAAAAACCCGGATTATGCTTTGTACCAAAAGAATGTGCGGATGATGAGTATTACATTGTCGGGGGAATGGAGTGTGGCAGTGCGGTTGGTATTAGCGCTTGCTTTGTGTTATTTTACGGCGATGCACCAAATCACATTGGCTGTTTTGGGGGGCCTAGTATTTATTCACTTGTATTTAGGATATAGTCTAAAGCCGGAAAAAACGGCGTTTTCGTACCGTTCCAAATCGGGCATGATGACGGTATTTGGGCTATTGGGGTTATATATACACCCGGCGTTCTTTTATTTTTTCTATGTAATTGTTGCTATGTGTTTATACGGGTTAAAGTGGAATTGCCCGTGCATGTGGGTGTATGAGAAATACCACGGCTGTCCTTGTTTTATGCTAATAAAACAATGCCGGCTCAGCCTAGCAAAAAAGTAATAAGCAACAAAATACTTAAGAATGTTCTTGCGCGACTTCCTACTTACTCTTGTCAGCATAAAAAGAGAATATTTACCAAAAAGCACGAAACCCCACCAAATTTTGCATGCTATGAGTGGTGCACAAAAAATCCCCGTCGGGGTTCAACCTCAACGGGGATTTATGCTGAAAATCAAAAACTAAAATACGGAAGGGGAGGGATTCGAACCCTCGGTAGAGTTGCCCCTACATCAGTTTTCAAGACTGACGCCTTAAACCACTCGGCCACCCTTCCCTTCTTACATTTTATTATTTTCCGGTTGATTTGACTAGTGCAAGGTAGGCGTGTTCCAATTAAAAACCGTGTTCAAAACGGTAGCGTTCCAAATTGACCGGAACTTTGAAGCGGATGTTAAAACCCACCAAATTTGAGAGAGCCGGGTCCTTAAAGTGCAACATCGGTTGTGGGAATTCCACCCCGTTGGTCAACCGTTCCAAAGGTCCCTGGAACGATTCAGAGGATTCCTTTGCAATTTTTAAGAAGCCGTTACTTTGTATTGTGGAATGTTTATCCGGATACAACGCAGTTACAAATACGTGTTCGGCTGGGAATTGCTGGGAGAGGGAAAAAGGATAATAGTACAAGCTATGTCCGGTCCCGCTGTATACCACAAACAAAGCATCTGGGTGTTGGGCACGGTAGCGTTGCAGCGTTTGTTTCCAGCGTTCGTTGCGTAGGCGGATACCTTCCCGTTGAATCCATTGGTTAATATCCCGGGTCTTTCCGTTGGGAGCTTTAATAGTTACCTCCCCGCGGTTTTCCAACACAAACAAAGGTTCCAACCCAATTACCGGAATATTATTTTTCAGTGCATTTTGCCAAATGGGAACATAAAGATTCCGGGGATCATACGGATCCACAGCGTGTTCGGACCACTGAAAATCTTCCGTTAGAAATTCTGTAAATAACATAATTTCTCGGTTGGGGTATTTCTTTCGCAATAAGGTCAGCAATTCGGAAACTTGCTTGCGAATTTCATAATATCCGTGTTCTTCCCCTATAAATAACATGCTGGTTTGCTCCGGGATTTGCTGGCTCATCCACTCGGTAAAATGTACAGGTTGCGGAGATTGCTGGGCGATTTGTTCCAGTTTGGGTAAATTTTTATCTATTTCTTCCCAAAGGGTTTGGATGTTGTATAAGTCTTTAAGCATCAACCGGTTGCTTTCTGCGGCCATGTAATCAGCTACTTGGCGGGAATGGGTCAAAAACGGTTTATCGGGATATATTTTTTTAGCATCCAGTTGTTGGGTGCGGCGTGTCTTTACAATGGGTTCAGAGAAGAAAGGAAGCGGGCGGGGATCTCGTATGGAACGCCGCAACGTGGAGGCCTGGTTAAACGTACGGGTGGTGCGCTTTCTCAATACGCGCGTGACCTGATTTTGAGAAAGCTTGCTTGCGTTTACAACGCGGCCGCTCTTCTTCGCCTTGGACAAACCGCGCAGTATCCCTCCCTGCGCACATAATGGCTGGGCTAGTAACGGCAGCATTAAACAAATCAATAAAATGCGTTTCATAGGGATGCCCTTACTTTTAGTATATGATAAAGTTGAATAGAATAGCGAGGGTCTTTAGACCTAAAAGGGCCTAGGCCCTTTCGTACGGGACCTTACTCAAATTGCTATAATAAAAGTAAGAGGATTTTATGACACAAAATACACCTAAAACCGTGTACCGGTTTGGGAATAATGTTTATTTGAATATTACCAATCGGTGCCCCAACTTGTGTGCTTTTTGTATTAAAACCAAGTGGAAGATGGATTTCCACGGGAATAATTTAAATTTGCAGGGCAATGAACCCACCGCCCCCGAAGTTTTGCGCGTGCTGGAGCAAGAACTGCGCCAAGCCCCCTTTGAAGAAGTGGTTTTTTGCGGATATGGGGAACCAACCATGCGCCTGGATGTACTCTTATACGTTGCGCAAACCTTAAAAGGTTGGCAAGCGCAGGCCAAATTCCCGCCCTTCAAAATTCGTTTAAATACCAACGGTTTGGGCTGCCGCATCAACCACAAACCCATCGTGGCGGATTTGCGCCGAGTGGTGGATATCGTCAACGTAAGCGTCAATGCAGAAACGGAAGAAAAATGGCTCAAACTCGTCCGTCCGGAGTCCGAATACGCTGATGCCTACCCCGACGTGATTTCCTTCTTGCGCGATTGTGTAGAAGCCGGTTTTGAAAAAGTGATTTTGAGCTGTGTGGAAAATACCGGCGCAGATACAAATGCCCTGGCAAATTTAGCCCAGCAATGTGGGGCCACCTTGTACGTACGGAGTTTTTTAGATGAACAAAACTAAACGGGAAGGTGGGCTCTTTGTATTGTTTTTACTGCTCTTGGTGGGTACTTTGATTTGCTTTTTTACCGTGGCCGAAGAATATTACGACTATGTAACCGATACCATCACGGGGGCTACGGCGGTGGCTCCGCTCAATAAAGAAGATATGTATCACCGCGTGTCCGCCCATCCCCTCACCTACGATACCGACATCAAATACCGCAAGTTTTTCATCACCGCGCCAGGGGCTCAACGGGTGGAATTGTTGGCGGATTTTAACCGGTGGGGGAAAGATCCCATTTTACTTACGCCTTACAAAAAGGGCTACTTTGAAACTTCCGTGGCACTGGTCAGTGGGGAATACAAATATATGTTTTTGGTAGATAAAAAAGAAACTTTGGATCCTAGCAATCAAGACCGCCAAACTCTGCCCGACGGCCGTACCGTATGCATTAAAACCGTACGTTAAAATTTTTGTATGAAAACAGCTACCCTTCACTCCTCTTCCCCGCAGCAAACATTGGCCTTGGCCACTGCGTTGGCGCGCGTGTTAAAGGGCGGGGAAATTGTGTTGCTGCGCGGCCCTATCGGGGCGGGAAAAACGGTGTTTGTTAAAGGCGTAGCGCAAGCGTTGGGGCTTAAAAGTTCGCCCACCAGTGCCAGTTTTAGTTTGATGAAAAAGTATCACAATAAAAAAACGGTTCTTTTTCACATAGATTTGTTTCGCTTGGAAGGGGAAGAAGTGCTCAACTTGGGCTTTGAGGAAATGTTGGAAGATGAACACGCCATCATTTTAGCGGAATGGCCGGGCCCGATTGAACGAATGCTTCCGGCGGACCGCTTGGAAATGAATTTTGTTTTAGAACAGGGCGATGCCCGCACCCTTGAGCTATCCGCTTTTGGGCCGGTATCTTGCCGTTTATTGGAGGCCTTATGCCTGGCTGCACCCTTGTAATGGATTCGTCTGCCTCGCCCTTATTATTGGGGCTTGAAAAGGAAGGCAAATTATATACTGCGCGCCGCAAAGGCATCAAGCAAGAGAAACTTTTATTCCCCGCGTTGCACGTGCTGTTTACCAAAGCACACGCCCAATTGCAGGACGTATCACGCATTTTTATCATCCGCGGGCCGGGGCGGTTTACGGGTATTCGCATTGCGCTTACATTTGCTTCCATGATGCAATTCTTAAACAAAAGCGAAGTATACAGCGCTACGTTGTTTGAAGTCATTTACGAACAAGTATTTCATTCCCGCCGTTTTAAAACTTGGCAAAAAGCGCATCCCGCCGGGGCCATTGCGGTGGTACTGCACGCTTTCCGGGAAGAGTACTTTTTGCAGATTTTTGATGATAAAAATGCGGGCCCACAGTGGCTCAGCCGGCAAGAACTGGTGGCGCAATTGGCCGCTTATAAAAACCCCTTGTTTGTAGCGGGAACCGATAAAGATTTTTTGCCGTTGGACGGGCTTTTGGAAAATGCTTACACGCTTGCGGACTATAAAGATTGCCGTGTACGTCCTCAGACGCTTGTAAAATTATGCCAAGAGCCGCGTTGGAAACAAAACGCGTTAGAGCCCTTGTATCTAAAACCAGCCCGTTTTGAATTGGTGGAGCCCAAATGATTATTTCTCTGGCCCAGCCCGCGCAAGCCGCCTTGCTGGAACAAATAGATAAGTCCCAATCCTTTAGCGCACATTGGACCTTGCAGGATTGGCAAGGGGAATTTGCGCAACCCACTTCTTATATTCAATGTGCGCAAGAAGGGGGGCAGGTGGTGGGATTTATTGTATTGCGTGGTGCCGCTGGGCAATATGAACTTTTAAATTTGGCCGTTTGCCCGCAATGCACACGACAGGGGATTGGGTATCGGTTATTGGTGCAAGCGTTAGATCATTTAGCCGCGCAAGGGGCTCAAGAAGTTACGTTGGAAGTAAATGCCAACAACGTGGCGGCAATTGAGTTATACAAAAAAGCGGGTTTTGTAAAACGTTCCGTGCGCGCTCGTTTTTATAGCGACGGAGCTGATGCCTTGCTCTTAGGGAAAACATTATGAAAAAAATCTTCATTTTCAGTATTTTTTTATTCATGGGAACGTACAATTTTGCGTTGCCGCTTAGCCAAGAGGCCCGTCAAGAATCGCAGTTATTTAACACATTTTTGGAAGCTGCCTACGCTCAGCGCCGTGCCGACCCAAGCCGCTTTGCTAAGTTGCGTCGCGCGCTTAAACAGGCCCCTAATTCCTCTTACATTAAACAACAATTAGTATCCGAGGCCCTAGCCGTTGATGAGCTGGAACTGGCCGATCATTATGCTGATTTTATAGAGGATGCCTCCCAAGATCCGGAGGCCTGGGCCGTCTACGGCGCGTATCAATGGCGCAAGGGGAACAGTGCCCAAGCCATTGAGGCCTACGAAAAAGCCACGGAACTGGCCCCGGAAGATGACCTGATTTTATTCCAGTACATTACCGTTCTTTCCGCCACCCAGCCCGATAAGGCGGCTCAAACGTTGGAAGAATTAGCGCAAGCCCGTCCGATGATTGCTTCGGATCTTTACAACGAAATGGGCCGAATGTATTTTTATCATCAAAATTTTCCGGCGGCGTTGGAGGCATTCAACAAAGGTGTCAAGGCCGATCCTGCCAACCCGCAACCTCGTTTGGGGCGGGCAGGCGTGTACGAAAAAACCAATCAATATTTCTTTATGTTGCACGAGTTGGAAGATTTGGAAAAGATGGGTTTTTCCAACGCACAAACTTGGGCGCAAATGGGGGCTGTGTATGTATTGGTGCGGGATTTTGAACGCGCCGAACAATGTTTTATCCGAGCTAAGCAGGATGATAACGGCAGTTTACCGGCCGGGCATTTTTTAGCTCTTATTTCCGAGGAACGCGGTGATTATGAAAAAGCGATTTCTTATTTAAAAGACACGCACGATTATGCTCAATCCCCGGCCAAGCAAATCCAAGTAAGTTATTATCAGCGCAAATTAAATCGCCCGCAGGAAAGTTTACAAACCGTGGCGGCTGCTTATAAACAATTTGCGGACAATACAGAAGTTGCCTATTTGTATGCCGTTGCCTTGTATGAAGACGAACAATACAAACGGGCCGCCCGCATTTTGGCCCCGCTGGTGCAGAAATATCCCGATAATTCCGAAATACGCCTACAATATGCATTTACGTTGGAAAGTTTAAAAAAATACCGTGCTATGGAGCAGGAAATAGCAGTATTGTTAGAACAAAATCCGCGCAACGCTGCGGCGCTTAATTTGCTGGCGTATTCGTTGGCACAGCGCGGCCAACGGCTAGATGAAGCGGCCGATTTGAGTGCCCGGGCTTTAGCTGTGTGGCCTCAAGATCCTTCTTTGATAGATACCCAGGCCTGGATTTTATACAAGCAGGGCCACTACGAGCAAGCGTCCGATTTAATGCACGCACTCCCGGCCGAATTTGTGGCGGCCAACCCCGAAATTTCCTACCACATTGCCTTAATTGAACAAGCACTGGGCCAACCGCAAACCGCGCAGACGTACTTGCAGCAAGCTGCTTCCGGTGGTTGGAAACCTGCACAAAAGGAGCTTAAAAAATCCAAGAAAATTTTGGAACACAAGCCCGTGCAGAAATAGTAAAATATACATCTGCGTTTATTGCATTACACATGAGGGAATAAAAAGTATGTCAAAAGTTCTAAGCAAAATTAAACTCAATACATTTGCCATTATTTTGGGCATTATCGTAGTGGTTACGCTCATGACGTGGGTGGTCCCCAGCGGTAGTTATCAGCGTATGGAACGGGACGGACGGCAGGTAGTAGTTCCCGGTACTTACGAACGTGTTGCCCGGGCTCCGCAAGGTCCTTTTGATGTCCTAAAAGCTCCGATTAGAGGGTTTTCCAATACCTCTGAGGTCATTGTATTTTTACTTGTGATTGGCGGCGTATTATCCGTGATAGAAAAGACGGGAGCCATTGCGGCCGGCATTGGGGCCGCTAGCGAATTTTTCCAAAAAAAGCCCCATCTTCGTTTTCTATTTATTCCCTTGGGGATTATTGTCTTTTCGTTGTGTGGGGCCACCTTTGGCATGTGTGAAGAGGCCCTCATCTTTATCCCTATTTTTATTCCGCTAGCACTCTCTTTGGGGTACGATTCGGCCCTGGGTACCGCCATCCCATTTGTGGGCGCGGGGGTGGGCTTTGCCGCCGCGTTTACCAACCCCTTTACGGTAGGGATTGCGCAAGGGATTGCCCAAGTACCGCTTTACTCCGGCTTGGGGTATCGCTTGCTTATTTGGGCCGTGTGCACGGCGGTGGTAATTACGTGGATGTGTTTGTATGCACGCAAAATTCACAAAGATCCCAAAGCCAGTTTAACTTATGAATTTGACGAAGTCAAACGCAAAGAATTAAAACTTACCAAAACCGATATCCGTATCACTCGCCGGCAAAAGTGGGTACTCACGGCCTTTGGGTTGGGAATGGTGTGTTTGATTTTGGGGGTTCTCAAACCGCAAATTTGTGATTTTATTGACAAAACCTGGAGCATTGACCTGATACAAATGCTCAATCTGGAAGCACAAGGTTGGTACATCGGCGAGATTGCTGCCTTGTTTCTAGGGGTTGGGTTTGTATGTGGCATTTTAGGCAAAATGAGCATGCAGCAATTTAGTAATGCATTTTTTGACGGCGTACGCAGCATGGCAGAAATTGCGATGTTACTTTGCTTTGCGCAGGCCATTGTAATTATTGCTAAAGACGGGCACATCTTAGACACCATGTTGGAATGGATGAGCAGTGTCATTAAACACTTGCACCCCATTTGTGCTTCTTGGGCGGCTATGATGTTGCAAACGGTTATTGATTTCTTCATTCCGTCCGGCTCTAGCAAAGCCGTGCTTACCATGCCCGTATTAGCCCCGCTGGCGGACTTAATTGGCATTACGCGTCAAACCATGGTGTTGGCGTTCCAGCTGGGCGGCAGTTGGCTTAATATTGCGATGCCTACCGACCCGGTTACCATTGCGGCTATTGGGTTTGCACATATTGGTTTAGGGCGGTGGATTAAATGGATTTTGCCGCTGCTGATTTTAATGTATTTGCTCAGTTTTGCGTTTTTGGTTCCACCGTATTTTACCGGGTGGTAAAAGTAGTACAAAGGGCATAAAATTTTACCCTACCCTGCATTTATTTTGTTTGAGCCAGGGCAAGGGTTTTAAATAAAACGAAAAGAGGAAAACAAAAGGAAATGAGAAAAGTAGTTGTTCATTCGTTTGGCCGTGCTAAACGAATGTTGTGCAATACCTATTTCTTGGTATTTGCAATCATGGCCACCGTGGCCGTGCTTACGTGGGTATTACCCACAGGCCAGTATGACCGTATTGAAGAAGCCGGGCGCACCATGGCGGTGGCGGGCTCCTTCCACCCCGTAGCTAAAGCGCCGCAAGGGATCGGAGACATCCTTGCCGCCCCTGTCAAAGGGTTTACCCAGTGTGCCGAAATTATTGCCTTTATTTTGGTTGTAGGTGCGCTGTTTACCATTATTGAACGTACGGGTGCCGTGCATACGGTAATCAAAAAAATCAGTGCGTTTTTTTCCACACATCCGCGTTGGACCAGACTGTTTATCCCGGTATGTATTTTTCTATTTTCTATGTGCGGGGCGATGTTTGGTATGGAAGAGGAAACCCTCATTTTTATCCCTATCTTTATCCCGTTGGCTCTTTCTTTGGGCTATGATACGGTAGTGGGGATGAGCTTGCCGTTTATCGGGGCGTTTACGGGGTTTTCCTCAGCGTTTGTCAATCCGTTTACCGTTGGAATTGCGCAAAGCATTGCCCAACTTCCGATGTATTCGGGTTGGCAATATCGCTTGGTGGTATGGTTTGTATTTACTTCTATTGTGGCGGGGTTTTTCAGCTGGTACGGCGAGCGCGTGCGCAAAAATCCAACCAAAAGTTTAACCTATCAAATGGACCTGGAAAAGCGTGCCGAACTTAACATCATTAACGACGTTATCCCGGATATGGACTTTAAGCTCACCCGCGCGCACAAATTGGTTATTTTGTCGTTTATCATCGGGATGATTGCGCTGTTTTACGGTGTCATTCGCTATCAGTGGTATATGATTGAAATCGCCGCTGTGTTTGTGGGTGTATCTATTGCCAGCGCGTACTTTGGCGGCCTGACGGTGGATGAAACCAGCAACGCCTTTATTGACGGGGCTAAGTCCATGGTTAGCGTGTGTATTTTGATGGCGTTGGCCCGCTCAATCGTCGTCATTGCGACGGACGGACATATCTTGGATACCTTCCTAAACGCTATGAGCCACTTGGTGGGGCACTTGCACCCGATTGTGGCCTCGTGGGCGATGTTTGCAACGCAGACGTTCCTCAACTTTTTCGTGCCGTCGGGTTCCGGGCAGGCCGTGCTGACCATGCCCATTATGATCCCGCTGGGGGACTTGGTGCACGTCTCACGTCAGACGGTCATTTTGGCCTTCCAATTTGGCGACGGCTGGGGTAACCCCATTTTGCCTACCGCCCCAGTTACCATGGGTGCTTTGGCGTTGGCGGGGATTTCCTACCCCATGTGGCTTAAATGGTTTATCAAGCTGGAAGTAATTTTGGTGGGGTTATCACTTCTACTGTTAATCCCGGCCTATTACTTGTGGTAACCAACAAGGTTTCCACGTGAAAACTTTATCCAAAACACAACCCCCGGTTTTTCCGGGGGTTGTGTTTTACAATAAATCAGAATCGTCCCTTCTTAGACAAAGTTTTATTATGCTAAAATACAGTAATGCTAAGTGAACTCAAAACCGCTTCGTATTTTCAACCGCTCGACTGGATTGTTTTTGCCGGGGTACTATTGGCCACGGCGGTGGCGGCGGTATACGGCTCGTGGCGGCTTAAAAAGAATAAGGATAAACCCTCAGCCCTGGATTACCTTTTAATGGGCCGCCAGCTGACGTTGCCGCTGTTTGTATTCACGTTGGTAGCCACGTGGTATGGTGGCATTTTTGCCGTCAACGAAATTACGTTTAATTACGGTATTTTTAATTTTGTCACGCAAGGTATTTTTTGGTATGTGGCATACCTGATTTTTGCATTTTTTATCGCCAAACGTTTGGCCAAATACTCTTCCTATACACTGCCCGATTTAACCCGCCAGATGTTTGGCCCAAAGTCGGCCAAAGTAACGGCTGTGCTGACGTTGTGCCACATTGCACCGGTGGTGTATGTACTGTCTTTAGGAATGTTTTTGCATATGGTGTTTGGCATCAGCGTACTAAGCGGGATGATATGGGGTACGCTATTTGTAGGGCTTTACACGGCGTGGGGGGGACTTCGCTCCGTGGTGTTTTCGGACTTGGTGCAATTTTTTGTGATGTGCAGTGCGGTGGCCATGGTCGTCGTGTTTTCGGTGCAGAGTTTTGGCGGACTTTCGTTTCTAAAGGCCAATTTGCCCGCTAGTCATTTTACGCTCACCGGCGGGAACAGCTGGCTGACGACGTGTGTGTGGGGGTTTATCGCTCTTTCCACGCTCATTGACCCAAGTTTCTACCAACGTTGCTTTGCGGCACGCTCGCCCCAGGTGGTGCAAAAAGGGATTTTGATTTCCACGGTTATTTGGTTTTTGTTTGATTTTTGTACGACGACAGGGTCCTTATATGCACGGGCGGTATTGCCCCAAGCCCAACCCGGCGAGGCCTATTTCTATTATGCCATTCAACTTTTGCCGGTAGGACTGCGGGGATTTTTTGTAGCCGGGATTTTGTCCATTATTCTCTCGACACTTAATTCGTTTTTATTCATTGCGGCCAATACGCTAAGCTTTGATTTGTTGCGCCATCGGTTCAAACGTGTAGTGCTTTCAAATCGGATTTCTATTTTCATCGTGGGAGCGTTTTCCATTGGGATGGCGCTTGTTTTTCGTGGAAGTTTTAAAGAGATTTGGCTGGTGTTAGGGTCGTATTTCTCGGCGTGTTTGCTGGTGCCGATCTTGATGGGCTATTTGACCCCCAACCGTATTAGCGACCGATTATTTGTGGGTTCCGTGCTAGCCAGCGCCGCAGCTATGACGGTGTGGCATTGGCTACCCCCTTACAAACTAGTACAAAATATTGATCCCTTTTATGTGGGAGTTATGGTAAGCTTAATTATATTACTATTATTAAGGAAACCCGAAAATGAGAACATATCCTCTGTTACTGATCGGTAACGGGGCGGCAGTGCCGCGTGCGTTACTTCGCAAACTTGCTAAAGAAGCCAACTGTATTTTGGCGGTAGACGGTGGGGCCAATTATGCCTTGCAAGCCGCCGTATGGCCCAATGCCCTTATTGGGGATTTGGACTCTGCTTCCGCAGATGCCCAAAAATACCTCCGTGCCCGCACGATTCATATTTCTTGGCAAGAAAATACCGATTTGGAAAAAGCACTCCACTGGGCGGTTGAACATCAATTCCCGGGGGTGACGTTGGTGGACTTTATCGGAAAACGGTGGGATTTTTCTATCGGCAATTTACTCACGTGTGCCAAATGGGCCGATAAATTAGACATCCGTTTAATCGGTCAACGTCGGGTAGTGTATCCGTTAGTGAGTGGAGGGGTGTTTAAATGCCGCCCAGATAAACGGGTAAGTATTATTCCACTGGAAACCTGTACAAACGTGACACTAAAAGGGTTTAAATATCCTTTGAACCGGGCCCGCCTGGAATTGGGCACTACACGCAGTTTGAGTAATCAAACAACCGGCAATGAATTTGAAGTCAAATTTACCCGCGGGCGGATGCTAGTGTATCAGGAATTTTAACCCCACGCGGCCGGCATCAATCGCCGGCCGCTATAATTTTATACAATCTATATATGCTCTACATCGTCCCTACCCCTATTGGCAACTTGCGCGATATTACGTTGCGCGCGCTGGATGTGTTGCAAGCGTGCGACGCCGTGCTGTGTGAAGATACACGCCGCACGCAAACGTTGCTCACTCATTTTAATATTCATAAACCGCTTTACCGCTACAACGAAAACGATGAACGTTCCGTGCAACGCTGTTTGGAAGCGTTGCAAGCCGGTAAAAATTGCGCTTTGGTAAGTGATTGTGGTACGCCTTGTATCTCGGACCCGGGGTGGAAGTTGGTAAAGGCGGCGGTGGCGGCGGGGATAGCGGTTACTTCTCTGCCGGGGCCTAGTGCCGTGGCCTGTGCATTAGCCGGGGCCGGATTGACGGGCGGAGCGTTTACTTTTTTAGGATTTTTGCCACGTAAACCCGGCAAGGCGGCTAAACTTTTACAAGGGGCTGCCCAATTACATCACCCGGTGGTGGTGTATGAATCCCCCTACCGGGTCATTAAAATGCTAGAATTAATTGCCGCCACTTTGGGGGAAAATATCCCGGTAGTAGCCGCGCGGGAACTGAGTAAAGTGTATGAAGAATATGCCCGCGGTACGGCGGCCGAACTGGCAAAGTTATTTGCTCAAAAAAAGAAAGTGCAGGGCGAATTTGTACTGATTATAGATTGCTTTGACGCGCAGGAAGAAGAGTATGAAAGCGACGAAGATTTATGAAATGCCTGCGCTGACGCCCGCGCAAATGGAACAGGTGGCTGATGAGTTGAGCCACGGGGCTGTGGCCGTATTTGCAACGGACACGGTGTACGGTTTGGGAACGGGGGCTTTTTGCGAAAGTGCCGTGCAAGAAATTTACCGGCTTAAAAACCGCCCTACCCAACAGCCGTTGCAATTGTTGGTAGCGGATATGGAGCAAGCCCAATACGTGGGGCAATTTTCGCCGCAGGCCAAACGGTTGGCTCAGGCCTATTGGCCGGGTGGAATTACACTGATTGTACCTCCCAGTGAAGCAGGGGAACCGCTTTTGCGCCAAGCCACGGGGTTAGGATTGCGAGTGCCGGCCTTAGCGGCCTTGCAACACATTTTGAGAAAGATGACCATGCCCTTAGCTTCAACCAGTGCCAATGTGCACGGGCAGCCCGTGTTAACGCGGGCGGAAGAGGTAGTGGACAGTTTTACCGGGCAGGTGGATTTGATTTTAACGCAGGGAACGTTGACGCCTACGGCTTCCAGCGTGGTGGATTGTACCCAAGACCCGCTGCAAGTAGTACGGGAAGGAAGTATTTCAACGCAAAATATTATGCGCACGGCCGGGACCGTGAGGAGATAACATGTCTATAACACAAATTTTGCTTTCTTATTTGCTACTGATTATAGCTGTGATTGCGCTGTTGACGTATTGGATTACGCGCAAGTTTGTTTTGCGCAAAATGAACCGCACTATTATGAAGGCGGAACACAACTATCAGCAGCAAATTGCCAACTTGCAGATGCAACTTTCCGGTAAAGTGAATATGCTGGAAAGTATGGTAGAAAAGCTGCGACTTTCCAACCAGGAACTGAACCGATTAAATGAAATTCGTTCTAAATTTATGTCCATTGCCGCGCACGATTTGCGCCAGCCGCTTTCGGCTATTCAGGGGTTTACTTCGGTGTTGATTATGGACCGCAACACTACCAACGGCGGCGGAAATAACGACCAAAAAGCCCTTAATAATATTTTAAAAGCTACCGATAATATGAACATGCTCATGGCGGATTTGATTGATATTTCGCGTATTGAATCGGGGCAGTTTAAAATGGATAAACAAGCGTTTAATTTTAACGCCCTTTTGAATGACGTGGTTGCCTTGCAAAACGTAAGCGCACAAAAGAAGGGGATTTTCCTGCAAAAATACGAATATCCGCAAGAAGTAACGGTAGTGGCGGACCGGTTCCGTATTTCGCAAGTGATCAACAACTTGATGGGTAATGCGATTAAATTTGCCCCGCAAGGCGGCCGTGTGGAAGCCCGGTTTTACGTACAGGATAATTGGCTGACATTTAAGCTGATTGACAACGGCCCCGGCGTGCTGCATAGCGAAAAAGACAAAATTTTCCAAAAATTCCACCAGTCCGACGTGGACCGCACCGCTAAAAAACAGGGCTGGGGGCTTGGATTGTCTATTGCGCAGGAAATTGTCCAGGCGCACGGTGGCGAAATTGGCGTAGAAAGTGCCGGCTTGGGGCAAGGTGCAACCTTCTGGTTTACCATTCCGCTGGGGGCATAGTCCCCGTTGGATTTCTAATAGTAGAAATTACCTCAGTAAGGTTAGCACAATTGCTTTGAGCGTAGTTTTGGGATCCAAGCTGGCGCCGGATTTAAAACCGGCATCGGCTTGGATAATTTTATTTAAGGTGGCTAAAAAATGGTTGGTAGAGGGGAAGTTGCGCGCGTTACTTACCAGGCGGCTTTCCCACGGCAGTAAACCGGCAGCGTGTAAAATATCACCGGAAGACATCCCCGCTTGCCATAAGCGTTTGATGCGGGCCATTTTTAAAATAGGATACGTCATCTTGCTTAAAACGGCTATGGGTTCTTCGCCATTGTTGATAAGCGTATCAATTTGGGCCAGCGCACGATTTTTATTGCAGGCCAAAAGTGCGTTGGAAAGTTCAAAAGGGTTTTCTTCTTTCTTAAACCCAATACAGGCCAGCACGTCTTGCGCGGAAACGGTTTTATCTTCCCGCTGGGCGGTAAATAAATAAATTTTTTCAATTTCGTTTTCCAGCGCGGCCAATTCACTGCCGATACTTTCACATAATAAATCCACCGCTTCAAATTGCGGCTTGAGGCCTTTTTCCGTCATTTTTTGGCGCGCCCAAGTGGCTAAATCATCTGCCTTTAATTCGTCAAAATTCACTACACGGCCTTGGGCTGTGCAGGGGGCCACAAGGGATTTGTCGGTTTTTAATTTTTTGGTATCGTTGTGAGTCAGTACCAGGGTGGTGGAAGTAAGCGGATTTTGTACGTAATCCGCCAGGGCTTGTAATTCTTTAGAACCCTTGCGCAATTTGTCCACCCCGGTCAAAATGATTAAGCGCGCGTTGGAAAATACGGGCGCGGTATTGGCTTGGGATAAGGCCTCGCTTACTTGTGCGGGAACCGCCTGCGCTTTGAAAAAATTAAAATCATCCACCTGCAATACGCTTTGCAATTGCTTAATTGCCACGTCTTTGCGATACGTGTCCTCCCCGGTAAGTAAATAGACCGGGGCCACAGTGCCTTTGGCTAGCTCGGCGTGGAGTTTTTCGGCGGTGATTTTGGACATTAGTAACTTTCGGTAATGGTGGTATATTCTGGGTTGTTCATTACTTTCTTTTTGTTTTCACTACGTACCGAACCAAACCCATCTACCGTGCGTTTCACAATATCTTTGGATAATTTTTCAAAGATAAGATCGCGCGCTTGTTGTTCGGTCAATCCACCGGGTAACGTGGAAGCAGCATATACTTGCGTGCCCAGGAAGGCGGGCTCGCGCCAGACGGGAGTGTTGGTGGTTTTATCCATCAAAACTACGTCCAGCCAAATATCCATACGATATACGGTGGGAATGAGTTGGCTATCGTACTGAATGGGTACGTTTAAATAACGTGAAATGGTAGTAACAACCACACCTTCGGCCCCGTTGTTTTCCGCCACGATTTGATACGTGCCGTTGCGCAGGAAAGTGTCGTAAAGCTCATTATAAAATTTGTCTTCCAACGCAAATACTTCCGTGCGGTTTAAAATAGGACGTATGGCTACTTTTTTAATGTGTTGCGGCATAATTTGGGCTTGCGGTGTGTAAACAATGTTTTCACCCGCGCAAGCGGTTAATACAGCACAAAGGCACAACAATAACCAATTTTTCTTCATAATATCTCCCTTATTTTTTGGGGGCGGCCACAATGCTGACCATGCGCCCGGGAACTACAATTACTTTTTTAATCTCTAATTCTTTGAGGTAATTTTGCACCTTGGCACTGGCCAAGGCAAGTTGTTCAATTTCTTCGCGCGAAGCATTGCGCGGAGCTAAAACGCGTTCACGCACTTTGCCGTTGATTTGTACACCCATATCTACGGTATCGTCTTGTAGCAATGATTTGTCCGCCACGGGCCAAGTAGTTTGTATGACAAAGCCCGGATAGTTTTTTTCTTGCCAAATTTCTTCGGTTAAGTGGGGGGCAAACGGATGCAGGATTTGGATAAACTTTTTGAAAGTTTCCTCGTTTACCGTGGGCAGTTTGCTTAAATCATTAAACAATACCATCAAGGCAGAAATGGCGGTATTGAAACGCAAGTTTTCAATATCGTCACTTACTTTGGCAATGGTTTGGTTTAGCAAAATAGCACTTTTTTTAGGGTCGGTTTGTGCGGTAAATTGCACGCATTCACTCCAACCGTAAATACGTTTTAAGAAACGGTTAATGCCTTCAATGCCTTTCATGTCCCAGGGTTTTTGGGCATCAAACGGGCCCATAAACATTTCATACATACGGAAGGCATCGGCGCCGTATTCATTTAAAATTTCGTCGGGATTGATGACGTTCTTTTTGGATTTGCTCATCTTTTCCACCATGGAGGAAAGTTCTTCCCCGGTGGTTTTTAAGAATGCTTTACCATCTTTGAAATCAATTTCATCATAGGCGTGATAGTTGCCCATTTTATCCCGGTATGAGAAGGCCAAAATCATTCCTTGGTGACGTAATTTTTGGAACGGTTCCGGATGGGATAAGATGCCCAAATCGTACAGGACGCGGTGCCAAAAACGTGCATATAACAAGTGCAATACGGCGTGTTCGGCCCCGCCGATGTAACAATCCACCGGGCCCCAGGCCTTTTCAATAGCCGGGTCCACGGGGGCTTTGTCATTATGCGGATCCATGTAGCGCAAATAATACCAGCAAGAACCGGCCCACTGGGGCATGGTGTTGGTTTCGCGCTTGGCGGGCCCGCCGCAATGCGGGCAGGTGGTGTTGACCCAATCGGTTACGGTAGCGAGCGGAGATTCGCCCGTGCCGGAAGGTTCAAATTTTTCTACTTCGGGCAGCCGCAAGGGAAGTTCACTTTCCGGCAGGGGAACAACGCCACATTTGGGGCAGTGTACTACCGGGATCGGTTCGCCCCAATAGCGCTGACGGGCAAAAACCCAATCGCGCAGTTTGTAGGTGGTTTTGGCGTTGCCGCAGTGGTTTTGTTCCAACCAGGCAATCATTTTGGCCTTGCTTTCTTGTACGTGTAAGCCGTTTAAAAAGCCCGAGTTGACCAACTCGCCATCGCCGGTAAAAGCTTCTTTTTCAACGCCCTGTTCGCTTTTAATGACTTCAATAATTTTGAGCCCGAATTTTTTAGCAAAAGCGTAGTCTCTTTCGTCGTGTGCGGGAACGGCCATAATGGCCCCGGTTCCGTAACCCATCAGTACATAGTCGGACGTCCACACGGGGATTTTGGCCCCATTTACGGGGTTAATGGCATAAGCCCCGGTAAAGACGCCGGTTTTTTCTTTGTTCAGTTCCCCGCGTTCCAAGTCGCTTTTCTTGGCAGCTTCTTTTTGATAGGCAGCTACAGCAGCTTTTTGATTTGGCGTTACAATTTTTTCTAAGAGCGGATGTTCCGGAGATACTACCATATAGGTGGCCCCGAATAACGTATCCGGGCGGGTAGTAAATACAGTTAACGTTTCATCACAGCCGTCCAATTTAAAAAGAACGTTGGCCCCGTTGGATTTACCGATCCAATTTTTTTGCATGGTCAAAGTGCTTTCCGGCCAATCCAAGGTGTCTAATCCTTCCAATAATTTTTCGGCATAGTCAGTAATTTTTAAAATCCATTGGCGAAGGGCTTTGCGTTCAATCTCGTGCCCGCAACGTTCACACTTGCCGTTGTAAACTTCTTCGTTGGCTAGCCCCGTTTTGCAAGAAGGACACCAGTTTATCGGAACGGTAGATTCATAAGCAAGCCCTTTTTTAAACAGTTGCAGAAAAATCCATTGCGTCCATTTATAATAATTAGGGTCGGTTGTATCCACTTCGCGCGACCAATCATACGCTAGGCCGATAGATTTGATTTGACGTCTAAAATTGTCAATGTTTTTTTGCGTGGTAATACGCGGATGTACCCCGGTAGCGATGGCGTAGTTTTCGGCCGGCAGACCAAAAGCATCCCATCCCATGGGGTGCAGTACATCATACCCGTTCATGCGTTTATAGCGGGTTAAAATATCCGAGGCGGTATATCCTTCCGGATGACCGACGTGTAACCCTGCCCCTGAAGGGTAAGGAAACATATCTAAACAGTAAAATTTTTTGGCGCCGGGGAGGCGAGGGCTGGCAAAGAGATTTTCTTCCTGCCAGCGGGCTTGTTGCTTTTTATCAATTTGCGGAAATTCTTTCATACTCCTATTTTAACATATTTGCTGGGAGACAAACCTGCTTTTTGCTACAATATAATATATGAAAACCGATTGGCAAAAATGGGTAAAATTTTGTTCGTTTACGGCGGCTGCCTTTTTGGCGGCGGTGATGGTGTTGCTGCGCTTTCAAACGTTACACGAACCGTTTATTTACGATGAAGTCTATTCGTGGGTAACCGCAAACCCTATGTATCCGTTTGGAACGGTATGGAAAGAGGTTCTGCTGCGAGATGTGAATTTACCTCTATTTAACATTCTTTTGCGCGGATGGGCCTACGTGATGCCGCATACAACGGCGTGGTTACGTGCATTTCCACTATTATTTTCGCTGGGGGTAATTCCTGCAGTGTGGTGGGCCGCTCCTACAAGTTGGGAACGCAGCAAGAAAGCAGTGCTCGCTTTATTGTTCGCCAGCTCTTTTGCGTGCGTGCAATACGGCAATGTAGTGAGGGGATATTCACTAGGGATTTTGCTGGTGGCAGTTTGCACGCTGCTGGCTTTGCGCCTCATAGAGAGTATGTACCAACCCCAAGCCGCCGGTTGGAAGACATGGATGGCATTTTGGGGATTGGGGTTTTGTTGCGCGTATACGCATTATTTTTCAGCGGGTATATTTTTTATAACTTGTTTGTTTTTGTTTTTTGTTGCTTGCGGGTATCAAAAATACCGCGCACGCGTTTTTTGGAGTACGGCCCTGTTGTTTGCGCTGTGGATCCCGTGGGTGTTTGTTACGATGAAACCTATGGAGTCTACCGGAGGGGAATGGTGGTTCCATACGTCTAAAATTTTGGCTTCTTGGCAAATTATTGAGTTTAATTTGGGGGCCTCGTGGCTTTCGTTAAGTATTTTGATTTTTGTAATCATAGGGATTATATCCCTGCTAAATACCGGGCGGCCACTGCTTAAAAAACACATGCCTGCGGTTTTGGCAGGGTTCCAAATAGGGGTATTTGTCGGGGTGGTTTGGGTAGTATCTTTGCGGCATAATTTATTTATGGACCGTTATTTTTTGATGCTACTTCCTAGCGTGTACTTATTATTGACGGAAATTTTAATACATTTGACTCGCCGTTGGGCCGGATGGTGGGTGGCTTTGGTGGTATTGATAGGGGGAAGCACCTGGCAACATATCACAAATTATATACCGCGCGCGGAAGATAATAGCGGGCTTGTGCGAACGTTTAATTACGTGGCAGACTTGGGGTATGATAAAGTATTATTGCTCTACGATCAAATAATTTATCCCGGCCCGGCAGCTCAATGGGTGATGGAGTATTATCTTCCTAAAGATAAACCCTTGGAACTCATTGCACTTACCCCTCAAAATTCGGTCTGGATGGAACCTCCACATTCGCTTTTGTTAGTAGCGCCGCTGGGAAATTTTCTGTATTTGATGCAAAGTTCCATTAAATATAATTTTTTCGCCGGAAGTAAACGAACGGTGTTTGAGCAAACCTCCGTATTGCAACATCCCAAAGCTGTTCTTCCCATAGTTCCCCAAAAATAGGTTGTCTACCCGTGTGGGTGATATTTTTTGTGTTTGTTTTTTAGGTCGGCCACGTTTAAGTGGGTATAAATTTGCGTGGTAGCCAGGTCCGCATGGCCCAGCATTTCTTGCAAACTGCGCAGATCCGCACCGCCTTGTAATAGATGAGAGGCAAACGTATGACGCAATAAGTGCGGGTGAAGGGGTTGGGAGAGGTTGGCTTTACGACCTAGAGCGGCTAAATCTTTCCATACAGAAATGCGGCTTAGTTTGCGGCCGTTTCGGTTTAAAAACAGCTCGGAACTTACTTCTTTGTGGGCAAATTTGGCCTCCCGGGCTTGCAAATAGATTTGCAGCCGTTGGCAGGCCTCCTTATGAATGGGGACAAAACGTTGTTTAGACCCTTTCCCAAAAGCCAAAACCCATCTTTCCTCTAAGTTGACGTTTTCCAACCGTAACCCAATTAACTCACTTACCCGTAAGCCGGCAGCGTAAAGCAAATCCAGCATGGTAAGGGTGCGGATTTCTTCAAACGTGCGTGCCGGAAAGGAAAGCAAACGGTCCATCTCCTGCCGGGATAATTGCGCCGGAATTTTTAATGTTCTTTTGGCGGACTTTAAGAAACGCGTGGGATCTTCTTTGATACGTTGCTCAATCTGCAAAAATTTGTAAAAGCATTTGATGGCTTCCAACTTGCGAAATATGCTAGCCGGTGCCAGGTTTTCCACTTCGCGCAACTGCACTTGGTACTGGTCCAAAAAAGAGGGGGAAATGTGAAGCGGGTTTTGTTCGTTGGCTTCGCAATATTCCAAAAAACTTTCCACGTCCGATCCGTAAGCCGCTACCGTGGCTGCGGAAAGCTGGCGATCAAAACTCATGTGGCTTTTGAAATCATCTAATAGGTAAGAATCCATACGGCGCCCCAAAGGGGATTATTCCCCGGCTATTTTGTGTAGGTAAGCGTGCAATTTGTTCATGGTTTCTTTGCTGACGGTGTGTTCCATTTTGCACGCATCTTCTTCGGCTGTTTTGGGATTGACGCCCAATACTTCTTCTAAAAAGCGTTTTAGGATGGCGTGACGTTTTTTAACATCTTGGGCGGCCCGGCGGCCTTTGGCAGTAAGGGTAATGCCGCTATAGGGGGCGTGGATGACGTAACCCTCTTGCGCTAGGGCCTTCATGGCCCCGGTTACGCTGGGGGTTTTGACGCCAAGCATATCGCGTATATCGCTTACGCGGGCCATACCGTTTTCGTCCGCGCAAAAAACGATTGCTTCCAGGTAATCTTCCATATTAGCGGTTAGTTTCATAAATATCCCTTTGTTGTAGTGTAACATATTTTGTTAGGCAGGGGGCTTGAAATTTGTGCTAAAGAGATGTTAAATAAGAGATACCAGGAGGCCATATGAACACACAAACCTATCTGAACGATTTTTTAACTCAAACGCATCAAAAAAATGCATCCCAAAAAGTATTTTTGCAAGCCGTGGAAGAAGTAGTACGTTCCCTAGTCCCGGTGTTGGACCAAAACCCTGTTTATATGAAAGAGAAAATTTTGGAACGCATTGTGGAGCCGGAACGGATTATTAGCTTCCGCGTGCCGTGGCGCGACGATAAAGGAGAAATCCACGTCAATCGCGGGTTCCGCGTGCAGTTTAACAGCGCGTTAGGGCCGTACAAAGGGGGAATTCGGTTCCATAGTTCGGTGACGGCAGACTCGCTTAAGTTTTTGGCCTTTGAGCAAACTTTTAAAAATAGTTTGACCACACTTCCGTTGGGCGGTGGAAAGGGCGGCAGTGATTTTGATACGCGCGGCAAGTCCGACACGGAGGTCATGCGTTTTTGCCATGCGTTTATTGATGAGCTTTACCACCATATTGGATATCATACCGATATTCCCGCCGGCGATTTGGGTTGCGGGGCGCGCGAAATCGGCTATATGTTTGGCCAGTATAAGAAACTTACCAACGATTTTACCGGCGCCTTCACCGGTAAAAAACCCAACTGGGGCGGCAGTTTGTTGCGTCCGCAAGCCACGGGGTATGGAATATCCTATTTCGCCCAAAATATGTTGGCTACCCGCGGGGATGAATTGAATGGGAAAATATGTGTTGTTTCCGGCGCGGGCAATGTGGGTATTCATACGATGGAAAAACTCAGCGAACTGGGAGCCAAAGTGGTTGGCTTTATGGATTATGATGGAAGCATCTACGATAAAGACGGCGTGAACGCAGAAAAAATAGCATTTTTGAAAGACTTGGTTTTCAAACGCCGCGGTAGTGTGCAAGAATATGCTAAAAAGTTTAAAAAAGCACAATTCCGCCCCGGCAAAAAAACATGGGATATCCCTTGCGATTGTGCCTTTCCAACCGCGTGTGAAAACGAACTCAACGGCGAAGATGCCAAAATGCTCCTTAAAAACGGATGTAAATGCGTGTGCGAAGGGGCCAATATGCCCAGCACCCCCGAAGCGGTGGAAGCATTTAAAGAGGCCGGTATTTTGTACTCCCCCGGGAAGGCCTCCAACGCGGGCGGCGTGGCCGTAAGTGGGCTAGAGATGACGCAAAACAGTATGCGTATTTATTGGACCGCACAGGAAGTGGATGCGTACCTCAAGCGTATTATGAACAACATTCACACCAGCTGTTTGACCTATGCCGAACAATTCGCCCAAAAAGGCGACTATGTGGCTGGGGCCAACATCGCCGGCTTCTTAAAAGTAGCCGACAGTATGATAGACCAAGGGCTAGTGTAAAAATTTCCTAATAAAATACAGATTTTTTAACATTTTCCCACACGCGTCCCAAAAAGTGGTAAAATATAAGGGACTTTATGTCGGGGGTGTGAACCCTGTTATATTTTTGCTAAGGGAGGATGTTTATGCCTATTTGGATTTTTCGTATCTCCACCCTGGTAGCGTTTCCGTTTTTGACCTATAACTTTTTGGGTAGGGACTGGAATAGCTTTTGGGGCGGATTGTTGTGCGGTGCATTGGTCGTGGCGGGGGAAGTTCTCTTCAAACGCATGCGGCTGATTAAAATTATGATTGGCTGCACCGGGTTTTTAATTGGGCTGATGCTCTATACGCTTATTTCCTACGGGATGCAAAACTTTGGCGGCGGAATTGATGCCGAAGTGTGGAATAAGTATAACCAGTATGTGTTGATTTTTCTGCTTGTGTTTGGGGTGCTGGCAGCGTTGTTTAAATCGCGCGAATTGGAAGGACTTTCCTACAAAGGCCACCACTTGAAAATTGCCGATGTAACGGCCTTAGTGGACGGACGTATTGTTGACTTGTGCGAGATTAATTTTCTCTCCGGCATTATTGTGCTACCCGTATTTGTGATGGACGAGCTCAACCGGATGGCGGCTTCGCGCGACAAGCTTGAACAGGCCAAAGGCCGCCGTGGGTTGGACGTGGCTACCCGCTTGCAAGAACTCAAAGAAGTAGAAGTACGTTTTACTTCCAAGACCCCCAAAGGGGAAACCCTGCAAGAGCAGATTGTCAAATTGGCCCGCAGTTTGGACGCCGAAGTAGTAACCTTGGATTTCACCATCAACAAATTGGCTACCCTTAAAAAAGTAATCGCCCTCAACGTGGCTGATTTGGCTACCGCTTTAAAACCGGTTATCTTGCCGGGGGAAACCATGTCTTTATTTGTGATGAAAGACGGGAAAGAAAAAGACCAGGGAATTGGTTATTTGGACGACGGCACCATGGTAGTAGTGGAAGAAGGAAGACGTCATATCGGAAAACGGGTGGAAGTGGCGGTATCTTCTATCTATCAAACTTCCTCCGGCCGGATGATTTTTGCCAAAGTAAAATAGTCTTATGACAAAGGCCCCAAAGGTTTGCGTTTCAGCAGTGATTGTGGCAGGGGGGAGCGGTTCGCGTATGGGCCGCCCCAAGCAACTCTTGCCCGTCGGTGGCAAACCGGTGGTGGTGCGCAGCATTGAGGCGTTTAAGGCCTGCCCGTGCGTGCAGGAAATTGTGGTAGTTACTCCGGCCGAAAACCGCCCGGTTATTGAAAAGTTTGTATCGGGGGTGTGTTTTGCAGATCCGGGGAATACGCGCTTAGAATCGGTACAAAACGGTTTTGCCCGCGTATCAGCCGCAGCCGAAGTAGTGGCGGTGCATGACGGCGCCCGGCCTTTTGTAAGCCCGGCGGACATTGCGGCCGCGGTGGAAGCCGCCTCTAAACATGGGGCCGCTGTGCTGGCGGTGCCGGTAAAGGACACGGTCAAAGAAGCTCACGAAGGGGTAGTGGTCAAAACATTGGACCGTTCCCGACTATGGGCCGCGCAAACCCCGCAGTGTTATCAACGCGCTTTGTTGGCGCAAGCTTTGGAAAAATTTGGCAAGGAGAAGGATGCAACGGATGAATCCCAGTTAGTAGAAAAGTTGGGTACTTCCGTGCAAATAGTGCCTTCCGATTATCAAAATTTTAAGATTACTACGCCCGAGGATTTGATTTTTGCCCGGGCATTGGCGGATGAAATGTGTGAAGAACGTACCGGTTTTGGTTTTGATTTGCACCGCTTGGAACCGGGGCGAAAGTTTATCGTAGGCGGGGTGGAAATCCCGTATGAAAAAGGATTTTTAGGCCATAGCGACGGAGACTTGGTGTTGCACGCTTTGTGTGATGCTATTTTAGGGGCCTTATGCGCCGGAGAAATTGGCATTTTGTTCCCGCCCACGGACCCAACTATCAAAGGGATTGACAGCAAAAAAATTGCCAAAAAAGTGTTGGAAATTGTCCGCACTCGGCAAGGCGAAATTGTGCATATAGACGCTACGCTGATCACCCAAGAACCCAAAATTAAACCGCACTACGAAAAGGTTCGTCGGTCGCTAGCAGAAATTTTTGAAATGCCGCTTGAGGCGGTAAGTTTTAAATCTAAAAGCCACGAGCATGTGGGCGAAATCGGCCGTGCCGAAGCAGCCATGTGCCAAGCTGTGGCTACAGTAAAAGTGAGGAAAGAAAAATGAAAGTACGTGTTTTATGGATACTCTTTGTGGGAGTATTGGTGGCAGGATGTTCCAGCTTGCAAGATCCGTCCAAACGCCATGTGAATGTGCCAACGGATTTTTTACATCCCAACGCAAATTCTGCCTATTATGAATTTTCTTCTTCTAAGTTGGATGCACCCTCCGTATTGGAAGAACAACCGGTAGAAGAAACAGTAGTTGCCGTTGCCCCCGGTGCGGATGAAGATTTTACCGCGGAGAATATTTCCAGCGCGTATGGTACGTACGGGGATGTAGTGGTAACCGTGGCTACCCATAAATTTAAATTGGGGGCCAATGCCGCCCGCAAAGAAATGACGGCGTTTCAACGTGCGTTGGATTCGGCCCACTCTACCGTGATGGGGCAGTTCCACCCGGTGGGTTTTACCTATGCTATGAGCAGCGTGGGGGCAGTGAATCCGCTTTCCGACGTGGAAGTGGCTTGCAAATTAAGCGAACGCTCTGCCAACCAAATGGGGCAAACTACTTGCAACAGTTTTTTTAAAACCATTACCTCGCGCTATTTGCAATTTATAAGAGAGGATAAATAATGTATTTGTACAATACGGCCACGCATCACAAGGACGAATTTAAACCGCAAAACCCGGCGCAAGTAACTATGTATTGCTGTGGGCCCACGGTGTATAATTACGCCCATATCGGTAATTTACGTACGTACATTTTTGAAGATTTGCTGGCCCGTACCTTGCGTTTGCAATATTCCCTCAAACACGTGATGAACATTACGGACGTGGGGCACTTGGTGTCCGACTCTGACGAAGGCGAAGATAAAATGGAAGTGGGTGCCGCGCGCGAAGGGAAAAGCGCGTGGGATATTGCTAAATTTTATGAAGAAAAATTTTGGCAAGATTATGACGCTTTACATTGTTCGCGCCCTACGGTAATTAGCCGTGCCACGCAGCATATCCAAGAGATGATTAATTTAGTAAAAACCTTGGAAGAAAAGGGATATACGTACCGCACTTCCGACGGGATTTACTATGACACATCTAAATTTGCCCGCTATGATGCCTTAGTAGGTCATGCCCATATTTCGGGCTTGCAGGGCGGCGCGCGCGTGGAACTGAGTGACGAAAAACGCAATCCAACCGATTTTGCTTTGTGGAAATTTTCACCCAAAGATAAAAAACGCCAAATGGAATGGGATAGCCCCTGGGGTGTAGGATTTCCGGGGTGGCATATTGAATGTTCCGCGATGGCTATGAAATATTTGGGTCACACGCTGGATATCCATTGCGGTGGGGTGGATCACGTAACCATTCACCACACGAACGAAATTGCCCAAAGCGAAGCCGCCACCGGGCAAAAGTACGTGAACTATTGGGTACATGGCGAATTTTTGATTTTGCGCTCCGGCAAAATGAGTAAATCCGGCGGGACGTTTGTAACGCTGGAAGTGCTTAAGGAAAAGGGATACGAGCCGTTGGCTTATCGCTATTTTTGCTTGGGGGCTCATTACCGCACACAATTGGAATTTTCATACGAAAGTATGGACTCCGCCGCTAAGAGTTTGAAAAATTTGCGTGCGTTGGCGTGCCAAGCCAAAGAGCAAGCCGGCGCAAAAATAGAAGAAACGGAAAAATCCCGCACGTGGAAAGAAAAATTTATGGCGGCTATGCAGGATGACTTAAACGCTCCTAAGGCGTTGGCAATTACCTGGGAAGCCGTGCGCGCAGGGGATTTATCCGCTGCGGAAAAAACCGATTTCTTGCAATTTGCCGATACCATTTTGGCCTTGGATTTGTTTAAAGTGACGCAAGAAAAACCCTTGCCAATCCCGGCGCAAGTGCAAGCGTTGTTGGATCAACGTAAAGCAGCACGTGCGGCGAAAGATTGGGCCGCGTCCGATGCGTTGCGGGCTCAAATCAATCAGGCCGGGTATGAAGTAAAAGACACCCCGCAGGGGCAAGTGGCTTGTAAAAAATAATATGTTTAGTGTTCCTACCGAGTTTTTACAGCGTATTCCCAAAGCGGATTTACACGTCCACCTGGGGGGCTCTATGCGCCTTAAAACGCTGATAGAACTGGCACGTAAGGAACACGTCAAATTGCCGGCCTATACAGAGGCAGGCCTTCGCAAGAAAGTATTTAAAGATAAATACACTTCGCTTAAAGATTATTTGCAAGGATTTGCGTACACGGAAGCTGTGTTGCAAAATGCTAAAAATATTGAGCGTGTAGCTTACGAGTTGGCACAGGATTCCTTGTGGGACGGCGTGCGGTATTTGGAGGTTCGTTTCTCCCCGCAAAAACGTATTAGCGCGCGACTAAGTGCGCAAGAAGCTATCCGCGCAGCTGTGCGCGGGCTCAAAAAAGCCCAACAAGAACATAACCATTCGGCCGCCGTCAAAACCGGGAAAGATCTGCCGTTTTATTTTGGCATCATCGCGTGTGCGATGCGCAATTTTTCAGCCCATAGCTCCCCTTATTATAAGGAGTTGCTTTCGGCCCTTTCTCATTCCCCTAAAACCGAAGTTATCAGTGCGGCCTCGTTGGATTTGGCCCGCCTGGTAGTAAAGCTAGCCGAAGAAGAAAAACTACCTATTGTGGGGTTTGATATTGCCGGGGAAGAGGAAGGCAACCCCGCCTCAGAACATAGCGAAGCGTATCAATATGTACACAAACATTTTTTGTATAAGACCGTTCACGCCGGCGAGGCCTACGGCCCGGAAAGTATTTTTAGTGCACTGACCGATTGTTACGCCAACCGTATCGGCCACGGGACCAATTTGTTCCGCACGGATTTAATCAAAGATCCTTCCGTTACGGATAAAAAAGCGTATGTAAATTCCCTTTCCAATTATTTGGCCAGTGGCCGTATCGGCATAGAAGTATGTTTAACAAGCAATTTGCAAACCAGCCCGGAAATTAAGTCTATTAAAAATCATCCGGTTCGGGAAATGATTCGCCATGGGCTACCGGTTACGATCAATACGGATAATCGCCTGGTTTCTAACACGACGGTAACCAAAGAAATGCAACTGCTGGTAGATAACGTGCCGCTCAAACCGCATGAACTGAAGAATATGGTGATTGCCGGGTTTAAGAGTGGGTTTTTCCCGGGTAGTTATATGGAAAAACGCGCTTTTGTGCGCCGCGTAATTGATAGATATAATGAGTTGGCGCAACAATACGGAGTACCTTTATATTAGAGGGTAGTTATGTCTAACGTATGTATTATGAAATTTGGCGGCAATACGCTGGCCAATAAACAAAAACTTTTACTAGCCGCACAATTGATTAAATCCCGCTGGGATGAAGGGCTTATCCCGGTGGTAGTTGCTTCGGCTAACGGGAATTTGACGGACGTTTTGTTGGACCATGCTTTTAGCATTGCCCCCAACCCCGATAAACGCGAATTGGATATGCTTATTACCACCGGCGAGCGCGTAAGCGTGGCATTGCTGTCCATTGCGTTGCGGGCACAAGGCGTGCCGTCTGTATCGTTGACCGGTTCGCAAATCGGGCTGGTGACGACGGCTACCCACAACGGGGCTGATATTTTAACTTTGAAAGGGGACCGCTTGGCACGCGAAATTGAGGCCAAGCATGTGCCTATTGTGGCCGGATTCCAGGGTATTGGGGAAAATAAAGAAATTACCACGTTAAAGCGCGGAGGGTCAGACGTGTCTGCCGTGTTTTTGGCCCACCACTTAGGGGCCGATCACGTGGAAATGATTAAAGACGTGGACGGAATTTATTCCGACGATCCCAATAAAAACCAAAAAGCCCAGCGCTACGAAGTATTGGACTTTGACGAAATGTACAAACTGGCCCTCAACGGGGCGAGCGTATTGCACCCCGATGCTGTGCGCTTGGCCAAAGAAAAGGGCGTAGAAATCCGTATTGTGTATTATCAAACAGGAAAGACCGGTACGGTTATTAAATAGGAGTTTTATGAAATTAGAATTTAAGTTTAGTTTTATTAATTTAATTGCATTTTGTCTTTTGGGCGGATTGTTTTATTGGCTCTGCCCTTTGCCCAGTGCGCCCGTGTGGCGGGCAGTGATATGCTGCGTGGTAGGGCTTATTTTGTTTGGTATGTGCTTTGTAGTGGTTAGTCACCGCGGGTTTATTCGCCCGGCCCCTGTAAATAATACCCACAAGCACAAGAAATAAATTTTGAAATATGGTAATATAAGACTATGGAAACAATTACTATTTTACAAATTGCCGGTTTTGCTGTTTGTTTTGTGCTGTTATTTGTATTTATTGCTAAATACCACGCCGCTTTGGAAGATGAACAAGAACTAGACGAAGTGGCCGATTTGCAACAAAGTACCGTCTCGCAAGAGCCCTCATTTGCACCGCGGGCTTCGCTTTTGCAATCTACCCACGGGCCGGCTGCATTGGAAATTGCCGATTTGAAAGAGCAGGTAAAAACCTTGCACTATCATTTGGAAGAACTTAAAGCTTCTACCCAAAAACACGAAGCCGAAATGGCCAGCCAGTTAGCCCGCTTGGAGGCCCGTATTGGTACCTTTGAACAGGAATATGTCAATAAACTTCAGCCCACCTTATTGCGCGTGATTGAGGAATTGGAACATATTAAAGGTGACAATACCGAAAAACCAGCCGATTCGGCCGCGGAAGAAATAGAATTATAAAACGGCTTGTATTTAAAAACGCTAAAAAATCCCGGGTTTTTTGAACCCGGGATTTTTGTGCTTTTAATTCCAAAAGCACAAAAACAAGGGTAAATTTGAAAATTAGCGGTTTAAATTCAGTATCAAAATCCAGACCAAATCTCCAAAAACGGGGGTAAATTTGCAATTTTCAGTGTTACTGGGAGAGGGGGCTATCGACGAGAGCCGCAAAATTGTCCCTGATTTTGCAAAAAAATCTAACAATGCAAATTAGGTTTTGTCAAGAATTTTGAAACAAAATTTGCGGGCCATTTTGCCAAATTTCATAAAATATATCTATAGACATGTGGGGCAAAGGGTCCCGCAGTAGGAGACATAATGACACAAAAAAACCTAGAACCGATAGCTGTAGTAGGCATGGGTGCCATCATGCCCGGAGCTTTAAACAAAGACGAATTTTGGAATAATATTCAAACCGGAAAGTATTGCATTACCGAAGTGCCTGCCTCGTACTGGGATTGGCACCTTTATTATAGCCCTGATCACAAAGCTGAAGATAAGCTCTACTCTAAAATTGGCGGGTTTATTCCGCAGACCTTCAAATTTAATCCGTTAAAATACCGTATCCCGCCGCAAATAGCCAAACAAATGGATACGATTCAGCACCTCGCTATTGAAACCGCCAACATGGCCTTGGAAGATGCGGGGTATGACAAAAAAGAATTTGACCGCAACCGTACGGCTGTTATTATCGGTAACTCCATGGGGGGGATGAAAAACGATAAATCTAACTTGCGGTTAAACCGTCCGGTCTATTACGAAATTTTAAAGAAAACGCCCACGTATCAATCTCTGCCGCCGGCTGCGGGCCAGCAACTCATTAACGAAATGGAAGAAGGTGTGCGCGCTAACTTTATGCCTGTAACCGAGGATTCCATGCCTGGCGAGCTGGCGAACGTAATTGCGGGGCGTGTGGCAAACGTATTTGATTTGCATGGTACCAACTTTACCGTAGATGCCGCGTGTGCAACTTCTTTAGCGGCAATAGACCAAGCCGTCAACGGGCTTCGCATGGGAAATTTTGATATGGCACTTGTCGGTGGGGTGGATCAAATGATGGCGCCCGCATCGTACATTAAATTTTGCAAAATTGGTGCTTTGTCCGAAACGGGCTCCTATCCCTTTGATGCGCGCGCGAACGGGTTTGTTATGGCCGAAGGCGCGGGCACGGTGATTTTGAAACGCTTGTCCGACGCTGTTAAAGACGGCGACCGCGTCTATGCGGTCATCCGTGCCGTGGGTGCTTCTTCCGACGGGAAAGGCAAGGGGATTACCGCCCCCAACCCCAAAGGCCAAAAAATTGCCGTACAAAAAACCTTTGAACAATTGGATTATACGCCTGCTGAAGTGGGGCTGATTGAAGCGCACGGAACCGGTACCCGCGTGGGGGATGCCGTGGAATTGGAAGCACTGACCGAGTTATTTGCCCCGTATGCCAAGCCGGGGACAATCGGCCTGGGCAGTGTAAAAAGCCAAATCGGCCACGCTAAAGCAGCGGCCGGGATGGCGGCTTTCATTAAGACTTCCCTCGCCCTGTACAATAAGGTTTTGCCGCCTTCCGTAAATTTTGAAACCCCAAACCCGATTGTGGATTGGGCCAAGTGCCCCTTCCGCGTGATTACAAAGGCCGAACCGTGGCCGGATGGAAAAATCCGCCGTGCCAATGTATCTGCTTTTGGGTTTGGCGGAACCAACTTCCACATAGCTATGGAAGAAATGAACGATACTTTATTTACCAAACAAGCTGCGCCGGTGCAAACGCAAGCCGCGCCTATTTCTACATCTGAGGAGCAAAAATCTATGTCTTACACGTTACACGTGCCGGGTGAAAAAATTCAAAGCGATGTGCTGACTTTCTCTGCCGATACCAGAGAAGAACTGTACAACGTGCTGGATCAAGCCGCCTTGGCCGCAGTGATAGACCCGACGTATCTGCCCAGTATTTCCTATCAAAACCACATTACCAAACCTAAACATTTTGCGGTTACAATCAATGTGGAAAACCCGGAAAAACTCAAAGAGAAAATTGAATTTTTTAAGAAAATTTCTGCCAAACAAGATGTATGGAAAACGGACTCGCTGCACTTGCGTATGAAGTCCATTTATCCGTTTACGCCGTCTGAAATTAAGCCCAAAGTATGCTTTATGTTCCCGGGCCAGGGTTCTCAATATGTGGACATGATGAAAGACTTGGCCTCTAAATATAAAGTGGTGCAAGATACATTTGATGAAGCAGACCGGCTTTTGGTAGACATCATTGGCCAAAACTTGACCGATACCGTGTGGAGTAAACCCGGTGAAACCAAAGAACAGATTGCCGAGCGCGAAGCCGCTATTAAACGCACCGAAATGACACAACCCGCGGTGCTTACGGCCGATATTGCTATGATGCGGTTGTTGTCTTCTTTTGGAATTAAGCCCGATGTGGTTATGGGGCATAGTTTAGGGGAATATGCCGCAGCTATAGCGGCCGGAATTTTTGATTTTGAAAACGGGCTTAAAGCCGTATGTACTCGCGGTAAAGTAATGAGCGAAATCCGCGTGGAAGATAATGGGAAAATGGCTTCTATTGCGGCCCCGGTGGAAAAGGTAGAACCGGAACTCTCTCGTGTTGCAGGTTACGTGGCTGTAGCCAATAAGAACTGCCCCACGCAGACCGTAATTGCCGGGGCTAGTAAGTCGGTAGATGATGCGATTGCTATGTTTACCGCTATGGGAATTCAAGCGGTGCAAATCCCGGTGTCGCATGCGTTTCACTCGGAAATTGTACATCCTGCTATGCCGCAGTACCGGGCATTTTTGGATACGTTGCAATTCCACTCGCCCACCATGCCCATTACTACCAACGTAACGGCAGAGTTTTATCCGTCCGACCCGGAAAAAATTAAAGATTTAATGGTCACGCAAATTTCGCACTCTGTGGAATGGATTAAACAATTGAAAACCACGTACGATTCCGGCGTGCGCTTATTTGTGGAATGTGGCCCCAAGCGGGTGCTTTCCGCCTTAGCTACCAACACGTTAGCGGATAAAAAAGATATTAAAGTAGTTGCTTCCAACCATCCCAAGAAGGGCGGAATTGTGGAATTTAATGATTTGTTTGCCAACTTTATTTCTTCCGGCATTCATATTGATTGGACCGGAACGGATATTTACGGGAATCACTCAACTTATAACCCGGCCTTTGTGAACTGGGTAACTTCAAACGCTTCCGCGCAAATTCAAGCGCAGGGACAAGTCCCTTCTGCGAGCGCGAGCAAAGAAAATGAGGATGCGTCATCTATGAATAAAAAATCGGTTGTAATTAGTGGTATCGCCGCCGGAGGCCCTGGCAGCTGGGATAAAATTTTCCGTGAAGGGGTGCTGGATGAAATTCTTTCCGGGCGCAATATGATTGAACCGGTAAGCAGCGAAATTCAACAAAAACAAATTGATAAACACGTGGAATTTGTGGTCAAATCCCCCGATGGGAACCATCACTTTGAACGATTAACATCCCCTTCACAAGCGATTAAGCTTTTTGCCCGCGGCGGTGCGTTTGATTTAGAAAAAGAATTCGGTCTGCCTGCCAAGTGGGTGCACTCCATGGATCGTTCCTTCCAGTTGGCAATTGCCGCCGGCATGCTTGCTTTAAAAGACGCCGGGATCCCGCTGGTACTTTATTATAAGCCCACCTCCACGGGCGGTTATTTGCCGGACCGCTGGGGATTGCCGGCGGATATGATTGACGAAACCGGGGTGATTTTTACCTCTGCTTTCCCCGTGGCTAATAGCATGATGGGGGACCTTACCAAACGGGTAGAAGGGCTTTTAAATAACAAAACTGCCAAACAAGTACGTGCCTTTTGCGATAAGTTTATAGCTCAAATTACGGATCCTGCTTTAAAAGCGGAAATGGAAACCTGGTATCAGCAAAACTTCAAAGAAAAAGAAATTGAACCCCAGGCATTTACGTCCGAATTTATTTTGAAAACCATCATTATTGCGCACTGCCACTTCTGCCAATGGATCCGCGCGCGCGGACCGGCGATGGCTATGAGCTCGGCCTGTGCATCCACCGCACAAGCGGTTGCCATTGCGCAAGACTGGATTAAACTGGGCCGATGCAAACGCGTGATTGTCATTGGTGCGGATGATATTACCAACGATAATGTCAACGAGTGGATTTTGACGGCTTTCTTAGCTTCCGGCGCGGCCACCACGGAAGGCGATGTTACCAAAGCGGCCCTTCCTTTTGATCGCCGCCGCAATGGAATGATTGTAGGGATGGGGGCCGTATCTTTGGTAGTAGAAGACGAAGCCGAAGCCGCCAAACGCGGGATGAAACCGTTGGCCAAATTGCTTGCTACTGAAATTGCCAATAGCGGTTTCCATGTGACCCGCTTAGATGTGGGGCACGTGGCCAAAGTTATGGACCGCTTGGTTACCACGGCAGAAAAAACGTACGGTTTGAAACGTAGCGATATTGCTAAAGAATTGGTATTTATTTCGCACGAAACGTACACGCCCGCACGCGGCGGTTCCGCCAGCGCGGAGGCCTATGCACTAAAAACTACATTCGGTGCGGATGCCAGCAACGTTATTGTCAGCAATACCAAAGGATTTACGGGCCACTCCATGGGTGCGGGCCTGGAAGATGTAATTGCGGTACGCTGTTTAAATACAGGGTTGGTGCCGCCAATTGCCAATTTTAAAGAGGCCGACCCGGAACTGCAAGGAATTACCCTTAGCAAGGGCGGACATTATGATTTTAAATATGCTTTGCGCTTAGCCGCGGGATTTGGTTCCCAAATCGGGATGAACCTGCTGGAAAAAATGTGGAAAGAAGGGGACCCGCGTGTGTGTGATCCGGCCAAGCATGAGGCATGGCTTAAGGAAATTTCGGGCCAACAAGCCCCCGTGTTGGAAGTAGTACAAAATACGCTTCGTATTAAAGATAATTATCGGCACGGTGTAAAACCCTCCTTAGTAATGGAAGGTTCACAAGCGTTTGTGGATAAAGTCAACGCAATTCATAGTGCTCCTGTAACGCAGCCCGCCCCTGCGGCGACGCCTGCGGTTACACCTGCACCCGTGGCGCAACCTGTGCCGGTAGCGGCTCCTGCCAAAGTGTTGGATGAAGCCACAGTTACCAAAGAAGTGGTGCAAATGGTATCCGAGAAAACGGGCTACCCCGAAGATATGTTGGAACTTGATTTGGATATGGAAGCCGACTTGGGT
>JAGCWX010000001.1 GCA_017961585.1 Elusimicrobiaceae bacterium | reverse complement strand
TTATGCACTTTTATATAGCTATCGTGGCGGTGCCAAAATGGAGTTGGGCGACTATCAAGGTGCCGAGGAAGACGTAAACCGTGCCATTGAATTGGAACCTAATGGCGGTGGTCATTGGTTTGCCCGTGCCTTACTAAAAAATGAAATGAAACGCCACAGAGAAGCATTGGCAGATATCAATAAAGCCATTGAATTAGACCCGGAAGCTGATGCGGAAGTTTATTTAAATCGCGGATTTATCAAAGAAGATCTAAAAGATTGTAAAGGTGCAATCAAAGATTTTACCCGCGCGATTGAATTAAATCCTACAGAGGTGTTGGCATATGCACACCGTAGTGGATGTTATAATTCTATGCAACAATATAGAGCTGCTGTTGCGGATGATACGCGAGTACTGGAATTAGATCCAACCGTTGTTCCTGCTTACTATACTAGGGGATCTTCCAGAATGGAATTAAAAGATTATACTGGAGCTATTTCCGACTATACGAAGTTTATTGAATTAAGTACCAACCCTAAACTGCGTTCTAAGGCCTACCAATTTCGTGCACAAGCCAAACAATCCTTGGGTGATCTAGCCGGAGCGCAAGCTGATATGAAAAAAGCGCAAGAATTGGCCATCTCTAAATAGCTTTTACAAGGTAGATTCGTTTTTAAAACATACAACAAATTTTGTAGGAAAAATTCAAAATTTGTTCGTTTATGACAGCAAGTATCAAATATTAACTTGACTTCTGAGTCGTTATAGGCGGTAACGTGTGAATTTATGAGCATCTGCGCCACTTCCTACCCAGTCCCGTCAGCATAAAAAGAGAATATTTACCAAAAAGCACGAAAACCCGCCAAAATTCCCCTACTATCAGTGGCGCACAAAAAAATCCCCGTCGGAGCCAAACTCTAACGGGGATTTATGCTAATAATCAAAAACTAAAATACGGTGCTTTTAGTTTCCCTAGCACTATGCTGATTTTTCAAACAAGGAATGTTATAGAGAGATTCTTTGGCCAAATATCATGCTCAAGTATGAATTCATTTCTAAATAAAGTACTTGCCAATCCCGTCAAATATATCTAGAATATTTGAAATAAAATGGTGAAAAAATGATATGAAAAATATTCTAGTGATATATTTAATTATAGGTGTTATTTGTATTTTTTCTTGTGCAGTATCTTTTGGAGTAGAAGGGGGTGTTATAATTGGTGTGTGTATGTGGCTAGCAATTCCTTTTGTTTTATTTCTTGCGTTGTTGTTTTTGGGAATTGTTAAATCGGTTTTGTTTGGTTCTAAAGCTAAAATTCAAGATATTGACCGATTCTATAAGCAGGGTGTTTTAAAAAATGATCTTGCGGCATTAGATGAGTTGATTTCGGCTTATGATGCGGGAGAAGATGCTGGATTTTTCAGAAAAAATCCCAAGCAAGCGCAAGAAGTTTTTGAAGGGGCGTTACACTTGGTGGAATTGTTGGAAAATGGTTACAAAGGTAGGAAACTAGAGTTGGAAGATTATTATTATTTGGGGTTAATGTACGAAGAGGGATTTGCAAGTGTACCAGATTTGGCGCAAGCGGTTAATTATTACAAGAAAGCCTTGACTACTACAGATTGTTGGGATGGTACACGCGAAACTTACATGTTGCTATGTAAAGAAGTACAAGATAGATTGGAAAAATTGAGTTCAATTTAAAGATTCTAAGAGGTGGAATTTCTCTGATGTAAATTCTCTGACGGAATAAATCTCTACGAGATTATTCCAGCCTTCGGCTTGCTTATTGATACGCCCGCAATGGTTTGCGGGCTTTTGCCCGGAACTGCCCTCGCGGTTTTTGCCTTTCGCGGCTTACGCACGCTCAAACAAAAACATCGCTGTGGGCTTCGAATCTCGACGCAACATAAAGCAGTTTATGCAGCTCGTTACTCCTATAAATTTAAAAACCCCACGCTTACGCGCAGGGTTTTCAAATTCATACGGAGCTTGTAGTTTAGGCAGCAAGGTGCTTATTCTTTGGCCCCATAAGATTTTAAAAGTTGGACAATTTCTTCATTTCCAGCTTCTTGAGTGCGTTTGAGGACAGTGTCACCGTCTTTATCTTTGGCGTTTACATTAGCTCCAGCAGATAATAATATTTCAACAGTTTTATAGTTTCTTTTTTTATCTTTCATATTTATATTTGCCCTTTTGAGAAATTCGGGAGGGGCGTCGCGTTCAAGGTTTATTCCTTCAATAGCCCACATAAGCGCAGTTTCCCCATTTATGTCTACCGTATTAACATTAGCATTTGCTGATATTAGCAGTTTAACTATTTCAAAATGTCCAAACAGACTAGCCCACATTAAAGAAGTATCATTTGTGTTATCAGGCGCATTTACATTAGCACCTTTAGATAGCAATATTTTTACAATATCTGAATGCCCAAACTGACTAGCAAGCATTAGTGGAGAGGTTCCCTCTTCGTTCTTGGTATTTATATTAGAACCAGCATTTAATAGTATTTTAACAATTTCTAAATGTCCTGATTTACTTGCACATCCAAGAGCAGTTACTCCATCTTTTGCCGCTGCATTTACATCTGCTCCTGCCGCTAGTAAAATATTTACAATATCTGCGTATCCTTTATCACTTGCCCAAATCAAGGCAGTTAATTTATCTCGGTCTGTGGTATCTGGATTATTCCCTTCTTGAATAAGCTGAGAAACTCTATTAGTTTCTCCATACTTGGTAGCCGTTATCAATGCAGGGTCTCTACCTAGTAATATTGCGCTAAAAAACCCAACTAAAAACACAAAACCTAATAGTCCAAAAATTACTAATAAAAGTTTACGCATATTCTTCTCCTGTAGGAATATAGTCCTACTATAACATATTTTAATTTGCATTTGCGCGACTTCCTACCTAGCCCGGTCAGCATAAAAACAAAAGATTTGCCACAATTCCCAAAAATCAGTCAAAAAGCGCATGCTCAAAGTCATTCATAAAAAATCCCCGTCGGAGCTAAACTCTAACGGGAATATATGCTATAAACTCAAAACTAAAATACGGAGTCGACACGTTCGGTCACAAGTCGCCTTACTGACGTGCGGCGCTCGCGACCCCGCCTCCCCATGCTCGCCTTTCGTGCCGTCGGCACTCAAACTCGCATAAGGGTCCGGCTTTCGAATCTCGACGCAATACCAAGCAGTTGGTATTGCTCGATACTCCACAAAAATTAAAACCCCCATAAAGGGGGTTCAAATTTTTACGGAGTCGACGAGATTCGAACTCGCGGTCTCTGCCTTGACAGGGCAGCGTGTTAACCAGGCTACACCACGACTCCTTAACTACCTATATATTATAGCTTAATTTGAAAAACGTGTCAATTTGGCTACGCCTCAAAACCGCCCCACAAAATCTGCTCAAGCTCCAGTTCTACGCCAAATTTTTCCTTCACTTTTGCGCGCACTTGATCCATTAAATTTTTGATATCTTCCGGCGTGGCGTGATTGAAATTAACAATAAACCCGGCGTGCTTTTCGGACACTTTTGCCCCGCCTACCCGCAACCCGCGCAGGCCGGCCTCGTCAATCAGGCGCGAGGCATAATCCCCCACCGGCCGCTTAAATACACTCCCGGCGGAAGGGAATTCCAGCGGTTGTTTTTCTACCCGGCTGTGTTGCACGTGGTTGCGCGCCGCCAAAAGCTGCGTAAAATCCCCCGGCTCCAGCGCAAACCCGGCCGACAAAATAATACACGGCGGTAGCCCTTCGGCCTTGCGGTAGCTGAATTTGACGTCTTCCTTGGTAAGGGTGGCCGGGCGGCCTTCCAAGTCAATAATGTTAAAATATTCCAAGCAATCGGCCGTTTCTTGCCCGTAAGCGCCCGCGTTCATAAACACAGCCCCGCCCACGCTGCCGGGGATGCCGGAAAGCTTTTCCATCCCGGCCAGGCCGGCTTTGCAAGCCAGTTCGCACACTTTATCCAAGGGGGCACCGGCTTGGGCTTTCACAGTATCTTGCTCTACCAAAATGCGGTTCATCTTACGGGTGGAACACGTAATTCCGCCAATCCCGCGGCTGCCCACTAAAATGTTTGAGCCAAACCCCAATACCCGCAGCGGAATATTTTGCGTGCGGGCCAATTTAAGCACAAACTCCCATTCTTCGTTGGTCTGCGGATAGACGTACACTTCCGCCGGGCCGCCGGTGCGATAAGTAGTGTGCGCACCCATCGGCTCGCAGAGCAGACAATTTTCGCCAAAGAAATGTTGGAGTTCCTGCTTATAATCCATATTAGAAGCTAAGGCCTAAACCGCCGGTGAAGCCGTGGCTGTCTTTGGTAACGGTATATGCCACAAACCCGGTCAGCAACGGGAAGGGATGCAAATTGATCCCCACCATTCCGCGCGGCGTACCGCTGGAAGCCGATTCGTTATCGGCATAGCCGTGGGTTTTGATTTTGCCGTAGTCATACCCCACACCCACGTAAGGCGTAAAGAAAAGCACATCCACAGACGCAATGGCCGAAGCAGAGTAGTGATCGTTACGGTACCAATCGGTGCGGCCGTTATCGTAGAACGCACCAAAAGACAAATTAATCACTTCCACCACATTCATCCGGTAGGTAAGCCCGCCCCCGATAGAGCGGTATCCATTCACGCTGGTTCCGCGGGCAACAACCCCCAAGTCCAGCACGGGGATTTTAGTTTCCGCTATTAAAAAAGGAAGTACGGTATAGCTATCGCTGGAGATGTTGTTATCGTGCGAAGGTTTAAAAACGCTGACGTTGGCCCCCAAGTTAACGGCGGGGAAATAACCGCCCCGGCCCGTGTGAAAATCCACCATCCCTACTAAGCCGTTTAAATCTTGGTTATACGCTTTTAAATTGGATTTCCCCTTTACGTAATGGTCGTGGAAGTCGTCGCCCATATTGTCGGCATACGCCAACGGCGCTGCCAAGAGTACAGCCAGCAAGTATATCAGTTTTTTCATAATACTCTCCGTTTGCAAAAAATTTAGATATATAATATGATAGAAAAAGATAGGAGTTCTTCGCAACTCCACTTATTTTTCGGGGGAAAATATGCTTAGCCCATTAGCCGGAACACTAACCAAAAACAAAATAGACACAGAGAAATTAAAAAATGAATTTTTTCATCCTTCCGCTACGCCGGTCCCGGTTAAGTTTGGCACGTCGGGCCACCGCGGCACATTGGGTGCCGGGTTCAGCGCGTTGCATGCCAAAGCCATTGCGCAAGCCGTGGCAAAACTTCATTTAGAACAAAACCTTACCGGGCCTATTTTGGTTGGGGGCGATACGCGCCTAATGTCGCGCGAAACGGCGCGCCTGTGCGCCGAGGTATTAGCCGCCAACGGGTTGCCGGTTATCCTGCCGGACATGGCCATCCCCACGCCGGTCTTTTCGTTTGAAATTTTAAGTGGCCGCGCGTGTGCGTGTTTGAACGGAACCGCCAGCCACAACCCGCCACAAGATATGGGGCTTAAATACAATCCGTCTAACGGCGGACCGGCCGACAGCACCCTCACCACCAAAATTGAAACTTATGCCAACGAGTTCATGGCCAATCCGGCGCAAATTAAAACCATTCCCTTGGAAGAAGCCCGCGCCCGCGGACTGATTCAAAATGCCGATGTCATCACGCCCTATGTTAGTGCGCTAGCTAAGTATATTGATTTTGAAAAAATTGCTCACGCGCCGTTTAAATTTGCGGTGCATCCGCTGGGCGGTTCAAGCTTGCCGTTTTATCAAGCTATCATTGAAAAATACGGGCTTAAAAACGTAGATATTGTCAGCACCCAGCAGGACCCCACTTTTTATTTTATTCCCATTGATCACGACGGCAAGATCCGCATGGACCCGTCGTCCAAGTATCCCATGTCGCCGCTAATTGAATATGTAGAAAAGGGCACGTACGGCTTCGCCGGGGCGAGCGACCCGGATGCCGACCGCTTTGGTTGCGCCACCGCAAAGGGCGGGCTGATCCTCCCCAATCACGCGCTGTGCGTAATGGCCGATTATTTGATCCGTCACCAAAAAATCAAAGGGGCCACCGCCTTGGGCCGCACATTGGGCACCACCGCGCTGTTGGACCGCTTGGCCCAAGCCAACCACCTGGATTTGGACGAAGTCAATGTAGGTTTTAAATATTTTGTGCCGGGGTTACTGGCCCATAAATACGTGCTGGCCGGGGAAGAAAGTGCCGGCATGTCGGTCAGCGATTGGACGACGGAAAAAGACGGAATTTTTGCGGTGTGTTTGCTAATGGAAATTGCCGCCACCGAGGGCGATATTGCCACGTTGTACGCGCAAATTACTGCCAAGTATGGCACCCCGCAATACACCCGCGTGGACATCCCTACCGACGAGCAAACCAAAGCCCGCGTCAAAGCCCTCAAAGCGGCCGACTTTGCCGCCCTGCACCAAGTAGCGGGCGAAAAAGTCACCCGCGTGCGCGACACGGACGGCATTAAAATCTATTTGGAAAACTCGTGGATATTGGTGCGCCCTTCGGGCACGGAGAACATTTTGAAAGTTTACGCCGAAACGTTTGGCACGCCCGAACATTTGCAAGAGCTCATCACCGAAGCGCAAAAATTACTGAAGTGATTTTAAATATCGCAAAAAAATCCCCCGGCCAATACCGGGGGATTTTTCTTTTCAACTCAAAACCAAACTAAATGATAATGAACCGAATAGCCATAATGATCAGAATAATCCCGGCTACCAATTCCAAGCGTTTACTTAGCAAGCGCCGGTATTCCTGCGCGGAGCTGCCGCCCAAGTGTGCGCCCAAAATGGTCATTACAAACGTAATCACCAGCAAGAACAACACATCCGGGAAGAACCCGCGGTTTACCGTTTCCAGGGCGTAACCTACCAAAAAGCCGTTGAGCCCAATGATGGTAGAAACTTTGATGAGTTTCCACAAGTCGCCGGCGTCGGCATCGCCAAAGCTGGGGGATTTTTCAATAGATTCCAACATAAGCTTGATCCCCAAGAGCAGGAAGAACGCAAAGGCCACCCAGTTGTGGGCAAAGTAGACCCAATTGTGGAAAAAGAAAATGCTTACCAAGTAGCCCAGCGTAAACAATATCACGTTGGCCGCGGTAAAAAATAAAGCTATTTTAACGGAGAAAATACTTTTATTTTCCTTCGTTAATTTCAGGGCGGACATATTGGCGCTGACCAAATTGTCCACACAAATACATACAAACGTAATGATTACTGCAATAATGCCCATACTCACTCCTTCGTGTAAGATACCGTCATTCTACCAAATGCCAAGCCCTTCTAGCAATACCTTTACGCCTACTAGCATCAGCACCACCCCACCGGAAATTTCCACCCCGGTGCCAAATTTGCGGCCTAGCAAATGTCCGGCTTTAAACCCAAAAAAACTGGTAATTAACACACACGCGGTTAAAAACAATACCGTCTGTAAAAACGGCAAGTGCGAGAGCGCCAACCCGGCCCCGGCAAACAAGGCATCCATGCTGGTGGCTACCGCTAAAGCCACTTGCGTACGCAGGGAATCAAAAAGCCCCGCCGTCGCTCCTGTTTGTGGCGAGAACGCATTCTTAATCATGTGCAGCCCAATCAACAGTAAAATCAAAAACGAGATCCACGCCCCGGCCGCACGCCCGGTGTGTAAAAGTTCGCCCCCTTTAAACCCGGCTGAAAACATCACAAAATGCGCCAACGCAAAAAGTAAACTGATTTGCCAGCGTAGCGCGGCGTGATCTTTGCATTGAGCACATCCGGCAGACACGGTAACCGCCAGGTTATCCATAGACAGCCCAAGTGCCACTAAAAAAGAAGATAAGATATTCATACTAAAATTATGATACCATTTTTAAATAGAGGGCAATTATGCAATCACTCAAACTACTTTACAAAATTGGGATGGGTCCTTCCAGTAGCCACACCATGGGGCCGCGCAAAGCGGCGGAAGAATTTTCCGCGCAATATCCGCAAGCGGTTTCCTTTCGCGTAACGCTGTATGGTTCGCTGGCGGCCACTGGCAAAGGGCACTTGACCGATTTTGCCGTCAAAACCGGTTTTGAACCGCGCCCGGTAACGGTGCTGTGGGAACCTACGGTCTTTTTGCCCGCGCACCCCAATGCCCTAAAATTAGAAGCCCTTGATAAAGCCGGTCACCCGCTGGGTGAACAAACCGTTTACAGCGTAGGCGGGGGCGAAATCCGCGACGATCGCCACACTCCTTCGCCCGAACCGTCGGTTTATCCGCACAATTCCATGGCGCAAATTTTAATCTACACCGCCCGCAACCGTATGATGCTGTGGGAATATGTAGAAGAGTGCGAAGGCCCGCAAATTTGGGAGTATTTAGCCACTGTTTGGCAAACCATGCAACAAACTATGATTAGCGGCTTGGATAAGCGCGGCGTGTTGCCCGGCTCGCTTAATTTAGAGCGCAAAGCCCGTCGCTATTTACACAATGCCGAGCAATCCCCCCAATACTTGCGCCGCATGAACAATTTATTTGCGTACGCCTTGGCCTGCGCCGAGGAAAACGCTTCCGGCGGCCAAGTCGTTACCGCGCCTACGTGCGGTTCGTGCGGGGTGGTACCGTCGGTTTGCCGGCAGATTAAAGAGATTTACGGTTTTGAAGACATCACCATTATTCACGCGTTGGGTACCGCCGGGCTCTTTGGCAATTTGGCCAAAACCAATGCCTCTATTTCCGGCGCGGAAGTAGGGTGCCAGGGCGAAATTGGCGTAGCTTGTGCGATGGCCTCGGCCGCTGCGTGCCAGCTGGAAGGGGGCGACAATCGCCGTATCGCTTACGCCGCTGAAATGGGGCTAGAGCACCATCTGGGGCTCACGTGCGACCCGGTGGATGGATTGGTACAAATCCCTTGCATAGAGCGCAACGCACTGGCTGCTTCACGCGCGTTAGATTGTGCCACATATGCTCTTATCTCCGACGGGGAGCATCGTATTTCTTATGACGATGTATTAGCCACCATGATGCAAACCGGCCGGGATATGAAGCAAAAATATCGCGAAACCGCCAAAGGGGGCTTGGCTCATTTTTTCAAGAAGAACTTATTACGTCTTAAAAAACGTCCGCATTTACCTCGTTTGCGACGTCCTTCAAAAAACAAAGGAGAATAACATGAAAAAGTCTTTTTCGTTTGTGCAATTTGTATGTGTGCTACTGGCCTGTACAGCACTGGTATCTATAGCTATTGCTCTGTACGTTAATCACTTAACCAGGGCATTGGAAAAAGAAACTTTTATGGCCCTGCAAGAATTTGCCGCCCAGGATGCTAAACAAATTGAAATGCAAGTAACGGAAGATCTCAATTTGCTATCCGCCATTGCTTCTTCTATAGCAGTCTTACCGGATGCTAATGAAGAAGAATTGTTGGAATTATTGCAAGTAGAACGCAAACAAAATCACTTTAAGAATATGGAATTTATACGTCCCGACGGTACTGCTCAATTAGACAACGGAAAAACATTAGATTTATCAAAAGGAAAGAATTTTAACCGGACCTTGAAAGGCACTGCCGGAATTTCTTCCCGTGAAACGGATTTAGTAGACGGAACTTCTATTTTAGTAGAAATGGTGCCAATATGGTATCGCGATAAAGTGATTGGCGTCTTAGCGGGAACGCACTATACGCTAGAGTTTGCCAAAACGTTAGACATGCAGGCCTTCGGCGGGAATGGATACTCGCTGTTGGTGGAAGCAGATGGAGATAAAGTTGTGGAATCCTTCCACAAAAACGCAGTAAGCGGGCTGTATAATATCTTTGACACACCGGACGATCCTGACCATAAACTACGCGACCAAGTGTTAAAAGACTTTTCCGCACGTAAAAGCGGGATCGTAAAATACCACTCCAAACAACGCGGCACACTATATGTCAGTTATCAACCTATCAACATTAACGACTGGTATATTATTTGCGTCGTACCGGAGAAATTTGTCATCCAGGTAACGCAAAGCTTTGTTACGCTGTTGCCCGTATTATGTTTACTGATTGCTTTGGCAGCGTTTTTACTGGGGTGCTATATATGGCACGTATGGCCCGCACTCAAAGAACACTTGTCTAAACCAGAAGCGTAAACGGACGTTGATGGGTTTGCACAACCCTTCCTAATTTGTTAAAATAGAAGAAAGACACAATTTATGTGGGCCGACCAGCGGCCCGATAAGATTGTCGGGTTGTGTAATTCCATTTTATGGTGGATGTAGCTCAGCTGGTTAGAGCGCCGGTCTGTGGAACCGGAGGTCGCGGGTTCAAATCTCGTCATCCACCCCAGGCGATTTCTCCGGCGGTACCTTTGGTCCCGTCGGAGTTTTTTTATAACAAGAGTGGGTGAGGAATTTCCCTCACCCACTATTTTTATTTGAATGGAAGAATTTACGCAGTCAACGCGCCCAACAATTTTTCCATGGGCTCTTTGGCTTCGCCGCCGCCTTGGGCAAAGTCCGGCCGACCGCCGGCGCGTCCGTTGATACCTTCGGCCAATTGCTTGGCAAAGGTTACTGCGTCGGTATGGGGCAATTTGCCCGCCATTTTGACTACAAACGCACGTTTTCCTTCGTGGTCGCACGTAACAATCACCAACGCCTGTTTTTGTTTTTGTGCCAGCGTATCGGCAATGTTGCGCAGCTCCTTGGGTTGGGCGTCATCGGCTTTGCGCAAAATAACGGTGGTCCCGTTTTTAAGCGTCAAGCTCATTTCGTTCACGCCGCCCGCGGCTAAGGTTTTTTGGCGGAAATCTTCGTAGCGTTTTTTAACATCTTTGAGCTCATCCATAATGGTATTCACACGCACAAATACGTCCTTGGCGGGAACCACCAGCCGCGCGGCCAACGCTTCGGCCTGCTTATTGACCTCTTTCAAATAATCCAGCGCGGCATATCCGGCCACGCCTTCAATGCGCCGCACCCCGGCAGACACAGACCCTTCTTTAAGCACCATTACGGTGATGACATCTGCCGTGTTTTTTACGTGAGTGCCCGCGCAGAGCTCTAAACTGTATTTATTTTCCGGATGTTCAAAACTGCCCCCCATTAGCACAAAGCGTGCCGGGTCGGCATACGTTTCACCCAAAAGGGTCACCGCGCCCAGCTTGTCGGCATCCGCCAGCGGACGGGTTTGACACGTAACCGGCAAAGCGTCTTGCGCGGCCTTGTTGGCAATGGTCCAGGCCCGTTCCAATTCTTCGGCCTTGGGAGTTTTGGAAAGCGTGTAGTCAAAACGGAAACGCTGCGGGGATACATAAGACCCGCTTTGATGTACCGTCGGCCCAAACACTTGGCGCAGCGCGGCGTTAATCAAGTGAATGGCGCTGTGGTTGGCCATGCAGCGTTTGCGCAAATCGGCATTTACTTGCAAGGTAACCGCTTGCCCTACTTTTAGCGAACCTTCCACATAGTGCAAGAAAATTTTGCCCAACGGTTTTTGCACATCATTTACTTGGGCGATTTCGTTACCGCCTTGTAAAATGATGCCCCGGTCGCCCACTTGGCCGCCGGATTCGGCATAAAACGGAGTCGTGTCAAACACGGCAAAACCGCTGCCGTTTAATTTTTCAACCGTCTCAAATTGTTCATTGAGCAAAGCCAACACGTTTGCGTTTTGGGTCAACGTTTCATACCCTACAAATTGCGTAGCCGGCAGAGAATTTTCCAACTTTTGCATGACAATTACTTTGCCTTTGCTAAATTCATCCGCGTACGAACGGCTTTTATCTTGCGCGGCTTGTTTGGCTTTTTTGTAACCTTCTTCGTCAATAGTTACGCCTTTAGCCAAGGCAATTTCTTTGGTCAGTTCCAACGGGAATCCATACGTTTCGTGCAGGTGAAAAGCATTTTCGCCGCTAAGCACTTTAGTGCCGCTGGCTAAGAGTTCGGCCAGTTTTTCTTCGCCGGTAACCAACGTTTTCAGAAACGCTTTTTCTTCTTGTTTAAGCACGTCTTGGATGTGCGCGGCGTTCTTGTCAATTTCCGGATACAATCCGGCAAAAATTTGTTGCACCACCGGCACCAACGTGTAAAGATAGGGCTTATCGTTCCCCATCAATTTAGCATAGCGCACGGCGCGGCGGATCAAGCGGCGCAGGATGTATCCGCGCCCTTCGTTAGAAGGCAAAATCCCTTCGGCAATCAAAAAGCTGGAGCTGCGAGCGTGGTCGGCAATGATACGCAAAGCGGCTACTTCTTCGCGGCTGGTACCTTTGATTTTTAAATCCGCTTTGGCTTTGGTGGTCAACGGAGTGAATAAATCCGTTTCAAACACGTTTTTGGCGTTTTGCATCGCCATGCACAAACGTTCCAGCCCCATGCCGGTATCAATGTTATTGTGCGGCAAAGCGGCCAACGTGCCGTCCTCTTGGCGGTTGTAACTTTCAAACACGATGTTCCAAATTTCCACAAAGCGTCCGCAATCGCACGTGATATCGCAATGCGGATTTTTGCACCCGCGGTCGCCAAAATCGTAATAAATTTCCGAGCACGGCCCACACGGCCCGGTGGGGCCCATAGTCCAAAAGTTATCGGCTTCGCCCAGTTCAAAAATATGGTCTTTGGGTACAAACTGTTCCCAAATTTTATAGGCCTCTTCATCGCGCGGAGCAATGCCGCCTTTGTAAATACTGACGTACAATTTATCGGCGGGCAATCCCAGTACTTTGGTTAAATATTCCCACGCCCAAGCGATGGCTTCTTTTTTAAAGTAATCCCCAAACGAAAAATTTCCCAGCATTTCAAAAAACGTCAGGTGCCGCTCGGTAAAACCAACGCTGTCAATATCGGTAGTGCGCACGCATTTTTGGCAGGTAGCCGCATTTTTAAGCGAATTATCAATGCCTAAAAAATTGGCTTTAAATTGCACCATCCCGGCCGAGGTAAACAGCAGGGTCGGGTCGTTATGTGGGATCAGAGAGCTGGACGGCAATACCGGCAGCCCTTTGGATTGAAAAAAGTCTAAGTATCCGTTGCGGATTTGCGTACTGGTTTTCATAAAAAAGTCTCGCTGTAAAATAGGTATAATATAAATTATACCATTCTACGCGGGGTTATACTATGCATAAAATTTTTAGCTACCTACTACTTTGTATTGGGCTTTTACTGATTTTATTTGCACTGCTTGGGATGTACAAAGTGTTTGTGGTGCACAGCACACAGCCGTCTATTGTCACTTTGGTAGGCACCTCTTTTCAAACCCCGTACGGTACTATCCCGCTACCGACCAGCTCGGTCAATACCTTGGCGAACTTGATTTTGTTTTCATTCTTTATGGTATTTTTGGTGTTTACGGGCGGAGTCCTGGCGCGTGTGGGCGCGTCGCTACTTAAGAACGAACGCATTTATGATGCCTTACACGCGGCGGCACAAATTCCGGCTCAAAGTGATTTGCGAAAACTATGAACATCCGTTTTATTCTCAACCCTGTTAGCGGCAAGAAACCGGCTGATGTAGCGGCTCTTAAAGCGCAAATTTTGGCCGTTTTTCCCGGTGCGCAAATTTGTTTAACGCAAGGCCCCGGCCACGCTACTACTTTGGCGCAAGAGGCCGCGCAAAACGGGGTTGAAACCGTCGTAGCAATGGGAGGCGACGGCACAATCAACGAAACCGCCAAAGGGCTAGTGGACACGCAATGCACGCTAGGCATTTTGCCGCGCGGCAGCGGCAACGGTTTTGCACGCGAGCTGGGGCTGATGGGCCCCCTACCTACCGCTCTTAATAAACTCAAAAATGCATCTACACGTCCTTGTGACGCAGGTTTTGCCAACGGGGAACTTTTTCTCAATTTAGCCGGGGTCGGTATTGAGGCCGTTATTGCGTGGCAATTTATGGAGCAAGCCAAAACCGGCTCGCGCGGGATGTGGCCGTACTTCAAAGTGGCGGCTCAAACGCTGCTTTCTTACCGGCCGCAAACGCTGCGTATCACCCAAGAAAACAAAACCCAAACGCTTGCGCCGCTTAGCTTAGTGTTTGCCAACGGGCGTCAATACGGCAGTCATTTTATTGTGGCGCCGCACGCTTCGCTGTTTGACGGACAGTTAGACCGAGTGGAAATCAAAGATGTTTGCAAGCTAAAACTGGCAAGTGTGCTGCCGTTTTTCTTTTGGGGTAAAGAGCCCCCGCTGGGCACCGTGCAAACGGTTCGCACCACGCACGCGCTGATAGAAGCAGACGGGGAAATTTTGTATCATATTGACGGGGAACCGCGCAAAACCCAACACCGTTTGGAAATTACTGTGCGCCCCGGCGCGTTACGCTTATGGGTACCGTAGTATGACTTATCGCAAAAAATACACTCCCCGCAGGACCGGTAAAAAATACTCCAAAAAACAAATCAAGTTTTGGGCATCGGTCATCATCACGGTGATTTTGTATTTTATGCAACACTACGGCAAACCCAGCACGCAGGATGAAAACTCCCCCACGCCGGCCAGCTTTGAGAACGTATCCATTGCCTCCGTTTACGACGGGGATACATTTAAAATCAATTTAAACTGTTCGCTGGCTGTATATTGCGAAAAAGTACCCGTGCGTGTGCTGGGGGTGGACACACCCGAAATCAAGGGCGAAACCGAGCGCGAGAAAAAACTAGCCCAACAGACCAAGGCCTTCACACAAGAATTTTTAAGCCAAGCCCCCATTTCACTTACAAACTGCGGGCGGGATAAATACTTCCGCCTGCTGTGTGATGTAACCAACGGCAAAGGCCAAAACTTAGCCCAAGAGCTTATCAAACACAACTTGGGCTATTCCTACTACGGCGGCACCAAGTCGGATCAATACAAATAATTTTTTTAATTCCGCAAAAAACACGCGCCTGCAATTTGCAAGCGCGTGTTTTAAATGGGCTCTTTTTAGCGTTTAGGATGGTTCATAAACCGTCCGTCCGCACCGCGAATAAGCGGGGTTCCGGGTGCTAAGCCACCACCAGACTGACGCGGACCCGGGCCAGGACGATGAGGCGGAGGAGGTGCCGGACGATAATGATGACGGTGATGGTTGTGGTGATAGATACTCCCCCACACTACGCCACCCAATACGGCCGTGCCAACTACTGTGGGCACTACGTACGAACGCGTGGTTACGTATTGCGTATTATTTTGCGCCTGGGCCAAGCGGGCCGCTTCCAGGTTGGTTTGCTCTTGGGCTTGTTCGGCCGCATAGCTGGAGTTGGACGCCGTTATCGTAGCCATAAAGGCGGAATAATCTTGCGCGTTATCAAACGTATGCACCAATAGCCCGTTTTGGAAAACCATAAATTGGTTCCCGTTTTGATAAACCTGGTAAGTGGCGTTATTAGCCACATCCGTTACCGTGGTCAGCGCAGCACCGGCCGGCGCGTGGGCGGCCACATCTTTTTGCGTGACCGGGATGTTAATTTGATAACGCTCGTTAAGCGTCATAATCCCGTTGGCGTTTTCCACCACGGCCACTAAGGGTTGCGGCCATTTGAATTTAAACAAGAATAGCCGGTATTCTTCGTTCGTTTTGCCGTAGCGTACGGCTTCGTACTCGGTACCGTCCGAGGCGGTAAAAGTTTTTTCGTAAACCGGAATTGTGGAAATAGCAGAAACAATATCCTTGCGGTTCTTGCCAACAAACTTAGCCGCCAACTGATCGGCCGAGTAAGCAAGCACGGCCACACCGTTATCGGCGGCGGCTTGCGCAGGAACAACGCCCACCAAAGGGGCTAACAATACAGCCAGTAATAGTAGTTTTTTCATACTTATATAACACACAACCAATTAAATATATTGCAATGGTAGCAAATTTGCAAACCGTTTGGACGCGGTTTTAGCGGAAGCTCCACGCGTTGAACCCCCAAATAAATGCGCCAGGGACGGGTATGTTTTCAAATTTGGGATGATTAGCCGCCGCAAGTTGCGCGTGGCGTACGTCTGCAAGACAACGCGTCAGCGTTGCAGGTACGCAAGCAAAAGTCGGCGGCTAAGGGCTCAAATTTTCAAACCGTTTGGACGCGGTTTTAGCGGAAACTCCACGCGTTGCCCATGGTATTTTCTATATATTCCAAAAGCCCTTTATGTAACAAAATATGCTTATTGGTTTTAATACGGTGGATTTTGTGCGGTTCTTCTTTGGAAACTACTTCCAAATACACCGCGGTGGTACCCTTGGTCATATCCAAAAAGTGTTTGAGTTTTTCCAACCCCTTTTTGGGGTATCCGGCCGGGATACGGATGATGAGCTCATTAGCGGCACTGGCAATCAGCTCGGTCACATCATTTACGTCTTTTAAATTGATTTCCAGTCGGGCGCTTTCGTCATCTGTACGCACATCGCCGGTGAAGTGCAAAATAGCGTTGGGGGTTAATTTGGGGGCCAGCGTTTCATACGCACTGGCAAAGCAGTTCACCCCTATAGAGCCGCTGCAATCTTCTATCACCATTTGGCACCATTCTTTTTTCTGCTTATTTTGACGTTTTTTAAACAGCGTTACAATGCCCAACACGTTGAGGCGGCCACTGGCTTTCCCTTCTAAAATATCTGCGATGGGGGTGCATTTAAGTTGGGCTAAATTGTTTTGATAGCGCGCCATAGGGTGCCCGCTTAAGAATAACCCAAGCACTTCTTTTTCATTAAAAAGCAATTCGCGTTGCGTGAACGGGTGGGCTTTCACGGGCTCGGTTTTTTTCACACTCAGCACGCTGGAAAAATCGTCCCCGAACAAATTGCCCATACTTTCTTGTTTCTCTTTGGCTACCAGGTGTGCCATTTCCACCGCGTTATCAATATTGGCAAGAATATTGGGGCGCACCACTTTGGGGTCCTGGTCCGGGTGCAAGCTATCCATCGCTCCGGCTTTGGTTAAACTTTCAATGGTTTTTTTGTTGGCCTGGAACAAATCAATACGGCTACATAAATTTTCCAGCGAAGTGTACGGACCGTTTTTTTCGCGTTCCTTCACAATGGAAATACAACCTTCCGTTCCGGCGTTTTTAATGGCCTCAAGCCCGTAGCGGATGTACTCTTTATCCCCCACCTTCTCTACCGAAAATTCCGGCTGGGATTTATTCACATCCGGCGGCAAGGTTTCAAAACCCATTTTGCGGGCTTCTTCCAAATACGTAACAATTTTATTTTCTTTATCTTCGGCGCCGATAGCATTATGCCCAATTTCGTTAGTTAGCAGCGAGCACATAAACTCAATGGGATAATTGGCCTTTAAATATGCAGTTTGATAAGTTACCATCGCGTAAGCATACGAGTGCGATTTATTAAACCCGTACCCGGCAAATGCTTTCATTTGCTCGTAAATATGCTCGGCCGTGCGCTGCGGGATTTTATGTTGCGCACATCCTTCCACAAATTTCTTGCCGAATTTTTCCATTACATCCAGTTTCTTTTTCCCCATGGCTTTGCGCAGGGTATCGGCCTCGCCGGGGGTAAACCCGCCCAGCAGTTTGGAAATCTGCATGATTTGTTCCTGATACACCATACAACCGTATGTGTCTTTTAACACTTCGGCCAAGAGCGGGGTTTCGTACGTGATTTTTTCTTGCCCGTTTTTACGCCGCACAAACATATCCATCATGCCCGATTCCATTGGCCCCGGGCGATAGAGTGCCACCAAGGCGGACAAATCACTAAATTGGCTGGGCTGGATTTTTTTAATAAGGTCGCGCATGCCGCCGCTTTCCAGCTGGAAAAGCCCCAGCGTTCTGCACGCAGAAAGCATTTCGTAGGTTTTTTTATCGTCCAGCGGCACTTGGTTGATATCAAAATTAGGGTCATGGCGGGCGCGGATCATTTTCTCGGCATTATCAATTACCGTCAGTGTACGCAAGCCCAAAAAGTCCATCTTTAAAAGCCCCAAGTTTGAGCACGGCTCCCCTTCAAATTGGGTAGTAATTGCATCTTTGGCTCCGCGCGCCAAGGGCACATATTCGCTGACCGGGTCACGTGTGATAAGCACCCCCGCGGCGTGAATGCCGGTATGCCGTTTAAGCCCTTCCAACTTGCGGGCCATATCGTAGAGCTGCTTGGCTTGCGGGTTGCTTTCAATGGTATTTTTTAGCTCGTTAATTTCCAACGCTTTGGCCAAAGTCATTTTAGGATCGTTGGGAATCATTTTGGTGATACGGTTGGCTTCGGCCAAAGGCACTTCCATCGCGCGGGCTACATCTTTGAGCACCAGCTTGGCCTTCATGGTACCAAACGTGATAATTTGCGAAACACGGTCCGCACCGTATTTACTGCGCACGTAATCAATGACGCGTTCGCGCCCGGCGTCGGACATATCAATATCCAAATCCGGCATGCTTACGCGGTCGGGGTTTAAAAAGCGTTCAAAAAGTAATTTGTTGACAATCGGGTCAATGCGTGTAATGTCCAAGCTGTACGCCACCAAGGAACCGGCGCCCGAACCGCGCCCCGGCCCGATGGGAATATCGTGCGCGCGAGCCCAGTTGATAAAATCGCTCACAATCAAAAAGTAACAATCAAACCCCATGGAGATGATGACCTCAAATTCATACTCCAATTGTTTCCAATAATCTTCGGGCACGTTGCCGTGCATTTTTTTAGTGAGCCCTTTGCGGCACAAATCTTTAAAATATTCGGCCGAGTTGGCAAACTGCGGCGGAATGTCAAACTTGGGTAAAATAAACCCATGCTTGGGGAAAACCAAATTGCATTTTTCGGCAATAGCCAAGGTATTGGTGCACGCTTGCGGCGTGTGCGAAAATAATTCACACATCTGCTCGGGCGATTTAAAATATAACTCGTGCGACATTTGCAACCGGTTCGGGTCGTTAAGCGTTTTGCCGGTGGCAATACAAACGTGCACGTCGTGCGCTTTCCAATCTTCGGGGTTTTCGTAGTGGCAATCGTTAGTGGCCACCACCGGGATGCCGGTGCGCTTGGCAACTTCTTTAAGTAGCGGCAGGGCCTCTATTTCTTCGCGGATGCCGTGGTCCATCAGCTCAATATAATAATTGCCTTTGCCAAAAATATCTTCGTACTGTTTGGCAAACGCACACGCTTTGTCAAACCCGTTCACACTGCGCACGTATTGGGAGAGAAGCCCCTTCAAACAGCCCGATAAGCACAACAACCCGCCGGAATATTTGGCTAATAAATCCGTATCAATACGCGGGTGATAATAAAACCCATTCACCCACGCCAGCGAGTTTAATTTCATTAAATTGAGGTATCCTTCGTGGTTGCGCGCCAGCAAGGTCAAATGCCCGGTTAATGATTTGTCTTTAACATCATACTTGCCCTCGGTAACGTAAAACTCGCACCCAACCAGGGGTTTTAGGCCGGCCGCGGTGGCAGATTCGTAAAAATCCAACGCCCCGTACATATTGCCGTGGTCGGTCAGCCCCATCGCTTTAATACCCTGGGCAGCCAACCCTTGCAAAAACGCGGAAGGTTTATGGTTTTCGGAAATGCGCAGCATGCCATCTAAAAGGGAATAATCGCTATGGTTGTGGAGTTGTACAAATTCTGCCATAAGAAAGTCCAAATGTTATAAGATATATCTATGAGACATTATAGTAAATTAAAAGAAACTAAAATTGCCAGTAAAACTGTTTTTAAGGGGATTGTTGAAGTAAAATTTGATACTGTACGCTTAGTAAACGGGCACCAAGCTACCCGCCTGTATTTGAACCACAAGGGTGCCAGCGGCGTGATGCCCGTGGAAAATGGATACGTCTACCTGGTGCAACAGTACCGCTACGCAATCGGCCGCGTCACGTGGGAAATCCCTGCCGGTAAGCGCGAAAGAGGCCAAACTTTCTTATCCTGCGCCCGGGCCGAACTTAAACAAGAAACGGGGATGCGTGCCAAAAGCATCAAGCCCGTGCTAACATTCCATCCGACCAATGCATTCTCAAGCGAGGAACTGCACCTGTTTTTGGCCACCGGCCTTACACGCGGCAAAGACAGCCCTGACGAAGACGAATTTATCAACTTAAAAAAATTTCCGCTTAAAACCGCTTATAAGATGATGGAAAGCGGGGAAATTAACGACGCCAAAACCGTTATTATGTTACAATGGTATCAACTACACGTTAAACAACCTGTGTAAAAATTACTTAGCCGTATAGGGGGAGAGATGAAAAAATATTTAGTGGCTTATTTTAGTGCCAGCGGGAATACTGCTCAAGTGGCCAAACGTTTGGCTCACGCCATTGGGGCTGATTTGTTTGAAATCCGCCCACAAACACCGTATACTCCTGCAGATCTGAACTGGACGGACCGTGAATCGCGCACCTCCGTGGAAATGCGCGACCCGGCCTTCCGCCCCCCTATCGTCGGGGATGTGCCCGACGTGGGCGACTATAAAGTAATTTTCTTGGGTTTCCCTGTGTGGTGGTACCGCGAGCCCACCATCATTGATACCTTCCTGGAAGCGTGTGCATTTAGCGGACAGACCGTGGTTCCGTTTGCCACTTCGGGCGGGAGCGAAATGGGCAGCGAAGCCCCGCAAAACATACAAGCCGTCGCCCCGTTGGCGGTGGTGAAAGAGGGCAAACGTTTCCTGGCCGGCGTGAGCGAGAAAGACCTGGCCGACTGGGCCAATCAGTTTTAAACGTTCAAAAGAAAACTCCCCGGGCACCGTAACCGCCCGGGGAGTTTTTGCTTACCCCAAAAATATCTATTCTAGGATATGCCGTTAAATACATTCTCCCGTAGCCGTATTTAGCGTATTATTTCTGCTGGAACAAGTTTTTTTCGTGTTTTTTTGGTCATTATCGTACGCATATTCCTCACGCCAATTATATGCTTGGCACGCGCCATCACTGGCTACCGTTTTGCAATACCGTGCTGAAATTTGGTTGCCATTTGTGTCGTATGTATAATCCGCCTGAATACCACAGCTTCTCTCATCTAGCCCCTCAACAGCATCATATGCTTTACAGGTACCGTTTTCGGCAACCGTACGGCAAGTTCGCATGGAAATTAGATTGCGGTGAGCATCATAGGTATAATATTCGCTAAGGTGGAAACAATTATCATCCTCCGCACTTGTACCGTAAGCACGGCACATTCCATCATCCGCGAGCGAGTTGCAATACAGTTTGGCTAGTTTATTTCCATTTGCATCATACGTATAATCAAAATGTCCTTCTTTTCCATATTCGGCACACGTGCCATCCTTCGCTACTTTTTCACAATACCGCAAAGCAATTCTATTTCCGTCTGCATCATATTTATAATCGGCGCTGGCCTCATTCCAATCAGAATATCCTTTCCCATCCCCATAGGAACTACATACCCCTTCGTTGGATACCGCTTCGCAATCTCTAATAGCAATCAAATGCCCCGCTTCGTCATATATAGCATCTTCTAACACATCTTCACAGGCCCCGTTTTTGTCTATGGAACAGGTTATCTTCGTCATGTTGCCTCGTTTGTCATACGTAACCGTAGTGCAAATATTGTCCTGCGTACACGTCCATTGGGGAACTTTGGAATTATTTGTATCGGGGATGGATTGAGTCGTCAAAAGATTTGCTTGGTTGGTGCGTGTCGTCCATTGAAATAACGCCGCAACGACAGGCGCTAATAGGGCCACCAATAGCACTATTACAAGCGCCCATTTAAGCGTAAAACCGGTATCATACCCAAGCAGTAAATGAAATTTCTTGTTTTTCATCAATTTCCCCCTCAAATAAAAGCTATCTACATGAATATTATATCTATTTTGAAGGCGCCGTACTAAATTCCTTGCCCATCTCAATTATACCTGCCTAATAAAATTTTACGACGGGCCTTTTGCCTTCTTAAAACCAATATGGTATAATGAATTTAGATTTAAGCCCAGTTGGCGCAGCGCTTGTAGCATAAAGTTCGTTCCCGCTCTAGGGAACGCGCCAACGAAAACAATTTAAGCAGTTTTAAGCCCAGTTGGCGCAGCGGTAGCGCGTTCCCTTGACATGGGAAAGGCCACAGGTTCGATCCCTGTACTGGGCACCATTAGAAAACCCGTCCTTATGACGGGTTTTTTAATGGTCAGTAGCGCATAAACTGCTTTATGCGCGGCAGGGAGCGAAAGGCGCAGCGATGTTTTTGTTTGAGCGTGCGTAAGCCGCGAAAGGCAAAAACCGCGAGCCCGGCCTGCAGGAAAATTCCGTCAGGAATTTTACCGGAAGGCGAGGTCTGTACTGGGCAAATTTGAAAACCACCCGAAAGGGTGGTTTTAAATTTATTCCATAGCGCATCCATTATTTTTGCCACAAAAATCAAAAATACACTTGTCGTACGCGTTTAAAATAAAAATTCCTTTTTTCTAATTAAAATTTCCCGTTGCCTGTGAAAACCCTTTTTGTTACGCTAGGGAACAGTACCACCCCGCGCTTTCACATCCAATCCAACTAATTCGTGCAGGAGACACTATGTTCAAGACCACCCTCGTGTTGGCGGCCTTTGTTTTATCGGCCGTGTGTGCAAACGCACAAGCAGTAACCGTGCAAGAGAATCCTTTAGAAAAAGAAATTCTCACCCCCGTCAAACATCACCAACGTTTGCAAAACCGCCAAACTTCCCTTTGGCAAGAAACCGACAACGCCCTTGAAAAAACCTGGGCCGACGGCAAAAAAGCCCTCAATAAAATAGGGTTGGATGTGGGAGTGGACGTTTCGTACTTGGCGCAACGTTCGGCCCCCGGCGGCAAACAAACCGCTATCCAAGGGGTCTACTATCCTTACTTAACCTGGGATTTATTTAAGAACCATACCTTCGGCGCCGGTCAACTCAACGTTAACTATACATTTGTGCGCTATTGGGGCACGCAAGCCACTTACTTGCAAGGGCGTTCCTTGCAAGCGGTGGCGTTTAACGATTACGCTGGGAACCAGGAATTTTTCTCACAACTTTCCTACACGCACACGCTGCCTGGGGATTTAAATTGGCTTAGCGTTACCGTCGGGCAATATCCGCTATACAACTTTGACGGCACCACCTATTTGGACAATCAGCAAACGGCTCTAATAAACTTTGCGCTTTCGCAAAATGCCAGCTCGGTTTATCCGGCGGCTTCGTTGGGCGCGTACGTGCAAGCGCAAACAAAAAACTTTACTTTGGCTGCCGGATATCAGGACGCCACCAACATCACCGGCGAACACATAGAATTTGGCGACGCGTTTAGCGGTAAATATACGGGCTTTGGCTACGCTGCGTGGACGCCCACCTTTGACATAGGTGCCGGCCAATACAGCGTGTTATATTACGCGCAACCTTCCGTGGAAGAACAACCCCAACACGCCAACGGCTGGTCGGTAAACGTGCAACAAAATATCGGCAAATCTTGGGCCTTGTTTGCCCGGGCCAATGGTTCCACCGGTGGAATTAGCGGCGTAAAAAACTCGTACGCAGGGGGTGTGGCGTTGCTCAATCCCTTTAAACGCAATAGCCAAGACGCTCTTATTTTAGGCATGGCTTACAACCGCTTAAGCAATTCGGGCCAAGGGGATCCCGCTTATATGCGTCCTTCGGAAACGGCCGTGGAACTGGCTTGGGTTTGGGGGATTGGCAAGCTCATCACGATCACGCCGGACGTGCAACTCTACCCGCGCACCGCCCTAAACGATAAAAAACAATTTGCAACGGTAGTCGGCTTACGGACCACCGTGCAGTTATAATCACAGGAGGAAATACCATGGAAAAAAATGAACTTGTATTAGGAACGCGCTATCCCACGTTAGCATTTATCTCCGGCGGTGCTGGCCAGGCCGCTGACGGCATCCCGCCGCAACCGTTTGAAACTTTTTGTTACGACTCCGCACTCCTACAAGCCAAAGTGGAAAACTTTAATATCGTACCTTACACTTCCGTTCTTCCCAAAGAATTATTTGGCAACATTGTACCCGTAGACCAAGTCACACAATATTTTAAACACGGCGCGGTTTTGGAAGTCATCATGGCCGGTAACGGCGCGCGTATAGAAGACCACAAAGCCATTGCCACCGGCGTAGGCGTATGCTGGGGCAAAGACAAAAAAGGCCAACTTATCGGTGGCTGGGCCGCAGAATATGTAGAATATTTTGACACGCCCATTGACGACGAAATTGCCCAAGGCCACGCGCATATGTGGCTTAACAAATCCCTCAAGCACGAGTTGGAAATCCGCAATGTGGAAAAACATAGCGAATTTCAAATTTGGCACAACTACATCAACATCACGCAACCGTTTGCCTATTGTTTAACGGTGATGGGATTTTTGAACTTTAAATTTGCCGAACCGGTAAACTTAAAATAATAGGGGCCGCCTATGGGAAATAACAACACTGCCGCTAAATTGGGCGTAATCGGCCTGGCCAGTATTGTCATTAGTTCCATGGTTGGGGGAGGGGTATTTTCCCTCCCTCAAAACATGGCTGCCGGAGCTTCGGCCGCTGCCGTACTGTTGGCGTGGGTAATTACAGGTTTTGGAATGTATTTTATTGCCAATACCTTTAGCGTACTCTCCCGCGTCAAGCCGGATTTAACTGCCGGCATCTATATGTACGCACGCGAAGGATTCGGCCCGTATATGGGCTTTACCATCGGCTGGGGATATTGGCTGTGCCAAATTTTCGGCAACGTGGGCTATGCGGTCATCACCATGGACGCACTTAACTATTTCTTCCCGCCGCACTTTGCCGGAGGAAACAATTTGCTTTCCATTGTGTGTGGTTCGGTGCTGATTTGGGGTTTTAACTTTATCGTCCTGCGCGGCGTAAAGCAAGCCACTATTTTGAACCTCATTGGTACCATCGGCAAATTGGTTCCGCTCTTGGCGTTTTGTGTGATTTTGCTTTTTGCCTTCCACGCGGACAAGTTTGACTCCAACTTCCTGGGCCGCATGGCCGAGGCCGGCCACAAACTGGGCGATTTACCCACCCAACTTAAAAGTACCATGCTGGTTACGCTGTGGTCGTTTATCGGGATTGAAGGCGCCGTGGTGCTTTCCAACCGCGCTAAGAATCAATCCGCCGTCAGCAAAGCTACGCTGCTGGGCTTTTTAGGATGTTTGGTAATTTACATCGGGCTATCGGTCTTGCCGTTTGGGTTTTTAACCCAGGCCGAAATTGCCGCCGTTCCGAATCCTTCCACCGCGGGCGTATTGGAAAAAGTAGTCGGCCCGTGGGGGGCCGTGTTTATGAACTGCGGCCTGCTGATTGCGGTTTTATCCTCGTGGCTTGCGTGGACGATGATCACGGCAGAAATCCCCGCCGCCGCGGCCGAAAACGGCACGTTCCCCAAAGCGTTTGCGCACCAAAACAAGGCCGGCTCGCCGGATGTTTCGCTATGGGTAACCAGCGCGGCAATGCAGCTGGCCATTTTAATGGTGTATTTCTCTAACAATGCGTGGAATACCATGCTCTCTATTACGGGGGTAATGGTATTGCCGGCGTATTTGGCCAGCACGCTCTACCTATGGAAATTGGTGGAAGACGGCGATTTTGCCAAACTCTCCCCAACCGGGCGCGCCTCTGCGTTGGCAACGTCCGTATTGGGCACGGGGTTTGCGCTGTGGTTGCTCTACGCGGCCGGGCTTAAATACTTGTTCCTGGCGGCTATTTTCCTCGCGCTGGGGATCCCGGTATTTATTTGGGCCCGCAAACAGAAAAACGACGGAGATCCCATCTTTGCCGGGGCTGAAAAAGCCATCGTAACGCTTTTGGTATTAGCTGCCTTGGCGGCTATTTACGCGTTCACCCGTGGGCTACTGAAAATATAAGTATGTCCCCAATCCTACAAGCCGCCCGGCCCTACCCAGGCCGGGCGTAATTTTTTAGTTGGACTATATTGCCCTAAATTGTTAAGATATTTGGAAGGAGATTTCTATGCAATTATTACTCGCTTTTTTAGCCGGGGCCGCCGTTGTAGGGCTGTGGGCTTTTTGGAAAATCAATCAATTAAAATTGGAAAACGTCCGCCTGCAGGAACGTAAAAACGCGCTGGACCAGACCCAAACCAATCAAGAAAAACTTTTCAATACCTTGCAAAAACAAGCGCAAGATTCGTTCAAACAATTAGCGGCCGAATCGCTCAAAGCGCAAAAAGAAGAATTGGTTACCAAGAATAAAGATTTGTTTACCCCCATCAAAGAAACCATGGACCGTTTCACTACCGAAATGGGCCACCTGCGCACCGAGGCCGCCCAACGCCACGGCTCCTTGCAAACCGCGCTGGATCAAACCAAGGCCCTCAACGAAAAACTTTCCAAAGAAGCCAACGATTTGACCACCGCCCTTAAGAACCCCAAAACGCAGGGCACCTGGGGCGAAATTATTTTAGAAGACGTGCTTACCTCTATGGGTCTGCGCGAAGGAGTGGAATTTGAAAAACAGGTTTCTTTCAAAACCGACCAGGGCGACCGCCAACAGCCCGACTTTATCGTCCACCTTCCCCAACAGCGCGACTTAATTATTGACTCCAAAATGTCACTCAACAGCTATACCAAGTGGGCCAACGAAACCAACGAAACCGAAAAAAGAAAACTCTTAAAAGAACATACCCGCGCCGTAGAGGAACACATCAAAGAATTGGCCGCTAAGGATTACCCCAAACTGCTCAAAAACGAGAAGCTGGACTTTACGCTCATGTTCATCCCCATTGAGTACGCTTACTTTGCCGCCTTGCAGGAAAACCCGTCCTTAAACGACTTGGCGCGCCAGCATCACATTTACATTGTAACGGCTTCCAACTTGCTGACCGTGTTGCAAATTGCCGAAAATTTATGGCGCGTGGAACACAGCACCAAGACCATGAACCAAATTTTTAAAACCGCGCAGGATATGCACGAACGGGTAGCCCGGTTCTTAGAGCGTATGCAAGATTTGGACGCCAAAATTGCCGGTGTGCAAAAAGCGTACGCTAACGCAGCCAAAAGTTTAACCGGGCCGCAAAGCATTGTTACTTCGGCCAAACAGCTAGAGCAAATGCGTATTAAATCGGCTCGTAAATTGCCGGAACTTTTTGAAGAACCCGTGGCCCAATTGTCCGCGGACAAGGATGCCTAAAAAAAGTACAATAAGGAAACGAGGTCTTGCCTATGATTTGGTTTAATTGCGACTATAGCGAAGGAACTCACCCCCGTATTTTAGAGCGTTTGGCTCAAACAAATTTGGAACAAACCGCCGGCTACGGCAACGACCCTTACTGCCGCCAAGCCGCGCAACTGCTTAAAAAATTGTGCAACGCACCGCAGGCCGAGGTACACTTTTTAACCGGCGGCACGCAAACCAATTTAACGGTATTGGCGGCCTGTTCGCGCCCGTACCAAAGCATTTTATCTGCCGTGTCGGGGCATATCAACGTGCACGAAACCGGTGCCATTGAAGCCACCGGCCACCGCATTGAAGCACTTCCCGAGGAACACGGCAAAATTTCCGCCGCGCAAATTGCCAAATTTTGCAAAGACCACTGGGCCGAAGAAAACCCCGAGTTTGCTCCCCAGCCCCGCACCGTGTATATTTCTTTTCCTACCGAATACGGCACCCTCTATTCGTTGCAAGAGCTCAAAGACATCCGCCGCGTATGTGATGAAAATCACCTCTTTTTATTTGTGGACGGCGCCCGCTTGGGTTACGGCCTTACCGCCCCGGGCAATGATGTAACCTTGCTCGATTTGGCCGCCTTGTGCGACGTGTTCTACATCGGCGGCACCAAAATCGGTGCGCTGCTTGGGGAAGCGGTGGTTATCCCCAATCCCAAACTGCAAAAAGATTTCCGCTACTTTATGAAACAAAAAGGCGGCATTTTAGCCAAAGGGCGTTTGCTGGGGATCCAATTTTTAACGTTGTTTGAAGACAATTTGTATTTGGAAATTTCCAAACACGCCAACGACATGGCCGCCCGTATCAAAGCGGCGTGCCAGCAAGCCGGGTTTGATTTCCTCTACGATTCCCCCACCAACCAGCAATTCCCCATTGTGCCCAACGAAATATTGGCAGAATTGGAGCAAACTTACGTATTTGCGCACAACAAACGGATAGACAAAAACCACACAGCTATCCGCATTTGCACCAGCTGGGCCACGCGCGAAGAAGACGTGGAGCAACTCGTGGCTGACTTGCACAAACTCGGGGGCAAGTAATGTTGCATATTGGTTGTCATTTATCCAGCTCCGACGGTTTTGAAGCCATGGGGCAAACCGCTCTTTCTATTGGGGCAGATACCTTCCAGTTTTTTACGCGCAATCCGCGCGGCGGCCGCGCCAAAGAAATTGATCCGCAAGACGCTAAAAACTTAATTGCGCTGATGCAAAAACACCGCTTTGCGCCCATTATCGCGCACGCGCCTTACACGTTAAACCCGGCCTCGGCCGATCCCAAAATCCGCGATTTTGCTCTCATGACGTTTGCTGACGACCTTAAACGGATGGAATACGTGCCCGGCAATCTCTACAATTTTCACCCCGGTTCGCACGTGGGCCAAGGCGTGGACAAAGGCATTGAGCTGATTATTCACACGCTAAATACCATTTTAGACCCCAAGCAACACACTACCGTACTCTTAGAAACCATGTCGGGCAAGGGCAGTGAAATCGGCGGAAAATTTGACGAATTAAAACGCATTATAGACGGCGTAAAACACAACCAACTTTTGGGCGTATGTTTGGACACGTGCCACATCAGCGATGCGGGCTACTCGCTCACCGCGCTGGACGATACGCTGGCCGAATTTGATAAACAAGTGGGGCTCAAACTATTAAAAGCGGTTCACTTAAACGACAGTTTAAACCCGCAGGGTTCCCACAAAGACCGCCACGCCCCCATTGGCGAGGGCACTATCGGCACAAAAACCCTGGCGGGCGTCATTAATCACCCGGCTTTAAAACACTTGCCCTTCTGCCTGGAAACCCCCAACGATTTGGACGGCTACGCGCGCGAAATCAAACTGTTGCGCGGGCTATATAAAGAATAAACCCACGCTTTCGCGTAGGTTTTCAAATGGTGGACCTGACGGGACCCAACTTGCGACCCTGGCCCTTTGGCGTTCATTCGCGCCTGCCGGTCCACAAAAAAACCCACGCTTTCGCGTAGGTTTTCAAATGGTGGACCTGACGGGACCCAACTTGCGACCCTGGCCCTTTGGCGTTCATTCGCGCCTGCCGGTCCACAAAAAAAACCCACGCTTTCGCGTAGGTTTTCAAATGGTGGACCTGACAAGGATCGAACTTGCGACCTCCTGCATGCCATGCAGGCGCTCTCCCAGCTGAGCTACAGGCCCATTACATATATAGTATAGCAATTTACCGGCAAATTTGCAAATGCTTCCGCACAATACAACGCCCTTTTACAGCCCGCAGCTCAAACTTTCAATCAAAAAGTCCGGCATGTTCTGCTGAGCCATTTTGGCTTGCGTGGCTTGTACGTCGTAAATTTGGCGTAGGAAAGTGAACGTTTGTTCCTTAGTGTCCCACAAGCCGCACGCGGCGTGCGGGTTATGGTCGCGCGGTTTACCCACGGAACCGGGGTTAATCACGTAGCGGCATTTCTCTTGCAAAGAAATAGTGTGTTCTTCTTTTTGGTTGAGGTACAAGTGGCACGTACGCGCCGCCCCTTTGATGTAAAACTGCAAGTGCGTATGCCCTACAAACAAGATCTGCCCCTGCCACATACGGTAGTACGTATTAAACTGGCTCACACTGTGAAAATATTCTTTAATGGGGTCTAACGGTGTGCCGTGCAACGCAGTAAAATTATCCCCCTGCGCGGTGGCGGGCAAAGCACGTAAATAATTGGCTGATTTTTCATCCAGCCCGGGCAAACTTTCTTCCAGGGCGGCTTTGGCATCATAGTTAAATAAACTACCTAAAGAGGGGAACGCCAGCACAGCATCGTGGTTGCCCATTACGCTGGCCAAAAGCGGCAATTGCGCCACGCGTTGCACGCAGGCCTTGGCATCGGGCCCATAGCCGATAATATCGCCACACTGGATATATTTTTGCGCACCGGCGGCTTTTAGGCGTGCCAGCACGGCTTCCAGGGCTTCTAAATTTGCGTGAACGTCTGAAATAACCCCAATACGCATTACGCTTCCACCAGTGCTTCCAGCTCTTCTTTTTTCCGATTTTCTTCGGCGTTGTTGCGGTCGGCCAAGTTGACCGACATCACCTTAGACACCCCGCTCTCTTCCATGGTAATCCCGTAGAGCATACGGGCGGCTTCCATAGTACGTTTATTGTGGGTAACCACAATAAATTGGGTGGATTTTGAAAATTCTTTAATCAGGTTGACGTAACGCTCCACGTTGGCTTCGTCCAAGGCGGCGTCGGCTTCGTCCATAATACAGAAGGGCGACGGATGATGCGTAAAGAACGCAAACAGTAGCGACATAGCCGTAAGCGTTTTCTCCCCGCCGGACATAGAGTTAATGTTAAGCAGTTTCTTGCCCGAGGGTTGCGCGTAAATTTCAATCCCGGTTTCCAGCAAGTTTTCAGGTTGCGTAAGCACCAAGTCGCACTCCCCGCCGCGGAAAAGCGATTGGAAAATGTTCTTAAAGTGCGTGCGCACTTGCTCAAAGGTATATTTAAAGCTTTCGCGTGTAGTTTGATTGATTTTGTTGATGGCGGATTTCAAATCTTTCTTGGCGTTATCCAAGTCCGTCATCTGCGTTTTCAAAAATTCGTTGCGCTCATTCAAAGCGTCGTATTCTTCCGGCGCGGTCATATTCACAGCGCCCATATTTTCAATACGTTTACGCATCATTTTCACGCGTTCGTAATCCACCTCTTTGGTGCCGTAGTTCATCTCGGCCTCTTCGGGGGTGATGTTCCAGCTTTCAAACAAGCTGTTGGCCACAGTGGTATGTTGGCGCCGCGCGTTGGCCAGGGCGTTTTCTATATTGTTTTTCTGAAGCGTTAAGTCCGACGATTCCTTCTTGCACGCATTAAGCGCAGTCAGTTTTTCGTCGTAATCTTTTTTAAGCGCTTCCAAATCGGCACGCATTTGGTGCTCGTCAATTTCCAATTTGGCTAGTACGTCGCGCTCGGTAGAAAGTTTGGCCTGGGTAGATAATTTTTCATCCGCCAAGCTCTTTAAACGCAAGTTGGAAGAGGCAATTTTTTCGCTGCGTTTGCCCTCGTTTTCCGTCAAACTGTTAAATTCAAATTCGGTGGATTTCAAATCCAGCTCTACGTTATTTTTTTGCAAGCGCACTTCGTAGAGCGAGGCACTTACCGCATTAATTTCGTTCTTGAGCGTTTCGGCTTGTTCGCGCAGTTTTTGCTGATGTTCTTTCACTTCTGCCGAGCGTTTTTCGCACGCGGCGTGGCGGGTTTTAATGTCCGCTAATTGCTCTTTTAACGTGTTAATTTGCGCTTTGCGGTTATCCACACGCAAGGTAATTTCCTGCTTGCGCGCGGCGGCTTTTTGCAAAGTTTCCTGCACGGCTTTGAGTTCGCGCTCTTTATTGGCGCGTTCGTTCTGCACGGAGTTCAACGCCAGCACCGCTTCTTGCGCTTGGGTGCGCAACGTCTTTAAACTTTCTTCTGCTTGCGTAAACGCTTGCGCGTTGGCTGTTAAGTCTGCGGATAATTTTTCTTCTTGCGCGCTTTGGGCGGCAATTTGGTCTTTGACCGATTCTTCCTCCCCCCAATACGCTTCCGGCGCGCGGACGCTTTCATCCCCGCCGCTTATAAAAAATCCGCCGTCTACAGTTCCGTTTTGATAAGAATATCCGCCAATCACGTAGTTAATTAAATTTTCCAGCTCTTTCTTATACGTAAGCTGCGCTTTTAAGGTGCCGTTGCCGGGTTGGGTTTGCGGAACATTTTCCAGCACCACAAATTTGGCACGCGCTTTGCCGTTCTTGGCCAGCAACGCAATGGCTTTTTGGGCGGCGGCTTGTGTATCGCACAGTACGGCGTCTAAATATTTTCCAAACGCTTCTTCCACGGCTACTTGTAATTCTTTGGGATATTTGAGTGCTTTGCGCAACGTTCCTTTTATGCCGGGGATATCGGCCTTGGTTACCGTTTGCACGCCCACCCAGTACGGGTCGTTTTTCCCTTGGGTTTGGATCAGTTCCAACTTGGCCACTAATCCGGCGCGGGCCGATTTTACGGCGGATAGTTTTTCATTCAATTGGCTGCGCTCTTGTTGCAAAGTGCGTAGCGCAGTTTCCGCATCCGTGATGGCTTTGCGCGAAAGGTCCGCCTCGGTCTGTTTGCCTTGCACACGCAAGGTAACTTCTTGCAAACTTTCTTGCAAGGTGGCGGCCGCTTGGGTCTGTTCCTGATTTGCTTTTTCGGCGGCAATTAAATCTTCTTGTTCGCGCTGCGCGGTGGATTCTTCCAGCGAAATCCGGTTGCTTACTTCCATTTGCTTTTGCACTAAGTTCATTAGCTCATTGGAAGTTTTTTGCAATTCGCTATCGGCGGTGCGCAAATCGTTTTCCAATTGTTGGGCTTGCGCGGTTTTGGTATTGTACGTTTCTTGCAGCGGGGTTAATTTCTCGGTAATAGCCGTTACCTGTTCGCGCAGTTTAGCCAACGCCGGGGTCAATTCGGCCAAGCGGCTTTGCCCGCGCTGCGCCTCCGCACCCGACGACGCAATCTGCGCGGTCAGTTCGGCGGTTAAATTGTCGCAGTTTTTAATAGCTCCTTCTAAAAGCCCCACCTGATATTTACTGGCGGAAATTTTTTCGTTAAACGCAGCGGCTTCTTTTTGTTTATGAGTTAAATTCAAATCCAGCGCGGCGGTGGCACCTTCTTGCGCGGAAATGCGGTTTTCCAAATCGGCCAATTTTTGTTCAATGGGTTGCAGCTGCCCGGTATGTTGAGCAATGAGTGCCTTGGATTCATTCAAAGAGTGCAAGGAAATAGCAATTTCACTCTCTTTAAGTTCTTCGCGGTATTTTTGATACAGGCGCGCTTTTTTGGCCTCGCTATCCAACTTTTTAATTTGCTCGGTGATCAACGCCACCGTGTCGGACAAACGGGCCAAGTCCATATCCACGCGCTCTAAACGGCGGATACACTCCTCGCGTTTGGCCTTATATTTAGACACGCCGGCCACTTCTTCAAACATTTCGCGGCGCTGCTCGGCCGAGGCAGAGAGCACGCTTTCCACGCCGCCCTGGTCAATAATAGCATATCCGCCCCCGCCGATACCGGTATCCAAAAACAGGTCGCGTATATCGCGCAGGCGGCATTGCACCTTATTTAAATAGTATTCACTCTCGCCGGAGCGGAAAATTTTGCGCGTGACGGTAATTTCGTTAAAATCTAAAGGGAGCTGACGCGAAGCGTTATCAAAAATCATGCTGACCTGCGCCATGTTCAGCGGCGCGCGTTTGGCGGTACCGTTGAAAATAATATCCACCATAGAGCCCGAGCGCAATGCCTTCCAGCTCATCTCTCCGATGGTCCAGCGGACTGAGTCAATTACGTTAGATTTTCCGCACCCGTTAGGCCCTACCACGCAGGTGATGCCGGGCTCAAAATCCAGGCGGGATTTGTCAGCAAAAGATTTAAAACCGATGATTTCAATAGCTTTTAGATACATAAGGTTCCCTATAGATATAATAGGTATTATAGCATTTTAGAGGGGAAATACGGGCAAAAAGCGGATTTTTTTGCTCTTACGCGTACGAGACAAAAACCAGCCCGAGGGCATTTCGACTAAAAAAAACACTTGCAAAATGTTAAATTTTTTATTACACTTTTTGTGTACGACGTTTGTACGTTAATATTAACGACGATCCTTTAAGGAGGAACTCTACAATGGCTGAAAAAGTACTCAAAGTAGGCATGGACCGCGAAGACGGTTTCTTGTACTACATCGACAAAGATGGTGATATTGCCCGTGTGCAAATGGCCCGCGGTGGCAAAAAAGGTGGCAAACCGAAAAAAGTAGAAAAATGCGGTATTAAAAAAGAAAAAGGATATCTCTATTTCTTAGACAAGAAAGGCGATATCTCCCGCGCCAAAATGGTAAACGCCAAATAAGTTTACTCATTTTAAAACCCCCGGTGATAAACCGGGGGTTTTTTGATGTTGTACCCTTTTCAAAAATAAAGTTGTATAAACAGTTCAGTTATTAAATGGGATACAACTGCCCTTTATTAAGGAAATTAGAAGGAGCCCCTTTGGCTAGAGCTTGGCACAACGCAGTCCCTGCGGGTTGCAGCCCAACGCAGTAATAACCAACGGGAATATTGCTCAAAATCCACGAATCATGCCCATAGTTCCCCTTGTAAGCAACGAGATAATCTCCGTTTGTCCTTTCTGCCACAAAAGCACCATAAAACGGGTAGTAGACAAAATTATTCAAAGTGCAGTTGTCCTCCTCATCCGTTGCTTGAGGTACACAAACACCTTCAAAGACATTTGGCGAAATACTTTCCTCATCATTCAATGTCCCTTCAAGATCGGCAAGCTCTGCATTATGGTCCATTTGTTTTAAAAGCATGATTGCTTCTGCCATTCGGCTCTTTTCTACAGCCCTTTGATATTGTGGCAACGCCACCGCCGCCAGGATGCCGATAATAAGTACTACTACCAGTAGTTCAATCAGCGTGAAACCGCACAAGTTTTTAATTATAAAGTCATCCTGAACTTGATTCAGGATCTTCGACGCGGGTTGTTTAACGGTAGACGTGGAAGATTCCAAATCAAGTTTGGAATGACATCCTTGGTTAATTACAACATTTTCTTTCTTCATTTTATTCTCCTATTATTATTTTTTTAAAAGACCTTCTCTTAATTATACCCCCCCCCCGCACCTCGTCAAGCCATTTTTTAAAACAAAATAAATTTTCCCCCTTGATTTTTTTGAAAACTTGCTTATACTATCAGTAAGCATATTTGCTAGTGGGAGGGGTTTATCAAAGAATGCTAATATCTATTACCGCCCTTACTTTGCGCGCCGGCTAGCAGGCGTGGGGATGAGGGCGGTATTTTTGCGCATCTCGTACGCGAGCGCGCGCGTATCATTATACGGTTGACATCCGCCCCTTTATAATGGTTTAATAGAAATACGGGGGTTTATCTCGTAACTCATTCTTGGAGGAATTATGGACATTAAAATTACGGCCAAAAACATTAAACTCACACCGGCCATCAGAGAATTTATCAACACGCGTGTAAGCAAGGTAGAAAACTTTTTTGATAACATCGTTTCTGCCCAGGTACTTATTTCCGTAGAAAAAAAGATCAACCAACGCGCGGAAATCATCCTGCACACGGGGGCTAAAACCACCATTAACGCCAGCGCCGTGGAAAGCAACCTCTACAAAGCCATTGACGCAGCTGCTGTAAAAGCGGAAGCCCAAGCCAAAAAAATCAAAAATAAAGCCAAAGCGCGCAAAATTTCTAAAAAATCCGTCAAAACCTTAGAAATGGAACCGTTTGCCGAGGTCATGCTCCCGCAAAACGACGTTAAATTCTCCGTCATTAAACAGGTAGAAGTTTCCCCCATGAACCCGGAAGATGCCGCTTACGAAATGGAACGGCTGGGTTATTCCTTCTGGATGTTCTTGGATGAATCTTCCAAGCAAATCAACCTGATCTTCAAACGCTTAGACGGCACCTACGGCCTGATTAAGCCCATTAAAAAGAAATAACTCCCGCGGGAGGATAAGTGGAATTTAGAAAGTCCATTACCGTAGCAGAACTGCTCCAAGTGAAAGCCCTTCACTTGGAGCTTGTCTGCGGCAAACGCTACATCCAGCGCGAAATTACCGAGCCGCGCGTCAACCGCCCGGGCCTGGCGTTAGCCGGCCAGCTGGAAAACTTCAAAGCCAACTCCGTGCAAGTGTTCGGCCGTAGCGAATTTTCCTTCTGCCAAAAAGAAAACAAAACCCGCTTGCGTGCCAACATCACCAAAATGCTTAACGAGGGCGACGTGCCGTGCATCATCATGACGGCCGGGCTGGACCCGCACCAAGCTATCCGCAAAGGCAGTTTAAGTGCCGACGTATCCGTGCTAAAGACCGAGATGGAATCGTCCGACTTTATGGCGGCTTTTTCCCGTTTTTTAGACGAAAAACTTTCCCCCGTTACGCACCTGCACGGGGTGCTGGTGGACGTAAGCGGCATGGGCGTGCTCATCCGCGGAGACGCGGGCATCGGCAAGAGCGAATGCGCGCTGGAGCTCATTAAGCGCGGGCACATTTTAGTAGCCGACGACGTCATTGAAGTCCAAAAACGCGGCCGCTACCTGATGGGTTCGTGCCCGTCTATGCTCAAGCATTATATGGAAGTGCGCGGACTAGGCGTGCTGGATGTTCCGCTGCTTTTTGGCGTAGGGGCTACGCTTGATGAAACCAAAATTGATATGGAAGTGGTCCTCACCGCCCCCAACAAAGCCACGCTGGACCGTTTAGGCGTGGAGCAAAAAACGTCCGACATTTTAGGCATTGAAATCCCCTCCCTTTTGTTGCCGGTAACCCCGGGGCGCAACTTAGCCGTGCTGATTGAAGTAGCCGCACTCAATCAACAACTTAAATACCAAGGGATTTTCTCCGCCAAAGAATTTAGCCAAAAACTCTTAGACAAAATGAAACAAGGGAAGAAAAATGAAAAAAAATAAACGGCGTATTTTTATCATTACCGGGCTAAGCGGGGCAGGCAAATCGCAAGCGCTCAAAATCTTTGGCGATTTTGGGTTCTACTGTGTGGATAACTTACCTTTAGCATTATTTAAAAATTTTATCAGTTATCTAAGCAAAACCGGGCACGAAGATGTAGCCCTGGGCATTGATATGCGTGAAGGCAACCGCCTTAAAGACTTGCCCGACGTCATCAAAGCCACTAAAAGCTACGACATCAAAGTTATTTTCTTGGACGCTTCGGACGAGTGTCTAATTCGCCGTTTTTCTGAAACCAAGCACCGCCACCCCATTCACAAAAAATTAGCCGCCGCTATCGCGCACGAACGCAAAGCCCTTGGGGGCATTCACTCTATGGCTGATAAAGTGATTGATACCAGTGACCTTAAACTAGGCGAACTCAAAGAAAAACTTTCCGAGCTGTTGGGTTCTACGCGCAGCGGAGATATGCAAATTTCGGTGGCGTCCTTTGGGTTTAAAAACGGCATCTTAAAAGATTGCGATATCGTCATGGATGTGCGCTTTCTGCCCAACCCGTACTACATTCCCGCTTTGAAAAACAAAACTGGGTTAGATAAACCTGTGCAAGATTATATTTTGTCGTTCAAAGAAACGGGTGAATTTGCCACCAAATTTACAAATTTGGTCAAGTATCTTATCCCCAAATATATCAAAGAAGGCAAAAGCTATTTGACCATTGCTATGGGTTGCACCGGTGGCAAACACCGTAGTGTATTTATGGCGCACGAATTAGTAAAACGGCTTAAAGAAGAGGGGCTTAACGCCTCGGAATTTCACAGAGATATAGGGAACTAATTATGGTAAAAATTATTTTAGTCACACACGGGGCGTTGGCCTCGCAAATGTTAGACACCGCCGCCCAAATCATCGGCAAACAACCCGGTGATGGGTTTGCCACGTTTGCCGTAACCACTGCGGCCTCGGTAGAAAAAGAAGCGGCCAAGTTAAAAGAAATGCTCGTCTCGTGCGAAGAGGGTGCTGTTATTTTGACCGATATTTTCGGCGGCAGTGCTACCAATATTTCGCTTACGGCCAGCAAAGATTTGGCCAACTGTTTTGTAATTACCGGGCTCAATTTAAGCATGCTTTTAACGGCTATTAACAACCGTAAAAAATCCACGGCTAAAGAATTGGCCGAAAAAATTGAAGCTGACGGAAAACGCGCTGTTATCAACGCAACTGAGTTACTTATTAAGGGGCTGTAATGCCAATTATTTTTGCACGGGTAGATGACCGGCTAATCCATGGGCAAATTGTCCAGGCCTGGCTACCCGAACTAAACGTAGACGAGGTTGTAATTCCCTGTGCCAAACACAGGGAAAAACTGCTCAATAAAAACCTGCTGCGTTTAAGCTTGCCTTACGAATATGCTCTTACCGTATTGGATTCGCACCGTTGTATGCAATATGCACGCAACAGCCAAAAACGGTTGTTTTTACTCATGGGCACTTTGCAAGAATTAGCCGACCTGATTGAAGACGGGCTACAAATTAAATCCGTCAATATCGGCGGTATGCATTTTAAAGAAAACGCCCAAAAACTAGACGACAATGTCTTTTTGGACGAGGACGACAAACACTGGCTTAAAATTATAGATGCACTGGGCATCCGCATTGAAACCCGCGCCGTGCCCAATGCCAAGTCTATTTCCGTTAAGGAGGTACTGCACTAATGGGAAGCATCCTTTTGCTTGCCCTGGTTGGGGCCTTATTGGAACTGGATACTACCTACGCTTTCCAGCTGACTTTTTCGCGCGGCATTGTAGCCGGGCCTTTGCTGGGGTTGCTCATAGGGGACGTGATGACCGGGTTGCAAATCGGTATTTTCACAGAGCTTTTATTTGTGGATTTTAGCCCCTTAGGTGGCATGTTGCCCCCCAGCGCAGTAGTTTGTTGTGCCGTTTCTCTTATGGGTTGCTCGCTGGGGATTCCGGCGTATTTCTCGTTTTTCTTTGGCGTGTTAGGGGCCATCTTCTTCTCTATATGTGAAATTTATGTCCGCAAGCAACGTGCTTCCTGGGTGGCACGGCAAGAACAAAAAATCTTCAAAAAACCCAGCTATGTTACCTGGGCCATTGTTAAGGCGTTGGGGCTCTCTTTCGCCATGACCTTCTTATTCATTCTTATTTTTGGCGGTGCGGTAAGCAACGTGTTTGTAAAAGTGCTCCCTTATTTGTCGGAGCAACTCAATATTGCCGGTAAATTTGCTTATATGGCGGTACCCTGGATTGGGTTGGCCACATTAGTGTCCACCTTCCGGCTCAAGGCGAGGTAGCTTATGAACTTTACGATGCACGCAAAATTGTTTTTCCGTTCCTTCTTCCTGCAAACCGGGTGGAATTTTGCCAAATATCAAAATTTGGGCTTGGCATTTGTAATGTTCCCTTTCCTCAAAAAGATCTACGCGCAAGACAAAGACGCTCTGCCTTCCGTCTTGCAGCGTTATTTGGCCAATTTTAACACGCAACCCGCCATGGCTTCATTCTGCTTTGGGGCGTTAGCCAAGCAAGAAGAACGCCTGGCTCAAGCCAAAACACTGCCCATTTACCAAGAACGCTTAAGCGAATGGAACGCCATTAAGCGCAGTTTATCCATTACGTCGGCTTCCATTGGGGACCGTCTGTTTTGGGGGGCCTTAAAACCTTTTACCTTGCTTTTTGCCTTGTGTATTTGGTTGTTATTAGACGTCAACTTCTTTGAAATTGAAATACAACACACCGGGCTGGTGCAAGTATTTGGGGCGGTATTAGTTGCTTTTTGTACGTTTAATGTTTTGTCTTTGTTTGTAAAATGGAAGGGCATTTCGCTTAGTTATCATGCCCCCAACAACGGTTGTTTCGGTCTTACGCAATTTGATTGGAACAAAACCATTTACGATGCTAAACGCATGGGTATTTTATTTGCATCGGTACTGTTGTTATGGGGCGTGTATTACTTTGTGAATGATTTAAGCGGCCTCACAACCATCCAATTTATCACGCGTGCGGTAATTGTGTTATTTTTCGTAAGCATCAGCTTAATCACGCGGGATTTGGGCATTCCCAACATGTATGTCTATATTGCGGCGATGTTAATTTTTAGTATTGTGGGGCTATTTTAATGGTAGAACAAGATTTAAAAATTTTAAACCGTTTAGGGCTCCACGCGCGGCCGGCCGCTTTAATTGCTCAAACCGCGGCGGGTTTTGAGTCGTCTATAGAGCTCACCAAAGACCAAGTTACCATCAATGCCAAAAGCATTATGGGGGTCATGATGCTGGCAGCCGAGTTCGGGGCCAATATACATGTTTGCATCAAGGGCAAAGACGAACAACAAGCTTTTGAGGCCCTTAAAAAATTATTTGACGATAAATTTAACGAAGAGTTTTAAGGATTTTCTATGCTCGTACTAAAAGGGATTCCCGCCAGCCCCGGGGTAGCAATCGGAACTGCTGTTTTATTGCCCGGGCAAAGCTTAAGCACTTCCAAGCATTACATCCGCTTGGAAGACGTGCCCGCACAGCTAAGCAAATTCCAGCAAGCCCTGGCCCGCACGTTAGAAGAGCTGGACGATTGTTCTCAAAAAGTACAAGCCACTTTAGGGGCCGAATATGCCAGTTTAATGGATACCCACAAACTGATTTTGCAGGATCCTTCCCTCAAAGATGCCGTCATTCACAAAATTCAAACCGATTACTTAACCGCTTGGTCCGCTATTTCACTTACCTTGCAGGAACTGGCCGCGAATTTTGATAAGATTGAAGATCCTTTTTTCAAAGAGCGCCGCAACGACTTGTTTGATGCCGGCAAACGTCTGCTCAATAATTTAGAAGGGAGCAAGAGCGACTTTTTGGCCTCTATCAAAAAGCCGTCCTTACTGGTAGCGCACGATTTATTTCCTTCCGACACGATTAACCTGCCCGAAAATCAAATCTTGGGCTTTTGTACCGACGTCGGCGGTAAAACCAGCCATACCGCACTTTTGGCGCAAAGTTTAAATATTCCGGCCGTGGTCGGTTTGTCTACCGCTTCGCGCGACGTAGCCAACGGCGATATGCTGATCATTGACGGTGAAAACGGCCTCCTGGTCATCAATCCGGACCGCTACACCCTAGCCAATTACCGGCAAATTAAGCGGGAAATTAAAAAGACCGATTCCCTGCTTAAAACCATTAACCACCTGCCGGTAGTAACCAACGACGGTCATCGCATACACCTGTATGTCAATTACGATCCGCGCACCGATAACAAATACAACAAAACTTTAATTACCGACGGGTTGGGCCTGCTGCGTACGGAATTTTTATTTATGAATACGCCGCATCCCCCCTCAGAGGATGCCCAATACAAAATTTATTTAGCCGTAGCCAAACGCTTTGATATGCGCCCGACTACAATCCGCTTGGCCGACCTGGGGGCCGACAAAATGCCCGATTTCCCCCTGGATGAATTGGACGAGGACGACAATCCCTTTATGGGTTGCCGTGGCATCCGGTTGCTCTTAAAAAATCCGGAAATTTTACACACGCAACTGCGCGCCATTATTCGCACCGCTTGCGATGTGCCGGCCCAAATTCAAATTTTAATTCCGATGGTATCCTCGGTGGAAGAAGTCCGTCACGTGCGCAATGCTTTTAATAACGTACTGGAAGAATTGGCCAACGAAGGCAAAAAGCCCGTCAACAAAATTGCATTAGGGGCTATGATTGAAGTTCCTTCCGCCGCGATTGCGTTAGATGGTATGATTGGCGAGCTGGATTTTATTTCCATCGGCACGAACGATTTAATCCAATACCTCGTAGCGGTGGACCGCGTCAATCCCGAAGTGGCCCACATGTACGACCCTTGCCACCCGGCAGTGGGGCGCACCATTCGCAATATTATCCAAACCGCACACAAGCGCGGCAAACACGTATCTATCTGCGGCGAAATCGCCTCCGATTCCAAAATGTTGCCGCTGTTGTTGGGTTGGCAGGTGGACGGTTTATCCGTTACCCCGCGTATGTATTTGCGCGTTAAAAACAACATCCGCCATTTGAATTTTGAACATTGCTCGGACTTGGCCCAAGCCGCTCTTTTAATGGGCAGCTCGGCCGAGATTCGCAACTTAGTAGAACAAGATCATTATGAAGATTCGTAATTTTTCCATCGTTGCCCATATTGACCACGGTAAGACCACCCTTTCAGACCGCATTTTAGAAGACACCGGCACCGTACCCAAGCGCAAAATGCAAGCCCAGCTTTTAGACGGCATGGACCTGGAGCGCGAGCGCGGCATCACCATCAAAGCCAAGGCCGTGCGCATTGCGTACAAAGACTATATTTTAAATTTAATTGATACCCCCGGGCACGTGGATTTTTCGTACGAAGTTTCGCGCTCGTTGCGTGCGTGCGAAGGCGTACTCCTGCTGGTGGATGCTTCACAAGGGGTGGAAGCGCAAACCGTGGCCCACGCCCATTTAGCCCAAAGTTTAGGGCTCAAAATTATCCCCGTAATGAACAAAGTGGATTTGTCCCAATCCGACGCAGACGCTTCAGAAGAACAACTTTGGGATATTTTGCGCGAACCGATTGAGGCCGAACGTGTAAGCGCCAAAACCGGTATGGGCATTGAGCATTTGCTGGATCGTATTATTACCGATATTCCCGCTCCGTCCGGTTCGGCAGATAAACCGCTGCGCGCGCTAATTTTTGATTCGTATTATGATGCTTTCCGCGGTGTGATTATGTACATCCGCTTGGTGGACGGCACACTTAAACCGGGCCAAACGGTACAATTTATGTCCTCCGGGGCCACGTACAAGGCCGAAGAAATCGGCTTTATGACCCCCAAGCAACTGCACAAATGCAACCAACTTACCGCAGGTGAAGTGGGCTATTTGGCCGCCGGCATTAAAGACATCCACCAAGTAAAAGTGGGCGACACGATTACCCTGTCTGAAAATCCCGCTCAAGAGCCGCTGCCCGGGTACGAAGACGCCAAACCCGTCGTGTTTGCCAGCATCTTCCCCGTGGAAACAACCGATTTTCCCCTCCTTCGCAAAGCGTTGGAAAAACTCCACCTTTCCGACAGTTCTTTCCAATACCAAAGCGAAACTTCCAAAGCACTTGGCTTTGGTTTTCGCTTGGGATTTATGGGCATTTTGCATATTGAAATTGTCAAAGAACGTTTGGAGCGCGAATTTAATTTATCGTTAATTGCCACGTCCCCCAACGTGGTCTATCACGTAAAATTTACCCCGCGCAAATCCCACTCGCAAGAGTTAGCTGCCTTGCCCGAAGCGCCCGACGATCCCGGCTATAAAATTATTGATAACCCGGCCAATTTCCCGCCGTATGGGGACATTATTGACATCAAAGAGCCCGTCATCCACATCACCATTGTTACCCCGGTGGAATTTATGGACGGCGTGATGACGCTTCTTAAAGAAAAGCGCGGCACGTTTATGAGTATGGATCACCTTTCCAACCAGCGCGTGATTATCAAATACGAAATGCCCATGGGCGAAATGGTAATAGATTTTTACAACAAACTAAAATCCGTTTCCAAGGGGTATGCCTCGTTTGATTACGAAGTAGCCGGGTTTAAAAGCTCCGACGTAGTTTTAATGGAAATTTTACTGCACGGCACCCCGGTGGACGCGCTTTCCACCGTGGTACATAAAGACAAAGCCCAAACGATCGGCCGCGCCTTGTGTGCCAAGTTAAAAGAGCTTATCGGCCGTCAACAATTTGAAGTAGCCGTCCAGGCCGCTATCAACGGCAAAGTGATTGCGCGTGAAACCATCCCCGCCTATCGCAAAGACGTAATTGCCAAGTGTTACGGCGGCGATATCACCCGCAAACGCAAACTGCTGGAAAAGCAAAAAGAAGGCAAAAAGCGCATGAAATCCATTGGTAGTTTAAACATTCCGCAGGAAGCGTTTGTGGCTATGCTTAAGATAGATGAGGAGTAGATTTGCTACAATAGTATTATGATTCTGGAAGGTCGCACTCTTGCTCAACACATTCGCGAACCCTTAGCCAAAAGGGCCGCCGCCGTGCGGCAAAAAATCGGCCGCCCGATCTCGCTGGCTGCCGTGGGCTCTACTGCGGATCGCGGGGCGTATGTTTATTTACAAAAAGAAGTCGCCGCCGCCAAGAAAATTGGGCTGCAAACCAAAATTTTTGAAATAGACAATCAAACTCCGGCGCCCAAATTTGTTTCCTTAATTCAACGCCTCTCGCAAGATCCGGCCGTGGATGCTATTCTCATTCCGCGCCCGTTGCCGCCGCATTTAGCCGCTACCGATTATGCCGCTCATTTGACTCCGCAAAAGGATGTGGACGGTATGTCCAACGTCAACATGGGCAACTTGTTTTTGTGCAAAACCTGGAACGAAATTGCCGCCTTGCCCGGCTTTGTACCGTGCACGGCTATGGCTGTTATTGATTTGCTTGATTTTTACCATGTAAACTTAGCCGGCAAGGAAGTGGCCGTCGTTGGTCGTTCTTCCACGGTAGGGCGTCCGTTGGCGCATTTACTCACGTGTCAAAATGCCACGGTTAAAATTTGCCACCGCCAAACCGATTTGCCCCGCGCTATCAAAGATGCCGACATTGTTTGTTCGGCGGCGGGAGCCCCGGGGTTGTTACAGGCCTCTTGGCTAAAGCCCGGCTCCATGGTAATTGACATTTCTACCAATTGGGATAACAACCGCCTTATCGGCGATGCTGACCCTATTGCACTTTCCCAACACGGGGTATCTTACTCCCCGGTGCCGGGCGGAGTAGGGCCGGTTACCCTTGCGGTATTGCTGGAAAATATGGTACTTTCAAAAGAGAGGTTATTATGAAAAAACTAGCTTTTTTATTAGTGATTTGCGCGGTAAGCGGTTTATTAACGGCTTGCGCTTCCAAACAAAAACAAGAACCCGGCGAACGGTATGCTAAAAAAATCTATCTTACCAAAGAAGACTATTTAGAAGATTTAGGAAACGTCGCTCAAACCGAACGGCGCGAAGTGCCTGCCACGGCCGAATCAAAATACATCTTTAACGTTGCTCCGGATACGGAAACCAACGTCTATTTCTTTGACCGCCGCCAGCAGCCCAAAGTACCCGGCGAATATACCGCCGCCGATTACAAAGGCGAAAAACGCTTATGGACCAAACCCAAACGTTTCACGCCCGAGCAATACTACGGTATGCAAGGCAGCAGTAGTGACAACGAAAGCAGTTCCTCTTACGATTATTAAGAAAAACCCCGCCGAGTGCGGGGTTTCTTTAGGCCAAAAAATCTGCAATGCAATCGGTAAAAATCCCGTCCACCCCTTCGGCGGCCAGGCACATTGCTAGTGCCTTTGTGTTCACTGTATAGCAATAAATTTTAAGGTTATGTTCGTGGCAAGCGCGCTCTATTTCCGGCGTAAAGCGCGTATATTTTAGGTGCACGCTCTCTGCCCCCAGGGCAAGGGGTTCTTGTACGTTAAATTGGCGCGTAAGCTGGCCCAGGCGGGCTTGCGGGGCCAAGGTGCGTAGCCGTTGCAAGCACGCATAATCAAAGCTGGAAAATAAAATTTTGGGCAACAATTCTTGAGGCAATGCTGCCAAAACCGCTTGTTCAAGCCCGGGGTAAATATTATCGTCATTCTTAAGTTCCACGTTTAACAGTTCAAGCCCCGGCGTAATAATGGGTAAAACTTCTTGCAGTAGCGGCACGTAGGCGGGTTCTTTGGTAAACGGATTTTTCAGCGGATATTTTTTTAAATCTGCCGCGGTTAAATCTTTTAGTTTTACATTTACGCCCGCCGTATCCAAGAGGGAATAATCGTGGTGAATAGCCAGCGCGCCGTCTTGTAACAGCTGCACATCCAGCTCAAAGTAGCGCGCGCCCTGTGCGTGTGCTAGGGCAAAGGCCTCTACCGTATTTTGTACACGCAGGGTATTAGCCCCGCGGTGGGAAAAACAAATCATACTTATAGTGTAAAAAAATTCGCGCGCTTGGTAAATAGGCACAAAAAAACACTCCCTAAAGAAAATATCTTTAGGAAGTGTATTTATAAAGCAACTTTGCTTATTTAATTTCGGAAGTGCAGTGCGGGCAGCGAACAGCGCTTAACGGAATGTCGCTAAAGCAGAAGGGGCACTTCTTGGTGGTCGGTGCGGCAGCAGCTTCTTCTTTCTTGCCGATAGAATTTAATTTGTTGATAAATTTAATCAAGGCAAAAATACAGGCAGCCACAATTAAAAAGCTAATTATGGCGTTTAAGAACAAGCCCAAATTAACAGTGGTAGCACCCGCTTCTTGCGCGGCGGCAATGGTGGTAAAATGGCGGGCACCGTTGGCACCGGCTTTCACCACAATAAACCAGTTGGAAAAATCAACTTGACCAATTGCCAACCCGATAAGCGGCATCAATACATCCGCCACCATGGAGTTTACAATCTTGGTAAATGCGCCGCCGATGATGATACCAACTGCCATATCAATCACGTTACCGCGCATGACGAACTGCTTGAATTCTTTAGCTATTTCTTTCATTTACTTCTCCTGTCTAATTAATTTTGCCGCTTTTAAAAGCGGTGTATACAAATCGTTTTGGGGTGGATATTTTAGTTCGTCCCGGTCTATTTCATCCGTAAATACTACCGGGGCACCTTCCAGCATGCACAAGGGTTGTTGCTCATCCGCCTCGCCCATTACCAGGGCCGCTGTGGTGGCCAAACTGTCAGCCACATTCACCAGGGTGGTTTCCAACTTGCGCCCAAAAATATCGGCCTGCCCGCGTAAGTCTTTTACGCCTTCAAATCCAGCATATCCAACAGCTGCGGCAATCACACCGGCCCGTAGGGGCAAAATCATGCTATCGGTAACAACCACGCCTAAATTTTGCACCTGCCACGCTTTTTTTAAAGCGTCGCGCAGTTCGCGTGCGCACGCGTAACAATCCGGCAGAAAAATCAATTTACCGTCCGCGTTGCTTTGATCAATGCCGGCATTGGTCATCACCATACCGTCCTTAATGGTCAGCCACGCGAGGGGTGTTTTTAAAGCGGCTTGGCTATGCTGCTTGATGAGTGCCTCTTTTTGCGCCGGGCTTTCATACGCCACACTGCACCCTTTCCAAAGAGCCATTACTTTTGAGGATACCGCCAGCACCGTATTTTCCGGCACCGTGGGTAAAAACCGCACTACAAACGCGGGTAAATCCCCCTTTTCCGTAAATACATCGGTACGTAGCGCGCTTACTTTCATGCATCCTCAAACGGGGCCACAAAACTGCGAAACACTTCGTTTGCCAGGTATAGCCCCTCTTTACTTAATTTTACCTTTTTCCCGGCCTGCGTGAGAAGTCCGTTTTTGACATGCCTTTCAATTTCCGCCCCAAACCAAGCACGTTGCCGGGCGGTTAATTCAACTCCATCTAACTGCCGAAGCGCCAAAAGCAAATTTTCCCCCTCTTTAGCTTTTCCGGTCAGTCGCTCGGAAAATGCCGTAGGTTTTTCCCCGGCTTCCACGCAAGAAATATACGCTTCCAGCCCGGGTTCATTTTGACGGCGCACTCCTTTTTGGCAAGATGCTGCCGCACTACCTAGCCCTAAATAAGATCCGTTTTGCCAATACAGCGTATTGTGTTTAGATTCATACCCTGGTTTGGCATAGTTTGAAATTTCGTAATGATGGTACCCGTTTCGGGTTAACACTTCGTGCGCTTTTTCCAGCATTTGGCGCATGAGCCCCTGATCGCATGTTACACCCTGTGCAAAGAACGGGGTCCCTTCTTCTATTTGCAACCCATATACGGAAATATGCTTGGGGTTCACCTCTACCAACCGGCCAAGCCCTGTTGAAAAACTTTGCAAACTTTGCCCGGGCACCCCGGCAATCAAATCCACGTTGATATTTTCAAAACCACCTCGGTGCGCGGCTTGATACGCTGTCAGAAATTGTGCCGCATTGTGCACACGTCCCAACGTTTTTAATTCCGTATCATGAAAACTTTGTAGTCCCATGCTTAAGCGGTTAAAACCCAACGCACGCAAACAGGCAATTTTTTCAGCGGTCAAACTTTCGGGGTTGGCCTCAAACGTGCTTTCTACAAAGTGCGCAACCGGCCCAAAATATTTTGTAACCATACGCCCCAGCGTTTGCAGTTGGGGCACCGTCAGTAAACTAGGGGTTCCCCCGCCTACATACAAGGTGGTATAAGACGGGTCCGCATACGCGGCAGCTTCTTTTTCTAAAGCGCACAAGTAACGTTGCCGCACTTGTTCTTTACCGGCAAAGGAAGCAAAATCGCAGTAATTACATTTTTGTTTACAGAAGGGAATGTGGATGTATAATCCGCGGGGTCTCATTTTTTATGCTCGGCTTCGTAATTTAAGTAAGCCAAAATAAAGGGGTCCAAATCGCCGTCCATCACGGCGGTAATTTGGCTGGTTTCGTAACCGCTGCGCAAATCTTTCACAAGCTGATAAGGCATAAACACGTAGGAACGAATTTGATGGCCCCAGGCAATTTCGCCTTTTTGGCCGTAGCGTTTTTCGGCCTCACCGCGTTTTTTATCCATTTCCAGTTCATAAAGTTTGGCCTTAAGCATTTTCATAGCGGTTTGACGGTTTTGCAATTGGCTTCGCTCAATACGGCACGAAACTACAATCCCTGTGGGCTTGTGCAACAGGCGCACCGCGCTTTCCACTTTGTTTACGTTTTGGCCGCCGTGGCCGCCCGCGCGCGAGGTTTCCAACTCAATATCGCTTTCCGGGATTTCAATGTTAATATCTTCATCAATATCCGGCAGCACATCGCACGAAGCAAACGAAGTATGCCGCCGTGCGTTGGCATCAAAAGGCGATACGCGCACCAAGCGGTGCACGCCGTTTTCGCCTTTTAGATAACCGTAGGCAAACGGGCCTTCCACCATGGCAGACAATGTTTTCACGCCGGCTTCATCGCCGGGTTGAGAATCCAAAATGGAAAATTTAAATCCGTGTTGTTCGGCCCAGCGCGTATACATACGCGCCAGCATTTGGGCCCAATCGCAAGATTCCGTCCCCCCGGCCCCGGCGTGAATGGTCAAAATAGCATTTAATTTATCATTCGGTTCGCACAGGCGGATTTCGCCTTCCTTTTGTGCTACTTGCTTTTCAATCTCCGCTAGATTTTCAAACAAATTAGCCAGCTCATTTTGGTCTTGCATTTCTTTGCATAATTCAAAAAGGGCTTGGGCATCTTCTACGTGTTTTTTGAGATTAAAGAATGTCTCCACCGAAGTTTTAAGCCAGTCAATTTGGCGGCTTACTTCCTTGGCGTGCTGGGTATCATTCCAAAATTCCGGCGCGGCGGAAACTTGTTGCAAGTGGGCAAGCTCTTCCTGCTTTTGAGCCACTTTATCAATGGTTTCAATTTTGCTGACCCGCCCGGCTAATTCCTCAATTTTTTGGGCTACGTCTTTAAATTCAATATTATTCATACACAAATACGATGGCCGAAATCCCAATCGTAAAGAATATAATGGCGCACAACCAAGCAAACCAGTCGCCCCACTTGGCATAGAAAGTGCTATCCGGCCGCACCGAAAGGGGTACGGAAGTAGTCAAAATCTCGCGCGTGAACAAATGGGAAATTTCCCGAATATTTCCAAACCCATCAATGTAGGCGGAAAACCCGGTATTGGCAGCGCGCAGTACCGGGCGCCCGTTTTCCACCGCACGCAGTACGTTCGCCGCCAGGTGCTGATAAGGGGCCGCCGTTCTAAAGAACCAAGCATCGTTGGTAATATTTACAAACAATTGCGCCCCGTTTTTATTTTGTTCGCGCCACAGTTGCGGGAAAATAGATTCATAACAAACCGTTGTCCCCAATTTTACGCCGCCGGCTTCCAAAAGGGGTTGTTGTGTCGGGCCTGGGGTAAATCCGCCCAAGGCACCCATTACTTCTACATCTTTGGTAAAGTAAGAAACTACCCGCTCAAAGGGAATAAATTCACCAAACGGCACTAATTTAATTTTTCGGTAAGCAGATAATCCTTCCGAGTGAGGGGCCATCAAATATGCTCCCACATATTGCTCTTGTTCACTGTGGAAAATGTTGGATCCAATTACTTGATATGCCCCGGCTTGTTCCCCTATACGAGAGAATAAATCAAAATACCGTTCTTCCGCGAGCGAACCAGGAATAGCGCTTTCCGGCCATACGGCTAAATACAAATTTTTACCCGCTAGCGAGGCACCCATTTCTTCAAGCGTGTTGGCAATTTCATCTTCATATTCGGGGGTCCATTTTTTATATTGATCAATATTGGGTTGTAGCAACGCCGCCTCTACACTAAGTAACGAATGTGGGTGCGCAAGCCAACGTTGTTGGCGGGTTTGAAAATGTCGGCCATATCCAAACACAGCGGCAAAAACACATACAGCCAAGAATAATTGCCAAAGCCCTTTTTTAAGCCCCGGCTGTCCAAAACACCATCCTACACTGCTGCCCACCCAAGCCAACACAAAACTGATTCCATATACGCCTACGTAGGAAGCCACGTACAAAATTTCCGGCACGTTCCATTGCGTATATCCCAGCATAATCCACGGGAATCCCAACGCGTAAAACGCTATGGTTTGATGCAGCCATTCCAACGCTACCCATCCGCACGCGGCTAACAAGGGGAAAAAAGCACCCGTTTTTTTCAAGAAATAGCACGCTCCGCCAAATACAGCAAACTGCAAGGAAACCACGGCCGCCAGCCCCAACCACGCAGCCAATGCCATGGATTTAGAAAGCCCGCCCCCGTGCACACAAGTATAATAAACCCACTGCAACAGCAAGCCGTTACACACTAGGCCGGTCAACCAACCGTAGAGGGTGCTACTCCAAAATCCGCGCAAATGACAAATCCCCCAAATAAAAGGGGCCAATACTAACCACGCGGCAAAAGAAAATGACTTTTGAGGATAGCTGATATAAAAAAGCCCTGCCGTTACCAACAAACAGACTAGCAAAAAAATCCCGCGGCACAAATGCCATACCCAAGTACGTTGGGTAGTTTGGGCGGTAGAATTTTCGGAAACGGGGGCTGAACTATCCATAAATTAATACTCTATTCTACAGGTGCGGGCACGGCATACAGCCCGGGCCGAAGGAGAACATTCCTTTTCTGTAGAGGGAACATCCATGCAGGCCTTTGTGGACGGTTGGGAATTAACCGCGTTGAAATCCGTAATGTAATTTACGTTAATAGCAGTTACCCCGCGTGGGCCGGCTGCACAACCGCAAGGATCTTTATCCACAATAATACAATCATCATCCGCTTTGCAACTAACCGTTCGGTTAAGCTGCGCACGCCGATGGGCTGCTTTGGCGGCTTGTGCGGCGGATTCTTTTTGTGCCGCCATTTCTGTGGCATCCAGGCGCGCAATATTTACCGAGATGGGAAAGCGATTGGATAAAAATAATCCCGTTAATCCCAGCACCGCAATCGTAGCGGAAAGTAAAACAATATTTTCAATCATTTTTTTCATTGGTTCGCTCCACAACATTTTTTATATTTTTTACCACTTCCGCACGGGCAAGGGTCATTGCGCCCGATACGTTTTGGCAGTTCTGTTTTTTTGTCATATTCCGGGTTTTTAGCGGCGGCTTCTTGGGCCCGTTCTGCTGCAGTACGACGGGGCGGCAACTGCAACCGGAAGATATAACTTACCATCAAATCGCGAATACGGTTCATCATGGATTCATACAATTTGTACGATTCTTTTTGATACTCAATCAGCGGGTCTTTTTGCGCATAGCCACGCAAACTGACGCTGTTTTGCAGCTGATCCAGTTCGTACAAGTTTTGTTTCCATGCCGTATCAATAATTTGGAGGAGTAACATCCGTTCCACTTCGCCAAAATCAATGCCTTGTTCGGCAAAGTACAACGTGCGTTGGGCATACAAATCTTTGACGGCGTTCATAATTTCTTGCGTGAGTTCGTCGTGCGACTTTTTACCCACCCGCTCTGCGTTAAGCTCAAACGGAATCGGGAAGAATTGCCGCAACCCGGCATTGAGTGCGCCCCAATCCGTCTTTTGCGGATGCTGCGGGTTGTAATATTGTTCCAACAATTCAGATACAATTTCTTCCATCATTTGGTGGGATTTGTCGGCCATATTTTCGCCGTCCAAAATAGCATTGCGGATGCCGTAAATTGCCGTGCGTTGTTGGTTCATTACTTTATCGTAATCAAGTAATTGTTTGCGAATATCAAAGTTTCGTCCTTCCACCATACGTTGCGCTCCCTCAATTTGGCGCGTAAGCATAAACGATTCAATCGCCTCTCCTTCCTGCATTCCTACGTGGGAAAGGATGGACGCAATTTTTTGAGAGTTTGCAAACAAACGCATCAGTTCATCATCTAGTGCAATATAAAAGCGAGAGCTTCCCGGATCCCCTTGGCGGGCACAACGTCCGCGCAACTGGTTATCAATACGGCGGCTTTCGTGGCGTTCGCTACCAATCACGTGCAAACCGCCCAAGGCCACTACTTGGTCTTGCTCGGCTTGTTCGGCAGGGTTTCCCCCCAGCACAATATCCGTTCCGCGCCCGGCCATGTTGGTGGCAATGGTTACGGCACCTTTGCGTCCGGCCTGGCTGATAATTTGGGCTTCCATTTCGTGATATTTAGCGTTAAGCACTTTGTGGGGAATGCCTTTTTGGCGTAACATATGGCTTAACTTTTCGGATTTTTCAATGCTGCGTGTACCTACCAGCACGGGGGCCCCTTTACGCCACAGGCCTTCTACTTCGTCTACAATCGCGTTAAATTTGGCACGTTCGGTCAAATATACCAAGTCCGGGTGGTCAATACGTTTGGAAGGTTTATTGGGGCGTATTTCCACCACGTCCAATTTATAAATCTGCCAAAATTCGTTGGCCTCGGTCATCGCGGTCCCGGTCATGCCGGAGAGTTTATTATACAGTTTAAAAAAGTTCTGAAACGTAATGGTAGCTAACGTCTGGTTTTCTTCTTTAATCTGCAAATTTTCTTTGGCTTCTACGGCTTGGTGTAATCCATCGCTCCAGCGGCGCCCGGGCATCAAACGGCCGGTAAATTCGTCCACAATTACCACTTCGCCGTCTTTGACAACATAGTCCACGTCCCGTTCGTAAAGGTGATGGGCACGCAAGGCCTGGTTGATATGGTGCACCCATTCGGATTGAACATCATCGTACAAATTGGGTACATTTAAAAACTTTTCTGCTTTGGCAATACCGGTATCGGTCAGCGTGGCGGTGTGGGCTTTTTCGTCAATAATAGCGTCCACCCCTTCGTCCAAATTGACGCCTTCATATTTGGCTTTTACTTCGTCCTTTTCGGTAATTAAGCGCACCTTTAACGAAGGGATTAAGCGGTTAACAACATAATATTTATCCGTACTTTGATCGGACGGACCGGAAATAATCAGCGGAGTGCGGGCCTCATCAATTAAAATGGAGTCTACTTCGTCCACGATACAATAGTTCAGCGGCCGCAAAACACGGTCGGCACGGTTGATGACCATATTGTCGCGCAGGTAATCAAAACCCAGCTCGTTGTTGGTCACGTAGGTAATGTCTTTTTGATACATTTCCCGGCGTTCGCTATTTTCCATATCGTGGCCGATAAATCCTACGCTCAGCCCCAAAAATTCGTGAATTGGGCCCATCCATTGGCGGTCGCGTTTGGCTAGGTAATCGTTGACGGTTACTACGTGAACGCCCTTACCTGTAAGCGCATTTAAGTAAGAAGGAAGCACAGCTACCAACGTTTTCCCTTCCCCGGTGCGCATCTCGGCAATTTTTCCTTGGTGGAGTACAATGCCCCCTAAAAGCTGTACATCATACGGACGCAAACCGATGACACGTTTGGCGGCCTCGCGCACTACGGCAAACGCTTCGGATAAAATATCATCCAGCGTTTCCCCTTTGGCCAGGCGGTCTTTAAATTCTTGCGTTTTGGCTTTTAGTTGGTCGTCGCTCAATGCTTCCATTTGGCTGGCAAGCGCATTGGCCGCATCTACGTAGTGTTGAATCTTTTTTAAATCTCTTTCGCTTTTTGTTCCAAAAATTTTGTTAATTACTGTCTGAATCATAGTTAAAATCCTTATCAAATAAAATGGGGAAGGTACGTCCGCTCGTGTTATTTAGCCACGGGCTTTTTATGTTTGGTCTTAATTTGCAAATTGTCCGCTTGAGCCGCTTGTTGTTGCTGCAATTCGCCCAAAGCTTGTTCTTCTATGGCATCCAACCTTTGTTGTAACAGGTTTTGCAATTGCGGCCCCACATGCGTGGTTAAATTTTCTAAATCGGCTTGCAAGGCATCTAATACGGGGGCCTGCTGGGTACGAAAATCTTTATCGTGCCGGGCTTGGTCTTTGTATTGGGCCAAAAGTTGTTCTTTTACTTGTACACTTACCGCCCATATGCGCGCCAGTACCGGTTGCATTTCCTGCCGGGTGTAGGCCAAAGCGGCTTCTTGCACATGGCCCCCTAAAGCGGAATACAGCACGGCTTGTTTGTAGTGATCTTCCAAAGCGTTTAATTGTAACGAATTATCAAAATTGCGCGCCAATGCAATCAACTCATAACGGTTGGCCAATGTATCCGCCGGACGGCGTTGCAAATAAGCCGTTAGTACTTCGTCCAGTACGGTATTTAAATCCGGGTTTTGGGCGGCCCGCTCCACCAAGGAAGGGTTGTATTGTGCAAAAACGGATTGTGCTTGCGCGCGCGTAAGCGGCTGCGCATAAAGCGTAGAAGAAAGCGTAACCGTGGCCAATACAAACAAGTGATGTTTCATAATCCCTGTTATTATTTTACTATATTCTTACGTACGCGCGCGCGAGTTTTTATCTTCTTCTTACAAAAAAACCCGCAGTTTTAAAACTGCGGGTTTTACCTCACAAAACTTACAAGTTATCTTGCGGCGGTGCGGAAGAAATTGCCTTTCACGTTTTTGGCTAGCTGCACTTTGCCCAACGTTTTACCGGCCTCTACCACCACATTTTTGGCGTTGGCTGTTACCAGCCCTTCGGCGGCACCAAAAACATCTCCTTCTTTAATGATACCCAGTTGGCCGTGGCTGTTAATTTGTACTTCTACTTTCAGCTCGCCGTTGACACTTTCCGTCAATAAATCTTCTTCACCCAAGGTAAACTGCAACGGGAATTTAGGGTTTACCACCCGTTTAATAGCCACGGGGACGTCCGCCTCGTTCTTGACGATAATAGCGCACGAGTTGTTATCTGCTTGGGCCAAGGAAAGCAACCGCTGCGGCACTTCAACGGTACCGGTCAAATTAAAGCGGCCTTCTTGCTCTGGCAGGTGGTTGCAATAATAATAGCAAAACCCCGCACAACCCAAGGCAATTAAAAAAGCGATAATCTTCTTCATACTTATATTGTAACCTAAAAGCAAGCTTTTTTGCAAGGGCCCTTTGGACCCAGAAAATACAAGGCCCAAAACAAAACTTGTTTTAGGCCTTGGTGTAACTGTACAAATTTAATCTCTTATTGTTTAAAGAAACCCCACAAGTTGGCGTTATATACCCAACCTTTGCAAACGCCGTCTTTGGCATTTTCGGGTTCATCTTTTACTTGAATCCATTTCCCTTGTTTGGAAATGTATTTAAGCGGATATCCTTTTTGTACGGTGCAAACAATGTCGGAATTGGCCGACGGGGTAGAACGTACGTTCAAATCTACTTTGGCCGACATCCCCCCATTGGGGCTCAACAAAGAGGCCGAGATCCAACCTTGATATCCTTCAAAATCTTTTACAAGCACCCAATCTTTGGTTTCGTTGGTTTGCAACATAATCACCGGGGTATAGCGCCACATGTAAAATTTAACAGCGCATTTCGTTCCCGCGCAGGTGCGGATGTTAGCCCGCTTGGCATTTACGCTGGCATATTTCTGGGCGAAAACCGGCGCGCACACAAACAAAAACAGAGAAAACAACACTGCAATTTTTTTCATAATTCTCCTTACTGCTTTGCTAATTTTAAATCTCTATACACAAAGTATAGCAATACTGGCCGGCTTTTGGCAAGTTTTTTTTCACATTTTCTTGTAACCTCCAAAAAAGCTATAATATAAGAAAATACTCAGCGAGGGATTTATATGAAAGAAGCTGTAGAAAAAGTTATTAACGAAATCCGCCCCATTTTGCAATCTGACGGCGGGGATATTCAACTCATCAGCGTGGACGAAAAAACCGGTATTGTAACCGTAGGGCTGCAAGGCCACTGCGGCAGCTGCCCGCACGCCCAAATGACGTTGCAAGCCGTCGTTGAACGCCGCATCAAAGCAGTCGTCCCCGGTGTTACTGCCGTAGAACGCGTATAAGCTATGCCCCTGGTAGACTTGCACACCCATACTCACTTTTCCGATGGAACTAGCTCCCCGGAAGAAGTGGTGCAAGTTGCCCTTAAACGGGGCGTACAACTCTTTTCGTTAACCGATCACGACACTACCGACGGCACGGCCCGCGCGGCGGCCGTTTGTCAGGAGCATGGGCTCAAATTTGTCTACGGTGTAGAAATCAGCACCGGCGAATATGATCAACTTCACTTCACCGGTTACAATGTGGACATTACCAACACGCAATTCCAAGCTTTTTTGACTCAAAACCGCCAGGACCGCAAGAACCGCATCTTAAAAGTAGTCACGCAATTACAACAAGCGGGGGTAAATTTAACTTCGCAAGAGGTATTTTCCTGCGCGGCCAACACCATTTCACGTGCACACGTGGCGGACGCTCTTACTAAAAAAAAGATTGCACACAACCGCCAAGATGCTTTTAAACGCTTCCTGGTGCAGGGCAAGCCGGGTTATGTAGCCCCTATCGGAGCGAGTGCCGTGCAAGCCATTGCGCAAATTAAAAAAGCCGGCGGCTTGGCGGTGATTGCTCACCCGGGCATCGTATCTGACCATTGGGATTTCCCAAAATGGGTAGAAGCCGGGCTGGACGGCATTGAAGTATTTTATCCGGCCCACGGTTATGGAATGCGCCAGGATTTATTATCTTTAGCGCGTAAATATGGGCTGTTTGCCACAGCCGGGTCGGATTATCACGGCCCGCGCGGCGGACGTGTAATTGCACCCGGCATTAACCTCCCGCAAGATCACTACAACCGGCTGCTTAACAAATTATTTGGCTGATAAATTTACCCCACAAAAAAGCCGCCCTGTTTAAGGGCGGCTTTTTGATGGTTAAAGATCAATAGGCCGGGGCATTTGTAGGGGTTTGATCTTCTGCCGGCACTGGATCGGGCGGTTCTTGCCCCATGGGGGTGGGATCTAATTCTTGCGTATTTTCCAAGGGTTCGCCCACAGGTAGTTTTTCCCCTGTATCAAACATTTGGTGCAGGCGTGCTTTAAGCATATTTAAGTAGTGCTGCGCAGTTAAAACAATGCTTGAATTAGCCAACATTTTGCGGGTCAATAGTACGCTTGCCAACATAGCCGTTCCTACCAAAAAGCCACCCAACCCGGGGATGTCCTTAATAGCCGACCAACGCATCGGAATAGCTAATATCGCGGAAAGAGGCATTGTCCATTGAACCCATATTTGCAATTCCCGTTTATATTCTTCATGCAAGCCGTAAATATGAGAAAGCATCTGCGCAAAGAAAGTACACGTTCCATACACGGCCAAGGCCGCGCTGGCCAACATCGCCGGGAAATTATGGCTAGCTAACGAAAGTGCAAACAAGTACGATCCTATAATGCCCGACAGCGAAGAAATCAAATATGCACTACCGCTGCTCAAGCGGGTATCCAGCACGTTATGCCACAAACGCCACAAGATGGTACATCCGTAAGAAATGATTGCCGCCAAGGCAATGGCGTCAGCTCCGTTGCCTACAATTTCATTGATGGTAAACGAAACATCTACCGATAAGCCAAACTCCCCAAATGTGGCCAATGCCATAGCAGCCAGGGCACCTTTCACCCCTTTCATGTTAGCCACTTTCCACAAATTTACGTTACGATGTCCCACCTTATCAAATTGATCCTGCAGGGCCTTTCCTATTTTTTGTACTTTCTCCGCATCCACTTCTTTGGCTGCCAGATAGCTGGTTATTGCCTCAATGCTTTGCTGTTCGGCAACCAATGCCAATTTCTTTGCGGAACCCTTTGTCTTGCGGGCTTGGGCAAAAGCCAAGTTGTCAATTTTACTTTTCAGTTGTCCTACCGCTTTAGCAATAAGCGGGCTGTTGAGGGTTAGGGCTAACGGAAGATCCTGCGCAATGGCTTTAGCTTGCGCCTCTTGTGCCTTACCCAGTTCCGTTTCCAGCGAGAACAAATCCGGCGGGGTTACATCTTTTAAATTGGTACGGAAAATCTTATACAACAAGAACAGTGACATTAAAGAGAACGGCAGATAACTAAACGAGAAATCCAACTCGTTCACATCCTCTGTAACTAGCCCACTTATTCTATTGATAATGGACGGCAAGCAGTAAAATAACAAGCTCCCAATCCCTTTTACAATAAACGAACGTTGGAACCAGTTGGCGTTACTAGCGGCTTTTTTTGTTTTTTTGAAGAAAGATTTAAAAACTTCTTTGCTTCTTTGCAACAAGTGTGAAGAATCATACGTAACTTGATTGGCCCGCGCTGTGGAAACGGCCACCGGTTTCCCTTTAGAGGGCTTTTTAAGCACCATCCCGTGGTTTGCTTCCGTTGCTAACGATTGGACCAAACGCACCGCACTATATCCCAAAGAAATACATGTTAATGACGATAGGAATAGCAACAACCGTTTAAAATCTAAGAAAGGCAAATGCCCATAAAATCCGCTCGCCACCGAGGCCACAAAACCAGCGGTTAACACTACGGAGGCAAAGCGTAAAACTTTTGTTTCCCCGTACCTTCTTAAAAATGGGCGCATAAATCCCATAAAACCCGGTAGAACGTTTCCAATAATTAAGGTTATAGCGTTAGCCGTTCCTTCAGACAAGTCCGATATCTCTTTGAGGATCGGCCCCGTATTTTTTAGCCCTACGTGGTTAACGGAAAGCAAGGCAAGCAGCGGGCGTTTATCTTTGGTAGAGAACACTCCCAACTTAAAATGTGTTTCCGGATGCATAGCCAAAGCAGCAATCCAATAGCGGCTTTCCCCTTTGGGCAGGCGGATGAAGGAATCTGACAGCGGGGTCTTTTCGCCTTGTTCATTTTGATAATTTAAAACACCATCTTCATAGACAATCACGCCCTTTTCCGGGTGCTTAATTCCTTTGAGTAACGCTTTATCTACATCAGCTAGTACTACCCCCTTTTCAACTCCCGCACCAATTACAGGTAACAAAACGTAGGAGCGCGCTTGCGAGCTCTTCTGAATTTTAATACGCACTTGGCGCGTTAACCCCAGTTGTCCTAACCCGTCTAACAACTTACCAAATTCTCCATTATCGTTAGAAAGTACAAAGTAGAAATGATCAGGGCGTTGTGGTTCAAGCGATAAATTGCGCAATTCAAAAACATGGTCACTATCCAACACTAAGCGGTTGTATTCCGGCGAGAAATTTTTAACGGTAGAACTTACTTCCAATTCAATGTTCGGGAAGGTATGTTCCACTTTATCTTCATCTTCAACTGTTAGTTTAAATCCACCTTCCCCTACTAACACTTGTTCCGGTTGATCCACCCCGCTTAAAACGGCTCCCGGTTCTTCCATGTCGGAAGTGTCTTCCGTGTTCATAAAAATCGGGCGGTTTGTCCGGTCGTGCAATCCCGGTTCTTCGTAAGGGGCAGCGGTTGGTTGTTTTTTTGTTTTGCCAAAAAGCCCTTTTAGTTTGCCCATCCATCTAAAGAACGGGATACCACTATATAAGATACCACTGGTGCCTGTTGCCCGGCGTTCTTGCGTATTGCCGTTGATCGCCAACGGGATTACCCGGGCTCTGCGCGGTTGGGTTCCTACTTCACTACTCGTGCTCTGCTCTCCAAACTCTACTCCGCTTGCACTGCTGCTCGT
>JAGCWX010000007.1 GCA_017961585.1 Elusimicrobiaceae bacterium | reverse complement strand
GGGAAAGAGGTTGAACAATCTATTGAATAAATTGGGGTCGGATTCCCCGGTTTATCAGATAGGGGTGGAGTTAAAAGAAAGGTATGGAAGACTCAATACTCCCAGTGAAACGGTGGCAGAACTCACTAAGTGGGCAGAAGAACACGGTGAGTTGCCAAGGAAGGGTATTGAGAAAAACGGCCACCAATTTACCCTAGAGGAACAGCGCGCCCAAGCTGCCCAAGGGGACAAAGAAGCCGCCGCTTTAGCTGAAGAATTAGAGTTGGGCAATAAATTAAGCCATGCATTGCAAAGCTGGGACAAGAACTCGCCCGAGTACAAAGCCGTTATGGATTTAATAGAGAAATATGATAAACATCAGAACATTGTGGATGAACTCACCCAGTGGGCAGAAAAGAATGGCACAATGCCAAGACATGTTATTCGGATAAACGGCCGCCCAGTTACCTTGAAAGAACTACGTGCCAAAGCCGCCCAAGGGGATGCACAAGCCGCCGCTTTAGCCGAAGAATTAAAGTTGGGACACAAATTAAATCATGCGTTACAAAACTGGGACAAGGACTTCCCTGAGTACAAAGCCGTCATGGATTTGGTCAATAAATACGGCCGTCGCAACGGAATGTAAAATTGTTGATTCAAGGGGCTTAAAGGCCCCACAGGCCGCTGGGCCTTTTGGGTTCTTGCGCCGATATAGAAAAGCTTAGTAGAATATATATATGAGAAACTAAATTACTTGTATGATGAAGTTGTTAGTAGCTGTATGCTTTATCGGCACGTTGGCTTGCCCAAGCGTTGCCCAGCGTTTCCCTAAAAAAGGAAAACCCAAATTGTCCGCTATAAAAAAAGCCAACAAAAGGGTGGTTAGACCTCCGAAAGTGCGTTTGCCACAAATTTTTAAAGCCAAAAAACAAACGCCCGTAGCGACGCGTCCTTCTCAACTTCCTAACGTGGAAAATCTTACCGGCCGTACATTGGGGCAAATGCCCGGGCTGGCCAATCAGGTAAACCGAGCGGTGGCTTCCAGCTCGCGCCAGGCGGTTTCTTTGTCTGCTATTGTGCAGGCCCAAACGCGCCCCATAGAAGGGATACGTTTGGTATCCTTGAAAGATGGGTTAACGGATGTGTTCCCGCGATTTAAAGACGAATTAAAACGTGCCAACCCGGCCCGTCCTACAGAAAAACTAGGCGAGGAACTCCTTGCCTTGGAAGATGCATTCATCGCCACGGATAAAGAATTCTTCATCCAAAAACAGGACGGGATTCATGTGAACAAAGATGCAGTGGTGCGGTATGGTAGTTATAAAGCGATGTGGTATTCGCATGTGCCCTTTTATGTGGATTTGCAGGTTTATTTATCCGAAGAAGGGCCGTTAAAAGCTGCTTTTCGGTTGCGGGAACGGCAAATCCTTCAATCGCTAAAACAACAGCCGTAACGACCTCAAACCGAATTTGGTATAATAGGCGTATGAGTAAGATCATACGCCTATTTTGTGGCCTGTTTTGCTTGATGCTAATCCAAGCGTGTGCTTATCACAATCGGATCCCCCGGGATATTTTTGCCGGGCCCCTGGCGGAGGATAGAATTGCGGCATCTGTGTTGGTCGCTTCCGATAAAATAGCCCAAAAACAATTTGTACTCAAAGATTATCACTCATCCAATTCCGTCCATTCCTATAAAATAGACTTGGCGGACGGCTCTTTAGTGGCCACAGCGGATGCGCTGGCTACGTTGTTTGAACAGGTGGAAGTAAACCCGTCTAAATATGCCGCTAATTATGATTACCGTGCTGAGCTTAATTATACCGTTTCTAATGGAAAAACCGATAGCTTAGAAAGCATCCAATGGTTTGGCGGGCAGCCGCCTTTGTTGGAAACCCGCGTAGCCATTTCAATTTATGATGTGCCTACCGGCAAGCTTGTGTTTTCTATGTTTGCCTCCCGTCAAAACCGGGTGGAAATGAGCGAAGCTTCCGCCGTTACTCAGCGCGTAGAAAATAAAGGGAAAACGTTGTTCTTACCGGTTACCGGCCCCGTTTATTCCCAACAATTTGGTAGCGACTTGCGCTATACGCTTACGCGTGATTTGTCTCAATGCTTAGAAGAAATCGCCCAAACTTTAGAGCAAAACAAAATGCTTTTTAGTGGGGGGAATTCTCAAACCGCTCAAAATAATGTAGAATAAAAGTACGTAGTTTAAAAGAGGGACTTATGAAAAAAACAACTGCTAAAAAGACTTCGGCCAAAGCCGTTAAACCTACCAAAAAGGCCGTCAAAGAATCTTCAATTTTAAAGGATGTAAAACAGCTCTACAAATTCATGCAGGACAACAATTTAGATACCATTGAGTACGACCAAAAGGGTCTCTATTTGCGCTTGGTAAAGGCCAAACCGGCGATGGTTCCGGTGCCTGTGAATGTGGGGGGAAGTACAGTTGCGGGTTCCTCCGCTTACGGCGTTGCGCAAGAACAATACAAAGAAGTAATGAAATCTGCCCTGACGGGGATTTTCTTCCGCGGGTCTACCCCCAGTGCTCCGCCCTTTGTAAAAGAAGGGGCCCAAGTAGCCAAAGGGGACGTAATTTGCTTGATTGAAGCGATGAAGGTATTTAATGAAGTCCGCGCCGATTTCCCGTGCGTAATTAAAAAGGTACTGGTAGAAAACGGCAAGCCGGTTAAACAAGGCGATGCGCTTTTTGCCATTGAACGGGTGTAAGTATGAATCCATTGCAAGATAATATTCAAGAAGCCGTGCAGCAAATGACGCAGTATTTGGCGGCCAACCACAAGGCCACTTCGTGGCAGTTAAAGGTAATGTTCCGGCTGTCCAGCTCTGTGTTGTATTTGGCGTTAGGGCAGTTGATGGCGCAAAAGAAAATCACCCTGGAAGCCGATGGGATTGATTACCACGTAACTTGGGGCGTTGAAGCCGTTGAAAAACAAGCGGCCGAAGCAGCCAATCCATTTGCCGTGCATTAAAGATTATTTGCTCTTTGTTCCAAATATTCCCCCGTTATTCATATGGGGGAATTTTGTTAATAGTGAGATTGTATTTTTTAAATAGGAATTTCTTTCACAAACCTCAGCAAAAAATGTAAAATAACTTATATGGCGCGCTACTACTACACACGCAAGAAATCCAAGAAAAAACAAGCGGCCGGTTCCAGCCGGGCTTGGTTGCGCACCATGCTCTACATTTTAGTAGGCACTTTGTGCGTGTGGTTGTGTGCTATTTTGTGGTTCCATGCGTCCAGCGGTAAACTGGGTGGTTCTATCGCCCGGGAATTAGGGCAACTCTTGGGTGCCAGCGCCGGGCTCATTCCGTTATTTTTGATGTATTGGCTGGTGCAAACCATCCGCAATAAAAGTACTTCCTTTTTGTTCTTTCTTTTAGGCACGTCCATTACCTTATCCAGTATTTCCAGTATTTGCACGTGTTTGCAACAAATTTTTACCGGGGCTCATATTTCCGGCGGAAGAGTGGGGGAATGGTTATTTTTTACACTCAAAAGTGTGGTGGGAAGTGTTGGTGCAACTTTGTTCTCGCTGGCGTTTGTGTTAGTGGGATTACACATGTTGGTGGCCATTCCGTGGCGTACGGTAATTACCAAAACCGCGGAGCTGATTCGCAATGATTTTAACGGATGGATGGAATCGCGCGCGGAATTAAAACAAAAAGTAGCTGAAGGTAAACAAGAAATAAAAGAAAAGGCCGAAGCTACCGAAAACCGCCCCGTAGCGGAAGAAGTGCACGACCTGCCCGAAATCCGCCGCCCGGCGCAACCGGAGATTCGTCGCCCGGTAGCTGAACCTATTACGGAAATTCCGGCGGCTGAAAAACCTGCCCCCAAGAAAGCAGCCAAAGGGGCCAAAGAAGCGCAAGAAAAAGAAGAAGAAAAGCCAACCAACGAAGTTAAGAAATTTGATCCCGAAACTTTTGAATTGCCTTCTTTAAACCTGCTCAATGACCCCGCAGGTAATGGTTTGGTGGGTCCGTCCGACAACGAAATTGCCAAAGCCACCAAACGTTTGGAAGATACGCTAAGAAGTTTTGAAATCGGTGCCCACGTGACGGGTGTTTCCCCGGGCCCGGTAGTTACCCGCTACGAAATCCAGCCGGATGCCGGCGTAAAAATGTCATCCATCACCGCGCTGACGCAAGATATTCAAGCCAGTATGCAGGCGCGTTCTATTCGTGTGCAAGCCCCGATCCCGGGCAAAAGCACGGTGGGTTTTGAAATTCCGAACGATAAATCTGTCATGGTAACCATGAAGGAAATTTTACAATCGCCCGCTTATGCTAATTCTAAAGCCGTGTTGCCCATCGCCCTGGGCCGCCACGCTAATGGCGATCCAGCCGCCACCGTGGCCGAAAAGTGGCCCCATATTTTAATTGCCGGGGCTACCAACAGCGGTAAATCCATTTGTTTGCATACCATTATTATGTCGCTTTTGTTCAAGCACAAACCCGACGAAGTTAAATTCTTGATGATTGATCCCAAGCGCGTGGAGCTTACACTTTACGAAGGAATCCCGTACTTGTACGACCCCAAAACTTCGTGTGACGATGCCGACATTATTACCAAACCTAACGACGCAGCCAAATCCTTGCAGATGTTGGTAAAGGTGATGGAAAAACGCTTGGATATGTGTCAATCCGTTAAGGTTAAAAACATTGAAGGTTATAACGAATGGGCTCGCGAAAATAATGAAGAAAAAATGTTCTATGTGTTTGTGATTATTGACGAAATGGCCGATTTAATGTTGCAAACCAAGGCCTCCATTGAAGACTCTGTGCAGCGCCTAGCGCAGATGGGCCGCGCAATGGGGATTCACCTGATTTTATGTACGCAGCGCCCGTCGGTTAAAGTGGTCACCGGGATTATTAAGGCCAATATGCCTTCGCGCATTGCTTTGCAGGTGGCCAGCGGGATTGACTCTAAAGTTATTTTGGATTCCGTCGGTGCGGAAAACCTTTTGGGCCGCGGCGATATGCTGTTATTGGATTCCTCCACCCAAACGCCTTTGCGTATTCAGGGGGCGTATGTGTCGCCGGATGAAATTAAAGCGGTGGCGGATTTCTTGCGTGCTCAAGGCGGGCCGGATTACCCCGTGCAAATTGTGCAGGAACAGCAACCCGGCATGCGCCCGCAAGATGGCCTGGGTACCAAGCCCGAAGAAATCTTGCAGGCACTGGAGCTTATTAAAGAGCGCCGCCGCGTATCGCAAGATTTGCTCAAGGCCCACTTTGGGTCTTCCGCGCGTGCTACCAATATTTTAAGCGTGCTGGAAATGCGCGGCTTTATCACCAAGCCCGAGGGCTCCAACCGCTGGGAAATTCACTACGATTTGATTGATAGTGCCATTGAAGAAATGAAACAACCCCCTTACGAAAAGGATTACAAAGAACCCGAATATGAAACCGTTTACAAATAGTATTTTCATTGCGTTATGTGCGGGCGTTTTATGTGTGGCGTGTTCTTCTAAGCAAGAACCGGTCGAAGCTCCTGCGCAAAAAACTTCTCAAGTTGAGAAAGTGGTTGTAGCTGCTCCCACTGCGCCAGTTGTCCCTGCGCAAGAAGAAAAAACGGAAGAACCCAAACCGCAACCCGCTAAAGAAGAAGTGAAACCGGCACCTGCCAACACAACCAAACCCAAAACGCTTTATCCCAACGAAGTAATTATTCAAGTAAAAAATTGGGATAAAAAATTGGAATTTTTGAAAACCGACTTTACACAAACTAGCGAATATGACGGCGTTCCCATAAGCAAATCTCAGGGAATTTTGTATTACGATAAAGCCAAAAATCTTTTGCGTTTGGATACCACAAACGGTGATGGTAAAATTGAACAAACGGCCATTACCGATAAAAAGCAAATCCTTATTTTAGACGGCCAAGGCCACGAAATTACTACTCTCTCTTGGACCGAATGGCAACAAGGGCAACCCAATCAAGCACTGTTTGACTTCGGCAATTACACCGCTTTGTTGGCCAAACACAATGTAGCTTTAGAAGAAAAAAATGTGTTAAAACTGACTCCCAAAGAGGGGGAAGAATATACCTTGTATTTAACCTTGTCCGAAAAAGATTATTTCCCCACCAATATCAAAATTGTGTCGGACCTGATGGTGACGGAGGCCCAGTTACTTAATGCACAAAAAAATGAGTCACTACCTTTTGATACGTTCCGCCAAGGAGGCCTGTTTAAATGATGACGTTAGCCAATAAAATTACGCTGATGCGTGCGGGTTTATCGCTGGTGATGTTCTTCTTCATTTTGCTGCCGTTTTGGTGGGCGCGTTTTATTGCTATCGGCATTTTTATCGTAGCCGCCAGCACCGATTGGGTGGACGGCAAAATTGCGCGCGAAACGGGTACCATTACTTCCTTCGGGGCGATTGTAGACCCATTTGTAGATAAAATCCTCGTCATAGCGGCGTTCTTTGCGTTTGTGTCCATTAAATCTTTAAACGTTCCTATTTGGGCCGTGTTTTTGATTTTACTGCGCGAGCTGATGGTTTCCAACCTGCGTGCCATTGCCGCTTTGGATGGCAAAGTAATGGCGGCAGAACGTTGGGGAAAGTTTAAAACTGTGGTGCAGATGTCTGCGATCGGAGTGATTTTCTTTGTAATTTTGATTATGCACTTAGGACAATTGCTACACGGCCCGGCGCAACGCTTTTGCTGGATTTTGTTTATCACCTTAATCAAATTCCCTTATACCGTAACGGCGATTGCCGCCGTAATTACATGGGTGAGTGCTATTTCTTACTTGCGTAACAATTGGGATTTGCTTAAAAAATCGTGGAGTTTACCGTGCAAGTAATTTATAAAGCATTGGCTACAGGGTTGTTTATCAGCTATTTGCCCTCCAAACTTACCAAGTTTAAAAAGAACACGGGTGCCGGTTTCTTGGGCACTTTGTGGGGCGTGCTTTTGGTTATTTTATTCCCGATAGACCAAATTTTGTATTTGGTGGCAATGCTGCTGTTTTGGATACTTGCCGTATGGGTTTGCAAAAAAGTACAATTTAGAGGGTATACCGGGCACGATAACCCAAAAATTGTGATAGACGAGATGGCCGGGTATATCACCGCCATGGCGTTTTTGCCACATACGTGGCCGTATTTACTGGCCGCATTTGTGTTGTTCCGTTTGTTTGATACGGTGAAATTAGGCCCGGTAAAAACCTTTGATAAGTTGGAAAACGCTTTTGGTATTGTATTTGATGATGTAACGGCCGGATTACTGGCCAATATTATCATACAGATTTGCATTATTTTTGTAAGAAGAGGTTAAGGAGAAAATATGGACTTTACAAGCATGACAAATGTTCGCGAATTATTAGCTGCCGGAGGCCCGATTTTAATTATTTTAATCTTGCTTTCGGTTTATTCTATTTCTGTGATTTTGGAGCGGTATTTCCGGATAAGACGGGCTATCAATTATTCGCGCCGTTTAATTACTTATTGCCGTCAGCACCTTCCTTCCGGTAGTTACACTAAAATGGAAGAGGCCTGCCGCAAAGATGCTGTAAAAAATACCCCAGCCGGGGTGCTTATTTCCCGCTTGTGTAAAGAACGCAAACGCAGCCAAGCGGATTTGGAAAAAATTGCCCAAGGGATTATTGATTTTGAACTCTCTCGTCTGCAAAAGCGTTTATCCATTTTGGGTACGCTGGGGAGCATTACTCCGTTTATCGGGTTGTTCGGTACGGTAATTGGGGTTATGCATGCATTTAAGGATTTGGCCTCTACCACGCAAGCTGCGGGGGGGGCTTCCGTAGTGGCAGCAGGTATTGCCGAAGCGTTGGTCAACACGGCAGCCGGGTTGTTTGTGGCTATCCCGGCCGTAATTGCTTATAACTATTTCCTGTCTAAAACTTTGTATTTTTCCGAGGAATTAGATAGTTTTGCCCAAGATTTTATTTACGCGGATAAATTTTAATTATGGCAAGAAGAAGACAACGCCGTTTTATGGCCGATATTAACATGGTGCCTTTCATTGACATCACGTTAATTTTGCTGATTATTTTTATGGTAATGAGTCCGCTTTTGGTGCAAATGCAACTGACGGTGGACTTGCCCAAATCCAACGCAATTAACACCCAAGAAGATGATGACGTCATTCGGATTGAAATCCAAAAAAATGGCACGATTACCGTGCTTAACAAGGCAGTAAGTATGCAGAATTTGGAACGGGAACTTATTTTGCGTTTAGGTAAAGCAAACAAAAAAACCATCTTGGTAGAGGCCGATAAAAACGTGCCCATTCAGCAAGTGGTGGATGTGTTTGACATTGCCAAAAAATTAGGAGCAGCTAGACTAGGGATTGGGGTGCTGGCTAAAAACTAATGAACTGGTATCTTGTATATTCGAGCGGGCTACATGCGTTAGCCGCATTGTGTGTGATCTTGCTCTTGGCGCCTGGTGCAAATAAACCAAACGCTACCTATACTATTGACTTTATTGGTACCGGCAAAGTACAAGCGGTTACCGCACCCGCTGCTTCCAAAAAAACAACGATTGCGGCCCCTACCCCGGCGCAAGAGGCCATAGCCAAGCCGGAACCTGCCGTACCCGCTAAAAAAGCATACGTTTCAAAGACGGAAATCTCAGCTAAAAAACAAGAAAAGAAAAAGCCCGTTGCCGCTGCCCCTTTAGAGGCCCCCAGCGTGTTGGATGATGAACCCGCTCAGTCGGCTAGCCAGGAAGGGGAATATAACGGGGGGAATATTACTACCGATTTTGCCAACTTCCCTTATCCGTGGTACATTTCGCAGGTGCGCAATTCCTTGTGGATTGAATGGGAAAAGCGCCGCCCGGCGGGGAGTGAACTTTCCGCACTGGTGTCTTTTGCGATTGCACGGGACGGAAAAATTAAAGATTTGAAGGTGGAACGATCATCCAATGATGATACGTTTGATTTCGCCGCTTCGTCGGCGGTTATTAACGCAGGGCCTTTTGCACCCCTGCCTATGTATTACGAAAAAGATGAACTTACCGTAAGTGTGGAGTTCAAACAGGAGAAATAAATATGACTGGTGTTCAACGTTTCTTTATGCTGGTGTTGTGTGTGTTGCTTGTAATGGTCTTGTATCCCAATTTTGGCACAGCAGGGTGGCCTTTTGTGGGGACCTTTGTGTTGGTATGGACGGGCATTATTTTGATTATGTCCATTGTCGGAAGTTTGTTTGGGCTGTATCGTTATGACGGAGTAAACCGTTTCTTAAATATATTGCTTTTTGTGGGGATTATGGCTTCTTTGCTGTGGTATTTTCCACAAGAAGATAAGATCTCTATCGTCAACAAAATTAAACATGGGCAATTCCCCACGGGGGCGGATGTTAAACAAGGTATTAATCAATTGACGTTTAACTTTGCTTTTGACCGACGCAATGCCCGCAGTGAGAAAAATTTTGTAAATCAACCGGGTTTGCGCAACAAGATAGATTCTTCTGCTCCCAAAACGCCTAACAGCATTTCTAAAAAAGCGATGAACCGCGTGAACTCTATGATTGAGGAAGCCACCAATCAATGAAACCGCTAGTAGCTATTACCGGTGGCAATGGGTTTATCGGAAAAGTACTCAGTACAAAGTTACTAAGCTGTGGGTATCGGGTGCGTATTTTTACCCGGCATCTTCCTAAGCCCCAACTCACCAATCCGGATATTACCTTTGTGCAAGTGGATTATGACCAAGCAGATTCCTTGGCCAAAGCGCTGGAAGGATGTGAAGGCATTTTTAGCTTGGCGGGTACGTTGTTCGGTTTTGGCTACAAAGATTTTGAAAAAGGGAACGTGCTTGCTGTTAGAAATTTGGTAGCTGCCGCCAATCAAACGGACTCTGTTAAAACGGTGGTGCATGTGTCTAGCTTGGCCGCCAGCGGTTATGCAAAAGATCCCCAATCTCCTCGCCTGGAGTCACAAGAACCGGCCCCCGTTTCGGATTATGGACGCACCAAACTCTTGGGGGAAAAAGAAATATCCCAACTGGATCAGCGTATTAAATATACCATTGTTCGCCCGCCTATTGTGTATGGAAAAAATGATTCGGGCGTATCCAAAATAGCGACGTGGGTGCGCCGCGGACTGATGGTGAATACGTCGGGCAATGGATATTTTAGCTTTGTGTATGTAGAAGATTTGGTAGAAGCACTTTATCAAGCATACACACGTTCGGACACTCATGGTCAAATTTATTTTGTTGCTGAACCCGATGCGTACACGTGGGATTATTTTATTACAGAAATGGCGCAAGCAATGCATGTAAAAAAACCGTTTATGCCAAAAGCGCCTGTTTGGTTGATGCGGGGGGCGGCCTGGATGTATGAATTGTGTGCCAAAATTACAAATACCCAACCTGCACTCAATTACGATAAAGTAGCCGAGGCCGCTATTGACGGACATTGGATATGTTCCAGCCAAAAATGGCGGACTTTAACCGGGCAACAATTTACGCCTTTGAAAAAAGGGCTTGAGAAGAGTTTTTAAAATCTGCTATAATAAGTGTTGTGCCTGGAGAGGTGGCTGAGAGGCCGAAAGCGGCGGTTTGCTAAACCGTTATACGGGTTAATTCCCGTATCGAGGGTTCGAATCCCTCCCTCTCCGGTGAGTATTACGCCGAAGGAAAATGAAAATTTGTCGTCGGTTGTGTAATTTGTAGTAATTTATATTAATGTAACAAAAAGAGGAGTCCTGTAATGAAAAAAGTAATAGCTGTACTGTTAGCTGTGTCGTGCCTGGGCACTGCGTTTGCCGCGGTTGCTCCCGTTAAGAAAAAATTTGTTCGCTCGGTAATCGTACAAGGGAAATCTGCTACCAAGTACGAAGGGGTGAACCTTACTGTTCCGCAAGGTCAAACTGTTTTGATCGGTCGCCGGGATAATGGTTCTATTATTATTCGTGGTAAAGATTTGGATAATTTCCAAATTGAAAAAACTTCTATTTCTTCAGAAGGATATACCGTTATGTCTTATCGCCCGTCTGATCATATTGTATTCCTCAATACGGGGGATTCTATGACGGTAACTGATCCCAAAGGAAAAGTTGCGAAAGTTTTCAAAAAAGGGGCTGTTGACATTTTTGATGCCCGTCACAACTCCAACGAAGTAGTTGCGCTGGAAGAAGAAGCTGTACAAGATGCTGCTGAAGTTGCAGAAGAATTGGGCTTGACCACTATTCCGGGTTTTGTAGAAGAAAACACTACTACCAGCTCTGCTTATGAACAAGCAGAACAGGATGTGGAAGCAACCTTGAGTTCTTCTGCCCCGCGTTCATAACTTTAGTAGTTGTAGTAGTAGGGGATTGGGAGATTAAAAATGATGAAAAAAATCGTTGCATTAGTAGTAGGGTTGGTGTTAACGGGTGCTACTTTTGTTTTTGCTGCAACTCAAAAAGCGGCTCCCCGTGTCATCAAATCGACTCAAGATACTACGCTTAACTATGCAGGCGTTGAAATATTCGTGCCGGCGGGTCAAGCAGTTGTTTTGGGGCAAGATGACAATGGTTCCGTCGTAGTGCGCGGTTCGGACATGAACGGCGTTCGTATTGGTGAAGCTTCTATCTCGTCCAACGGACCTGCAACTGTTTCCTATGTTCCTCAAGCCGGCATTGTTATGGTTCATAGTGGAAATGGGGTTTTAGTAACCGATCCTGATGGCCGCACGGCTGAGCTTTCTCAGGGAGCTGCGGTAACTGCTAGAGATATTCGCATCCCTGCGGGGCCTACGTTAGAGTCTCTTCGTATTCGTGTAGAAGGGAGAGCCGCTGTTTTAACGAACACGTTGCCCTTGCAGAAAGAACAGAAAAAACCGGCTAAGCAAGAAGCGCAGTATCCTCTTATGGATGAAAATGAGAACTGGATTCCTGCCTTTGTAGCTGAATCGGAAATCCCGAGTGCCGCTTATGAACAAGCCGAGCGAGATGTTCTTGAAACAGAAGGGGTACTTAGTACTTCCGCTCCTCGTTAATTACGTAGTTTAATGGCTTTAAAAATATCCTCCGGGTTTTCCGGAGGATATTTTTTGGCAAATTATTTTAGGATAATTCCTTTTTAAGTATCCATACATCATAGGGGGAAATATCGGTTGATTTTTGAGTTTGATACATCGGCTTGTAATCCCTTTGTAATAGATCGGCCGGAACAGGTTGAGGATCGGCCGACCTGTTCAATAAAATTATGTAGAGATTCCGCTTATACTGCCACGTTTTTAGAACCAACGGTTCTTTTATTTCGATGGGATTTTTTACCGCCAATCCTTTTTCCAATATCTTCTTAAATTTTGCAAGTTCTTGGGTCACCTGGGTCACTTGTACCCAATGTTGGGGAGCACTTTGCGGCAAAGGTTGTTTTAAATGCTTGAACGTGTAGAAAAACAATCCGGTAGCTCCATTTAAAATACCATCATAAGCCATAAAGCGGATTTCTGCGGCTGTAGGGAAACGCCCAATGCGGTCATTGTCTGGGCGGTATTGTTTGAAATTTTTCCAATCAAAAATTTGTACCACACCCCAAAGCGGATGACCGGTTGCGTGTGTTTGCGTTAGCCCCTCTTGGGTAAAACGGACGTTATCCCCAAACGAAGTTAAAAGAAGATGTGGAACAGGATACCAATCCACCATAATGCTATCGGTTAAATCATAATAAGGAATGGGGGTTTTGCCTTGGCTGATAACTAGCGTTGTGGCGTGTTGAGGAAAAGCGTTTTTGGTGGCCCCATTCGCTTCTTTTACTTTTTCTCGGGTCCAAGTTTTGTGTATATCGGGTTCGTCCACTAAATACCATGCCAAAATCGGCCATTTTTGTGCTTTTTGCTCAGCAGAAGTGCCAAGTATTTTGGTGGGATAAAAAACCACTTTTAATCCCAGCTTTTTGGCTTCTTTTGCCAACGCTTCCAGTTTGTCCGGATCTGTTTGGTAGGTTTGTACGCACGAAAAGCCGGCCTTTTTGATTAGTTTTAAATCTGCAGGATTGTTTACACCATACAAACAAAGGGGAAATTCCTTTGCTGTAAGGCCTGTGATACAGCTAAATAGTAAGGTTATTGTAAGTAGTTTTTTCATTGTTTTTTGTCTGTTCGGCCCACAAAATACGTAACCCTTCCTCTAAGGTGAGGGTGGGTCTATACCCCAGGGCTGTAATTTTGCTGATATTGGCCGAGGAATTGTGTACATCCCCGGGACGTTTGGGACGGCTGATTCGCTCTAATTTCCGGCCGGATATTTTTTCAACAGTATCCGCTAATTCCAACAGCGTATAGGTATGTCCACTGGCTACGTTGTAAATCTCTCCCGAAGCCCCCTTTGTAGCGGCAAGTAAATTAGCTTGTACGACGTCTTTCACGTTTACAAAATCGCGGCTTTGTAAACCATCCCATTCAATCACCAATGCTTGCCCTTGCGCGGCTACTTGCATAAATTTAGCGATTACGGCAGCGTAAGCGGAATTTGGATTTTGCCTTGGACCAAACACATTAAAATACCGCAAAACTACGGTTTCCAAGCCATAGACATTGGTATAGAGCTGACACAAATCCGAACCGGCTTGTTTGCTCCAGGCGTAGGGGGATTGGCAGTTCTCGGGGGTATCTTCCTTGTAAGGAAGTTCCGGGCGCGTACCGTAAACGGCTGCAGAGGAAGCAAAAATTACGCGTTTTACGCCGCATTGCTTGGCGGCTTCCAATACGTTAGCCGTGCCTAATACGTTAATGTTGGCCGTTTCCGCAGGGGCTGCTATAGAACCGGGAACAGATGTTAAAGCGGCTAAGTGAATGATATAGTCTACCGTCTTACATGCATTTAGCAAAGCGGAAAAATCGCAAATATCAGCGTTTAGGAAAGAAATTTGCCCGCTTACAGAGGCCAAATTTTCTAGTTTTCCATCAGATAGGTTATCTAAAACGGTTACTTGTTGACCTTGACGCACCAATTCATCAACGGTATGGGAGCCGATAAACCCGGCTCCTCCGGTTACTAACCAATGAAATTTCCGTGTAAGCATATAGATATTCTACATTAAATTTACAAATCTTTCCAAGTAACTAGTACAGCACCCCCATAAAATGGTAAAATATACCTACATATTATGGGATCTTAGTTACGGCATGAAAAAGAAATCAAAACGCTCTAAATTTCGCCTTGCGCGTTGGAAGATAATTACATTGTATTTGATGGTTTATGATACATTGGCTATCAATGCTGCCTATTTTGCGGCACTTTTATTGCGTTTTGATTTGCAATATTCCGCTATTCCGCAAAGTTATCTACATAATTATTTGTGTTTTGCCCCCATTTATACCGTTTTTTGTTTAATTGTATTCTTTAAATCCAAACTCTACCAAAGCATTTGGCAATATGCCAGCGTTACCGAGGCCTCCCGCGTAGTAGTGGCCTGTGCCATCGCAACTCTATTCCAAATTGTAGGCATTACGCTCTTGTTTGGGCGGATGCCGATTTCTTATTATATTTTCGGCTCTTTATTTCAATTTGCGCTCATTGCCACGGCCCGTTTTATAGAACGTTTTATCAACTCGGAGCGTTCCAAACGCTCAGTGGCACGTTCTGCTTTGGATACGGCCCCCGCCGTATTGCTTATCGGAGCTGGGGATGCCGGGCGTCTTATCTTGCAGGATATGCAGCGTACGAAAGTGGCTAAAAATGGTCGTGTGCGCGCTATAATTGACGATAACCCCCGTAAATGGGGGCGCAGCATCTCTGGCGTGCCGGTAGTGGGCGGCCGGGATGAAATTTTAGCCGCTGTCAAAAAATATAATATCAACAAAATCTATTTTGCTATCCCTACCGCATCGGCAGAAACTAAGCGCGATATTTTAAATATCTGTAAGGAAACCCAATGCAAAATTAAAGTTCTTCCGGGTATTTACCAGCTGGTTAATGATGAAATTTCCGTCCAAAGTCTTAAAGATGTATCGGTAGAAGATTTGCTCGGGCGCGAACCGATTAAAATGGATATGACGGACGTTTTCAACTTTATTGCCGGGAAAACAATTTTGGTAACGGGGGGCGGGGGAAGTATTGGAAGCGAATTGTGCCGTCAAATAGCTGCTCACCAGCCCAAACTGCTTTTAATTTTTGACATGTATGAGAATAATGCCTACGATATTGAGCAAGAATTAAAACGTAAATATCCTAAATTAAACTTAAAAGCAATCATTGGTTCCGTGCGTGACAGTAAACGTATCGCCCGTGTGTTTGAAATGTATAAGCCGGAAGTGGTCTATCATGCTGCCGCCCATAAGCACGTGCCGCTGATGGAAGGATCACCGTGTGAAGCGGTTAAAAATAATGCTATCGGCACGTATAAAACAGCTTATGCAGCTATGAAAAACGGTTGCCAACGCTTTGTGCTTATCAGCACGGACAAAGCCGTCAATCCCACCAACATCATGGGCGCCACCAAACGTTTGTGTGAAATGATTGTGCAGACGTTTGATTACATGATTAAAAATAACCGTGAACAAGAACTTCCCTTATTGCACGCGCACATGCGTGACGAGCTGGCCTTCATGGAGAAAAAAGCGCAAGAAATCCACTCCCAAACGGAGTTTGTAGCCGTGCGTTTTGGTAATGTGCTGGGTAGTAACGGTTCTGTTATTCCATTGTTCAAACGGCAAATGGCCGAAGGGGGGCCTTTAACGGTTACCCATCCCGATGTAATCCGTTACTTTATGACTATTCCCGAAGCGGTGAGTCTAGTACTAAAAGCAAGTGTGATGGGGAAGGGCTCTGAAATTTTTGTGTTGGATATGGGTTCCCCGGTTAAAATTGATACGTTGGCGCGCAACTTAATTAAACTTTCCGGTTTGCGCCCTGACGTGGATATTAAAATCACGTATACCGGCTTGCGCCCCGGCGAAAAATTGTACGAAGAAAAACTTATGGCGGAGGAAGGCCTTACCCGCACGGAAAACAATTTAATTCATATTGGCCACCCGATTTCCTTTGATAACGACACGTTTTTAAAAGATGTTAAAGTATTAATGAATGCTAGCTATGCCGAGCAGGAAGATACCATTCGTACCATGGTAGCCAAGGTGGTTACCACCTATCATCCGGCCGCTCAAGCTGTCAAAAAATAACGAGGATTTATGACTATAAAACCGTTTGAAAAAAAATTATGGCTTAGTTCACCCACTATGCATGGGGATGAACAACGTTTTGTCCAAGAGGCCTTTGACACAAACTGGGTCTCCACCGTAGGCCCGCACTTGGCCGAGCTTGAAAAAACCGCTGCTAAGTACGTCGGCATGCCTTATGGAGTGGCACTTGCTAGCGGTACTTCAGCCCTTCATTTGGCAGTTAAATTGGCGGGAGTTCAACCGGGCGAAAACGTTTTTTGCAGTGATATGACGTTCTCTGCCACTGTCAATCCGGTTTCTTACGAAAAGGGGCGCCAAATTTTCATAGATAGCGAATATGACACCTGGAATATGGACCCGGCCGCTTTGGAACAGGCCTTTAAACTTTACCCGGATACTCGTGTTGTGATGTTGGCGCACCTCTACGGTACGCCGGCCAAGATGGATGAAATCTTAGCGATTTGCAAAAAACATAACGCTATTTTGATTGAAGACGCGGCAGAATCCTTGGGCGCTACCTACAAAGGAAAACAAACTGGCAGTTTTGGTACGTATAATATTATCTCGTACAACGGAAATAAAATTATTACATGTTCCGGCGGCGGGATGTTGTTTACGCATGATGAAGAAACTGCCAATAAAGCCCGCAAATGGGCTACACAAGCGCGTGAAAACGCTCCCTGGTATCAACATGAAGAATTGGGATACAACTACCGCATGAGTAATATTTTGGCTGGTATCGGACGAGGGCAATATTTGCATTTAGAAGAGCATTTGGCCCAAAAACGTGCTATTTATAAACGCTACCAAGAGGGACTGAAAAATTTACCCATTACGATGAATCCGTTTATTAAAGGGAAAATGGAGCCGAATTGTTGGCTATCGTGCTTGCTCATTAAACCCGAAGCTATGTGCCGCCAAGTACGGGGAGAAAACGAGCCCCTATATGTAAAAGAGCCCGGCAAATCTTGCCCTACTCATATCATGGAAACGTTGGCCAAGTACAACGTGGAATCGCGCCCGATTTGGAAACCGATGCATTTGCAACCGATCTACCGCATGAATCCGTTTATTACCAAAGAAGGGAACGGCCGTGCGCGCACCAATGCCTATATCGCGGGTGGCGCGGTAGACGTGGGTGCAGATATTTTTAGCCGAGGTCTATGCTTGCCTAGCGATAATAAAATGACTCCCACCCAGCAAGATGTCGTCATTGAGCTCATTGAGGAGTGCTTTAAATAATGCTAAATACCCATCGCCCTTACGGCCCATACGAACGGTATTCTAAACGCCCGTTGGATATTGCCTGCGCGGTGGGGGGGGTGGTATGTTTTTGGTGGTTATTTGCAATTATCGCTTTACTGGTGCGGATTAAATTAGGTAGCCCGGTGCTCTTTACGCAACAACGTCCGGGAAAGGATGAAAAAATCTTTAAACTTTATAAATTTCGCACTATGACCGACGAAAAAGATAAAAACGGTCAATTATTGCCGGATGATATACGTCTTACCAAATTCGGCAAATTCCTGCGTGCCACCAGTTTGGATGAATTGCCGGAAATATTTAACATCCTAAAGGGTGAAATGAGTGTGGTAGGGCCGCGCCCGCAACTCGTGCGGGATATGGTATTTATGTCGGCGAAGCATCGTGAACGTCATGCCGTACGCCCTGGATTGACAGGGTTGGCGCAGATTAACGGCCGCAACGATATTGACTGGCAAGATAAATTGGACTGGGATTTAAAATATATTGCTCAAATTACGTTTTGGGGGGATGTAAAGATTATTGCCAAAACGTTTGTAAAATCCTTCATCAAGCCCGAAGGTATTACCGAGCAAAATGCCGCCACTGCTACCGACTATGGGGATTATTTGTTGCAACAGGGTAAAGTAACGCAAGAAGAATATCAACAAAAACAACAAGTGGCCCGCATATTATTAGGGGGGCACGTATGAAAAAAGTGCTGGTGGTTGCCTCCGTCATTTCCATGATTGAGTGGTTTAACAAAGAGAATTTGCAATTTTTAAAGCAAAATTTGGGGTGTGACGTCCATCTAGCTACCCATTTTGAATATTTAGAAGATACCAATCCCCAGCGGACCCGTGCTTATATAGAAACTCTTAAGTCGCAAGGTATTAAATTACACCACATTCCCTTTGCGCGCAGTCCGTTTGCATGGAGCAATATCAAGCTGTATAAACAACTTAAAAAACTGATAGATCAAGAACAATTTGATTTGATCCACTGTCACACACCCACGGCCTCTGTGCTGACGCGTTTGGCAGCCCGCAAAAGCCGCCAACGGGGGACTCACGTAATGTATACGTGCCACGGGTTCCATTTTCATGCATCTGCACCCGTGAAGAACTGGCTTACATATTACCCCGTGGAGTGGGTTTTGTCATGGTTCACGGATACGTTAGTGACCATTTGCCGGGAAGATTACGGCCGTTTGGCTCATTTCCATATGAAAAACAAACGCTATATCCCCGGTGTAGGGGTTGATATTACCCATATCCAACAGGTAGCGATAGATAAAGCCAAGAAAAAAAAATCTATCGGCGTACCAGCGGATGGGGTTTTGGTGCTTTCCGTAGGGGAACTGATTCCCCGTAAAAATCACCAGGTTATTATTCGCGCTTTGGGAAAATTAAAAAATCCGAACATTTATTACGCCATTTGCGGGAAAGGCCCCTTGGCTGAAGAATTGCGTTTGTTGGCCAATCAATGCGGACTAGCAGAACGATTTTTGTTGTTAGGTTTCCGGCAAGATATCCCTGAATTGTTGCACGCCGCCGATATTAGTGCATTCCCTTCGCGTATAGAAGGATTGGGTCTAGCGGGTATAGAAGCATTGGCCGCGGGGACCCCGTTGGTGGCTTCCAATGTGCAAGGGATAAAAGATTATGTTATTGACGGTAAAACAGGGTTTACCTGTAAGCCAAATGATGTAGACGGCTTTGCTAAACATATTGCTTATTTGGCGCAAAATCCGGCGCTGCGTAGTGAAATGGAATCCGCTTGCTTAGCCGCTATTAAACCATTTGAAAAAGAGCACGCACTACGTGCCATGCAAGATATTTATAAAGGAGTTTTATGTAAAGGATAAAATATGTCTGAGCATTCTAGGTACGGCAACCCATTCTTTTATCAAGTTTATGCATGGTTATTTGGTTATAACGAAAAACGTTATTGGAAATACCGCCAACGAATTGTAAATCCGGCAGATTCGGCCCCAGTCTGGCGTAAAATGCTGTGGCTGGTCTATTTGAAACGTGCCGAAGCCAAAAACGCTGCTTCTTTAGGTACTGCAATTAACAAGGGGGCCGTGTTCGCTACCGCCCCTATCTTACCACATGGTATAACGGGTATTTTTGTGTCGCATGGGGCCAAAATCGGCAAAAACTGTATGATTTTGCAGAACGCAATTATCGGCAGTAGCAAAGGAAAAGCCCCCGTGATAGGAGACGATGTCGTTATCGGTGCGGGTGCCACCATTGTGGGAAATATAGTGATTGGGAACAACGTAAATATCGGGGCTAACTGCACGGTGTTTAAAGATGTTCCCGACAATACAACTGTAGTGTGTCAAGCCCCACGCTATTTACTAAACCGTACCAATCCCAAAGGCCGTAGATTTTAGAAATGAAAGGGGAAAATATGACATATTATTCTTATCAGCAAATTATTGATTCTTTACCGCAAAAGAAAAATTCACGCAGTTCCTTGTGGGTACGGTGGTTTATTCGCAAACTGTCTTTCCCGTTTACCTATCTGTTTATTAATGCCGGGTGGTCGGCTAATCAGGTGTCGCTACTTTCCTGGGCAGTTATCTTTTTGGCGGCGGTTTGTTTATGTATCCCTAATTTTTGGTGGATGTTAGCCGGTGTTTTGCTTACCAATTTTTGGTTGGTGTTAGATTGCGTAGACGGAAATATCGCCCGCTGTGTTAAACAAAAAACCTTTATGGGGGATTTTTTTGATGCTATTGCCGGTTATGGTCCTTTTGCTTTTACAACCCTGGCTTTAGGGGTGGCAGCTTACCATACCAGTTTTTTGATTCCTGTTTCCTACCGTCCCTGGTTAATGATAGTGGGCGCAGTGGGTGCAGTGGCTAATATTTACACACGCCTTATTCACCAAAAATATTTAAATTGCTTCTTTGCAGCCAAAAATATCTTGCACGAAACACAAGATATCACACTTAAAGATACCGAAGACAAAAAAAGTTTTGCCTATATTCGGGAGCAAATTGATAAAAATATTGGGGTATCCGGGTTGTTTATGCCCTGGTTATTTGTAGCACTATTTACAAGTACCTTTGATGTGATGCTCTTTGCTTACACGGGATATTATTTGCTCTCTTTTGCGGCTATTATTGTACTGTATTGCCGCAAAGCCGTCACCTTTGAACAACAGGCGCAAGCCAAGTTAACCCAGGAGCGTAAAAATGCCTAAAATAGTCGGTTATACTACCGGTGTGTATGATATGTTTCATATCGGCCATTTAAACATTTTAAAACGGGCCAAGGAACAGTGCGATTATTTAATTGTAGGTGTCAGCACCGACGAATTAGTTCTGCGTGAAAAAAACAAAATGCCTATTATTCCGTTTCAAGACCGGATGGAAATTTTAAAAGCCATTAAATATGTGGATGAAGTAGTGCCGCAGGTAGATAAAAATAAATTCGCTGCCTGGGAAAAGTACCATTTTCATAAAATGTTTGTAGGGTCGGACTGGAAGGGCACTCCCGCTTGGCAACAATTTGAAAAACAATTTTCCCCTGTAGGCGTGAAAATTGTGTATTTAGACCACACGGATGGGATTTCATCTACCATCTTGCGGAAAAAATTAAATGGTAAGTGATGAAAAAACAATGAAATTATTATATATTAGCCGTTGTCAATTTGTTCGCCGGGAAGATGGAATATATGCTTTGCCTGCATATGGAGACTTCTATTGGCATAAATATTTGGATGTTTTTGATTCTGTCCACGTGTTGGGGGAACCTATTAAAAAATATCTTAATGTAGAGGCACTTGCCAAGCTGACGGATTCGCGCGTTTGCGTAGATATTTTACCCGAAAATACTCGTCCTACGGACTGGATTCATGATCGGGAAGTAAAAAACCAGTTAGAAAAACATATTCGCGCTGCGCAGGCCCTATTAATCAAACCCTCTACCCGTAAAGGCATTATGGCTATTAAATTAGCTAAAAAATACAACAAACCCTATATGATAGAGATGACGGGGGATTTAAAATTGACACTGAGCCAAAACCCCAGTTTGGCTAAACGCTTGTATGGCCCTATCTTACATAAACAAACATTAAGTGCTATTAAGGATTGTCCGTTTGGGCTCTATGTAACAGAACATTACCTGCAAAAAGTATATCCCATTAAAGGCGAACAATGTGGTTGCACGGATACTGTTATTTTACCGCCGGATGCTGCCGTTTTGGATAAGCGTTTGGCAAAAATCCAAAATTATACGCCTGATGCTGTTTATAAAATCGGGATGGTCGCTTCCTACCATGATACGCGCAAAGGGTTAGATACGGCACTAGAGGCCTTGGCATTACTAAAAGATTTAAAAGTAGAATTGCATGTGCTGGGCGTAGGAACGGAAGAAGACCGTAATAAGTGGTATGCTTTGGCGGAAAAACACCAAGTAAAAGATAAACTCTTTTTTGATACTCCGCTGGCGAGCATTGAAAAAGTATTGGCGTGGAATGATGACATGGATTTGATTATTCTTCCTAGCCGAAGCGAAGGGCTCCCGCGGTGCATTGTGGAGTCTATTTCGCGGGCGTGCCCTTGTGTTGTGTCGGACGTGTGTGGCCTACCTGAATTGGTGGATAAACGGTGGGTTCATGCCCCGGCAGACTATACCCAACTGGCCCATTTAATAAAAACTTTATTAACCGATAAAACCTTACTGAGTCAGGTGGCAAATCAAAATTTTAAACATGCCTTTAATTATACGCAAGAAGTACTGACAAAGCGGCGCAATACCTTTTTGACTCGATTCAAAAAGTATTGTGAAGAAAAAACGGGGATATCTGCATGAAAATTCTTTTTACTATTTCTCAATTAGGCGGTGGTGGGGCGGAGCGCGTTGTGTCTTTATTAAGCTCCCAACTTGCTCAGCGCGGACATCAAGTAAGCGTAGTGACCTGGTTTGATGTGCCGCCCGTCTATCCGCTGCACCCATCCGTCAAACATATTGAACTGCATTGTCCTAACAATCACACAACGGGGCCTTGGATACAGCTAGCCCGCTTGCGGCGTGTGTTTAAGCAAGAAAAGCCCGATATTATTTTTTCTTTTTTAGTGGTAGTAAATATGTTTAGTATTTTGGCTCATGTGGGGCTTCCCGGCAAATTAATCGTATCAGAACGCAATGACCCCAACCAAAATCCACGCAAATCTTGGGCGCGTACATTGCGCAACTGGTTATATCGTTGGGCAGATGGGTTTGTATTCCAAACCCCGGATGCCAAAAATTATTTTGCCCCGTCTATTCAAAAACGTAGCACGGTTATTGCCAATCCGCTCTCTGCTCAATTGCCGGAACCATTTACAGGGGAGCGCAAAAAAGTTTTTGTAACGGCTGTACGCTTAGCTCCGCAGAAGAATTTACCCATGCTCGTGCGTGCGTTTGCACGGTTGCATACTTCTTTCCCGGACTATACGTTGGAAATTTACGGCGAAGGAACTGAGCGAGACACTTTGCAGCAACTGATTTCTACCTTGCAAGCCGATAATTTCATCTTTTTAAAAGGATTTGCCAAAGATCTTTATACACGTATTGCACCCGCCGCGGCCTTTGTGTTACCGTCTAATTACGAAGGGCTTTCCAATTCTATGATAGAAGCTTTGGCTTTAGGGGTTCCCATCATTTCTACGGACCATCCTATTGGCGGGGCACGGATGCTTATTAAACATCAGGAAAATGGGTTGCTCGTCCCGGTAGGGGATGAAAATGCGTTGCAAACAGCTATGCAATATGTAATTGAAAACCCGCAAAAGGCAGATAGCATGGCCCAAAAAGCCACACAAGTCCGTGTTCAATTATCGCTGGGAAATATCACCAATTTATGGGAACAATATGCCAAAACTTTCCGGGAGGCAAGAGTATGAATGATACCTCTACAACTCATATTTCTTGGAAAGATTACGGGTATTTAACCTGTACTTTATTTGCTATTACCTGTTTGCAGCAGGGCAAAATGGTGGGGTATTTGGCGGTTTGTTTGGGCTTGCTGGGGATAGGACTTTTATGGCGTTTGTGGAAATACCCTAGGATCAGTAAACGTCCCTCGTGGTTTACGGTTTGGATTTGTTGTTTATGGGGCTATATCTTTGTCAACGGCTTCTTGTCTTCCGCTTATTTTGGATGGCGTACATTGCTCATCTATATGCTGCCGGTGATTTGTATCATGATATTTTATACCCCTTATCGTGATAGAGAAATGTTGTGGCAAATTTTCAGAACTGCGTGCGTATGGGCGGCCGTTCTGTTCTTAGGATATATTATGCTATTTGAATTGTCCAATATTCTATCCGGATCTATTCGTATTGGGGACAGTGCTTCGGGGAACGTAAACAGGGTAGCTATTAACCTGTGTTACCTTGCTGTTGTTATTTTCTATAGTATTTTATTTGAGGGGAAACGTCGTTTGATCCCGCTGCTGTTAGTGATGTTTGGCTTTATCTTGTTGACGGGATCCAAAAAAGGGCTTTTGGGTATTGTATTTGTGTTAGGATTATTAAGTGTATGGCGTTATAAATGGCGGGTGTATCAATATGCTATCCCTGTTGTTGTACTTTTGGTGTTAGGTTATTTCCTTTCTCATAATGAATATATTTACAACATTTTGGGAAAACGTTTGGATGTGTTTTATCACACGCTGACGGGGGAAGAAGTAGGGGGATCAACCAGCCAGCGTATCGGTATGTATCAACTTGGATGGATCTATTTTAAACAGGCCCCTATATTGGGTAATGGGATGGGGTATTTTGCCCAAACTTCCATTTACCAAACCTACAGTCATAATAACTATATAGAATTGTTGGTTTCGTGCGGATTGTGTGGATTCTTTCTTTACTATAGCTTTTTTGTGTGTTTACTTAAAAAAGGATGGAACCTTGCCAAATCTTACCCGGTAAGTTATGTCTTTATTAGTTTAATTATTTTGCGGTTGGTTTTTGATTTTGCCGCTATTGCCTTCTATACAGATGCTTTGTTTTACATTCTGTTGTTCTTCGGCTATCAAATTTTAAGATCTTCGGAGAAACTATGAAGAAAATAAACAATTATTTCAATAAGGGCATTTCTTTTATCCTAGATTCCGATTATCGTTTTCGTGTTTTGGCCTTTTTGGGATTTTTTGACCATTGCTCTGATGAAAAATATTTAAAGCGAATGTTTCGGTCCGTTTTCAATTATGATTTGGATTTAAATAATCCCAAAACTTTTAGTGAAAAACTTCAGTGGCTTAAACTCTATGACCGTAATCCGCTCTATACTATGCTTGTGGATAAATGTGCCGTGAAGAAATGGGTGGCAGAAAAACTTGGGCAGGAGTATGTTGTCCCTAACTTGGGCATGTGGAATAGCCCGGATGAAATAGAATTTGATAAACTGCCTAACCAATTTGTGCTTAAGTGTAACCATAATTCCGGGCTTGGAATGTGTATTTGTAAGGATAAAAGCAAGTTGGATGTTCAAAAGGTAAAACAAGCGCTTGGCAACGGTTTAAAACAAAATTACTACCTTACGAATCGCGAATGGCCGTATAAAAATGTTGCGCGCAAAATCATTGCCGAAGAATTTCTATCCGACGGCAAAAATCAAGATTTGGCCGATTATAAATTTTTCTGTTTTGGGGGAATTCCCCATTATTGCCAGGTGATTACGGATCGCAACAGTGTGGAAAAAGTAGATTTTTTTGATATGAATTGGCAACATCAGCCGTTTACGGGGCTTACAAAACCTTTTCCACATGCGGACAAGATGCCCAAAATTCCAAGTTGTTTTGAAAAAATGAAACAAGCGTGCCATGTATTAGCGAAGGATATCCCGTTTGTGAGAGTAGATTTTTATGAAGTGAACGGGAAAATGTATTTTGGGGAAATGACATTTTTCCCGGCTAGTGGATTGGGCAAATTTACCCCGGATAAATGGAATGAAACAATAGGAGATAAACTCAAACTTCCGAGTAAATAATATGTCAATCAAAGTTTTAATTGGGGCAGATATTTGCCCGACCAAATCAAATAACGAATTGTTTGCCAAGGCAGACATAAAAGCACTGCTGGGTGAGGAGTTGCAATCTCTCTTGCATGCGGCGGATTATACCGTTTTTAATTTGGAAACCCCGTTGACCGATCGGTTATCGCCCATTGCTAAATGTGGCCCTTGTTTGGCAGCTCCTACGGTCACAATTAACGGTCTTAAGGCAATCAATCCACACTTTTTTACGTTGGCAAACAATCATATTTTGGACCAAGATGCCCAGGGACTACACAATACGGAGGATGTGCTTAAACAAGCGGGTATTGCTTACGCGGGGGTGGGGGAAAATATGGCCCAAACCGCGAGGCCCCATATTGCCACTATTAAAGGTGTAAAACTGGGAATTTATTGTTGCACCGAGCACGAATTTTCCATCGCTACGGACAATACCCCCGGCGCAAATCCGTATGATCCCTTGACCAGTTTTGATGCCGTGCGGGAACTTGCCAAACAATGTGATTTTGTGCTTGTATTGTATCACGGTGGTAAAGAACATTATCGGTATCCTTCGCCGCAGTTGCAGCGGGTGTTTCGTAAATTTGCCGAATGTGGAGCCGGTTTGGTAATTGCTCAACATACCCACTGCATTGGATGTATGGAAAAATATCAAGGAGCTACCTTACTGTACGGCCAAGGGAATTTTTTGTTTGATAACTCGTCCAGCGAATATTGGCTGACCAACTTGCTAGTTGAATTGAGTATAGATGAACCAACCAAGCAATTTAGCATTCGTTATATTCCATGTGTCAAATATGAAAATGGAACACGTTTGGCAACGGGTGAACAAGCTCAACAAATTTTAGTCAGTTTTAACGAGCGTTCCGCCCAAATTCAACAGAACGGGTTTGTCTTTAAAAATTATCAGCAATTTACCTCAACAAAACTCAATAGTTGTTTGCAGCGCTGTGCGGGTAAATTGGGGAATAATTTTTTGGTGCGTATTATCAATCGCCTCACTAAATATCGGCTTTTTCAATGGGTGTATTCTCAGCAAGATTTGGCCCAAATGCAAAACTTAGCAGAATGCGAGTCCTTTCGGGAAGTTTTTTTGCAAGCACTTAAGGGGAAAATGAAGTGAAAAAGGTATTAATGGTATCTTGCGACGGACTTGGAAATGGCGGTATTCAACATGTTATGATGAATATCGTGCGTAATTTGTCCGGCGAATTTCATTTTGATATGCTTTTGTTTACCCATGAAGTACGGCATTTTGATGCCGAATTCCAAAAGTACGGTACTATTTTTCGCATTCCTAATTATAAGGGGCCTTCTAAATTGCGTCGGAAATTAGATGGCTATGTCCGTTTTTGGCGTATTTATCAAGGAGTCAAAAAGATTTTACAGGAAAACGGCCCGTACGATGTAATCCATTGTCATAATTATTTTGAGGCCGCACCTTGTCTGCTGGCCGCTAAACATTGTCAGGTTCCTATACGGATTAGTCATAGCCATAGTGCCCCTCAGTATACGCATTTTTTAACTAAAATTCATCAAATTTTATTGCGTAGTATATTAGTTAACAATGCCACCCACCTTGTCGGCTGTTCTAAAAATGCTTGTAATTATCTATTTGGCAAGACGTCTAATGCCAAATCCGTACCTAATGCGATAGATTTAAAGCGTTTTGACCGTTTGCACTATTCGCAACCCAAAATCAAACACTCTTTTATCCACGTGGGTAGTTTGGGGATTCCTAAAAATCAATCTTTTGTATTGGATGTTTTTAAGGCAATACAAACTCATTGGCCGGATGCAACGTTAAAATTAATTGGGAACAAAAATGAGTCCTATGAGAAAATATTGCGGCAAAAAATTGCGGATTTGCACCTTGAAAATGTGGAATTTTTGCCCCATCATTCCGATATCCCGGCTTTACTGGCTCAAAGTGAATATATGATTTTTCCATCTCTATTTGAAGGGTTTGGCTTGGCTTTAGTTGAGGCCCAAGCTATGCAGGTGAAATGTGTGGCTTCCAATACCGTTCCGCGCGAAACGGATATTGGATTATGCCAATATTTGCCTTTAAAACAATCGCCCGAACAATGGGCGCAGGCAGTTTTGGATATGTCGGATAAACCTATCCCTCAACCCAATACGCAAGGGGTGGATTTGAATTGCTATATAGACAAAATTCGTTCTCTATATCTTAGCGGGGAAAAACAATGAAAAAGATTGCTATTCTAACTTTTCTAAAGGCAAATAATTATGGGGCACTATTACAAGCATATGCGCTTAAACAAACGCTTGTAAAACTGGGACATTGTGCCCAAATGATTAATTATCATTCCCCCAAGTACGAGGCAAAGGTTTGTAATTTGTCTCGTTCGGGTTTTTCTATCCGATGGGTTAAACAAATCCTGAAGTTTCCTGCTACGTGGTACCGACACCGCCCTTTTGCTTCGTTTGAGAATAAATATCTGCAGGATATGCCTCCCGTGTTCTATGATACTTTGCCTTCGCTGGCGAATAAATATGATTTATTTATTACGGGTAGTGACCAGGTATTTAATCCGCATTTAACCTGGAACGACGATCGGTACTTCTTATCCTTCTGCACAGATAAAACTAAAAATGCCTCCTACGCAGCTAGTTTCGGCTTTGAATTAAACGATTTTACGGACCAAGAGAAAACTTTTATTCAACATAATTTGGCTCAACTGCAATCTCTCTCCGTAAGGGAGCAACAAGGGAAAGAGATTATACAAACGCTCGCCCCGGAAAGAGATGTCCAAGTGCATTTAGATCCTTCGTTATTACTTACAAAGGAGGATTGGAAAAAAGTTGCCAAAAATCGCTCTCATGCTCAACCGTATGGGTTGGTGTATTTGCTAATGGGCCGAGATGAAGCATTTATACAATACGCTAGGAAAGTGGCCCAAGAAAAGAATCTACGGCTGTTATTTATTACTTCCCATTCTACTCTCGCTCGCACAATGACCGGGGAGTATATTACTCCCACGGTAGAAGAATGGGTGGGGCTATTTTTAAACGCCCAGTGTATATTTACAAATTCTTTCCATGGGTTGGCATTTTCTATTAACTTTAACAAGCCCTTTATGGTAGGATCTTTGAATCCCGCCTGGCCGGCAGCGTCCCGTTTAAATAGTTTGTTGAATATAGTGGGTTTGCAGCATCGTAAATTTAATTCAAACTCTTCTTCCTTTTGTGAAGAAGAAGATTGGGAAGCTGTAAATAAAAAACTGGAGCAAGAACGCCAAAAAGCGTTTGATTATTTACAAAAGATTACACAATAGAGCCATGATTAAGATCCTTCAAAAAACTCAATGTTGCGGCTGTCAAGCGTGTGCGAACGCCTGTCCGAAAGGTTGTATTTCTATGCAACCTGACGAGGAAGGATTTTTATATCCAAAGGTGGATGAGGCCGCCTGTGTCAATTGTGGGCTTTGTGAGAAAGTTTGCCCCATCTTGCATAAACCGTCAACTTACTCCGTTTTAGAAACGTATGCCGCCAAGCATATGAGTAATGAAACAAAGCTTAAAAGTTCTTCCGGGGGAATTTTTACGGCCCTGGCAGAAATTATTTTAAAAGAAGGCGGGGTGGTATTTGGAGCTTCTTTTGATGAAAATTGGAATGTGGTTCATGCGTATGTTAAAAATTTAGAAGATTTGGATAAACTGCGTCGCTCTAAGTACGTACAAAGTGATATCGGTAAAACCTATCAACAAGCCAAACAATTTTTAGAACAAGGAAGGGCGGTATTATTTACCGGTACCCCGTGCCAAATCGCGGGCTTGCGTAATTATCTTGGAAAAGAATATGAAAAACTTCTCACAGCGGAATTGTTTTGCCATGGGGTGCCTTCCCCGGCGGTATGGCAGAAGTTTTTAACGCAAGATACTCAAAAGGGAAAAATAAGCGCAATTGATTTTCGGCATAAACATTTTGGATGGGATGCCTCGTTTTTAAAGATATCTTATCAGGATGGTTCTTCTATTCCACAAGCACCCCATTATTTGCTTCCCTTGCTATCTAAGGGACAAGGTTTTCTATTCCGGCGATTGTATCGTTTACGCTTTTGGATTTCCAACCTTTATGAACGACCCGCTTGTCATCAATGCCACTTTAAAGGGTTGGATAAGATGGCTAATTTTTCCATGGGAGATTTATGGGGCGTACGGGAAACCTATCCGCAACAATATGATGTTAATGGCCTCTCTGCCTTGTTAGTGAATACTCTCAAAGCTCAGGGCCTGTGCGAGAAATTGGCTTTAGAAAAAACGCCTGTTGATTTACAAAAAGTTGTTAAATACAACCCTTATTTGTTAACTTCCGTAAAACCTCATCCGAAACGGAAAGAGTTTTTTCGGCGTTATCAAACAGAAAATTTCAATTCCTTGGTACGTGAATTATTAAAGATTGGGCCTACCTGGATGATTTTATGCCGAACCATTCTAAGCAAAGTGGCTCATAAGTTGCATGTTGTGAAAAGGAAATAAAGATGGCTTTAACTGAAAATAGACGTATATTTTGGAATATTATCTTTACCTATGGGCGTTCTTTGCTAGCTATAGGGGGAACGTTGTTCGTTAGCCGTTGGGTACTGATGGCTTTAGGACAGGTGGATTTTGGGCTTTTTAGCGTCATTGGCGGATTGGTAGTATTTATCCAATTTTTAAATAATGTTTTGGCAGGGGCTACGGCGCGTTTCTATGCATTTTCTATTGGAGCTGCCAAAGTAGACCAAACGGCCCACGGTTTAGAGGAATGCCGAAAATGGTTTAACACGGCAATTACTATTCATACAGTACTACCGCTATGTTTAATTGTTATCGGCTATCCTATTGCTAAGTGGGCTATTTACAATTGGCTTACTATCCCGCCGGATCGTATGGATGCTTGTGTGTGGGTATTGCGCTTTACGTGTCTATCTTCTTTTGTTGGCATGGTCAATGTACCTTTCATGGCTATGTATACGGCTAAGCAGTACATTGCTGAACTTACCGTTTACTCTATGGCTACTACGATACTAAATATTATCTTTGCATACTTTATGGCTTCTCACCCCGGGACCTGGCTTGTAAAATATGCTTTATGGATGTGTGCTATGTCCGTACTGCCACAACTGATTATTTGCATCCGTGCTAATTTGATTTTTCAAGAATGTAAATTAGTATATGCTTACATGGGCAATATTACCTACCTAAAACAAATTGGGGGATACGTGTGTTGGACCGCGTTAGGGCATATGGCTGGTTTATTTCGTTCCCAGGGGATATCCCTTCTGATCAACAAAACATTCGGCCCCAGAGTAAACGCTTCCATGCAGGTGGCTCATCAGGTGAACGCTGGAACTTCCACATTGGCCAGCGCGTTACTAAAGGCCTTTTCCCCTGCTATCACGACCGCGGCAGGTGCTAAGGATTATAAACGCATGCAAACATTGGCTTTCGGATCGTGTAAATTTAGTACGTTATTGGCGCTAATTTTTGTGATACCTCTAGTGGTGGAATTACCCTACGTAATTAAGTTATGGTTAAAAACTCCGCCGCCTTTTACCGTAGGTTTGTGCTATTTTATGCTGACTAGTTATATTTGCGGGGTGTGTACCAACGGCAATATGACAGTAATTAATGCCAGCGGCCAAATTAGGGACTATCACATTGTACTAAGCTTTATTTCTTTTTGTATTCTTCCCGCAGCTATCTTGGCTGTATACTTGGGGGGTGGTGTATATTCAATAGGGGCGATACTGGTGGTGGGATCCTGCTTAAATTCAACCGGGCGTATTTACTTTGCCCAAAAAATATTAGATATGTCTGCAAAACGATGGGTCAAAGAGATTATGCTTCCTATTCTTGCCTTAATTGCTATTTGTGTAACGATAGCTTATTTACCGCATTTGTGGATGAAACAAGGATTCATTCGCCTTTTGGTTGCCACCGTGCTGGCAGAGGGGATCTTTTTCCCGTTAACGTGGAAAATCATTTTGATACCAGAAGAGCGTGATTTTATTGCGAGCAAATTAATTGCTACTTGCAAACGCCTATCCAAGAAATATAAGAGGTTGGCGTTTTTGTCCCGATTTGCAAAAGATAAAAATAAGGCCTAATAGCCAAAAATAACAAAGAGGAAGTAATTATGAAAGCACCCATGGAAACGATACAGAAATTGCAACAAATTGAATTAAAAATACTGGAAATCTTTGTACAAATATGCGAAAAAGAAAAACTGCATTATTATTTGCTAGGGGGAACCTTGCTGGGAGCTATTCGGCATAAAGGTTTTATCCCTTGGGATGATGACGTGGATGTGGGTATGCCACGGGCCGATTATGAGCGTTTTTTAGCGTGTGCTTCAAAATATTTGCCCAAAGAGTACTTCCTGCAAACGTATGAAACAGACAGTGACTATCCGTTTCCTTTTGCAAAATTGCGTGACACACGCACGGTGTATAAAGAAAATGCATTTAAAAACCTATCCATCAATCATGGCGTATGGATTGATATATTCCCTTTAGATTTTTGCCCTGAAAAGCGTTTTTGGTTTCATGTGTATCACCAGCTCTTGCGGCAACGTGTTATATACACGTGGAAAAAAGAACGTGATCTTAAATTAAGATTATTTCAACTCCTTTCGTGCTTGGTTTGTCCTTCTTGGCATCAGGCAGTTAAACGGCGGGATAAATTGATGCGCTCTTATCACAAAGACAATATTTTGACGGCCAATTTCTGCGGTTCATGGGGCAAAAAAGAAATAGTGCCTACTGAATGGTACGGGGAGGGAGTGGATGTGGATTTTGAACATCTTAAAGTAAAAGCTCCCGCACAATACCACAAATGGCTCACACAAGTTTATGGCAATTATATGCAACTTCCACCTGTTGAAAAGCGAATCGCACGGCACGGGGTTGCAGAAATTAAATTATAGGGAGTGAATATGAAACGAGTTATTACTTACGGTACATTTGATTTGCTACATTACGGACATATTAATTTGCTCCGCCGATGTAAAGCGTTGGGGGATTATTTAATTGTAGCTTTGTCTACCGATGAATTTAATTCCAAATCCAAAAATAAATCTTGTTATTTTACCTACGAACAGCGCAAATTGTTTTTGGAAGCCGTGCGATATGTGGACTTGGTAATCCCGGAAACGTGTTGGGAGCAGAAAAAAACGGATGTACACGAGTATCATGTGGATACCTTTGTTATGGGAGATGACTGGACGGGCAAATTTGATTTCTTGAAGGAAGAAGGCGTAGAAGTAGTATATTTGCCACGTACTCCCGAAATAAGCTCCACTAAAATCCGCAAAGACAAAACGCCCAAAAATTTCCGAGGAGACTAATATGTTGCCCGTTGAAAAAAGAATTCGTACAAAAGCCCAACTTAAGGAATGGTTGAAGATAGAAAAATCCCTTTACAAAACCCGCTATCCTTTTTTGGAATATTGGCTGGGTGCGACTGAGAAAGCTATCTTGTGGAAGCATCAGGTTTTTTTGCGTTATACGGAATATCACCGCAATGCCGGGCATAAACTGCGGGCGGCCTATTATTGGTTCCGTGCCCGGCGTATCCAAATTAAATATCTTATGGCTATTCCACCTAATACGTGTGAAGTGGGGCTGCATATTATGCACCTGGGTTTGGTAAGAATTAATCCGGATGCCCAAATTGGTAAAAATGTTAGTTTGCACGTCAATACCGTTCTAGCTGCCAAGGGCACTTCTAGCGTATCCCCTATTCTAGAGGAAGGAGTGGTAATCGGAGTGGGGAGCGTGGTTGTAGGAGGGGTACACATTGCCAAAAATGTGGCCGTAGGAGCCAATTCCGTGGTAACAAAGGATATTACGGAAGAAAACATTGCTGTGGCGGGTGTACCGGCCCAAAAAGTATCTTCCCACGGGCGATTATCTTGGAAAAAAAATAATTAATGGACTATGTCATCTTCTATGAACGAGAGTCCTCTTATTTCTGTAGTGGTACCCGTATATCGGGCAGAGAAATTTTTGTGTCAATGTTTAGATAGTATCCTGGCACAAACTTATAAAAATTTGGAAGTTATCCTTGTGGACGATTCTTCCCCGGATAATTGTGGAAAAATTTGCGACGAATACGCCCGCAAGGATAACCGCGTCCGAGTAATACATCAAAGCAATCAAGGTGTTTCAGCTGCCCGCAATGCAGGGCTGGCAAGTGCCACAGGGGAATATATCGGTTTTGTAGATAGCGACGATTATATTGAACCGGATATGTATGAGTACTTATACGGTTTAATTACAAAAGATAATGCATCGGTGGCTATGTGCAATACTTGCGAAGATGAAGGGTATCACACTAAACAACAAATTGAACAGCCATACGTTTTAATATCTGCGTCGGATATTTTTGAGCATGGTAGTATTTGGGCCTACGTGTGGAACAAATTATACCGCCGGGATTTTATTGCGGATTTACGTTTTGACACAACCAATTCCTACGGGGAAGACCTGTTTTTTAATTTTGAGCTAATGAAAACAAAGGCCTTTGTTGCCTTGGGGAATCAAGCCAAATATCACTATTGTTGTAAATATAGCGAAAAAGGATTAACAAAGAATTTTCTACCTAAATATCTCAAAAAAATCGTATTGATGGACGAATGCCTGGAATATGCCAAACAACATAATCTGACCACTTTTTATCGGCGTGCCTCTAATGCCCAATTGGTACATGCTGCTAAATGGCTTTATCAAATCGCTCGCGCTGGGACGGAAGATCCCACTTCCGTACAGTTTCTGACCGCTTACATTGAGAAAAATTTTGCACGTTTTTTATTCGCACGGTTTATTCCTGTCCAAATAAAATTGTTTGTGCTGGTTGCCTGTATTAATTTTGATTTGGCTCGCACCTTGCTTTTGCGTTTTTATCGCATTAAAAACAAATAACTTGGTTGTAAATTCCGTTTGTCATGGGGTTATCCACGGGGCGCTACCTTCCTTTGGGAATACGCCCAGCAAATTGGTATAATATATTTATGGCAAAAACACTACTTAATTTAGAAGGCAAAACCATTCTTATCACTGGCGCGGCCGGGTTTATTGGAGCTGCGTTGGTGGAACGCGTTTGCAGGGAATATCCAACAGCCCGGGTGATTGGCGTGGATAGTGTAAACGATTATTACGACGTCTCCTTAAAAGAATACCGTCTTTCGCAACTAAAAAACCTATCCAATTTTACCTTTCTCAAAGGCAACCTGGCCGACAAAGCCCTTATTACCGAACTTTTTGCCAAATATCAACCGCAAGTTGTGGTCAATTTGGCGGCTCAAGCAGGGGTGCGCTATTCTATTACCAATCCGGACGCTTACATAGAAGCCAACCTCATCGGTTTTTACAACATTTTAGAGGCGTGCCGCCATTCGTATGACGGGGGGAAAACAGGCGTAGAACATTTAGTTTATGCTTCTTCCTCTTCCGTGTATGGTTCCAATAAAAAAATACCGTATGCAGTGGAAGACAAAGTAGATAATCCCGTCTCTTTGTATGCGGCCACCAAAAAATCCAACGAATTATTAGCCCATGCTTATTCCAAGCTTTACAATATTCCTTCTACAGGATTGCGCTTTTTTACCGTGTACGGCCCGGCCGGCCGGCCCGATATGGCGTATTTTGGCTTTACAAATAAGTTGCGTGTGGGGGAAAAGATCAAAATTTTCAATTATGGTCATTGTAAGCGCGATTTTACCTACGTGGATGACATTGTGGAAGGGGTCTTGCGGGTTATGCAGGGCGCACCCAAACGCCAAAACGGGGAAGACGGCCTGCCGCTTGCGCCTTATGCGCTATACAATATTGGCAACAATTCCCCGGAAACGCTGCTTGATTTTGTACAAATTCTACAAGAAGAATTGGTTAGGGCGGGGGTATTACCGCAAACGTATGATTTTGAAGCCCATAAAGAGCTTGTTGCTATGCAACCTGGAGATGTACCCACCACTTATGCGGACACAACCGCTTTAGAACAAGATTTTGGCTTTAAGCCGCATATTTCCCTGCGCGAGGGGTTGCGTCATTTTGCACAGTGGTACAAAGATTTTTACTGTAAGGAGAATATTAAATGAAAATTGCTGTTGCCGGAACTGGATATGTGGGATTGTCTTTGGCTACATTATTAGCCCAACATCACGATGTTACCGCTGTAGATATCGTGCCGGAAAAAGTGGATTTAATCAATCATAAAAAATCCCCAATTGCCGATAAAGAAATTGAAGATTTTTTGGCAAACAAACCTTTGCATTTAACGGCCACTACGGACGCTAAAGCTGCCTACGAACAAGCTGAATTTGTGATCATTGCCACTCCCACCAATTACGACGCCCAGCAAAACTATTTTAATACTTCGGCCGTGGAAGCGGTTATCAAGCTAGTACAGCAATATAATCCAAAAGCTACTATGGTTATTAAATCCACCATTCCCGTTGGATATACGCGCCAAATTCGTGAAAAAATGGGTCTTAAAAACATTTTATTTAGCCCCGAATTTTTGCGTGAAGGCCACGCTTTGTATGACAATTTGTATCCAGCTCGCATTGTGGTAGGTACAGATTTAAATGATAAATCCCTGACCGAAAAAGCACACGTCTTTGCCAAACTCTTGCAAGAGGGAGCGGTTAAGAAAGACATCCCGGTCCTGTATATGGGCTACACGGAGGCCGAAGCCGTAAAACTATTTGGAAATACCTACTTGGCCCTGCGTGTAAGTTATTTTAACGAATTAGATACCTATGCCGAGCTTAAAGGCCTAAATACCCAGCAAATTATTGAAGGGGTATGTTTGGATCCTCGCATTGGAAACACTTACAACAACCCCTCGTTTGGTTACGGCGGTTATTGCTTGCCTAAAGATTCCAAACAACTTTTGGCTAACTATGCAGATGTTCCGCAAAACCTCATTAAAGCCATTGTGGAATCCAACCGCACCCGCAAAGACTTTATTGCAGACCGCGTACTTCAAAAAGCAGGGTATTACAACGCAAACAGTACTTTTGATAGTGCCAAAGAACATGACGCTGTCATCGGCGTGTACCGCTTAACCATGAAGACCGGTAGCGACAATTTCCGCCAAAGTTCTATTCAAGGAATTATGAAACGTATCAAAGCCAAAGGAGCTACCGTAATTGTGTATGAACCTGCGCTGGAAAACGGCTCCACCTTCTTTGGCAGCGAAGTAGTCAACGATTTGGCTCAATTTAAAAAACGTTCGCAAGCTATTATTGCCAACCGGTATGATGACGTATTAAATGACGTAAAGGACAAAGTCTACACACGCGACTTATTTAGAAAAGATTAACTATGCTAAAGTGTTTGTTGTTTGGTTCGTTAGTACTTATTGCGATGTTTTTGATCCCGTTAGGGGGCAAGTACTTGCGCACGCTTAAAACACAAACATGTTATAAATATACCCTGCTGGCCCTTTACGTGGGGGGAATTTTGTGGCTTACTTTGGCCAACCGTTTGGGGATGGAAGTCTCCCGCTATCGCTTCAAACCGTTTTACGTCGTCAGGCAAATGCTGAACTGTTGGTTCGGTTTTAAAAAAATATCTGCGGCCACCTGTCGGGCTGTCTTTAGAAACACAAAAAATTTGTTCGCTTCTGCCCACGCTTCACCGGTGGAAGATTTGCTGTTAAATATTGTGTTGTTTTTACCGATTGGTTTTTTGCTCCCATATGTTTGGCCTAAATTTAACTTTTGGAAAACCGCCCTTGCCGGCTTGCTCTTTTCCAGCGCCATAGAAGGCGTTCAATATTTGGCCCAATGGGGATGTTGCGATATTGATGACGTGATTAACAACACATTAGGCACTTGTATAGGGTATTTTTGTTACCGTATATATCAACGGTTCACACGGCCCCAAAAATCCGCTTGAGTCTGCCGCAAAAAATTTATAAAATATATGTGTAGTCGCAGTAAAAATTTGTTGTATCAAAACTATTAAGGAAGAGGAAAAAAGATATCATGAAAAAAGCATCTGTTCTTTTGCTACTCGTGGCGCTTGTTGCGGCCATGCCTGTCGCTGCAGAAAAACCGCTTCATTTCACAGCGTCCGAAACCGTCAGCTATGATGATAACATCTATCTGACTGATAAGAATACCAAGGATTCTTTTATCAGCACCACTCGCTTGGGTGCCGAATATAAGGCCAATGTTCCTTCTACCGGTTTAATGCTCTCTGCCGAAGCTGGTGTGGGTTATAATGCTTATACGGAAAAGCACAACAAGAACAATTATTGGGACGCCTTAGGTGGGTTTGCCTTAGAAAACGACCAATTCAAATTGGGTGATCGCGTACTTTATACGTCCGATCCGGCCAATAGCTCATTGACGGAACGCCACAAACGTTTAAACAACACGGGCTATATTTCTTACGTAACTTCCCGTGAAAAAATGTTTGGCGTAGGTTTGTTTGCCAGCGATTCTTATGACCGCTATTTTGAATCCGAGATGCAATACTTAAACCGCAACCGTGTGAACTTGGGTGCTCAATTGCACTACAACATGACGGCCAAAACCAGCTTCTTTGTAGAATATATGTATTCCGACATTGACTATAGAGATTACGTCCGCGTCAACGGGATCAATTCCAACGTCAAAAACTCCCATGGTCATCGCTTGGGGTTGGGTGTAAACGGTCAATTGGCTGCCAAAGTAACCGGTACTGCCAAAGTAACCTACGATATGCGCCAATATGAACACAGCTTAGCTGGTGCTCATGACTACAACGATTTGGTTGGTTACTATGTAGCTTTGCAATGGGAACCGACCTCTCGCAACGTGTTGCGCTTGTCCGGTGAACGTAAAATGGAAGAAACCTTCTTCGGTATCCCCGGGGAATATAACCGCTATTTTGCCGATACCGTTGTATCTTTGTACGGGGCTCAAAAGCTAACCGACAAATTTACCGCTTCCTTAACCTTGGCGTGGGAAAATATGGACTATTCCAAGCGTGTAGACAATACCAAACGTGACGACAACCTCTATGTTGTCCGCCCGGAATTAGACTATCAATTTAAAGATTGGTTGTCTGCCGGTGTATGGTATCAATTCCGCACCCGCCACTCTAACTGGAGAACCGCCGATTACGATAGCAACAAAGCCGGTGTATTCGTAAAAGCTGTGTTCTAATAAACCCAGTATTAGTTTTAAAACCCCGCCCAAAAGGCGGGGTTTTCTATGTAAAAAACTCCCCGGGGATTCCCGGGGAACTTTTTTAGATTCTTATCTTATTTGTGGTTTAGTTGATATTGAATCTGCTTCTTTACTCCTGAATCATTGCGCCGCAGTTGAATCCTTTTCGGTGTCGGTGCCGGCGGGTCATTGCGTTGCAACTGAATCCGTTGCGGTGTCGGCGGATCATCGCGCCGTCGTAACTGGACCCGTTGCGGTCTTCTTAACTCCTCGGAAGTTTTTGCGCCATTGGATCTGAGGTAATCGGCAACGTAGTCAATTGCTGTCAAATCCAAAGCAGTCTTCTCCGTCTTAAACTCCGTCAGGTTTAGATTCAACTCTCCTCCAGCATTTTCTACAATAGCTTGCACTGTCGCCAAGTCGCCGCTGTCGGCCCCGTACATCACGGCGGTCCAGCCACGTTTATCTCGATTATTTAGCGTCTGCTTCGCCCCTGTTTGGTTTAGCAAGTATTCTATAAGGTCTGGATGCTTGTACTGAGCAGCCAACATTAAAACAGTTTTTTGCTCTGCATTTGTTTTGTTTACATCCGCACCTTTATCTATCAAGTCTTCAATGGCTTCCTTATCCCCGTCAACGGCAGCTTGGAAAATATCTTCCGACAGGGGGCCTGCAAACACCACTACCGACAAGCTTACTAGAGCCAGTACAGGGAAAACCAGTACTTTTATAAATCTCAAGCTCATGTTTTTCATAATATGCCTCCTTTGTGGCATAAATTCCAACTACTCTGATGGTATAAGGGTTTTTCTGAAAATTTCAAGGCCCATTTTATAAAAAAACACTCCCTAGGTTTTTCCCTAGGGAGTGCTGAGTTGATAGCAATTGACTATTTATTTTTTTTCGTCATCGTTAGAGTAGTAATAAGAATAGCTCTTATAATACCCATACTTGCCGTAAGATAGCCCTTGGGCTTTGTAGTGACCAATCACAGCCCCCAATACCTTTACACCGGCTTTTTGTAGTTTATCCAGGGCCATTTGGGCGGCACGCGCATTGGTTTTTCCGTACCGGATTACAAAAACGGTACGCGGGATGTATTTACCCCACAGCATGGTATCCGCCACCGGCAAGATAGCCGGGCAGTCCACTAACACGTGGTCATAATTCTTTTGCGCCCAGGCAATAAAATCTGCCAAGCGGGGGGTATTTAACAGTTCAGTTGGGTTTGGCGGACGTTGACCGGCTGTCATTATAAACAAGTTAGGTACATCTTTTGCCGGCTGTACGTTAGAGGCATAATCCGCCTTCGCAGCATCCCGGTCCCAAATGTTGCTAAGCCCCTTTTCCGGGGATACTTTAAATACTTTATGCAAGCGGCAACGACGCAAATCGCCGTCAATAAGCAGTACTTTTTTGCCCGTTTGCGCCAGGGCTACTGCCAAGTTAGAAGAAAGGTTACTCTTCCCTTCGCCCTGCATAGAGCTGCTAATTAAAACCGGGGCCTGCCGATCGTCCGCCAGCGTAAAATCTAACATCGTGCGGATATTGCGCACGTTTTCGGCCAGCAGAATATTGCCTTCTTTAAGCATGGAGGCATATTCGGCTTCTTTCTTCTTTGATTTTTCGTAAGGAACAAACCCCAAAAAGGGCAAATTAAGTTTCTTTTCCAAATCTTCGGAAGATTTCACAGTTTGATCCAGGAATTCCAATAAGAATACAAGTAGTACTCCCAGGATAGCACCCCCTAGCAAACCCACGGCTATATTGATTAATTTGCGCGGCAAGATAGGCGAAGAAGGAACAACCGCCGGGTCCACAATACGCACGTTATTGCCCGAAAATTGACCGGAAAGCTCAATCTTAATACTTTGCACCAAGCGGCGAGTTTCCAAGGCAATTTGGGCTTTTGTAGCTGCCAACTGACGTTTTACGGATACTACCTCGGGGTGTTGGGGGGTATATTTGGCGGAAAGCTGAGCCCAGGTACGATCTAAGGAGGCCTCTTGTTGTTTGAGCGATTTGATAAAATCGCTATTGACCACCTGAGGCATAGAGTTTAAAAGCTCTTGCTCTTCGTCGCTGGTTTCCGTGCTTTCCAGGGCGCGAATAATGTCCTGCCCCATAGAAATACGGTTGCTGACGTTTTCTTGCACAAAATTGTTGGCTAACGTATTAGAAATTTCGGCAGCCAAATTGGGATCGTACGAGCGAGCCCTTACGTTTACTAAACGGCTGCGCGTTACCGGGTCAATTTTAATCGCTTTGCGCAACCTGCCTAAGCCGGTGGAAAATTCTTCATATTGCCGCAAATCAAGCTGTTTATACACGCTTTCCAGCAAGGAGCGGCTTCCCAACAACTGGTATTGGGTACGGTAATAATCTTCCATACTGGCAAAGCTGCCGTAGGGGGAATCGTCCAGTTTCCCGGCATTTTCTTGGTTGATCATCATCAGCGTGGTGGCTTCGTACACCGGGCGCATAAAAACATTAACCAAAATAGCTGCCACCAACCCCACGAGGGCCATAGCAGCAATCAACCAAAAACGTTTTAACACTAAATTGATAAGGGTAGTTATATCTAATTCTTCGTCTTTCATAGTCCTTTTCCTTAGAACATACTCTGCGGTACGAAGATTACATCACCCGGACGCAAAGCAATATCCATACTCTTATTGCCTTGTTTGGTGATTTGGCTTACGTCTACATCAATGGTTTTTTGTTTGCCGTCTTCTACACGTAGCACCCGCACTTTGGAAGTGTTGGCAATATCGGTAAATCCACCTACGGAAGTGATTGCTTCCAACACAGTAAGTTGTTTCTCCGGCGGGATTTGGATAGCAGCCGGACGAGATACCTGCCCCAACACGTAAACAGTTTTGTTCCCGTATTCTTTTACCAACATAGAAACCTGCGGTTGGCGGATGTATTCCGTTAAACGGTTTGCCAGCTTTTGTTCCGCTTGTTCCAGCGTCAGCCCCGACAATTTGATATTCCCCACCAGCGGGAAGGTAACCGTTCCATTGCCGCTTAGACGTAGTACGCGGTCCATATTGTCTTCCATATATACTTTAATATCTACCAAATCCCCAGGTTGCAATATATACGCCTGAGAAGACCTTACTTGTTGCAAAGCGTTGGAAACATCTTGACGAGTAATATTATTGGAGAGAGCGCTATCCTTTTCAACGGGGGCGCTGGAGCATCCACACAGGATACCCAAACAAACTACTATACAGTAGGGGGTGAGAGTTTGAAGTTTCATAGTGCTTATATTATAGCAAATTCAGGAGGACTTGGCTAGTCTAACTGCCGCTGGGTACGTAAATACAACTGAGAGAGTTCTTTATCTTTGGGGTATTTTTCCAAATACTCTTGCGCAATTTGCTGAGCAAGCTCCAGATAATAGACCTGCATAATCCACTCGTCTTCATACTTAGAAGCATTGTAATAAGCATTCCCCAGGCGTACAGCATTGCGTGGGCTAGGGTAATAAGCAAGCCCCTGCTGGTAAGCTTTCAATTTTCCTTCCGTTTTAAGCCCTTTACCAAACCAAACAGCTCGCCAAGCCCGCGCCTTTTGGAATGGAATCACGCACGCAGCAAAGAAACAAGCCAAAATTATGATTTTAATCACCCATCCCATATGAATGGCGTGCACGTGTCCTTTGTGAAAAGTGGGGGAGAGACACCCTCCCAATGCCCACAAAAATACCAGAGAACAACCCGGTATGAAAAAGTGAAAATCCACCAAACAACCTATGCTCATGGCAAGCAAGGCACTGAGCAAGGCCGCAAATAAAAACTGCTTATGGGGGGGCAAGCGTTTGAGCTTTTTAAGAGCAAGAACAGCAAACCAAATAAATCCAATCAGTACCAGCCCGGCGCCTATGAGCCCAATTTCTACGGTCATTTCCAGCCAGTCATTATGCAAGTGTTCTATGTAATGACTAAGCCGCACCTCCGTATAAGAAGGAATGACCACCGGCAGGGCTCCTTCTCCAATTCCCCATATCGGGTATTGTTTGAGTATATCCACAGCCCCTCGGTACATCATTTGACGGATATCCGCCGATACCCCGGAAGTACGATGAGAAAATTCATTGATTTGCGGGATGTGTGCGTAAATCCAAGCGCAAGATGCCCCCAATAATAATAGAGTATAAAAGATTCTCTTTAAACGTTTGCGAATTTGTTGCGGCACGCACCACATACAAAGCAAAGCATAGCTAAATAATCCAATAAACAGCGAAAGCATCGCCCCGCGTGAGCGGGAAAACACTGCCGCCAAAATTAGCCCCAGCACAACGGCACCTAACCAACATTGTTTGACCACAAAAGTCCGTTTGGCTTGAGATCCCAGTGCCTTAAGCCCCTGTAATTGATACGTAAAAAACAATCCTAATGCCAACAGGGCATTCATAGCTAAAAACAAACCACCGTGGTTGCGGTTTAAAAAGGGGCCTACGGCCTCGGCCGCCTGGCGAATGCCCGTCAATTTGATGATATATGTTCCATGCGGGAATATAAGCGCGCACAAAGCCACCGCCAGCCCACATACTATCAAGCACCCCAAAAGCTGTTTAACTTCATCGAAAGAGGCATATACCTGGAATGCCAAGCAGACAACCCCAAAATAAGTAACAAACAAGGATAGGTGGTCAAAAGTATACAACCGTATCAAAGTAACCGGATACCAAACCGAACTCTGCAACAACGTGTGCGCAAAACAACTCTGCAGCAATCCCAACCCGATGAGGACTAGAAATACGTAAGCAACTGGTTTAAAAAGGTGAGAATAAAAAAACTCCCTGCGCCAAATCAGTAACACAATCCACGCCAGCAGTAACAACCCTTGCACGATACAAAAAGCCCACGGTTCGGTAGCGGCAAAACTAAATGGCGTAAAAAAGATAAGTACAGCCACGAGAATCTTTAAAAATAAATGCATATAGTTATTTTATCAAATTTGCTATATTAATAAGGATGAAGATTTTATGCATTTGCCACGCAAATATTTGCCGCAGTTTTATGGCACAGGAATTTTTAAAACAATTATTGCCTGGGGTGAACGTATTTTCTCGTGGGCTATACGCAGATCCAACTTATAATGTTCCTCAAAAGGTCGTGCATGCTTTACAGATGCATAATATTAAGTTTGAGGGACACACAGCCACCCCGTTGCGAGCTACTGATTTGCAAGAGGCAGATTTGATTTTTTGTATGGAAAAACTTCATCTGGATTTTCTGTTGGACCGATATCCCCAGCATACGGATAAAATGTGGTTGCTGGCGGATTTTGCATCCGGCAAGGAGCAAGATCTAGTAGACCCTATTTCTTTTGATGGGCGTGTGTTTGATAAATTTGGCAAACAGCTCTATCAGGTTTGTCAGGACGCAGCAGCCCACATCCAACACGATTTTTCAACATCACAGGAGGAACAATTATGAAGGGAATTATCTTAGCGGGGGGAGCTGGCACACGCTTATATCCGGCCTCTTTACCTATTTCCAAGATTTTACTACCCATTTATAACAAACCTATGATTTATTATCCGCTTTCAGTACTTATGCAAGCGGGAATTAAAGACATTTTGATCATTACTAATCCAGAGGATAATGATAACTTTAAACGTGTTTTGGGAACCGGAGAAAAGTGGGGAATTAAACTTTCCTACATGATTCAGCATATCAAGCGCGGGATTGCAGATGCTTTTATCTTGGGGGAGGCCTTTATCGGCAAGAGTGATTGTGCCCTTATTTTGGGTGATAACATCTTCTACGGTAACGGTTTTGAAGAAATATTAACCCAAGCAGCTAAACCCCGCCCGGGGGCTACTGTCTTTGCCTATGAGGTGAACGATCCGGAACGTTTTGGGGTAGTGGAATTTGATAAAACCGGCAAAGCTATTTCCTTGGAAGAAAAGCCCAAAAATCCCAAAAGTAATTTTGCTGTAACCGGCTTGTATTTCTACGATAATCAAGTGGCCAAACTAGCCAAAGAGCTAACTCCGTCCGCACGCGGTGAGCTGGAAATTACCGACTTAAACCGCCTCTATTTGGAACAAGACAATTTGCACGTAGCACACTTAGGCCGCGGCTTTGCCTGGCTGGATACCGGTACGCACGAAAGCGTGTTGCAAGCCAGCAATTTTGTGCACAGTATGCAAGTAAACCAAGGGGTAGAAATTGCCTGCTTGGAAGAAATTGCGCTGAGCAAAGGGTTCATTACCCCCGCACAATTGCAAGCCCGTTTGGCCAAGGCACCTAAAAATAATTATTACGAATATTTGAAAAAATTACTGGCAAAAAAGAACTAAAATATTCTTTCTCATAACAAGAATTTTTTGAAGAATTTTCCCAGTATTTATTCATTTCTATAGTAGAAGAACAAAAATTCAAACAATTGTTTGAATTTTTTGTTTGTTTATGTTATAATTTTTTGTATGAAAGATGCTCGGCTTAAACTTTTAAAAACATCCGCGCGTATATTTGCTCAAAAAGGATATACGGATACTTCCGTGCGCGAAATTGTAGCCGCAGCTCACATGAATGTTTCGGCGGTAAATTATTATTTTGGCGATAAGCGCTCCCTTTATTTGGAAACGGTTAAATACCTAGCCAACGAACAGCACAAACCTTTTCAACAAGATAAAAAAATAGCGGACGCGCTCAATAAATTGGATACGCTTTCCCACGAGCAAACTTTGCAACTATTGCACGATTTATTAGACATAGTAACCGACCTGGGGTTAGATAGCAAAATGTTGCCGCTGGAACGTATTTTTACACACGCTGCGCTGGATAATTCCAAAGAGCTTTTGCCCTTGTTGTTTTCATTTTTGGAAGGATATCACACGCGGCCCTATAAAATTATCAGCAAACTAACCGGCCTTAAAGAACATTCCGTAGAACTGGTGATTATTACTCACGTGATTTTTGGGCAAATCAATTTTTCCGAGTGTCACCGTATTGCACTCTTGCACGATTTAAAGCAAAGGACGTTTTCCCCGCAGTTACATCAACAAATTAAAGACATCGTGTGGAAAAACACCCTTGCTATTTTAAAATTATACGAGAAAGGAACAAATAAATGAAAAAACAATTGTTGATAGGGTTGCTTTGTAGTGTGGCTTTGCCGTGTATGGCATTTGACCCGTTGTTTACGTCCAAAGCGCAGCCGCCAAAAGGGTGCATTGATAAAGATATCGCCCATGACCCGCTTTCGTTGGATGATTTAGTACAAATCGGTGTTTGTACTAACCCGGCTTTGAGTGCCCAATACATGGGGGTCAAAGCCAATGAGGCCAATTTGGGTAGCGGCCGGAATGAGTATTTACCTACTATCCGCTTGACAGGGAACGCCGGCATTAGCGGCGTCCGCATGGAAAGCCACGGTGGATATGCGCAAACAGAACCTTATGCTGCCAAGGCCGAAGCCGCGTGGCTTTTGTTTGATTTTGGGGGGCGCGAAAGCCGCATCAACACGTTGCGCGCTTATGCCGATGCCGCCAACTATGGCTATAATGCCGCCTTACATGATTTAATGCTTTCCGTACAAACGGCCTACTTAAGATTATTAGCCGCGCAGGAAACGCTCGTCAGCGCCAATGCCAGTTTGGATTCCTACAAACAATCCTATACTGAGGCGCAAAAACGCTACAAATTGGGCATGGTTTCTTTAAGCGATAACTTACAAGCCAAAACCCGCTATGAACAAGCGTTGTTATCCGTGGTGTTGGCAGAAGACGAAATTAAACAATTTAGCGGCCAACTGGCTATCTTGTTAAATTTATCGCCAGATACACAGCTGCAACTAAAAAAACCGGTGTTTGACCAAGCGGATATCTCTATTGAAAAAGACGATGTACAAGAACTAATGAAAGATGCCTTGGCTAACCGCCCGGAACTGCGCGCACAAGAAAGCCAAGAACGCGCCGCGAAATCCAGCGTCACGGCGGCCAAGACAGGTATGCTCCCGTCACTTAGTGCCACCGCTTCGGCCGATCTTGCCGATACCACCTGGAAACATTCCTCCTACTATGGACGTGAAAACGTGGCCGGATTGGTCGTTAGTGTACCGTTGTTTACCGGGTTTTCTAACTTGTATAGAGTAAAATCGGCCTCTTGGGCCTATCAGCAAGAACAAGCCAATACGCAAAATTTGCGTTTGGCTATTCAAAATGAAGTATGGAGCAATTATCAACATTACAAAACGTCTAAGCGCTCATACGAAATCAGCCAAACCGTACTGGAAAGTGCCGAAGAAAACCACCGGGTAGCTTTCCGCTATTACCAGGTAGGTAAGGGTGATATTATAACCTTGTTGGATGCGGTGGCGCAATTGGCTGAAGCACGGCAAAATAAAATTTCTGCTTTTTACAGTTTACTGTTAAGCAAAGCAAATCTATATAGAAGTGTAGGGAAATAAAATTATGACAAAAAGAACAATGTATCGTTATCTTAAATATTTGCTACTCGTATTCGTAGGGGTAGCTATTGGGTTTTTCGTAAAGGGAAAATTCTTTTCGCATGCCGGTCCCATGGGAATGGGTGGCGCCGGGCAAGCCAGCGTGCTAGTCAAAACGCTTGAGAAAAAACCGGTAGCTTTGGGTAAAAATTTTATTGCCCGTGTAGAAGCCATTAACGCTACCGACGTGGTTCCACAAGTGTCCGGCTACATTGATCAGGTCCTCTTTCAAGACGGTTCCTTTGTCAACGAAGGCGAAGTGCTCTTTATCATTGATCAAAAACGCTACAAAGCGGCTGTTTCTTCTGCCGAAGCTACTTTGGATAAATCCAATGCTTCATTGAAACAAATCCAAAGCGATTATAACCGCGAACTGGCCTTATATAAGGATCACATGCTCTCTCAAGCCGATTTGGAACTTGCTGAAAGTAATTTGGCCAATGCCAAAGCCAACGTTAAAGCCGCCAAAGCTGCGTTGGATTTAGCCAAGCTGGATTTGGCTTATACGGAAGTTAAATCTCCGATTGCGGGTTATATCGGCAAGGCCCTAATGACCAAAGGGAATTTGGCTACCGCCGGGGCTAGCAAATTAGCCCGCGTGGTACAAATGGATCCAATTCGTGTGGTATTCTCCATCACGGATAAGGAACGTTTGTCCGGTATGGATCAAATTACCAATCAAAACACACGTCCGGATATTCAAATTGCTTTGCCTAACGGACAAACCATTGAAATGCCTGAAGCCAATCTATTTGCCGATAACGAAATTAACGCACAAACCGCTACCATGGCCGTATATGCTCAAACGGATAACAAAGAGAATAAACTTATTCCCGGCAACTACGTCAATGTAACGGTCAGTTTAGATAAATTGCGCCCGATGATTTTGATTCCGCAGACGGCGCTTGCGCAAGATGCTACCGGACAGTACGTAATGACGGTAAATAGCCAAGGGGTAGTGGTACAACAATACGTCAAAACTGGTGACGTAGTAAACGGAAACGTAGTTGTAGTATCCGGCTTACAAGCAGGGGACCGTGTGGTCACTATTGGCCAACAAAAATTGCAAAACGGGCAACAGGTTAACGTAAGCGAAGTGAATATGCCCGAAGCTTCCCCTAAAGCACAAGAAAAACCGGCACACACGCAATCATACGCACCGGCCACCGCTCAGACCGTTCCCGTTAACACGAAAGAGGGGGAAAACAACTAAATGTTTGCTAAATTTTTTATTAACCGTCCGCGTTTTGCGGTCGTTATTTCACTGGTATTGTGTTTAGCTGGGGCGATTGCACTTAAAAATTTACCGGTTGCATTGTATCCGGAAATCACTCCGCCTGAAGTAGTAGTGCGTGCCGCTTATCCCGGGGCCAGTGCGGAGGTAATTGCCAAAACGGTAGGGATTCCGCTGGAAGCTTCCGTCAACGGGGTGGAAGACATGCTTTATATGTCCTCTGATTCGGCTGACGGCTCCTACATGCTAACCGTTACATTTAAAACGGGGGTGGACCCGGATATTGCACAGGTAAAAGTACAAAACCGCGTTTCGCAAGCAACTCCGCTTTTACCGCCCGAAGTGACACGCCAAGGGATTAGTGTGTTTCGCCGTTCGTCTAACATTTTAGGGTTTGTATCTTTTACCGCAGATGAAGGAACCCTAAGTGAATTAGAAATTAGTGATTACTTAAATAATAACGTTCAAAAAAATATTAGCCGCGTAAACGGCGTGGGCGAGGCCCGCGTGTTCGGAGCGGCCAAGAGTATGCGTGTGTGGCTGGACTCAGATAAAATGGCCGCGTTAGATATTTCCATTGCTGACGTTAAAAACGCTATTTCCACGCAAAACTATCAACCTTCTTTGGGTAAAATCGGGGCTCGTCCTAACGACGGGAGTGTACTGACGGTATATGCACTACAAACCGACGGTCGTTTAAATAACGCCAAAGATTTCCAAAATATCATTATCCGTACCGATAACCAGGGCGGAATTGTGCGCCTCTCGGATATTGCTAAAGTGGAAGAAGGCAAAGAATCTTACGGTTTTGGCGCATCTTTTGACCGCAAAATGTCGGTCCCGATGATGATTAACCTCTCTTCTGGTGCCAACGCATTGGAAACGATTGAAGGGGTACGCAAAGAACTCAAACGTTTGGAACAATTCTTCCCCAAAGGGTTAAATTATGAGTTCTCTTTTGATACAACCGGTTTTATTAATGCTTCCGTAGAAGAAGTTGTTTTTACGTTGATGCTTACTTTCATACTGGTAGTAATTGTGTGTTACGTGTTCTTGCAGGATTGGCGTGCTACCTTAGTACCTGCGGCCACGATTCCGGTTTCTTTGCTCGGTACATTTGCCGTAATGATGGCGTTGGGATATTCTATTAACATGTTTACCCTGTTTGCCTTGGTATTGGCCATCGGGCTGGTAGTAGACGACGCTATTTGTGTGGTGGAACGTGTGATTGTGCTGATGAACCGTGAAAAACAATCAGCCCACCACGCGGCCGAACAAGCGATGGACGAACTTTCCAGCGCATTGATCGCTACAACGCTAGTGCTACTGGCTATCTTTATCCCTATTACATTTATGGGGGGGATTACCGGTAAAATTTACACGCAATTTGCCGTAACCATTTCCGTGGCGGTGTGTTTTTCCACACTCAATGCGTTGTCCTTATCCCCGGCCATTTGTGCTACTATGTTAAAACCTATCAAAGAAACCAATATTTGGTTCTTGCGGTGGTTTAACATGGCGGTGCAACGCGGCTCACGCGGGTACCGCACCGTCGTGCGCAAACTGGCGCGCAAGTTTATTATTGCGCTTTTATTCGGCGGATTTGTGGCACTGGATTTTGTGTTCTTACAAGTGATGCCTACCTCGTTTATTCCGCTAGAAGACCAAGGGATTTTGGTGGTAGATGTGCAGTTACCTGAAGGAGCCACTTTCGCGCGTACGCAAAAAGTAATGGACCAAGTGCTTGCTGAACTGGGTAGTACGCCGGGTATCAAACATACTACGGCCGTTACCGGGTTTAGCTTGTTGGGTGGGTCGGGGGAAAATACGGCGGTTGTGTTCGTCACTTTAGATCCGTGGAACCAACGTAAACAACCCAGTTTTCTAAGACGCATGTTTAATAAATTGCGCAAGAAACCTATGCCCAGCAAATTGCAAAGCGACCTGGCACGCCAGTTTAATATGCAATTTTCCCGCATCCCCGAGGCCACCATCCGCGTGGTAGAAATGCCGTCTATTCCGGGGTTGGGTACGTCGGGAGGACTCGATTTACGTATCCAGTCACTTAACGATTTTGACTACCAAAAACTGGCTAATGTTTCTACGGGCATCGGGTATCAAATGATGATGGATCCGACGATGCAAGTGGCCTACGCCACGTTCAAAGCCGATACGCCCAACATTTATTTGGACGTTAACCGTCAAAAAGCCGAAAGCATGAAAGTGCCCGTTTCCAGCGTCTTTTCCATTTTGGAAAACTACCTGGGTTCTTCGTACGTGGGAGACGTGAACTTCGGCACGCAAATTAACAAAGTAATCATGCAGTCCGACAGTAAGTACCGCATGACGCCTGAAAACATCAACAAAATGTACGTTACCAGTTCTACCGGGGAGTTGGTACCTTTAATGGCACTGGTGGACCAAAAGTACATTTTGTCACCGCGTCAAATTACGCGTTACAACCAATACCCCGCCGCTACGGTGATGGGTACACCCAATGCTAATTCCAGCTCCGGGCAAGCGATGGAAAAGACGGAGCAAATTCTTAAAAACTTGCCGCCCGGATACGCCTATGAGTGGACGGGCATGAGCTATCAGGAAAAACAAAACAAAGGGCAAATCAATATGTTGATTATGTTGGCCGTTATCTTTGCGTACTTGTTCCTCGTAGCGCAGTATGAAAGCTGGACGATCCCGGTACCGGTGCTGATGTCCGTTGTGGCCGCCGTAGGTGGGGGGTTATTTGGGCTGTGGATTAGCGGACAATCACTAAGCATTTACGCCCAGTTGGGGTTGGTATTACTGGTTGGTTTAGCCGCCAAAAACGCTATTTTAATTGTGGAATTTGCCAAAGATGAACACAAATCCGGGGCTAGTGTGTACAAAGCCGCTATGGACGGGCTTATCCAACGCTTCCGGCCCGTACTGATGACCGCATTCACGTTTATTTTGGGGATGCTCCCCATGGTAATGGCCACCGGGGCCGGGGCCGCCAGCCGCCGCGCTTTGGGGGTTCCTGTATTTTACGGGATGTTAATTGGTACTTTAGCAGGGCTGGTCCTGATTCCGCTGTTCTATATGCTGGTTCAGAGCCAGGTAGAACGCTATGCCCGGTATAAGGCCAAAAAGCGCGGGCAAATCATTGAGCCCCACCCGGATGAAATAAGAATTCGATAATCAAAAACAGCAAGCCGCCCCAAGTTTTCTTGGGGCAGCTTTTTTACTTCTATCTATCGTTCAGAGTACTGTTATAAGTATTTGATAAATAAATTCATCCGCCTACCACATACGAACCGGCAAAAAGTATATATGCTTTATCCCTTTTTAAACCAATACTTGAAAGGGTATGTGACCAAGTACTTTAAAAAGCGATGCGGATGCATTTGGGGATCGGGGGAACGGTCAAAAAACGCAAAACGCTGTAAGTTGTGTTTTTTAATGAATTTAAGCCACGCGTGTTCTTTGTCCGTGTGCGGTTTTCCATCCATCTTCAAATATTCTTGATAGTATTTTTGCCAAGGGCCATTCCAAGTATACGTCCAAAACCGCAGACCGCCACCCGCACAATGATATACAAGTACATCATGACGGGTTTTATCTAAATATTTCGGATTGGAAGGCAAACAGTTGCACACGTCCGGAAGTATATCTATTGGGATTTTAAACTCTTGGAGCATCACATTGACTATTCCCTGATCCGGGCAAACTAGATTCTCTAGCCACTCGGCAGTTTTATGATAGCACCACATACGCAAATCCTCTTGATGGTTCAAGGGACGGGAAAACAACGTCATCCCTGCGTTGTAACAGGGAACCGTCATGTCATACTGTGGCAAAGGTTCTTTGAAATTTTTGGTAATTAACGTGAGCCCTTTTTGCATATCTTTACACATAGCCACGCCGCCCTGCTTGGCATAATTTTCCAACACGGGCAATAATTCACCGCCAACCATCATATCTACGTCCATATAGAGTATCTTTTCATATTTGGTAAGCAGATCAAAAATTTCATACCGCGCAAAAGTGAGCTGGGTAAAATGTTTAAAATTGATATTCTCAAAATCCGTCTCTACGGCAAATTTATACTGCGTAAACTGACAAGGTAAAATACGGCTTAAGAAATCTTGATCTTCCTTCGTAAGTCCCTGATGATAAACAAGGATATCGGCCTTCTCAAGCACTTTGGGGGATTTTTCCTTCAAACTCATTAGGAGCACAGCTAAAGCAAATAGGAAACGGCGATTTGTGGCAAAAAACAGTGCGTATGGCTTCATAATTCCTCCACCCAGCCCTTTTATATGTTACAATTATAACATATCAGGGTGAGGTGTATGGACCAAAATTTAGATTCCTTCAAATTAGCCGGGTTACGTGCAGGGGCATTGGTAGAGGCAGCCGCGCAGGATAGTGCGCTGGTACGTAGCACCATGAAGCTGAATTTATGGCGAAAAAGCACCAAACTTCGCTTAAAACGGCTTTTTAAGAAGTGTACCCCACCTACCGGTAAATTGCAAATACTCATACACATCCGCGGCGGTATTGGCGACGTATGCATGACCCGCGTATTTATTAAAAGACTACGTGAAGCTGTTCCGGATTCGCTGATTTATTTTGCCTACGATTTCAAATCTGCTGTAGATATGGTGTTCCCGGATGGGCTCATTGACGGATTTCACTCCAATAAATATATCCCGGAGCAGTTTGATTTAGTGATTTCCGGCTGTCACCTCTTAATGTATGATTACATTAACCGGGCGCGTATTGGGAAATTGGCTCCGCAATTGCTACCCCTTATTGAAAACGGGCTAGACGTTCAGCGTTGTTTTAAACCTTTTGCGACTTATACCCCTTATTTAGATGGACAATTGGCCGAAATTGCCATTGCCCATGGGGGGAGCCGCATTACCAATTTGGGCTGGTTTACCGGGTTAGATGTTCATCAAAACGATCTAGCACCGTTAACTTTGGATCCCGATCTCACCCACCGGACACTTACCCAATTTGGCCTAGCGGGCCAAACATACATCACCATCCACGATGGGATCAATCCTCACACGGATCCATCCCATAACGGCCGTACACGCAATTGGCCTCGCACGCACTGGCAAGAACTTATCCAGCAAATCAAGCAACAATTCCCTCACTTAAAAATTGTGCAACTAGGGGGAAAAACAAGCATTCCCTTTGATTTTGTGGATACATCGCTAGTTGGGAAGACCTCTATTGCCGATTTACCCCATATTTTAAGGAGATCCTGCCTTCATATAGATGGGGAAAGCGGGATGGTACATTTGGCTAATCTCACCCAAACCCCCTGTGTGGTACTTTTTGGGCCTTCCAAAGCGGCCTATTTAGGGTACTCCCGCAATACCAATATCCAGGCCCCGTTTTGTGGGGGTTGTATGAATATAAGCAAACACTGGATGACCCAGTGTATTCTAGGATATCCACCGGAAAAACAGTGCCTGGCCTCTATTACCCCCAAACAAGTTTTAGATGCTGTAAAACTTCATTTGAAATCCGCCAAATAAACCTTGTTTAACGTCCTATTAAATGCTAACATATCTATAGTGTCACTCGAGGTATAAAGCAGGTATTTTGAGGGATAATCAGGGCAGTTTATACTGGGTCATTTTGAAAACTTAAAGTCTTGCGTTTAACTTTATGCTCAAAGTTTCAGTAATTATTCCAGTGTTTAATGTAGCATCCTACTTGAAGAATTGTTTAGATAGTTGCCTGGCCTCAACACTTCAAGAAGTAGAGTTCATTTGCATAAATGACGGCTCTACGGATAATTCCTTGCAGATTTTACAAGAATACGCTAAAAAAGATAAGCGCTTTATCGTTCTATCTCAAGAAAATTCTGGCCAGGGAATTACACGCAATAGAGCTTTACAGGTGGCCCAGGGGGAATTTGTAGCTTTTGTAGATCCGGACGATTTTATATCGCCGGATTTGCTTAAAAGCGCTTATGATTATGCTCAATTACACCGGGCAGATGTAGTACAATTTAACTATATAGAATATCGGGAATCTCAAAAGAAGTATAAAAAAATTGACTTGTGCAAAAAATTTAAAAAAGAGTATAACTATAATTTAAAAACAAGGAAAAAATACGACAAAACAGTTATCTCAGAAGGGCTATTTTATAACTTGTATAATCAAGTGTGGAATCGTATATACAGGAGAGATTTCATTTTAAAAAATGACATTCATTTTGCTACTACGCGTAACGGAGAGGATCATTTATTTACCATAGGCGTTTTGATCCATGCAGATGAAATATATTACTTAGCAGATTATTTGTACACTTACCGCGTTCGAATGGGCTCTATGTGCCATTCGTGGACCGATGTAGATATGGACTATACATTTGAAAATATCAGCCAATTGTCCAAGTATCTGCAAGCGCATAATCTGTATGATAAATATTCTTCGCAACTCAGTGAATATCGTGTTCGGGCTTTGTTTTGGACTCGCTCCAAATTACGACCGGAAGTAGTAGAAAAATATGAAGCAAAAGTCAAAAAGATTTTGACGCAAGATGAGTTTAATTCATATACGAAGTTAGTTTCTCCTCAAAGAAGTTTTTTTAGATCTCTTTTGGGTTTAAAAGGAAATTAATATGCTAAAAAACGTATTGCAAATTATTCTGATAACGTACAACCGAAGTAATCAATTAAAGAAAACGTTTGAGCAGATTTTTTCTGTTTCGTCCCCCATCAAAGACTTTAATATAACCATTATTGACAACAATTCAACGGATGATACGGCTAAAATTGTAGCGGAATATCAAAAGAAATTTAGCAATTTGTCCTATATTAAAAATAAACATAATATCGGCGGAAATGCCAACATCATGAAAGCATTCTATCTTGCCACCTATGAGTACGTATGGGTATTAGCCGATAATGACCACTATTGTTTTGATGCTTGGAACCAAGTAGAAAATTTTATTAAAGAAAAAGCAGATGCCATTGTAATTTCTCGCTATGAACGGCCCGAGATTGATATTGCCCAACTGTATACTCAAGCCACTTTCCTCCCCGGGATCATTTACAAAACAGCAAATATTGACGATACCGTAATGGGAAATATGTCGTATGGAATCGCGATAATGTTTCCGCACTTGGCTTTATTTGCAAAACTTATTAACGAGAATAAAGACATTCGTATTATTACTCAATCAATTGTTTCAGTGGGAAATAATAACGACGAAAAAACCGGGAAATACATTTATACCCGGGGTTATAAAGACCACAGTTTGCATCCCTATCTACGAGATATGAACTGGCTAGCTGGATATGCCAACGCGATTCAATTTGTTCAAAACAAACAAACTAGGCACTATATCGCCAGTAATAACCGTTTTTTTCTAACTTCTCTTAACTCTTCGCAAGTATTTTTTATTAATTATCACGAAGGAAAAACAAATTTATTTAATTTATTAAATATTTTCTGTGCTTTAACTTTCCTCCAAAAATTAAAATTTTTGTTTGACTGGATCGCTTATTTTTCGCTGTATAGAGTGATATATGTTTTTTCCGCCTATCCACGCCCCAAAGAAGAAGATCCTTATTACGTCAAGCAGTATTGGTTATGGTTATTTTGGTTTATCAAAATAAAACTATTTGCATTTAAAATAAAAATACAGGAGTCTTGTAAATGAAAGTACTTATTTTAGCCGGTGGATTAGGGACACGGTTATCGGAAGAGACTCGTCTCCTTCCTAAACCCATGGTAGAAATTGGGGGCAAACCTATTCTGTGGCATATCATGAAGATTTATTCGCACTACGGGTTCAATGATTTCGTTATTTTAACCGGATACAAATCACACGTTATTAAAGACTACTTCGTAAACTACTATCAGCAGTATTCCGACATTACCGTAGACATGCTTCATAATTCCGTGGAAATTCACCGCACCCAAACTGAACCTTGGCGGGTTACCATGCTCTACACGGGGCAAGATACCATGACGGGCGGACGTATCAAAAAGGCCGCCGAATATGTTGGCAATGAGCCCTTCCTGCTGACGTATGGGGATGGCGTGGCCGACGTTAATATCAAGGACTTGCTAGCCAACCACAAACAATCCGGCAAATTAGCTACTATTACCGCAGTACAACCTTCCGGCCGGTTTGGAGCTTTGGTGATCAAGGAAGATAACATCATTACTTCCTTCAAAGAAAAACCGAAGGGAGATGAATCTTGGATTAACGGAGGTTTTTTTGTCTGCCAACCCGAAGTTTTAAATTACATTCCGGATCAAGACGACGTTATCTTTGAGCGTGGGCCCTTGGAAAATCTAGCTAAAGATAAGCAATTAAATGCTTATAAACATAGCGGATTTTGGCAACCGATGGACACTTTAAAGGATAAAATGTATTTAACCGACTTATGGACAAGCGGCAAAGCTCCGTGGAAAAAGTGGGATTAACTATGTTCCAAAACACATACCAAAACAAGCGTGTTCTAGTAACCGGCCATACCGGCTTTAAAGGCGGGTGGCTTACGTTGTGGCTCAAAGAATTGGGAGCCCAAGTATGCGGATATTCATTGCCACCCAATACAACGCCTTCTTTGTTTGAGGCCGTTCACGTGGCCGATGGGATTACCTCCGTTTTCGGGGATTTATCCGATGCAGCTCTGCTCAATAAAACATTTCAAGATTTTCAGCCCGAAATTGTCTTTCACTTAGCGGCTCAACCCATAGTTCGGCTCTCTTATGCCGAACCGGTACTTACGTATCAAACCAACGTTATGGGCACCCTCAATGTGTTAGAAGCTGCCCGCAAATGCTCGTCGGTAAAGGCCTTTGTAAACATTACAACCGATAAATGCTACGAAAATAAAGAAGTGGCCCGCGGATACAAAGAGGACGAACCCATGGGTGGATATGATATGTATTCCTCTTCCAAGGGATGTGTGGAAATTTTGTCTTCCTCTTATCGGCGTTCCTTTTTGCAAGAAAGTGGATATGCTCTAGCCACAGCCCGCGCGGGGAATGTAATCGGGGGGGGAGACTGGGCCCTGGACCGGCTTATTCCCGATTGCGTACGCAGTATTGAAGCCGGCAAAGAAATTGAAATCCGCAATCCCCACGCCACACGCCCCTGGCAACACGTATTAGAGCCCCTTTCCGGATACTTGCTGCTGGGTCATTTGCTGGATACACAAGGCAAAAAGTATGCCGAAGGGTTTAACTTTGGCCCCAACGAGGAAAGCGTCCTTACGGTGGCTGACGTAGCCCAACAAGTGGTCAAAAATTACGGCAAGGGTAGCGTAAAAGTTCATAAAAAAGACAATTTGCACGAAGCTAATTTGTTGATGCTGAATATTGAAAAAGCCGAGAAGGTTTTAGGGTGGGTTCCCACCTACACGGCGCAAGAAGCCATCGCCAAAACAGCTATTTGGTATCAACGTTTTTACAAAGGGGAAGACATGCGTGCTTTTACCCTGGAACAAATTCATAATTATCAAGAGAGTATCCCATGGAAAAAGAATTAAGACAAGCTGTCAAACAAGCAGCCAGCAACTATTACAAAGAAGTTTACGGGAAAAAACGGGAATTTAAATATATTCCTGCCTCGGGTAAGTTGCTTGATGAGCAAGACCTGCTTAATATGATTGATGCCTCGTTGGATATGTGGTTAACCGCGGGCCGTTTTAATGACCAATTTGAAAAAGAATTTGCCCAGTTTTTAGGGGTTAAATTTGCGCTGTCCACCAACTCGGGCTCTTCGGCTAACTTGCTGGCATTGTCAGCATTAACCTCCCCCAAATTGGGCGAAAAACGTCTTAAAAAAGGCGACGAAGTAATTACCGTGGCTGCCGGCTTTCCCACTACGGTAAACCCCATTATTCAGCAAGGGCTCGTCCCGGTTTTTGTAGATAGCGAAATCGGCACGTACAATATTGACGCTACGCAAATTGAAATGGCCCTTTCACCCAAAACCAAAGCCATTTTTCTTGCACATACCCTAGGCAATATGTTTGATATGGATGTTATTTTAGACATTTGTCAAAAACATAACTTGTGGCTAATTGAAGACTCTTGCGACGCGTTAGGTGCGCAGTGGAAAGGGAAAAAAGCCGGCACCATTGGGCATATCGGCACGTATAGCTTTTACCCGGCCCACCACCTCACTATGGGCGAAGGCGGCGCCGTTGTCACCAATGATCCTCAACTCTACCGTATTATTCTCTCTTTCCGCGATTGGGGCCGCGATTGCTGGTGCAAACCCGGTACGGATAACACGTGCAAAAATCGTTTTAACATGCAACTGGGTAATTTACCCTTTGGATATGACCACAAATATACGTATTCCCATATCGGTTTTAACTTGAAAATTACCGACTGGCAGGCCGCCATCGGCACAAGCCAGCTTAAAAAATTACCCGCCTATATCCAAAAGCGCACAGATAATGCCGCTTATTTGACCAAACACTTGGCGGATTTAACCGATTATTTAATCTTACCCACCGTCAAAGAGGGCTGCAAGGCCTCTTGGTTTGGGTATTTGATTTCCGTAAAACCGGAAGCTCCGTTTACCAAGCAAAAGCTGGTGGAATATTTGGAAGAGCACGGCATTGGTACCCGCCAATTGTTTGCCGGTAATTTATTGCGTCAACCGGCGTTGGTGGATAACGATATTGCGCTGCGTATTGGCAATTCGCCCATTTTAAATTCGCACGATTTAACCGAAAAGGACTATGCCCTGCTGCCCAATACGGAATTTATTATGAATAATACGTTTTGGATTGGCACTTTCCCGGGGCTGGGGGAAGAAGAGCTGGCCCGGACGGTACAAACCATCCATAATTTTGTAAAGGAACATACAAAGTAATGCGCAAAAAAATACTACTTACGGGCGGGAACGGATTTATCGGCAAGAACATTCAAGAAAGTTTCTTGGCCGAGAAGTACGATATCCTCGCTCCGCGTAGTTTTGAGTTAAATTTAGCCGATACAGATAGCGTGGATGAATTTTTTCGCACACGGGAATTTGACGTTGTATTACATACCGCCGTCAAGCCCGGCCACCGCAACGCAAAAGACCCGACCAACCTTTTTTACACCAACGTGCGAATGTTTGAAAATCTAGTTCGTCACACGGATAAATTTGGAAAAATGATCAATTTCGGCAGCGGAGCCGTATATGACGTGGCCGCCGATAACCGGCTGGTAACGGAAGACCAAATTGGCCAACGCTGCGGAAAAGACGACCATAGCTTTTGTAAATACGTAGTACACCAGCGTATAGAAGCATTAAAAAATGTACTTGATTTAAATATATTCGGCATTTTTGGGAAATATGAAGATTGGGAAATCCGCTTCATTTCCAACGCCATTTGCAAAGCCCTGTTTAATTTACCCATTACCTTGCGGCAAAACCGCCGGTTTAGTTATCTATACGTCAACGATTTGATGCCCATTTTGGAGTATTTTATAGAGCACGATGCTAAGTACAAAAGCTATAACGTCACCCCGGATGAAGAAACGGAACTTTTGCAGGCCGCACGCACGGTAGAACGTTTAAGCGGCAGTACGGCAGGAATCGTTGTCAAACAGGATGGATATGGGCTTAACTATTCCGGCAGTAATGCCCGTTTGCGGGGGGAAATACCCAATTTAAAATTTACCCCTCTTGAAAAAGCCATCCAAGATTTGTTGCAATATTATCAAACCAATCAAAAAAATCTAGATAAGCAGAAACTTTTGCACGATAAATAAGGGAGTTTATTATGAACTTGTTAGAACAAAAAATGTGTGACACGCTCAAAGACTTAAAAGAAAACCATCACGTAGTGGGCATTAAAGCCGAATTTGAAGCCGAAGGAACCCGTTTAGAGGAAGCTATGCGGCTTAAAGAAATTGTCACACGAGCAGGCCTAGATTTAACCATAAAAATTGGTGGTTGTGAAGCCATTAAAGACATGTATGATGCCCGCATAATAGGGGTAAGTGCCATTGTTGCTCCCATGATTGAATCCCCTTATGCCGTGAAAAAATATTTACAAGCGGTTAAAATGGCCTTTCCGGAAGAAGAACGAAAATCCATCAAATTTTTGATTAATATTGAAACCAAATACGGATTTAACTATTTAGAAGAAATTTTGACAGCTGATTTTGCCAAAGATTTAACGGGCATTGTAATGGGCAGAACGGATATGACCGGCTCTTTGGGTATGAGCAAAGACGACATTAACCATCAAGTTATACTTGAATACGCCAACGCCATTGCTCAAAAAACCTTAAAGTACAAAAAAGAGCTCGTAATAGGGGGAGGCGTTTCCGCCGATTCATTGCCTTTCTTTAAAAAGTTACCCGTTGGGGCTTTAAATAGATTTGAAACTAGGAAAGTAATTTTTGATGCGCAAACAGCTTTGCAAGATAAAAATGCCGATAAGGGTATTTTAAAAGCAGTAGGATTTGAGCTGATGTGGATTAAAAACAAACAAAATTTTTACTCCGCAATTTCTCAAGAAGATAACAAACGCATCAAAGTTTTAGAATCACGATACAAGGATTCAATCAAAGAGGCAGGCGGTTTCGTTGAAGCATAAATGTGTCATATTTGATTTGGACGGAACAATTTATTTTGGGAATCAACTAGCCCATCAAGCCAATGCAGTAATTGAACGAGCGAGAGAAATTTCCAATTACATGTTTTTTGTCACAAATAACTCGGCTAAAACAAGAGAGTTTATTTGGCATAAGCTGGTAAACATGGGTATTGATGTGCGAAAAGAAGAGCTAATTACTTCTTCTTACGCAATTGCCAAATATTTAAAAGAGAATCATTTTAATGAAATTTATTGTGTTGGTACAGATTCTCTCAAAAAGGAAATTGAACTTTTAAATATAAACATCCATTCCAGGCACCCTCAAGCGGTTGTGGTAGGGTATAATCCGGATTTTAAATTAAGCGATTTAGATGAACTTTCAAATATTGATTTATCCAACTATAAACTTATAGTGGCCAACAAAGAGCGTAATTATCCGAAGGAGAATGGATATATAGTTCCCGGAGCAGGCCCCATCGTGGCCGCGACTGAATACCTGCTAGATAGAAAGGCAGATGTGATTATAGGGAAACCAAATGTTGAAATGTTACGCATTATGGTAGCAAACTTAAACATGCAACCTGCAGAGATTTGTGTCATCGGGGATAGTTATAATAGCGATATTAAGATGGCGCTTGATTATGGAGCAAAGGGATATTTAATCACAAACGAGAAAAGACAAGATTGTCCATGCATAACTAAATTGGCAGATTTACTGGAGATTTGGAAATGATTAAACTGAGTGATTTTATAGCAAAAAGATTGAAAGAAAAATACCACATTGACTGCGTATTTATGGTATCGGGGGGAGGTGCTATGCACCTCAACGATAGTTTTGGAAAATACATCCCTTACGTTTGCAATCATAATGAGCAAGGGTGCTCCATCGCAGCAGAGGGATATGCCCGAGTAAACCAAAACCTGTCCGTAGTAAACGTGACAACGGGCCCAGGCGGACTAAATTGTCTAAACGGAGTATTTGGGCAATGGACGGATAGCGTCCCCGTCTTGTATGTATCCGGCCAAGTAAAAACCTCTACTACCCTTGCCAGCTGCCCCCAAATTCCGTTAAGGCAATTGGGGGATCAAGAAGTTGACATCGTTTCTTGTGTTAAACCCCTAACTAAATATGCTGTTACACTGGCTGACCCCAATGACATAGAATATATTTTAGATAAAGCCGTATATCTAGCAACTCATGGTAGAAAAGGACCTACGTGGATTGATATCCCCATAAACTTTCAAGCAGCAACGATTGATGAAACAAAACTACGTAAATACGATTCTAAAGAAGATGAATTGGCTTTGCCGAATATTGACAAAGAAATCAAGCAAACCGTTGAATTATTAAACCATTCCCAAAGGCCGTTAATTATTGCTGGGCACGGGATTAGATTGTCAGGCGCTAAACAACCATTTTTAACACTGGCTGACAAATTAAATATACCCGTCGTAACTACTATGAACGGATTTGACATTATCCCGGATAATAACCCTAATTTTGTTGCCAGGATAGGTACCGTTGCAAATAGAGCCGGTAATTTTGCCCTTCAAAATGCAGATTTGGTAATTTCAATCGGTTCAAGAAATAATATCCGCCAGGTAAGTTACAATTGGGAAAATTTTGCTAAAAATGCCAAATTAATATCTGTGGATATAGACAAGGCGGAGCTTGATAAACCAACCGTTAAACCGGATCTTAAAATCCAGGCAGACGCAAAGGATTTTATCAACAAAATATTACCGTTAGTTGATAATAAAGGATGCCAGGAGTGGAACCACTTTTGCCACCAATTAAAAACAAAATATCCGCCCGTTTCGGAAGCTCCTAGAGTGGGGCATCATCCCATTGAGCCCTATTATTTCGTTGAAAAACTGATTGAACAATTCAAAGAAGACGAAGTAGTCGTAGGAAGCAATGGTACTGCATTTTTGTTGCCGTTCCAAGTTGGAAAAGTGAAGAAAAACCAACGCTATATTTGGAATTCCGGGGATGCCTCCATGGGATACGGCTTGCCAGCTGCTATTGGGGCATGCTGTGCCAATGGGAAGAGGAGAACCGTGTGTTTAGAGGGAGACGGTAGCATTATGATGAATTTGCAAGAGTTACAAACCGTTTTAACCAATAAACTACCGATCAAACTATTTATTTTAAATAACAACGGATACATTTCAATTCAACAAACCCAAAAGAACTTTTTTGAAGGCAGATTTACCGCTTGTACTACCCAATCTGGGGTAGAGATACCCGATTTTATCAAATTGGGGAATGCATTCGGTTTTAAAACTATCAAAATAGACAAGCTGGAAGGTTTAGAAAAACAAATACAAAATGTATTGGATGCGCCCGGGCCCATATTGTGCGAGGTTATGTTAAGCCCCAATTACATATTTGCGCCGAAATTATCAGCTAAAAAATTACCCGACGGAACTATGATATCCCCCAGTCTAGAAGATCTATTCCCATTCCTAGATAGGGAAGAATTTGAAAAAGCTCAGTATAAAACGGTAAAATAAAGTATGTCCAAGAAGAAAATATCCATTATTTCCAGTGCCTATAACGAACAAGAAAACGTTCGCGAACTTTATGAACGTGTCAAAGCCGAAATGGCCAAACACGCCGATAAGTATGATTATGAACAGTTAGTATTGGATAACGGCTCCACAGATGATACCCTTAAAGAGCTACGTGCTATCGCTGCGGAGGATAAAAATTTTAAAGTTATTGTAAATGCGCGTAATTTTGGGCATATCCGTTCGCCTTATTATGGCATTTTGCAATGTCAGGGCGATGCCGTCATCTACCTAGCATCCGATTTGCAAGACCCGCCGGAGATAATCGGGCAATTTTTGCAAAAATGGGAAGAAGGGTTTAAAGTAGTTCTAGGCCAAAAAAATCAAAGCGAAGAAAATAAATTGTTTTTTTCTATACGTAAAGCTTATTACTGGTTACTTAATTTAGTCAATGATTCCGGGGCCAAGTTACTCCCCAACTGTACTGGTTTTGGTTTGTTTGATAAAGAAGTTGTTTCTCAACTCCGCCAATTAGATGATCCATACCCGTATTTACGCGGAATTGTATGTGAATTGGGATACGCGGCTACCACGGTCCCTTTTGAGCAACCTTTGCGCAAGAGAGGGTTCACTAAAAACAATTTTTACACGCTCTACGACAACGCTATGCTCGGTTTTACCAATCACTCCAAAGTACCCCTGCGCCTGGCAGCAATGGGGGGGTTTGTGTTAGGGGCAATCAGTTTTCTATTGGCGCTGGTCTATTTGGTTCTCAAATTATTATTTTGGAACCAATTCCCGATGGGCACGGCCCCTATTTTGCTGGCCGTGTTTTTCTTTGCCTCGGTACAGCTGATTTTTTTAGGGATTTTGGGCGAATATATCGGGGCGATTTTAACCCATGTGTTGCACCGCCCTACCGTCATAGAAAAAGAACGTATTAATTTTAATAAATAAAAATTGGCTGAAAATCTTTACACTATTACAAATTATGAATCGTTTTGTTAAAGCTCATATTAAATATAAACATTTTCAAAGGTTACATTCTAAAAGGATCAAAAACCTTCGTTTATGTTTTATAGAGCGTGGAGGGCTAGGAGATTGTCTTCTACTATTCCCGTTTATCGTAAAAATGCAGCAACAAGCGCCCTATCCCCTATCTGTTGATTTGTATTCAAAATTCGGCTCCTTATTTTCAAAAGTATCTTGTTTAAATCGCTCCGAATTGATCCCTAATCGTTTTTCAGACCTCTTTGCGCATTATGATGTTGTATTCTTTCAGCAGCGTTTCCCGAAGGTTCTTTCAGCAAATTGGCCCTTGATAGAAAAACACTTTCCCAAACTAGCTCTTTTTATGGCCACTGAGAGAAAATTACAAGAGGATTCCCTGCTATACGACAATTTACACATATACAATGAATGGACGGCACTTCGCGGTTGTCGGCGGTTTGAGCAAATGGATCCCTACCATGTATTTGGAATTGATTCTCAATGGAAATATCCCACTCCAAACGCAGATACTGTTTTAAATAAATTTAATTTAAAAGCCAAACATTACATAACTCTCTCCCGTGCAACGGATAGTGCTTATAATGATCAACATCCCAAATTGTGGCCTTTAACTTACTACAATGAACTGATTAAACTTTTGAAACAGGAATTTCCTTCCCTGCAATTAGTTCAAGTGGGAGCTTCTGCAAAGTACGGAGTAATGACGGGAATCCATCAGAATTTAGTGGGCAAAACAAATTTAGAAGAAATTGCTACTATTTTACAGCAAGCAGTATTGCACATTGACGGAGAAGGCGGATTGGTTCATCTCAATCATGTGGTGGGGGGAAAATCTTGCGTACTCTTCGGGCCCACAAGCCCAAGTGTTTTTGGATATCCGGGAAATATTAATTTATGTAACGCTGTTTGCCCATCCACATGCGATTGGGTAACAAATCGCTGGATAGAACAATGCATGAAGGGAAAAACTCCTGCGCCTTGTATGCTGAGTTTAACTCCTGATTTCGTTATGCAGAAAATAAAAGAGGAGTTTAATCCCTCCGAACAACGCGCTGCTACCCTTTCATTGCAAACTTATTAAGGAGAACTCATGCAACCCATTAATATCTGCTTCGTAACCGACGACAAATACGCTCCCTATACCGGGGCCGCCATGTATTCAGTTATCAAAAATTTGTCTCCACAAACATCCGTCAATTTTTATATCTTTGATAATAACATTACCGAAGAAACTAAAGGAAAATTAAAAGCTCTCGTCCCCGCTTCTTCCAGCATAATTTTTGTAAACGTCTCTTCTAAATTAGCGGAACTGGACAAATTACAACAAACCATTCCACACATTACCAAGACATCCTACTTAAAATTCTTTATTGCGGACTTGCTTCCAAAGCTAGATAAAATCATCTATTTAGATGGGGACTTAATCGTAACCGATGATATCACCCCCTTATGGAATACGCATTTAGAAGATAAATTATTAGCTGCTGTGGAAGATGTAGGATATACCTATTGGTGCAAACACAATCCGGAACTCAAACTTCAATTTAAATGCATGAATTCCGGCGTGATGCTCATTAACTGCCAAAAATGGCGCGAGACAAATTTATCGGCTAAACTATTGGCCTGTGCCAAAGAACACGACAAAGTCGGTTTCGGGCAAGATCAACCGGTTTTAAATTATGTTTGTAGAGATCAGATTGTGTTTTTACCTTTCTACTGGAACGCACAAGACACGTTTTTTAGGGACGAAATTGAAATCGTTGATCGACCGGACATTGACCTGTGCCACGAAGCTAAAAATTTCCCAAAAATCGTCCACTATACTTACGTAAAAAAGCCCTGGAACTACCCATTTATGCGCAAAGCGGATGTGTTTTGGGAATATTATGCCGAATCCGGCTTATGTCCCAACGCCATGTTAACTAAATATAAAAACTTGCGTCCTTTAATCTTTTCTCCTGTCGTCGCAGCCAAATTAAGAGAATATGAAATTAACACCATCCAAGGGCGTGCTTATAAATTTTTGATAGTTATCGCATTTTTGCGTGTCAATTCTACCAGGATTTTGGTTTTAAAAAATTCAGTACGAATAAAGGAGAGAACCAAGCATGCTTCAAAATGACCTGTCATTATTGTTGATAACCTACAATAGAAGACAAAAATTACAGGAAACATTAAATGCTATCTTATCCAACAATTCCCCTGTTAAAAATTGTTCAATAACCATTTTGGATAATTGTTCCACTGATGGGACAAGTGAAATGATTGAACAATTTATTACGACTCATCCCAATATACGTCATATTCGGCATCCTTTAAATATTGGGGGGAATGCAAATATTTGCCGTGCATTTGAAATGGGTGCATGCAGTGGCAAAGCATATTTTTGGGTCTTGTGCGACGATGATAAATATGATTTTTCAAACTGGGCCGAAGTAACAAAAGCCATGGAAGCCCAAAAAGATATCATTTGCTGCGCTGATTATATCTTTCCGTCCGCTCAAGACAAAACGGATCCCGCCTATCAAATTTTTCAGCTTACCTTCGTTCCAGCCGGGATTTATAAGTCATCTCTGCTCACAGGAGATACTCTAATCAACATGTACGATGCAATTTCAGTGATGTTTCCGCAAAGTTGCGTCGCCATTCAAGCGATCAATACACACAAAACAATACACGCCCTTTCCAAACCTATTGTTTTTAACGGGTTGCATTTCCCGGACAAGGTAGATAGTGCCTCGTTGAGTTACAAAAGGGGGAATGAATCCTGGAGAATGGACCGAATTGACAATATGCGTTGGATTTTAGGTTTTTCCAATATATTGTCTTTAGTAAAAGACAAAACAATACAAGAAAAATGCATGGCCGTTGCCATCCCCTATAAGGATATTTATGGGAACTGGGAAAATTTTTACAATTGTGTAGGAAACCTATATTTAAACCCTACTGATTTTAACTATTTCCTGGAAATATATAAAATGCTGCCTTCTACTGCACGCAGCAGGTTCAAATCAAATTTTTCATTGAAAATTAAGCCCCCAAAATTTGATTCGGGGAAACTACACTTGTCAGAATATGTTTTTTCCGTACGCAATGAAGGACGCCACAAAGTATTACGCATTTTGGGAATTAAAATTACATTTCGCAGGAAAAAAATTTAATTTTACCTATACAGCCCGCCCTTGCCGACGGGCTTTTATTTTGCTTTAATAGTATTAGGTAGAATTATGAAAAAACTAATACAAAAAACATTTAATAAAAATACTTTAGTTATTAACTTCCGCCGCATGTGGCCCTATGTGAAGCCCTATTGGTTCCGGGCCCTGCTGGGGATATTATTAACCATCCCCGTAGGGGCGTTGGACGGCGCCGTTGCCATGTTCCTAAAGCCATTTATGGACAAGGTAATGGTTGACAAACAACCGCACTTCTCGGCCCTGATTCCATTCTTAATTGTGGGATTTACCATTGTGCAAGGGGTTTTGATTTACACCTCCAACTATCTAAATACGTGGGTAGCTCAAAAAATTACCATTGGCGTCAAGCGCAAACTTTATGCCAAGCTGTTATCCATGGATACCGCGTACTTTGATAAAAGCAACTCGGGTACTATTCTATTCCGTTATTCCAACGACGCGGAAATGGCTTCCACGGGGCTTGTGAATAACATGAAAGAATTTCTATCCCGATTATTCTCATCCGTTTCCTTAGTCGGGGTGCTGATTTACAACTCGTGGCAATTGGCCGTAATCGCAGTAGCTGTATTGGGATTATTTATTTACCCCATGACCATCGTACGTAAAAAAATGAAAGAGATTCTGACCAAAACGGTGGGAAATTTGTCTTACGTAATGACCATCTACAATGAAACTTTTGCCGGGAACAAAACCATCCGCTCTTTTACGCTGGAAGAAACCTTCCGCCAACGTTTTGAAGAAGTAACTAATATGACGTTCTCCTTAGCCATGAAGATGGTAAAGGGAACCAACTGGCTCAGCCCGCTGATGCACATTATCATGTCTATTGGGGTGGCCTTGGTAATTGGGGCCGGCAGCTACCTCATCGTAAGCGGACGTATTAGCAGCGGTAACTTTGTGGCGTTTATTGCCGCGCTTATGATGTTATATACCCCGCTAAAATCCATTGGGAACAAATACGTCAACATCCAAAACTCCTTCTTGGCCATTGACCGTATTTTTGAAATTTTGAATTTAGAACCCACCATCAAAGATTCAGAAACTTCCAAAGAATTACGCGAAATCAAAAAGAATATCTCGTTTGATCACGTTCACTTTGAGTACGTCCCCGGGCGTGAGGTGTTACACGATATCAATTTAGAAATCCCCGTGGGCAAAACCGTAGCCCTGGTAGGTAATTCCGGCGGGGGAAAAACCACCATTTCCGCCCTAATTCCGCGCTTGTATGATGTGCAAAAAGGGGCCGTAAAAATTGACGGGAGCGATATTAAAAATATATCCCAACAAAGCTTGCGCAAACAAATTGCCATGGTATTCCAGGATAATTTCCTTTTCTCCGGCACCATCCGGGAAAATATTTTGCTGGGCAATCCCAATACCGACGAACAAACTATGTGGAAGGCACTCAAAAGCGCCTGTTTAGACGATTTTGTTAAGGGCCTGCCGCAAGGGCTGGAAACGGAAATTGGAGAACGCGGCATCTTGCTATCCGGGGGCCAAAAGCAGCGCTTGGCAATTGCCCGTGCGTTTGTCAAAAACGCACCGGTAGTTATCTTGGACGAAGCGACCAGCGCCTTGGATAACAAATCCGAGCGCGTAGTGCAAGAGGCCTTGGATAACTTAATGAAAAACCGCACCGTTATTGTTATCGCCCACCGTTTGACTACCGTACAAAATGCAGACAAAATTGTGGTCATCAATGACGGTAAAATTGCCGAAGAAGGCAAGCACGAGGAGCTCATTAAACTAAACGGTGCTTATGCGGCCTTATATTCCATGCAATTTAAAGATAGAAGGCCCGCGTAATAAAGGAGAGTTATGTCTACCACCTTATCCAAAGCCGCATTAACAGACCTAATCACGGCCGCTATACGGGCCATGAGCAACTCTTATTCGCCCTATTCCAAGTTTAAGGTAGGGGCAGCACTGCTTGCTAAAAGCGGAAAAATCTACGGGGGAACCAACATTGAAAATGCCTCCTCTGGGTTAACCAACTGTGCCGAACGAACGGCTCTATTTAGTGCTGTAGTGGCCGGAGAGCGCGAATTTAAGGCCTTAGTCGTTGTTTTTGATGATAAAAGTTTCGGTCCGCTTAGCACCCCCTGTGGGGCTTGCCGGCAAGTTCTGGCCGAATTTTGCGCGCCGGATATGCCCATTTACACGGTAGGAGTAACTGCCGGGAAGGCCAATCATATCATGCAAAAAAGATTAAAGGACTATATCCCTTTCCCATTCACCATGGAAATCAAACCTAAAAAAGCCCCAAAAAAGTAATAAAATCTTTCCTTTAGCCCCCTTATTTAGGGGGCTTTTTTTCGTCCGTTGAAAAATGGTAAAATATAGGGGTAAGTTATAAAACCCCATGGAGGAAAAGTTAGTATGATTAAAGTAGGTATTAACGGTTTTGGGCGTATTGGCCGCTTTGTATTCCGCGCTGCCCAAGAACGCAAAGACATTGAAATCGTAGGTATTAACGACTTGTGCCCGGTTGACTATTTAGCTTATATGCTTAAATACGACACAATGCACGGTCAATTTGAAGGCACCATCGAAGCCGATGTAGCCAACAACCAACTCATTGTAAACGGTAAAAAAATCCGCGTAACCGCCGAAAAAGACCCCGCCAACTTGGCTTGGGACAAAGTAGGTGCCGAATACGTAGTAGAATCCACCGGTTTATTCTTGACCCAAGAAAAAGCGCAAGCTCACATCAAAGCGGGTGCCAAATATGTCGTAATGTCTGCTCCGTCTAAAGACACCACCCCGATGTTCGTAGTTGGCGTAAACGAAAAAACCTATGTAAAAGGGACCCAATTCGTTTCTAACGCTTCCTGCACCACCAACTGCTTGGCTCCTATCGCCAAAGTATTGAACGATAACTTCGGTATCGTAAACGGTTTGATGACCACCGTACACTCCACCACCGCCACCCAAAAAACGGTTGACGGACCTTCTATGAAGGACTGGAGAGGTGGCCGCGCCGCTTCCGGTAACATCATTCCTTCTTCCACCGGTGCTGCTAAAGCCGTGGGTAAGGTAATTCCGGAACTCAATGGCAAATTGACGGGTATCTCTATGCGCGTGCCGACTTTGGATGTGTCCGTAGTAGACTTGACCGTTAACTTGGCCAAACCGGCTACCAAAGAAGCTATCTGCGCCGCTATGAAGAAAGCTGCCGAAGGCGAACTCAAAGGTATTTTGGGTTACACCGAAGATGCAGTCGTGTCCTCAGACTTCTTGGGTGACAAACGCACCTCTATCTTTGATGCCAATGCTGGCGTGTATCTGACCGACACTTTTGTAAAAGTAGTGTCCTGGTACGATAACGAAATCGGTTACTCCAACAAAGTACTCGATTTGATCGCCCACATGGCCAGCGTCAACAAATAACTTTATTTAAAGTTATAGCAAAAGGCCCCCGCTGTAACGGGGGCCTTTAATTTGTGTTAAAACCTAAAATTATTTCTGCTTTTTGGTCGTTTTTTTACGGGGAATATACCCACGCACATGGCGCTTGAAACAACGGCGTATATCCGCGATTTCTTTGCGGGAAGTTCCTACGAAACAAAACCCCGCATGTCCTTCTTTTACAGCGCTGGTAAGGATCACCCCTCCGTGGATGTTCATTTCTTCATTAATTTTTTTTAATTCAGCAATGACACGTTTAGTATTCCAAGAAGGCGAAAACTGTATTTTAGTATCCAAGTAAAAGTGGAGCTGATTGCGCGGGATTCCGTACACGGTGGAAGCTAAACGCAAGCACACCCCAAATCCATTATAACGAGGGTTACATTCCAAGGCGCGTAATTTTAATTCTCCTCCTTTCCAGCGCAAAGCCCAGTCAAAGTTAATTTGGCCCCGAATTCCCATTCCGTAATAGAAACTGGCCAGCATGAGTGATTTTTCCCGCACTTCTTGCAAAATTTTGGCCGGGCACTTGGTAAATGGGAAAAAACACCCTTCCCAGGCCTCCTTGTGGATAATTTGGCAGTCTACCCCGGCATAATAAATGCCCTCATCCTTAAGAATACAAAGGGTACCCAGGGTACGATAAATATCTTTATAACGTTCTAAATACAAATCTGTTTTTTTATGATATTTTTTAATCAAGGGCAATAAATCTACTAACTTCCCTTTTACATTTCCATATCCACCGGCTGAAAAAGGACGACGCAACAAATAAGTTTCCTTAGCGTCTAGCGGGCTTAAAATACGGGGGGTTTTGTTTTTTCCGGCTTGATAAATGGGGGCAATCGTTGTAATTCCAAATTTTTTACATGCATTCTTAAACAGCAATTTATTATTGGCTTGTTCAATGGCCTTATAATTATTATTTAAATTATTGCCGCACTTTTTACTTAATGCCTCAAAACGTTTTGTGTACATAAATGGGACCATAACATACCCCATATTGCACAATTTACGTAGTTTTCCCAGCAATACTTCATCTCTAAGAACAGCATCCACTAGCCGTTCGTCCGGTTCTTGCTCGGCCGGCTGAAACAACCAAGACGTATGTTTTAATTTTTTAATGCGCGCCATATAGGCAAAGAAATCTTTGTCTACAGGAGCCCAACGGGACAATATACAATAATCTTGCGGTTTTAATAACTGAATGTATTTGGGAGAATAGTCGGCGATTGCTTCCAATAAATTTTCTGAAGCGACTACTTCGTCTAAATTAATAATCCAAATTTTATTAGGCATAAAATTTGCCATCACATACGTGGCTGCATTTTTTTAAATCAGACACGTCTTCTTTATCAGAAGATTTCAGCCCACAAACCACGAATTCAAAACCCAACTCATTTAACAAAGAAGAAATACGTTTAACGCTTTCCAATTTTACTTCATGCTTTAGGGCGTAATACGTAGTTTCTTGCTGAAGGGGCAAAATTTGACGGTCATTATGCAAATAATTTTCCTTTAATTTGGCAAAAAATTCTTGTCCAAACCGGGCAATAATATTTTTAGCAATCGTATAATCGTACAACAAATATGAAAACATCACACGGTTTAAATCCGCTTCTTTGAGTTTAGCAAAAAACGGGCGGAGGACTTCTTCCGTGTCTTCATACCCCACAATAAGCGGATCCATATGTACAGTAACCAATGCCCCGGCCTTCTTGGCTAGCGAAGCCCAGCGGATGCGTTCTTCCTGTGGGGGGACATTCGTTTCCATACAAATTTTTGCCGTTGGTTTAATAGCCGCGCTGTACGAAAATTTTTGAGGATAAGTTTTAATTAACTCCAAGATTTGCTCGTTAGGAACGCCTTTGGTTGTGATAATGATGCGTTTAATTTGTGGATGTTCCGCCAATAGTTTCAATACCGAGTAAGAAAATCCATTCGCCACAAATTTTTTGGAAAAAATATCCGTATAACGAGAAAGTTTAATCGTGTGGATATTGGGATCTTTTTCTATTTCTTTGGCAATTTGTGCCAGTGCCTTTTCCGGATCCATTCCAATTTGAGGATCTGTAAATTGGCCGTTCATAGCGGCAATTTTTGTAAGTACATCACTACGGCCTTTGGCGTAACAATACACACAATCATGCTCGCACCCGGTAAAGGGCTCCAAATAGTGGTATTTTCCATACCAACATGTCCCCAAACAACCCGGGACAAAAAAAAGTTCTTCTTCACATTGATCGTTAGCTTGCAGTGTATTCATAATTAAATTATATAATTTCTTCGAAAAATAGTATAGTATAAAGTAGATTACGTTAAGGAGCCCCTTCAATGAACAATGGAACCAGCACCGATTGGAAACAAGCAGATTTGGCCGCTTGGTATAACAAAAACATGCGAGGAGATATAACAAACTACGCCGCTCTCTTTAACTTTAACGATAAAGACCACCTTTTGGATTTGGGATGTGGGGATGGAACTCTTTTGGCTTTAGCCGCCCAAAAGGGGGCCCAGGTAACAGGGGTAGATATGGCGGATGTACAGTTAGAATTAGCTCGGCAAAAATTACAGGGCTGTAAGAATGCCACCCTTCTGCAAAGGACATTACAAGAGGTGGATTTTGCCCCCAATTCGTTTACTAAAATTTCTATGCGTAAAGCGATTCACCACCTTACCAATGATGAAAAAGGCCTTTTGATTGACAAAATCCATCATTGGCTTACCCCGGGGGGAATTTTAATCATAGAAGATATGATCTTGTCTTTTGCCCTGCACCGAAAGGATGAAAAATTACCCTGTTTAGACCGAGATGCCGCCCAATTTTACGCAGGGAAGTGGCCCCAAGTCCGGGATGCTGTTCTTACCACTTTGTACAAAGAATTCCCCTGCGATTTGGCCCAACTTACCCATCATTTACTCTTTACCGGGTTTACCATTACACGTATTTTAACCCCTACTTGTTTTTACACTACCGTTATCGCAGAGAAATAATATGGAAAACAAACAAACTACTCTACAGGGGTGGGCCCTGGTAATTGCCTCTTTTACGGTTGTATTTGCTTTTAGCACGGTAGATCACGCTATTTCGCCATTAGTGGAGTGGCTTAGTGCCTTTTTTCAAATAGGCCAAGCCCACACACTTTGGCTAATTTCTTCATGCACAGCTGGGATTGTGTTAGGGCTTTTTGTAGGGCCGCAATTGCTCAAAACAGCCCCTGTTTCGTACAGTATTTGGGCCAGTTTAGCCATGATGGCGGGGGGGATTTGGGTTTTTGTTAGCGTTCCTCACTTTATCGTGGCATTAACAAGCCGGTTCGTTTTTGGTTTAGGCGCAGGGCTTTTTAGTACGCTGTTATGGTGGCTGGCTTATGAAACAATTGATAAACGCTTCTATATCCCCATGATTACCGTGCTTACAGCGGCCCGCCCTATGGCAGTAGCGGCGGGGGTTCCGCTCGTCTTATATGGGGGGAATTCTTTTGGATGGCGCCCCGCATTTGCTGTAATGGGGGCCTTAGCCGCTATTTTTTGCTTCATTTTCGGTTTGGCAGCCCCCAAGGATAATAAAGCCAAAACGCCTTTTACGCTTCGTGCGCTGATGGACACCTATCAAACCGCGTGGAAAACACAACATTTAAGACCCTTTTTTACGGCTATGTTCATCAACCGATTATGCTATTTTGGGTTTTATTCCATGCTGGGCATTTGGTTTATTGAACATTATCACCTAAATACCATTGAATTGGCAAAACCGTTGGTTGCCATCGGTTTATGTGAAACGGCGATCAACTTTGTGGTTCCGATCCTGATGAAAATTGGGAAAAAGCCCTTGTTTTATGGGGCCATCCTGCTTAACGTACTTGCTTTTGCCTGTTTTGCGTGGGGGAAACTCTCTTTAGGATTGACCATCGCGCTGATTGGCTTGTTTGCCATGACGGATAGAATCTACAACATGCTTTTGCTTGTCTTTATACCGGATATCTTCTCTTCCTCTACCGACCGCACCACCATTGGCAGTTTGGTAACACTTGTGTCGTGGGGTTCGTTGTTATTTGTTTCCTGGGGCGAGGGGATGTTCCTTTCGCACATAGGCGTCAATCCCGTCAGCGCATTCTTACTCATTACCCTTGTGCTGGGATTCGGGTGTTATATACGCTTGCTACGCCGAAGCATTTGGAAATAAGCTATAAAAAATCCGCCCTGTAAAAAACAGGACGGATGAAACTTTAGAAGTTTTGGCTCTTATTTAGCGGCGTGAAAAACGCGGCTAAAGCTAAACGAAACGCCTACATATACGTTTTCACCCCGCGGACCAATGTATTTGCCCTGGGCCGTATAATAGCTAATAAACGGCGCTACGTATAAGTCTTTATAGAGTTGCACATCCAAGCGGGCGTTAGCTTCCAATTCCCAGTCCAAATCGGTAGGATGATGTTTAGAAGCGTCCACATAATCACGGTACATCGCATCAAATTTGAACGTTACGCCTTCCCGTACGGGGGCTTCCAATTCAATTCCCGTTTCCCAGGCCAATTTATTGGAATAGGGGGAATAGGTAAAATCCCGTTCGCCCACTACCGCGACGTAGAGTTTCTTTAAGTATTTCCCGTCAAATAATTTGGCACCGGCCATCCCGCGCAAAATACGAGTGCGGGGGGAGTGATGCGGTTTGGTAAATTCGGTCTCATAGCCAATAGTAGCAAACGGACCGGCTTCAAACCCACCTAAAAAATCGTCCACTTTCCACAAACGCTGCGTATAACCGGTTTGAAATAAAATACGGTCGGCATTTTCGTTGGTCAATGTTTCTCCGTCTACCGGGCGGATTTTGGTGCGGCCGTAATCCATTAACAATTGGTTATTCCACACATAGTGCTGGGCATGATAGTCCGCAATGGAATCCCATGCTCCGCGCACGTAAGTTTGGGAATCAGAAGTCAAACGTGCATTGGAAAACCCCTGGTAATCCTCCGCATGTTTTACTTCGGTGCTGGTCAAGTCGAGCGCTAATTTTTTCAGTTCCACTTGCCAACCTTGTTTGCCATCCTGGGCAAAGGCAGCCCCTGCTAATAGCAGGATCGCTAAAATGCTAAGTAGTTTTTTCATATTTCCTCATTCAAACGCTCTTAGAACGAGCGTTTTATATATTGTAGCAGTTTATGCAACGCAAAAACGCTCCGACAATAAGAAAACCCCCGGGCTGTACCGGGGGTTTAATCACTTTCAAACAATCAAACAAACACTTATTTTTGCTCTTTTTTCTTCTTATCCGAGAAGATGAAGTTTTCAAACTTCAGATAAGCACGGCGCATTCTTCTTCTGCGCGTAATTTTAATACGCAATTTGGTAGGTGTTTGTTCTTTCTTCCAAGTGGTTGAAATACAAATCCCGGCGATCACACAGGCAATGATGCAGGAGATATAAACCCCGCGCCAACCACCGTGATGTGCGCTGATGTAAGCGGCCCCTTTGCTGGCTAACATAGCCCCAAAGTAACCGCACATACCGGTCAAACCACACGCAGCAGAAGCCGCATCTTGCACCGTTACACGGGTAGCTTGTACACCCCCGGCCAAGTTTTGCGGACCGTCTACAAAGAAACCGATGAAAGCTGCAAAAATGGCCGTTACCCAAAAGGCATTCACGGCCGCAAATTTATAGAAACACCAGCAGCTAACCGCCAAAATGGCTAGATAAATCAGGTTGATCTGCGTGCAACGTCCGCCAAAGAATTTATCAGCCAAATACCCTGCCACGATACCACCAGGCATCCCCAAAAAAGGCATGGCAGAAGCAGCAGCAGCGGCGCGTTCCATGCTAAACCCGCGGTCTTGCACCAAAAATGTGGTCGCCCAGTCCAAAGTAGCAAAACGTACGTAGTAAATGAAAATATAGGAAATAGCAAGCGCCCACAAGAACGGGTTCTTAAGCACGTAGGTTACAATAATTTCCCAGCGGGTCATCCCTACTTTGCTTTTTACAGGGGCTACCGTATCTTGACGATAGATTTCAATAGCCGGCAACCCGACAGATTTGGGCGTATCAGCCATGTAGAACACCATAAAAATACTGTAAACAATCCCCATAATGGCCGGCACGATGAAAGACATCTGCCACTCACATTTAAGCCAAGCCAAGAGCGAAATCAGCTGCGCTACAAAGAAGGCCCCAAAGGTGTGAGAGGAAGACCACAAGGTCCACTTGGTAGCACGTTCAGAGGGGGAGAACCAGTGTACCAAGCCCTTAGCTACCGGGGGGAACCCCATAGATTGGGCCGCCCCGTTAAGCCCCCACAAGAACGAGGCCATAAACGTCAAAGAAAGGGGAAATATGTGCTGAATTTGAGGCAGACAGGCAAAAGCAATGTTGATAAGGGAAGATGCAAACAACCCCACGGCCATAAATACCCGGATGTTACATTTATCGGCCAATATACCGCTTAAAAACTTACCCACACCGTAGGTAAAATACAATACCAAACCGATCGTACCTAATTGTTCTACGGTAAACAAACCATTTTCAATCAGTACAGGTTTAATAATATCCAAGTTTTTGCGGGTGAAGTAAAACAAAGCATACCCGAAATACATGGAAAAGAACATCTTAATACGCCAGGAACGGTACAAACGTTTAATTTCTTGCTCATCCGTTAGCGGTTTGGCATCCGGAAGAGGTTTAAACCAATCTGTAATTTTTGCCAACATAGTTTCTCCTATAATAAAAAATACGTAACCTGCACCTTTCTCTTCCCGGCACCGGGTTTCCCTGGGGTGCTGCCTCATTGGGGAGCAGAAAGTTGCGGTTTACGTATGTTAATGCTTAGGCGGCAAATCTATTGCCACTACTCTTTCATTATAACAAAAAACCGAAAAATTTGCAGGGAGTTTTTAATTTAAGTCATTGCGCCCATTAATAAGGGACATTCTGTTCATTTTACGGCCTTTTTCCCATTGAGTTCACCATTAAAAATGCCTCCTTACTTTTAAAGGTAAAGAGACATTTTTAATCCTACGGTTTGAAAGAGAATGTATTTATTGTATTAAAAGATCTCTCCTTCATACGGGAATCCATCTAACATATCCCGCAAGGCCTGAATATCTTGTTTAGAGGTAGGCCCCGCATTGGTGTCTAGGATACCACTCATATCATCGGCTTTTTTCAAAGTGAGACAAATTCCGTTTAATTCCCGCTTTAAATCCAAAGCCCGTTTTGAATCAGCAAGGTTGTGCATCGTATATTGCTGCAAATCAACCAAAGCCCGGTTTTGATATTCAATGAACAAGCGATATGTATTTACATCTACACCGGTTCCGTTCAAAATACGGTGCGCTAACTGGAACAAATCCTTTTGAATCAGATCTTGCGCTTCTTCAAATTTAGCGTAATCCGTGGGCAGTGTGTATGAACCTTCTTCAATATAAGGCATATCTTCTGCCAATTCTTCCAGTTGACCGTCTTTTGTTAAGGCAATGCACAAGTTATCAAACTGACGGTTAAGCATGACAGAAAGTTTATTATAACTCAACGCTTTTTGATAACCTTGGACAAATTTTAAGAGAACTTTAAAATTGTTTTGCAATTTTTCGTCCATGCCGCCTTTTACTTCTTTAATAGCCACTAAGCGGTTGTAAATATGGATCATCTTATTGAGAACATCGGTCATTTTCTTTTCCGAGCTTAACCCATAATCAATGGAAATTTTCTGCAAGTCTTTTATGTCCTTGCTTATTTTACCCATATTCTCATCAATATTATTCTCGGAAATACCAAACGCACCGGCCTGTACATTACCCGCCTGAATATTTTCTTGCGTAATTTGAACAGGTTTTGTGGCACGCCAGAAATCCAATGTTAAACCACGATGTCTCCAGGCCAACGCACCCAATATCACAGCTGATAAACCAAATATCAAACGGTCCATCGTAAACACAAGACTCTCATTATACATTTGTAAAGATTGCAAGAAGTCATCAGCCACATGACTATCCCCTAGGAAATAGGCCAGCACCGTTGCCGCTATTACGCCTACCAATCCGGCACTGTTATAATAAGAATAATCACGTGTGGCTCTAAAGGCCCAATCTTTTTCTTGACGTTCCAATTTAGCCAACTTTTCTTCCCGTTCTTGTGCAGTTAAACTGGAATCATTTTGCACCGCCTGTTTACGGGATTGCATTTCTTCAGAAACAAGGTTCTGCATACGGGTATTATCCAATTGACCAGGCACAGCCGTACCCAAGTACAAAGCAGCCACCACAACAGCCGTCAGTACTGCAAAGATAGAATTAAAGGGCATAAACATAATCATCGCCGAGGTAATTGCCAAAATAGGCAGAGAAAGCCCCGTAAGTTGATCATCGGTATAGCGGCTCTTTTCTACCGCTTTAGTAGCCCATTTACGCATCCAATAGGAACTTAGCATAAATCCTACCATTACCAATTGGCCAATTTTTTCTCCATCAATAAGTGGCAAATTCCCTTTTGCATTGACCACTTGAGATACAATCGCCATCAGCGGTGCATATCCGGCATATACGTTTCTTACACGGTCCCGAATGCCTTTTATCGCCGCAGATTTAGCAAATGTTTTTTTGTAATCTCTGTTAAATTCTTTAGCTTCTTTTTTCTTTTCTTTGCGGGTCATTTCCGGTTTTTCTTGCTCTTCCACAGAGGCTAATAATCTTTGTACATCGGGATTATTTGAGTCCGCAACAGTCGGAGTAGCAGAACGCACCAACGGCGTGTTTAAGAATAATAGCCCCGATACTCCCAACAACCCAAAAGCAATAGGAATCGCCAATGTCCACGCCAAGCCACCCAATATTTTTAACCCAAAGAGGAAGGTAAAAAAGGTTAGTAACATACGGGCTTTTTGTTTAGTGGCAGAGAATTCCAAGTTAGCCGCGGTACGTGCGACAGGGTTCTTATAGTGATTGAGCACAAGGGGTTGGAGTACCCCGAATAAACTACCGGTAAAAATGGCCGTAGCAAACGGGATGCTTTGTTCCCATAATCCTAATGTTGTCGGATCGTCAAAACCCGTCATGCCAAGTTTGCCCAAAGAGTAACCCAGCCCTAACCCGGCCGCCACAAAGAGTCCAAACATAGATGCTTTTAATCCCCACTTACGCATCCATTTTGAACTTAGCGCTGCGAAGAACGGCGATAAGTACCCTAAACCACCCACGAAGTTGGATGCTGCATTAACTGGGGCGCCTCTCATACCTGTAGCGGCATCTTTAAATGGGCCCGACAAAGTAGCTCCTGTATCTAGCCCGATATAAAATCCCCACACTTTAAGCATTTGCTTAAAGGAGTCTGCTGCTTTCAGCTCCAACTCAAAATAAAGCGGAGAAGTTAATTTACCGGCACGCTGGGCTTGGGTTTTCTTTTCTAACATTTTGGCTATGGCTAATAAATCTGCCGTAGAATATGGAGTTTCCAACCCTATTTGCATGGATCCCTGCGCTTCAATATCTTCCAACAATTTTTTAGAAAGTGGGTTACTTTCGGCTAAGGCACGGTCGTTTTTGACAAATTTCCAGCGACCATTTTCATCTAGCGCCAACACAAATCCTTTGGGAATATCTACCCCTGCTTTATCTGCCATGTAATTTAATTTCCAGGAATCTCGTCTAAACCACGTAGAGGGCTTATTCCACTTAGGTAATTTTAAATAAAGCGGCATATGAGAGAGAATACGGGAGTATAATCCCTGTTTCTTTTGCGTTAAAATGCCCACCGGTTCTTCGCTTAAGTTCCCATGAGAATCGCGGTAATAGAAGGGGATGTGGTTATCATAATGTACCATAGAGCCCTCATCTTTTGCATTTACATGGCTTTCTACAAAATCGGGTTCCGTGCGGAATGAAGAATAAACCAATTTCAAATCCGCTTCCGGTACGAAAGAAGTAGTACCGATATCTTCTACACTCATTACGGGAATCTGTTCTGCGGCTTCCCACAACGCACGCGATTGACTGACAAACCCCGGGGCGCTAACCACCCCTGTCAATTCCTCTAACAATTCCCCTTGTTGCAGCGTATCTGTAATTGCATCCACTTCTTGAGAAATAATACCTTCTATATACAACGAATACAAACGTTCCCCTAATTTTGTTTTGCTTTCCAGGCGCCCCAAATCTTCTACAGCTTGCATGGCGGCAGGGGGGAGTGTGTTCTTTAAAATGGGGGTCAGTTTCCCCATGAGATACAGTCTTATCAGAACTTGTTTTTTATAGGAAGGCGAAGCGTCCGAATGCAAAATTCCGACTAAAGTACTGGCCAGCGGAGCAATTAAGTTTAAAACATTCTCTGCCAGTTTATTCGCATTTTGTTCGTTTTTGCGGGCTTCTTTTTTTGTCTTATTGGTAACGTCGGATACTTCCGTTTTCTTTTTGCCAAAAAGTCCTTTTAGTTTGCCCACCCATTTAAAGAACGGAATACCACTATATAAGACACCACTGGTACCTGTCGCTCGGCGTTCTTGCGTATTGCTGTTGATCGTCAACGGGATTACGCGCGCACCTTGCGTGGGGGTTTGTACCCCTGCGGTGGCGCTACCCTGGCTGGCAGCACTGGCCCCTTGACCGTTTGCATTTGCACCGGCTGTATGCGCCCCTTGGCTGGCTGTGGTGGTGGCTTCACCAAATTGAGGCACGGGTGCGCTTGCTTGTGCGGGTGTAAAATGGATCCCCTCTGCAGTTACATGCGTTTCCCCTAGCTTTGGCATCTGTAGCCCTATTTCGCTAGAGAATCTAAATCCTTGCTCCATATAGAACGGAGCCGCACGTGTTCCTCCCTGCAATCCGCGCCCAAATAACCGCCGGCCTCCCATTCCACCTATCATCTCTTCCCGGCTGATCATCTCCGTCTTTACTTGTTCTACCCGCTCAAACCCTACAAATTCTTTCCCTATCTCCGCATTAAACGGGTTTAACCCCATCGTAAACGCCATCGCACCCGCGAAGCTCTTTATGCTCCGTCCAATCTCTCCTAACCGCCCTACCTTCCAGTTAACCCAATCCCAGCCACGACGCCACCAGCTCTGCTTGGCTGTCTTCTGCGTTAAATCTACATCCAGCTTTACCCCAGGATTGGCCGTTACG
>JAGCWX010000006.1 GCA_017961585.1 Elusimicrobiaceae bacterium | reverse complement strand
TCAAGTGTATGCTCTACCGGAACACGAAGGGCATGATTTGAAAGAAAGAATAGAATCACGCGAGGGACTTCGCCAAATTTCTTATATGAAGGAACTTGGCATGGGAACAGGTGAATATACTTTAGTGGATATGGATAAATAACTATGAAAGCATTACTCATTAACGGAAGTCCACATAAAGAAGGATGTACCTTTACGGCACTGAGTGAAATTGCCGACACTCTTAAAAAAAATGGTATTGAAAGTGAAATTTTTCACATTGGCGTAAAACCGATTGCCAGCTGTATTGCTTGCGGTAAATGCCGCGAAACATGTAAATGTGTGTTTGATACCGATGGCGTCAATGAGATTGGCGCACGATTAAATGAGTTTGATGCCATCGTGCTGGGCTCGCCTGTTTATTATGCGGGGCCATCCGGTCAACTTTGCTCGTTTTGTGATCGGCTGTTTTTCTCTAATTCAAAGAAAATGGCCGGCAAGTTAGCAGCAGCTGTTGTATCTTGCCGCAGAGGCGGCGCAACGGCCTCTTTTGATCGGTTGAACAAGTATTTTACCATTACCAATATGCAGATTGTCGGATCCCAGTATTGGAATATGGTACACGGATTCACCCCGGAAGATGTACGCAAAGATATAGAAGGTTTGCAAACTATGCGTACACTGGCACAAAATATGGCTTGGCTACTCAAATGTATTGAACTGGGCAAAAAACACGGCATTAACAAACCGGAATATGAGCCGATAAAATTTACGAATTTTATTAACTAGGAGAACCCATGAAAAAATTACTCGCACTTTTACTAACCGCATTATTTGCTACCGCCTGTAATGCCAAACCCAAAACCGAGGAGGCCCCAAAACCTATGACACAAAATAATAAAGTATTAGTAGTTTATTTTTCCCGTACCGGAGAACAATACAGCGTCGGGAACATTAAAGAAGGTAACACCGCCATTGTGGCCAAAATGATTGCCGATAAAACAGGAGCGGATTTGTTTGAAATTAAACTGGCAAACGATACGTACCCTGCTTCCTATACCGCACTAACCAAAGCGGCACAACAAGAAAAACAAGCCAATGCCCGCCCCGCAATTATAGGCAAAGTGGCTAATTTTGACGACTATGGCACGGTATTTATCGGATGCCCTAACTGGTGGGGCGATTTGCCTATGGCCGTTTATACGTTTATGGAACAATACAACTGGGCGGGCAAAAAAGTAGCTCCGTTTGTAACGCACGAGGGCAGTGGCTTATCTTCTATTCCAAGCAGTATCAAGAAAACCACTAAGGCCGACGTATTGAGCGGATTTGCCCTTTACGGACACGAAGCCCAAAACGAACGTGAAAGTGCCAAACTCAAAGTGGATGCTTGGCTCAAAAAACTAGGTTTTTAGATGAAAAAACTCATCCAACCCTTACGTCTTCTTGTACAGGCCTGCTTTATGGCGGGCCTGTTTTTGCCTATATTCCCGTTTGCGGATAACATCGGACAGAAAATTTGGATAACTATTTTGTTTGTGGGGGTGTTTTTCTGCGGATGGATCTGTCCATTTGGAGCCTTGCAGGATTGGCTCGGTTGGATAGCCCCAAAATTACATTTTCCCCGCTACAAACTGCCACAAAAGTTACAACAATATGTTCAACTGCTGCGCTACGTTTTGTACGGCTTAAGCGTGATAAACATTGTGCTTTTTTTCCTCAACAGCCGCTTCTTTTTTGAGCATAGCGTGGTGGCCGGTGCCTGGGAGTGGGTGAGCGGTAGCGTGATGGCACTGTTTTTGTTGGCTACGCTATTTACGGACCGCCCTTTCTGCAATTATTTTTGTGTAAAAGGCGCCTCGTTAGGGGTATGGAGCGTATTACGCCCCATTGGAATCACAAGAGAAGAAAAATCCTGTGTGCATTGTTCCAAATGCGACCAAATATGCCCCATGAATATTGAAGTTTCTAGCGTAGCATTTGTACGTCATCCCAACTGCATTAACTGTATGCAGTGTTTAACTGCCTGCCCGAAAGGATGTATAAAGTTCAAGTTAATTCATTCCAAAAGATAATACCTAGCCCCTTACTTAGTTAAGGGGCTTTTTAGTGTCCATAAGCAGGTAGGGCGGTACTATTTCAAACTATCAATTTCGTTTTGTAATGTAGCGAGGAATTTACCTGCGTGAGCCCCGTCCATTTGCGTGTGATGAAATTGAAAAGATATGGGCAAATAATAGCGAAAGAATTTCTTGCGATATCTTCCCCAAATTAGAAACGGATTATTAAAAATGCCACTATTCATACCAACGGCCCCATCTATTTCCGTGTCTATAATGGCAGACGTCCCAATTACCATACTATCAGCGGATAAATCTCTGCCTTGGCAAGTGGTGGCTACTTGGGCGATATAGGTTAGGTAATCTTGGTTAAATTTTCGTAAATCGGGCGTAAAAAGAATATCACAGGAACTTACTTCACCGTTTTTGTTTTTGACAATAGTATTTACTGCCAGCGTATCATATTGCATTAACTTATTTCCAACCGGAAGAACATAAAATTCTTTTACCTGCGAGGCGGCCTTCCCAATACAATAGTCCAAAAGCATATTAAATTTTAATTTCTTCTTTTGGCTCATTTTAACTAGATTAGTGACATCCATGGTTTTAAAGAATGTTACCATGGGATTGGGCGCTTGGAGCCAAAGTTCGTAGGCAACGGCCCTAGTCGTCTCTTTCGGGTTTAATTCCTTAGGCATATTGTTATTATAGAACATTACGCAGGGTATAGCATCCATTTATGTGTTAAAATGTTTATAGAGGTAACGTATGAACAACATTGAAATTATGAAACAATTTGAGCAAGTTATCAATACTGCAGACGAAACAAAAGCCGAACAATTAATTGCACCGGATGCCCCATTTATCACGCCTGCCAGCCCTACGCCCTTGTATGGCGGAAAAGGATATTTATCTTTGGTACATTGGCTACGGCAGTCGTTTCCGGATGTGCAGTGGCACGCCTTGGATATGGTAGCACAGGATAACAAGGTGGCCGTGTTGTGGGAGTGTACCGGCACGCACAAGGGCGACTTTATGGGCATCCCTGCCACGCAAAAGAGTTTTAAAACTACGTTTATGAACTTTTATTATTTCAACGAAAAAGGCCAAATTACCAAAGATGTCGCCGGCGTTGGTATGATTGGTATTATCCAAGCTCTAAAAGCATAAGCGTGTCTGTTAAAGTTTTGCCCCTTACCAAAGTAAGGGGCTTTCTATCTCATCAACTCCCCAAAGTCTAGGTTAAGTCTATTGCCAACGGAGGCATTTTGCCATTTGTCGGCGAGTTTTTTCTACTTCCGGTCTTTTAAATTGCGTGATGTGACTTTACGCGTAACCTGTATATATTCTAGAAGTTTGTTGTACTTGCGTACCAATTTATGTCACAATATAAGTATGAAAATAGGAATTATTTGTGCGCTTGAAAAAGAACAAAAGCAACTTTTGGCCCGGCTACCGGGTGCTGAACAACTGAAGTTTGGTCCGTTTGTTTTTTATCGCTTTTGCCAAGACGGTAACGAGCTGATTGTTACGCAGAGCGGAATTGCCAAAGTCAATGCGGCTGCGTGTGCGGTAGAATTAATTAACCGTTTTGCCCCCGATGCAATTAT
>JAGCWX010000036.1 GCA_017961585.1 Elusimicrobiaceae bacterium | reverse complement strand
GTCATAAAATAAAGCGTCATCCCCGAAGGTCGCTGTCGGGGATCTCCCTTCTGCCTATTCCCAGCATTAACACCCGCCCAAGCACTTACTTACGAGACAGATGTGGGAGATTCCCCACAAAAACCTTGGGGAATGACACTCTATTACAAACTGCAACAACTAGCGTGGAAGACCCTGAATCAAGTTCAGGGTGACAGTTTATTAAGTAAAGCGTCATTCCCGAGGTTGCCGTCCGCAGGACTCGGCAATTCCCACCGCTTTCTCTTTCCGTCATGCTGAGGAGTTTCTGCTCAGCATCTCATCCGCTTTCAGCAACGCAAGGCAGAGATCCTGAACTAAAACCTTTCAGGATGACTCTTTTTTGCAAACCTCGGCAATCCCCACCGCTTTCTCTTTCCGTCATGCTGAGGAGTTTCTGCTCAGCATCTCATCCGCTTTCAGCAACGCAAGGCAGAGATCCTGAACTAAAACCTTTCAGGATGACTCTTTTTTTCAAACCTCGGCAATCCCCACCGATTTGTTTTTTTCTATAATATATCTATGAAACCTATCATCATCTGCGGGCCGACCGCCTCCGGCAAAACAGATTTGGCCTTAGCACTGGCCCGTCAAACGGGCGGGCTGATTCTATCGGCCGATTCGCGCCAAGTTTACAAGCACCTTACCATTGGCACCGCCAAACCGCAAGGCACGTATCAAAACGGGCTCTACACGGTGGACGGCGTGCCGTATTTGCTGGTAGATTTTGTGGAAGTAACGGACACGTTCAACGCCGGTGCCTTTTGTGCCCGCGTGCGCGAAATTGCCGCCCAATTCCCGGACAAGCCCCTTATTTTTGCCGGCGGCACGGGAATGTATTTGCACGCGTATTTTGTGGGGATGGACGATTTGCCCCCCTCTACGGAAAAATCCCGCGCACAGCTGACCACGCTGCTTGCCAAATACGGCAAAGAAGGCATGCACCAACTACTGGCGCAAAAAGACCCGGACTCTGCCGCGCAAATCCCCCCCGGCAATATCCAGCGTACCATGCGCGCGTTGGAGCTTTACCTTTTAACCGGCAAGCCCGCCAGCGAGCTAAAAAGCGGCGCGTTTTTTGAACTGCCGGACCCTGAACAATCACACTGGGTATATTTGGATTGGGATAAGGATTTGCTCAATGCCCGCATTGCCGCCCGCACGGAACAAATTTTTGACGGCATGTGTGCCGAGGCCCACGCGCTTTTGGCCCAAGGGTTTGATAAAGACATCCCTGCCCTGAAAACGCTGGGATATCCGCAAGCGGTGGCGTATTTACAGCACGCCCTTTCGCGCGCGCAAGCAGTGGCCGACGTGGCCCTTAAAACCCGTCAATACGCTAAACGCCAGCGCACCTGGTTCAACCGCTATACGCAAGCCCAACGCTTGCCGCTCAATGCCCCGCAAGATTTTGACACAAAAAAACTCACGCAAGCCGTTTTGGCCCGCGTGAGTAAATAAATCCGCTACAATTTACGGTTGCTGTTCAACCGTCGGGGCAATCCGCCTCAATTTTTTGGTCTGCACCCGGTCCCCAAATTTCAACAGAGTCTGTTTAATAAATTTAAGGGTAGTCCCTTTGGCAAACCCGGTAAACAAGAAAAATTCATCCGCTTGCCCAAACGCAGGGAACTGCTCGCGCACAAAGCCGGGCAAGTTGTTGGCATGCTTGGCACTGGCGATCCCCACAATGCCGCCGTCATCTAACACTACAGCCCCGCCGGAATTGCCGTGATCCACGCCAAAACCGTCCGCCCCCCACACCGAGCTATCCTGCCCAAAGTAAAGCACCATCTTGGGGTTGGGATAATATTCCATGTTTCCCCAATTCCACCGAGGAACCATAATATTGTTTTTTAACGTCATCAAATTGGGCCCTTGATACGTGTAGAGCACCGGGATTTTAGGGTTTTGTGCCCCGTCAAATTGCACCCGCAAGTTGGGGTCTTTCTGCAGCGCTTGGTCAAATTCTCCCTGCGTGGCAAACCCGCCTTCCACAAATTCATACGTATAGGCGTACGGGCGGTAGTGCAGCAGGGCTACATCCCAGGCCGTACGGGTGCGCACCTGTTTGTGTTCGTCCTCGTAGCGGTACTCCTGCGGGATAAAAATATCCCGCGGGTGGAAATCGTACGACGCTTTCACTTCTTCCCCTTGGGCCAGCAATATTTGTACGCGGCACGCGCCGCCGTTCAAACAGCTTTCCACACAATGGGCGGCCGTCACAAACCAATTTCTGTGAATACGAAACGCCTGGCACGTGTTTTTATTATTAATCAAAAGCTGTTTCTGAAAGACAAAATCCTTTTCATAAACGTTGCGGGCCTGCACCGCCAGCAGCGGGGTAAATAAGAGCATCAACAATAGCGTAATACGTGTTTTCATACCTTAAGTATATATAAAAAACCCTAAAAAAACCACTCTTTTGTCCTTTTTTAGTATAATTTTAATATATGAATACAACGATTATTCTCTTACTTATTTTCAGCTATTTATTAGGTTCCATTCCCACCGGGTATTTAATTGCCAAACGCGTAATGCATATTGACATCCGCCAGCACGGCTCGGGCAACCCGGGGGCGGCCAACGTCTACCGTATTGTAGGCAAATGGGCCGGCGTTTCTACCTTTTTAATTGATGCTATTAAGGGGTTTGTGCCCGTGATGTTAGCCCGGCACTTCTGCCCGGATATCTACGCTATCGCCATTGCCTGTGGGGTGGTGGCTATCTTGGGCCATATGTGGACCATTTACCTTAAATTCCGCGGCGGCAAAGGGGTGGCTACCTCGGCCGGCGTGTTTTTTGCCTTGGCACCTATTCCCACCACCTTGGCATTTATCACCTTTGTGATTTTAGTAGCTATTTGGGGGCGCATTTCCATTGGTTCTATTGCGGCGTGCTTGGTTTTGCCGCTGGCCAGCTGGTGCATGAGCTACCCGCTAGCCGAAAAAATTATGGCCACCGCTGTGGGGGCTTTGGTCATTTACAAACACATCCCCAACATCAAACGTCTATTGGCACAAAAAGAATTAAAATTTGAGGACGGCGCTAAAAAACGCCAAAACCATGAAAATAAATAACATTACCGTATTTGGCGCTGGCATTTGGGGCAGCGTGATTGCACAACACTTGGCTCAAAAGGGCTATCAGGTGCGCTTGTGGGAATATAACGAGCAGCTTTTAAACGTGCTTAAAACCATCGGCCGCCACCCCAATATTCCTAACTTCAAACTGCACGACAATCTACGCCTAACCGGCAACGTAGCCGAGGCCGTAGAAAATACCGATTTGATTATTTTTGTCATCTCGTCCAAGGCCATCCGCGCTTTCTGCCGCGAGCAACTAAAGCCCCTGCTGGCCGGGCGCGCTTTGCCCATTATCAGTGCGTCTAAGGGCGTGGAAGACAAAACCTTCAAAACCATTTGCGAAATTATTGAAGAAGAACTCCCGCAATGTGCCGGCAAAGTATTGGCTTTTTCGGGCCCCAGTTTTGCGTTGGAAGTAGCCCAAAAGGTACCCACCAAAATTATGCTGGCGGGGGCCGACAAAGAATTGGTGAACCAATTGGCGCAAGTGCTCAATGGGGACCCGATTATCGTCGTTCCGGCTACGGATCGGCGCGGCGTAGAATATGGCGGCGGCGTGAAGAACGTCATTGCCATTGGCTGCGGCGTCATTGACGGCATTGGCGACGGGGCCAACACCAAGGCGGCTCTAATCACCCAAGCCCTGCAGGAAATGAACGATATTATCGTTAGCCAGGGCGGCCAACCGGGCACGGTATATAGCTTGGCTGGGTTTGGCGATGCGATTTTGACCGGTATGTCCGCCATCAGCCGCAACCGCCGCTTGGGCGAAAAATTGGGCGCCGGGCTTAGCTTAGAAGAAGCCAAAAAAGAAGTAGGCACCATTGCCGAGGGTGTAAACTCCGTACAAAGCGTGTACGATATTGCTCGCAAAAACAATTTACAAACCCCCATCTTAGATGCCATTTGGCAGTTGGTTTGCCAAGGGAAAAAGCCGCATGTGCTTTTGCACGCGATGGGATTTACAAGCAGAGGAAATAAATAAGTTATGAATAAAGATGATGTGATTCGCCATTTAACCCGCAGTATGCTGGACAAAAAGCAAGCCAAATCGGCTGTAGATAAAGTATTTGAAATTATTAAACACGGCCTCAAGCGCGACGGCAAAGTAGTCATCAGCAACTTTGGTACCTTTCACCTTAAAATGGCCCGCCCCGTGCAGCGCCACAACCCCAAAACCGGGGAAAAGGTGCAAGTACCTGCCAAGCAAAAAGTACGCTTCAAACCGTCTGAAAATATCTTAAAGAAATAAAAAATCCCCCGGGCGCAAACCCGGGGAATTTTTTTAGATACTCCTTAATCAAACAAACTAGGTTGGTGCGGCCTTTTTTGGGGGGCCGGCTTAGAGGCGGTGGGCTTGTTGGCCCGTTTGACCGGGGTCACTTCCACGCCGTTGACCACGTTGTTCTTTTCGGGCGCGGCTAAAATTTCGTCATCTTCCGGCAGGTACGCAATGGGGTTAAACCCCACCGATTGTTCTTCGTCCATGGCTTTGTTGGCCAGGGCATCGGGGGCTTTGTTAAATTCCCGCAGCACGTGTTTAATGTGGATGGTAAATCCTTGCGCCAATTTGCGGATGACCTGCATGCGGGATTGCAAGTCCGGGTTTTTAATCTTATATTCCCCGGTAAATTGTTTGACCAAAAGGAGTGAATCGCCTTCAATAAACAGTTCGCTGGCGCCCAATTCTTTGCATTTAATGAGGGCCAATTTTAGGGCGGTATATTCGGCCTGATTGTTGGTGCAGTGCGGCATAAAATACCCTTCTTGCGAGAGGATTTTCCCCTTCAAATCGCAAATTACATACGCCGCAGCCCCAGGCCCTGGGTTTCCGCGCGAACCGCCGTCAATATTTATTTTTACTTGCATAGTTATATTGTACCTTATTCGTTCTTGAGTGCGTCAACGGGTTTGAGTTTGGCGGCTTGCCACGCCGGGTACAAGGCAAACAAAAAGCTGGTTACCAACGCAATCAACACCGACAGTGCCACCACCCACCAGGAAAACGTCATTTGGCTGGTATCTTCGGCCAGGTGCAAAACGGCCATATATCCTAAAATCATTCCGGCCACGGAACCACATAAACCCAGCAACATGGCCTCCACTACAAACTGGAACAAAATATCTTTGCGCGAGGCCCCAATCGCCCGGCGGATCCCAATTTCTTTGGTGCGCGAGAAGATCACCGCCATCGTCACGTTCATAATACCAATGCCGCCCGCAATCATAGCAATAATCCCCATAAACAGCATATTATTTAGCGATTTGCGGGCCTGCGTAAGGTGTTCTTCCATTTTTTCTTGAAAGAATTCAATTTCCGGTTTTTCGTCCACCCCAAATTGAGAACGCAAATAACTGGCCAAGCTTCTCCCCGCGGCCTTGGCCGTGGACTCTTTGCCCGTTACCACGCGGATATCCACCTGCCGGGTATCTTTTTCTTCCGGGTAGAGATCATACCACGTAGTGTAAGGGATGTAGAACATGGGCCGATCTTCGCGGTTTCTTGACAAGCGCACATCATCACTTTCCGTGGGCAGGTGCAAAATCCCAACAATAGTAAATGTTTGATGGTGAAGCTCTATTTGTTGCTGCAACAAATGATGATGGGCCGAATAATCTTTAACCAGCTGCACCCCTTCCTCATCGTCCCACCAAAAACGCTTCTTTGCTTTTTTTACTTCATGGGGAAATACGGTCATTACAACCACACGGTGCTTATTCTCTACATCTTTCCAATTGATAAAACGGCCTTCCAACCGGTAAACAAAATCCGCATCTTTAAACGAAGGTAAAATCCCGCGTACCCCTCCTCCCAGCAGTTTGTTCCCCCGATGATAAAGCGTATTCCACCAACGCCCGTTGGATATATTAAAGTTGCGGGTAGTCAGTGCCAGCGAACTCCCTTCCGGCAACCTGGCCTTTAAGTCTTGATATTGCACAAGACTAAGGGGGTGATTGGTGCTGGTTTCCACGCGGCCCGCCCCGGCAACTTTGGCCGTCTGCCCCAAGCGGCTATACCGTTGGCTGAGTATGCTAAGGGTATAGAAGAAGGTGGCAATCCCGATTGCAATGGCAAAAAAGCTCAGGAAGCTGCACATCTTGTGCGCCCAAACTTCCGTCCACCCGGTGGCCATTAAATCCGGTAATCTCATACAATTTTACCGTCCTTTACATGGATAATACGGTGAGTCCCCTGCGCAATTTTAGGGTCGTGCGTTACCATAATAATGGTCATACCGCCGTCGTTTAGTTCTTTGAGCAGGGTTAAAATTTCCGCGCTGGCTTTAGAATCCAAATTCCCGGTGGGTTCGTCCGCCAAAATGATAGAGGGCTTGTTAGCCAGCGAACGCGCACAAGCCACCCGCTGACATTGCCCCCCGGATAGTTGCAACGGCGTACTATGCAATTTTTTTTCAAGCCCTACCCGCACGGCTAGTTCCCGTGCGCGCGGCAAAATATCCGCACGGGGCATATTGGTATAACGCATGGGCAAGGCAATATTTTCCAATACCGATAAACGCGGCATTAAATTAAACGATTGAAAAATAAATCCAATTTCATTGCGGCGCAGTTCGGTGCGGCGCGCATCACTCAGCCGCTGGGTGGGCACCCCGTTTAAAATATATTCGCCGCCGGTCGGTTCATCCAGTAGCCCTAAAATATTAAGCAGCGTACTTTTCCCGCACCCGCTGGGGCCCATGATGGACACAAACTCCCCCTCTTTAATAGACAGCGAAACTTCATCCAACGCGCGGAAATCTTGCGCCCCGGGATATACTTTAATAAGTTTTTTGCACTGTGCTATTACCATGATTCTCCGTAAGGAAGAGTGGTTAACACTTGGTCGTTTTCGGCAAGGCCTTTGGTTACTTCCACATTCTTGTCGCTGGTAAGGCCGATTTCAATTTCCACTTTTTTGGTTTTATTTTTACCTACTACTTTGAAGGCGTAGTTTTTTCCGTCCTTCTCAAAAAGGGCATTGGCCGGGATGGTCAGCACATCTTCTTTTTTATCAATAGCTACCTTCATTTCCGCCGTAACACCCAACAAAATTTTCTTATCCGAATTGTCAATTTCGGTAACTACCAAAAACCCGGAACTTCCGCTCCAATCGGTAGCTTCACTTTGCGAAGACACGTGCGAAATTTTCCCTTCCAATTTGGGGGCGTTTTCCCCCAGGGAACGGATGGTAATTTCCACCGGCATCCCCGGTTTTAACTTCATCACTTGGGCCTCGGTAACGTAGGTGGAAATGAGCAGCGAATCCATATTCACTACCCGCAAAAAGCAGGTGGCATTTTCGGCACTGTCGTAACTGCCTTCTAAAAATATTCCCAGCCGCGGCAAAGACAAATCTTTATCGGACAACGGTTTTTCGTAGTCCCCCCTTCCCACACATTTTACAACGGTGCCGGAGGCCTCGGTATAAATGGGCATGGGCTTGTAATCTTCAAACTCGTTACGGCCCGGTTTAATTAAGCCCACGGCTTGCCCTTTTTTGACGTAGTCGCCTTCTTTTACGTAGACGGCTTTCAAAATACCGCTGGGTTTAGACGTTACTTTGATGTCCTGCTTGGCCGTTACCGTGCCGGAACCGGTAAACAGCACTTCTACTTTGTCTTTTTTCACCGTAACTACATCTTCGGGGTTAATCACAGCCCCTTTGATTTTGGCAATCAGCGGCTTTACACCGTAGAACCACCCGGCGGTAAGCACGCCTACAATCACAAGAACAAGCACTAATTTCTTCCAATGTTTTTTGAAAAACCGTTTCATTGTAAATCCTCCAAGGAATAATCAAAAATATTTTGCCCGATTGCATATTGATAGCGCAGTTTGGCAATTTCCAAGTCGGTAAGTAACCGGGCGTGCTCAATTTGCGCAGATACCATGGCTTGTTGCGCAACGGTTAAATCCGTCGCACTCATCAGCCCGTTTTTGTACTTGGTTTGCGTGGCTTCAAATTTTTGCGTAGCGGCTTGTAAGCGCAAGTCCGATATTTCCATGCTTTGCATTTTAAGGGCCAAGGCGTTGCGGGTTTGCACCACACTATCGCGCGTAGTGCGCAAAAATTGCTCAAAATTTAGCGCGGCATTTTCGTGCGTGCGCGCCAAGTTTTGGCGGGTACGATATTTATCCACGTACAAAAACCCCAAATCAAAGCTGATCCCGGCCGCCATACCGTAATTATATCCCCACAGTTCATGATTGTTGAGCCCGCGCCCGGTAGAGCCAAACAAATCCACAAACAAAGAGGGCAACGTTTTTAATTTGCCTTGTTTAAATTCAATATCCGCCTGTTTAAGTTGCAAGCGGCGCTGGCGCACGTCGTGGCGTTGGGCAAGTGCTTGGGTTAAATCCTGCTCCAACGAAGGAAGCGTGATGAGGGTTTGATCCAGGTTCTCATCCAGCGTAATTTCCGTTTCCGTGGGTTGGTTCAACGCAATATTAAAAGCCGTAAGCGCGTTGGCGTAATCATTTTGGGCCGAGAATAAAGAAAGCTGGCTGGAGCGGTAGTTTGTTTCGCTAGATAGCAAGTCCGAGCGGGTTTTAAGCCCGTTATCATAGAGCACTTTGTCTTGCTGATACTGTTTGCGGTTAATTTCCAAGTCATCCTGATACACTTTCACTAATTTTTGATTGAGTAGCAAATCATAATAAATTTGCACGGCGGACAACACGCTCTCTTGGATAAAATCGTCAAAGGCAATTTGGGCAATCTCGTACGACAGCGAAGCATTTTGATACGTCAACCGGTCTTTCCCGCTGTTGAGCAAGTTCCACGTGCCGGAGGCCTGCGCGTTGGAATCCGCGTGGCGCAGTTCACTCCATGAGCGGATATTATCCGGGCGCGAGTAGTTCTTATCCGCCGTGGCCGAAACCGAGAACGACGGCAAAAATGCTTCCGTAAAGGCGTTTTGATAATTTACCCGCGCGTTTAATAAAGTATTTTGGCGGGCTTTTACTTCCGGCGAGCGCGCCAAATACGCGCGCACAAAACTATCTTGGGTAAAATGAGTGAGGATAGGATCGGTGGATTGGAGGGCTCGGTTTACCGTAAAAGTTTCGCTTCCTGCGGCGACAGGAAACAACACCAAGCAAAGCAAAATCCACGTTCGTCTCATATTTTACATTATAGGATTTTTCCTATACGAAGTGGGAAAATTTTCGTATAATAAACGTATGTTTAAATTTAGAAGAAGAAAATTAAATGTAAAGCTAAAATGGGGGCTTTTGCCCCGTGTGATTATCGCCATTGCGGCCGGGATTGTGTGCGGGTTGTTTTTCCCGGATGGGCTGGTACGCGTGGTCATTACCTTTAACGAATTGTTCGGCAATTTTTTAGGGTTTATTATTCCGCTGTTAATTGTGGGGCTGGTGGCCCCGGGCATTGCCGAATTGGGGCGCGGCGCCGGCAAGCTCCTTTTTATTACCGCCGCCTTGGCGTATGGGTTTACCCTGGCCAGCGGGTTTTTTAGTTACGGGATTTCCGCGTTGACTTTCCCGCTCCTCTTGGATCCTTCCCAAGAAATTGCCTCTTTTGCGCAAGTAGCTGAACTAAAACCTTACTTTGTGATTGCCATGCCGCCGGTTATGAGCGTGATGAGCGCGCTGGTGCTTGCCTTCACGTTAGGGCTGGGGATGGCCGTCATCCAAGGCAGCCGCCTAAAAGGAATCATGCTGGACTTGCGCGACATTATTGACAAAGTCATTGTCAAAATCATCATCCCGCTATTGCCTCTTTACATCTTCGGTATCTTCTTAAATATGACGGTAAACGGGCAAGCCGTCAAGGTGCTGGGCGTGTTTGCACAAATTATTGTGATCATTTTTGCAATTACCGCGGCTATGCTACTGATGCAATTTATCTTGGCCGGGATTATCGGCGGGAAAAACCCGTTTTTCATGCTCAAAAATATGCTCGTGGCGTATGCCACCGCGCTGGGGACCCAATCTTCCGCCGCTACGATCCCGGTTACGTTGCGGCAAACCATTAAAATCGGCGTGCGCGAAGAAGTGGCCGGCTTTGTGGTGCCGCTGTGTGCCACCATTCACTTATCGGGCAGCACCATGAAAATTGTGGCGTGCGCGTTGGCGATTATCATTATGAGCGGGCAAGCGGTATCGCTGGAGCAATTTGCCGGATTTATCTGCATGCTGGGGGTTACCATGGTAGCCGCGCCGGGCGTACCCGGTGGAGCCATTATGGCGGCTTTGGGTGTATTGGAAAGCATGCTGGGCTTTGGTCAGCCCGAACTAGCCCTTATGATTGCGCTCTACATTGCTATGGACTCTTTTGGCACTGCGTGCAACGTAACGGGCGACGGCGCTATTGCCGTGATTGTAGATAAAATTTATTCCCGTAAGAAACCGGCCTCAGCCACACACCCGGTATCAACGGAAAATATGGTAACGAACAACTAGTTTTGTACAACGAAACGGGTCACCCATCCAAGTGACAACGAAACGTACAAAATTAGAAAGAAATTTGAAAATTTCAAACGAATTTTGCGCAGTTCTAGGAGTGCGGATAGAAGGAATACTGGCGGCACGCGCGCGTTAGCGCGGAGGTATCCGCCTATCCAAGCGACAACGAAATGCACAAAATTAGAAAGAAATTTGAAAATTTCAAACGAATTTTGCGCAGTTCTAGGAGCGCGGATAGAAGGAATACTGGCGGCACGCGCGCGTTAGCGCGGAGGTATCCGCCTATCCAAGCGACAACGAAATGCACAAAATTAGAAAGAAATTTGGCAGCTTAGATAACCGCTCCCGGCTAAGTCTAGCGCAGGGGGAGGAACTTCCGGACTCCATAGGGCAATGCGCCATCCGAAAGGGTGGAACAATGGGCTAAAAACCCGTTGGATGGAAAGTGCCGCAGAAAACAAACCGCCCGCAAGGGTAAGGGTGAAAAGGTGCGGTAAGAGCGCACCGCGCGCGAGGTAACAAGCGCGGCAAGGTAAACCCCGCATGGAGCAAGGCCAAGCCGGTTCATAGGTGCCCGCCTTCGTAACCAAGTAGGCCGCTTAGAGTAATGGTTATCCGCGACAGAATCCGGGGTATTAGCTGCCACCTATATGAAAAAACCGTCCCTACAAAGGGACGGTTTTTTTGAATTCACAAATTCTTACAGCACTTGTTTGAGTACTACCGGCAATTTGCTCTTGGTAATTTTTTGTGCACTGTGGCTGTTGGTTTTTTTGTCCAGCCCCAACACGTTCACGCGGTACACCACCAGCAGGTGATCCGCCGCCGGTTCCACGGCCACAATTTCAAAAACTTTATCGGGCAAGTTGCTCACGGATTCCAGCACCAGCACGTCTTCCTTGGCAAAATCGGCCGCCGGATAGCTGCCCTGCGCGGTGCGTTTGAACGCCTTATATTCATCCAGCGTTTTAATGCGTTTGGCTTGCACCGGGGCTTCTATCATGGTGATGGCAGAACCGTCGGCCGCTTGCTCGGCCGGTTTTTGCGCGTTAAGCACCAACGTATTTTGCTGATCATTTAACGCGACGGTGCTTGTTGATTTTTGCGCGGGCGCGATCACCCCAATGGAAGACAAATCCACCCCTTCCGGCAGTTCAATGGGCGAAAGTTGCGACGGGATATCAGACGATTTTTTAAGTTGGGTTTCTTCGTCCTGGGCCAGGCGCACATCATCCGGCAGCCCCGCTTGCTCCAGCTGTGCCAATAACAAATCGGCCTTTTGCGGGCATTGGGCGGCCGGGCACACCGGGGTATGTGTTTTTTGCCACATTCCCATCACGGCCCCGCCAAAAACAGCGCCGGACAAAAAGATACTGATGAGCAAAATGTTATTTTTCATAGCTGGCCACTATTACAGATTTTAAACCCCCGCGCGGCGTAAACGTACCCGTTACGGTTGCTTTTTTGGGCTGGCAGGCCTTCACCACATCGTCCAAAATTTTATTGGCAATGTTCTCCATAAAAATCCCCATATCGCGGTATTCCAACAAATAATACTTCAGCGATTTAAGTTCCAAACATTTTTCATCGGGGATATATTCAATTACAATGGTGCCAAAGTCCGGCAACCCGGTTTTGGGGCAGACGGAAGTAAACTCCGGCAATTCAATTTTTACGATATAATCGCGCTTATACTGGTTGGGCCAGCATTCAATAGCCGGCAGAACCGTATCCGCATTTTTGCGGGCATGATCTGCTGTATAACCAAAATCAAGTTCTTTTGTCATTTGATATATAACATCCTTGTTGAATTTAACCACACTACTAAAACAGCTGCCAAGGCGCCCACCACCGGCCAATGCCACTGGGCCACGCCCGACGAACTCTGCCACACCAACCAACCTGCCAGTATCATGTTAAGCAACACCGAAAGCACCACATTCTGCCGGATTAACCGGCGCAGCTTGGTATGAATAGCAAACAAATACCGCACGGCTTGCAAATCGCGCCGTTTGATAATGATATCTACCCAGTTATTATACACGTTTTTGCCGGAAGAAAACACCATCCCGGCATCGGCTTGTAACAGGGCAATAATATCGTTAAAACCATCCCCCACCATCACCACTTTTTGCCCTAAACCGCGCAAGTTGGTCACAATTTCTGCCTTGGTTTTGGGGAGTACAAAAAAGTTATACGTTTCAATGCCCGCCTCTTTGGCAATGGCCGAAACGGAGCTTTCGTTATCGCCGGAAACCAAAATAATTTCTTTCCCGTGCGATTTTAAAAACTCCACCATTTCTTGCGCACCGGGGCGCAATTCATCCGCCAAGGTTAAATATCCCAAATACGTACCGTTTACGGCCACACAAATCACGGCTTCGCACTGTTGGGTAATTTGCTGGCTGATAAAAATACCTTGTTCGGCTAACCACGGGATGGAACCGGCCAAAATTTGGTTTTTATTGCTAACCGCTTGCACACCCAACCCGGGCAACACATCAAACGCCAGCACTTTTTTGGGCTTAATTTTATGTTCTTTGGCATACATATTTACCGCATCCGCAAACGGACCGTCCACTAACTGTTCGGCGGTACATACGGCATCCAAGAGGGGTTTGCGAGCCGTTTCCGACACCGGGTACACCCCCGATACACGCAATTCCCCATACGTAAGCGTACCGGTTTTATCAAAAAAGAAGGTTTGCGCTTGCGTGATTTTTTCCAACGCGTGCCAGTTTTGAATATTTAATTTGAGCCGTTTGGCACCGCGGCGTGCAAAAAACGCCGGGAAGATAATGGAAAACGATAACGCCGCCGGGCAAAATAGCGCCAGCACAAATAGCAACACCCCTAAATAAGAAGCCCAAATGGAAAGCCCGTGACGAATCAAAAACGCCACATATATAATCAACGCGCCCCCAAAAATGGCCGGCAGCACCCACGCCGCATATACATCCAACAAGCTGCGCACACCCGCCCGGTGGATTTCGCCGGTTTTGATAGCGCCCATAATACTCATAATGGCCGAACCGGGTAACGTTTCGGTTACTTCCACGTAAATATTGTCTGACTTATTAAGCGTACCGGCATACACACGGTTGTCTAAGCGTTTGGCCGTGGGCATCATGTTCCCGGTAATGAGCTGTTCATCAATAGAGGTTTTCCCTTTGCGGATAATACCGTCTGCGGGTAAGCGTTCGCCGGGTTTGACGAGCACAATATCCCCTTTGTGTAGTTCCGTGGCAAACACTTTGCGAAATTGCCGCCCCACACACAAACGGGCCGACTTGGGCAAAAAATCGTCTAATTTTTTAATAAAGATATGTGTTTTTTCTTTCTCGCGGCTGAGGCGGCGTTCCACCCACAAGGCCAACGTGATGAGCAGCATGGTATAGACGTACAAATCCGTCACCGGGCCGCGCAGCAATACCAAATGGAAACTATTTAAGGCCGAGTATAACAACCCGCTCAGCGCACTGACGGAAATTAAAACGGACAAAGTCAATTTCCCGTGGAACACATCTTTGATTCCGCAACGCAATAAAATATCCGCACAAAAGAACAAATCCATCAGGGCCAAAATAAAAATGCCCATGGCGGAATGTTGCAAGATTAAAGAACACAGCACCAAAATCAGCAAGCATACCGACAGGAAAAACCGGTATGTAAACGCCCGAGACGGCACTTTTAACGCCGCCGGCACATAATAATTGGGAACAGTAGCAGGGGTCATAACAACGTACTAACGGGTAGCTCCTTGATTGGCTGGAGTTGCACCTGCGGCGCGGTTCACCGGCGCCCGGAAACGAGGTTGCCCGCTGACGTCATACGCACGCCCTTGCGGGAAAAAGCGCTGCGTCATCACCCGGTAACGGCCTTCTTCGGTTTTCATCATTTCAATTTTCCAGCGATATTTCACTTCGTGTTCCGGGTCCAATTTCAAAGCAACCAAATAGTTGGCGGTAGCGGCCACGGGGTCTTCCATGGCCAGCATATCCCCCATCAAATCATAAGCCGCCACGTATTGCGGGGCCAACTCCTTGGTTCTTACCAAGGTTCCCAAGGCCTCGTCTTTTTCCCCGTTGCGGAAAAGCAAATCCGCCAAGAAATAATACGCTACCGCGTAAGACGGTTGCAACGCAATGGCCTGGGTTAAATCGTCATACGCATCCGCCGGATAACCCATTTTCATAAAAGCACGCGCGCGCTCCACATACAAACGGGCATTGTTAGGGTCTTTTACCAACGCGTGGGAAAAATCGCCTGCTGCGGCTTCGTACTTGTACACATCCATATAGGCCAAGCCGCGGTTTAATAACAAGAAAGGATCGTGCGGGCGTTGCTGGCTGGCGATATTAAAATCCGCTATGGCATCCGAAAACTGACCCAATTTAGAGTAAGCCACCGCACGGTTTACCCGCGCTTTAAAATACGTCGGATCCCGATACAATGCTTCCGACAAATAGGCCACGGCATACCCATTTTGATTTCGGTCCAAATAAAGTCCGCCCAAATTGTTATACGTTTCCGGGCGTTCCGGGTTGATTTCCAGGGCCCGCAAATAATCTTGTTCGGCAAAATCCAGGTTTTTGGCTTTTTCGGCCTTGTCTTTAGCGGGCATCAATTCCCACACCAACGCGCGGTTGGTCAATGCCGCGGCGTGGTTCGGGTTTTGCTTGATGAGTTTATTGTATAAGCCCAGGGCTTTTTGATAGTTCCCTTGCGATTGGGCTAACTTGGCTTGTTGAAACAATTGTGTTTCAGATCCACACGCCACCATGCATAAGCACAAAACTATTACACCGTAAATTTTTTTCATTTTTCCTCCCTCTTTTGTTTTAAAGCACCCAGCAGGCAAATCCCGATCAACACAGCACCTACCGTAATGCAAGAGTCGGCCACATTAAACACCGGCCATACCCGAAAATCCAAAAAATCCACCACAAATCCCAACGTCAAGCGGTCGTACAAATTTCCCAGGGCTCCGGTCAAAACCAAAATTCCTCCGCACTGGGACCAAGGGCCATATTGGGCAATTTCTTTCCAACTAAAAATAATATACCCAATGATCAGCAACATCACCCCAATTAACAGCGTATTGGCGTTGTGAAACATCCCAAACGCTGCGCCGGTATTTTCTACATAGTTTAGCCAAAAATATTTCCCCAGTACAACGGGGCCCTCTTTGGCTAACGTATGCAACGCCCATACTTTGGTTAGGCGATCCACAAACAAAAGCACGGCCGCCAAAACCAACATCCCGCGGTGCGTTGAAGCCCAGGCACGGGCTGCGCTTAAACTAGGCATGTACCGGCTCCGTATCTTCTACGGACAAATTTTCTTTTTCCAGCACACGGGCACAACGCGCACAAATATCGTTATGCGGGGCAAGCGTACCTACTTCCTCTTTCCATTGCCAGCAGCGCGCACATTTATGACCGGTGGCGTGGGTTACTTCCACAAACAACGGGTCGTTCCCGTCTTTAATTTCCACTTGAGAAACAATCGCAATCTCCGGCCACAGGTCTTGGGTTTCTTCCAAGAACGCTTTGGTGGAAGCATCGTTGGTGCTAAAGATGACTTTGGCTTCCAGCGAAGAGCCGATAATTTTTTTCTCGCGCGCTTCTTCCAAAAATTTTTGTACGCCTTCCCGGATACGGCGGATTTCGTTCCACTTATTTTCCAACCGTACATCCGGAATAAACGACGAATTACGCGGCATATCGGTTAAGAAAATGCTTTGGGCAAAGTCGCGCCCTAAGGCCGTTTTGCGCAGCGTTTGCCACGCTTCTTCCGCCGTGAAAGAAAGCACCGGGGCCATCAGTTGAAGCAGGTCCACCACAATTTCGGCCAGAACCGTTTGTGCACTGCGCCGGCCGGCGGCGTTGGTACCCAACGTGTAGAGGCGGTCTTTGGAAGCGTCCAACATAAAGCTGGACAAATCCAAAATACAAAAATCCGTCAGCGCGCGCATCGCCCGGCGGAAATTAAATTCGTTATACGCAGCGTGCACTTCTTGAATTAACGCATCTAACCGGCCCAACATATACTGATCCATTTCGGCCAGTTCTTTGGTGGGCACTTTGTGGGTAGCGGGGTCGTAGTCGGACAAATTCCCCAACGCATAGCGCACCGTATTGCGCAACTTGCGGTAGGTATCAATGGGCCCTTGCAAAATTTCGTCCGAAATACGCACATCCCCTTGATAGTCCGATAAAGACACCCACAACCGCAAAATATCGGCCCCGTATTTGTTGATTACATCTTCCGGGTCTACCGCGTTACCGGCAGATTTGTGCATGGGTTTGCCTTGGCCGTCCAGCACCATACCGTGTGTCAAAATGGTTTTGAAAGGGGCTTTATTTTCCAACGTGTAAGAAGGAATATAAGAGCTTTGGAACCAGCCGCGGTGCTGGTCCGACCCTTCGGAATAGACATCCGCCGGGAAGTCAAGCCCGCGGTCTTTTAATACCGCCGCCCAGGACACGCCCGAATCCAACCACACGTCTAAAATATCGGTTTCTTTTCTAAATTCCGTGCAGCCGCATTCGCAAGTATATTCTTCGGGAACCAATTTTTCCACGGGGTCAATAAACCAAAAGTCGGACCCTTCCTCCAGCGCACGTTTTTTAATGAACGTAAACAGCTTGTCGTTAATTTGCGCTTTGCCGCACTTTTTGCAATACAAAATCGTCACCGGGCTTCCCCAAAAACGCTGACGGGAAAGACACCAATCCGGCCGCAAGCCGATCATGGAACGCATGCGTTCTCTCCCCCCTTGCGGGAAGAATTCTACTGGGTCCAAATTCTTCATCAGTTTTTCGCGCAAGCCGTTTTTATCAATGGACATAAACCATTGTTCCGTTGCGCGGAAAATAATGGGGTTATGGCAACGCCAACAATGCGGATAGCTGTGCGAAATTTCCTGCTCTTTAATAAGCGCACCCAGCTCGTCCAATTTTTTAACCATTAAGGGGTTGGCTTCAAACACGCTCATCCCTTCAAATACACCGGCATCTTTTGTGTAGCAACCTTTTTCGTCTACCGGGCAGAAAGTTTCCAAGTTCCATTGTTTACCGGCTTGGGCGTCTTCTTCCCCGTGGCCGGGCGCAATGTGAACGACCCCCACCCCGGCATCCATGGTTACAAAGTCGGTCCAAATGACCGGGTTTTCACGGTGCGTTAACGGGTGGTAGTATTTCAAACCGACTAAATCTTTACCGGCCACCGTACCCACTTGCGTGCAATTGCGGCCCGTATTTTTAATAAATTCTTGCGCCAGTTTTTCCGCCACGATGTAATACTCGTGGGTTTTTTCGTCTTGCAAGATGACGTAATCTTCCGTATTGGAAACGGCCGCGGCTTGGTTGGCCGGGATGGTCCACGGGGTGGTGGTCCACACCGCTAAACTGACGGGGTTGCTGTAATCTAACTTACCAAAAATGTCTTTGGGGGCTTGCACCAATTTAAAGCGCAAGTAGATGGACGGTGAAGAAACATCCTTGTACTCCGTTTCTGCATCGGCAAGGGCGGTTTCGCAATGGGGGCACCACGTAATGGTTTTTTGCCCTTTGTACACGTACCCTTTTTCAATCAAATCCAAAAACACGCCAATGGTAATGCCTTCGTAGCGTTTATCCATGGTGAGATACGGGTGATCCCAATCGCCTTGCACGCCCAAGCGTTTAAAACCTTGGCGTTGCAAATCAATAAATTTGGCAGCAAACGCGCGCGCTTTTTGACGGAAAGCGGGCACATCGGTGATATGCTTTTTTTCTTGTTTGAGTTCTTTTAAAAGAGCTTGTTCAATGGGCAGACCATGGCAATCCCACCCCGGCACATAGGGCGTATAGTGCCCGGTCATGGCGCGGGATTTTAAAATAATATCCTTAATCGTTTTATCTAAAGCGTGCCCAATGTGGATTTTCCCGTTGGCATAAGGCGGTCCATCGTGCAACACAAAATGTTTGCCGTCTTCATTCTTTTTGAGCATGGCTTCGTAGAGGTTGATGGACTTCCAAAATTCTAACAACGTAGGTTCTTTTTGTGCAAGACCCGCACGCATCGGGAATTCCGTTTTGGGTAACAAAACGGTATGTGAATATTTATTTTTTGCCATAGTAGAAAATACTCCAAACAAGTCTATAGATTAAGGGTAACTATATTATAGTAAATCTAGAAGGAGTTGTGAGTATTTATACAATTAAAATCCCCGGCAGTAACCGGGGATTTGAAGATGTTTTTATGTTGCCATGGAGATTACAAGCCAGGCAGGCCACCTTGACCTTGACCAGGGGGGAAATTGCCCGAGCCATGACCGGGAACAATTTGGTCTTCCTCCAAGTCTTCATAGCACCAGTTACCCGACTCGGGGGCATCATCACACGATTGCCCGCTGCCCACTACTTTACACAGGGCTTCATCCCCCGTACACCAAGTAAACGAGAATTCCGGCTGGATTTGAACATGCAAGTAAAAGCCCGGGTCTCCCTTGGGGGTCAGCGTGACTTGTATTTCATCCGAAACTGCCACGTCAACCGAGAGGTCAAAGTTCTGCAATTGCACCCCATACGGGTCCGCAACCATGGGTACGTCCGCAGTTGAATTGTCCCCTGGATCTATGGGCGGCAACGGCTCTTGGACACTCGGAATTTTTGCGTTCAAAGCCAACGGCAATAGCATCATTGCCAACGCACTCATACAAAGTAAAAATAATTTCTTCATAATGCCTCCCTACAATTCAATATCCAAATCAGAGAAATTTGTCGTAAATTCCCCGGTCTGCATATAGTGTATTCTTTCCGCATTTGCCAAATTAGCGGCAAACACTTTTGCTTCAGCCGTGCGGGCCTTCCACACTGCCTTTTGATATTGGGGCAACGCTACCGCTGCCAAAATACCGATAATTAGTACTACTACCAAGAGCTCAATCAGGGTAAACCCTTTCGCTCCATTATTGCCAATTATATGTTTCATAAGCACTCCTTTCATTTTCATCTACTACCCTATTATAAGTATATAGGGAAAAGGTTAAATTGTCAAGGCCCAGAAAAGGCCCTCCTTTTTAAAAGGGGGCCTTTGATTTTTTGCCAAAACAATCGTTATTTTTTGAGTTGTTCCAAGGTTTTAGCCAATATTTGTTTAGCGTCACCCACCAGGCCGTATTTACATACGTTAAATATGGGGGCGTTGGCATCTTTGTTAATGCCGATAATCACTTCGCAATGTTCCATCCCCACGGTATGTTGTACCGCGCCGGAAATTCCGCACGCAATATAGAGCTTGCTGGTAACCGTTACGCCGGATTGGCCCACCTGGTCTTCTTTGGGTTTAAAACCCATATCAATGGCCGCGCGGCTGGCACCCACGGCTCCGCCCAATGCTTGGGCAAGCCGTTCCAGCAAGTAGAAACCTTCTTTGTCTTTCATTCCGCGCCCGCCGGATACTACCACCGGGGCTTCATCCAGTTTTTGCGCTGTGGAAACCGGGTCCATTTGCGTTTCAATCACGCGGACTTTGCCGGCATCAAACGGCACGGGGATGGTTTCCTCTACAACTTGTGCCATACGGCCCGCAGCAATCGGATTTTTCTTAAATACGTTCGGGCGCACCGTGGCCATTTGCGGGCGGTAATCCGGGCATTTGATATCTGCCAAGATGTTTCCGCCAAAAGCCGGGCGCGTTTGGATGAGGTTCCCCTCTTTAATAGACAACCCGGTACAATCGGCCGTCAATCCCACAAATAATTCGGAAGAAATCCGCGGGGATAAATCCCGCCCGATATAGGTGGACGGAAAAAGCACCACGCTGGGATTGTATTTTTTAATCAGCGTAATTAAAGCATTGGCATACGCTAACGTATTATAAAAGTGATATTCCGGCGCACTGACGGAATAGATTTTATCCGCACCATATTGGGAAAGTTCGGCAAAATAATTTTGCACATGGTTGCCGATAATTACCGCACAAAGTTCCTCCCCCAATTGGTCGGCCAGTTCCCGGCCTTTGGATAAAAGCTCAAACCCTACCGGGCGCACTTTTTGGGTGCGGCCGTCGTTGCCTACCTCAATAAATACCCACACGCCTTTGTAGGCAGACAAATCTTTTTTAGCCGCACCGGCCGCCGGGAGCGAGAGTGCCTTCATCGGGCACACGCTTACGCACGCGCCGCACATGCTGCACGCGGCCGAAGCCACGGCCTTGCCGTTTACTAAAGAGAGTGCCCCAAACGGGCAGGTAGATACACATTTGCCGCAACCGACGCAGCTAGCAGAAATCTGGATCATTTTACAAAGCTCTCCTTTTTCAAAATTTCAACCAATTTGTTGGCTAATTCCACGGGGGAACCGGCAAACATTTCGCCTTTGGGGCGCGCGGGCGGCGGGAAAATACGGTCCACCCGGGTGGGCGAACCTTCCAGCCCCAACTTGTGCGGGTCGGCCCCGATATCTGCCGCGGTCCACGTGTGCACCGTTTTTTCTTGCGCTTTATGGGCCGCCAGGAAAGACGGATATTTCGGCGCGTAATCGGCCGGCGTAGTCATGGTGATCAGCACGGGCATATCGGCCTGTAAAATTTGTTTCCCGCCTTCAATGAGTTTTTTGGCCATTACTTGGTTGCCGCTGGCATCCACGTGGGTGCAAAAGGTAATCTGCGGGATATTTAACTGGCGGGCAATGCCGGGACCGGTTTGGGCGGTATCGCCGTCAATTGCCATTTGGCCGCATAAAATCAAATCATACTTGCCGATTTTGCGGATTGCCGTAGCCAACGCATACGAGGTAGCCCACGTATCCGAACCGGCAAACGCCCGGTCGGAAAGTAAAATCCCTTCGTCCGCCCCCAACGCCAACGCCAAGCGCAGCACCGCCAACGCTTGGTTGGGGCCCATAGAAAGCACGGTTACTTTGGCACCGGTTTGGGCTTTAATTTCCAGGGCTTTTTCTAAGGCAAAATGGTCGTAAGGGTTTAAAATGCTGGGCACCCCCGCACGGATGAGGGTACCGGTCTTGGGGTCCACCTTTACCTGGGAAGAATCGGGTACTTGTTTAATGCATACAATAATGTTCATAAGCTCGTCCTATTTTTTGAAAATTTCCCGTAATTTAGCGGACACACCATCCATATCTTCAATCAGTCCGCGCATTTTATCTTCAATGCCTGTCAAATTGACCGCTTGCGCCAGCTCGGCCGTGTTGATGTTGGGGCAGGTTCCCAAGATCAGGCGCATGCCTTCGCTAGCCACTTTAAAGGCACTTTGGCGCGCATTTACGCGGGCCATGGTACAAAGCGAATCTATATCAAACCGGCTGCCTTCCGTCACTACCTTATTGGCACATTGGCGGGTGAACACCGCGGCCACTTCCATTTCGCTGATTAAATCGCCCAACATAAAGGTAACATATTGATGACGGGTGAGTTTATTGACACGGCAATCTTCCAGCACGCGCGCCAACGCGCGCAACCCCAGGGCCACGCTGTCTGCCCCCACGTTCGGGTTTTGGGCGTGAAGGGTATCAAATTCGGTGGCCTGATTCATATAATATTGCCCGCGCGATTTGAGATGTTCCTGCCAGCGTCCGCGGAAGATGGTCATTTCCAACACTTCGCTGGTTCCTTCGTAAATGCAGGTAATCTTTACATCGCGTTTGATTTTTTCCACCGGGAATTCTTTGGTATATCCAAAACCACCCATCGCTTGGATAGCATCTTCGGCCGCTTTGTTGCCCGATTCGGTGGCATAGAGTTTGGCAATTGCGCCCTCGGTAGCCAAGCCGTGGTTGTTCACTTCCAGCTGTTTGGCCGTCCAGTCAATGTACGCGCGGACGGCTTCAAAGCGCACGTAATGCGGCGTGATGAGCTTGAGCATAAAGCCCTGCTTTTGCGCGAGTGGGGTTCCGGCCTGGACGCGCTGTTGCGCATATTCCAGGGCGGTTTCCACGGCTTCTTCACCGCCGCCCAAACCAAAGGCCGCCACCATCAAGCGCGTATAACCAAATACGGCCTGGGCTTGCAAAAATCCCTGTCCTTCTTTAAGCCCAATTAAATTTTCGGCCGGCACGTATACTTCATCAAACGCCAACCCCGCCGTGTTGGAAAGGCGGATGCCGTGTTTGTCTTCATGCACGTCTTGCGTAAAGCCGGGGGTGCCTTTTTCCACAATAAACCAGCTCGGGCCGCCGGGGGCCAGGGCCAGCACCGTGTAAATATCGGCTACGCCGCCGTTGGAAATCCACATTTTGCTGCCGGTAATTTTGTAGCCCACCACTTTGCCGTCTTTAACCACGTGCTCGGCGCGGGTGCGCAAAGAAACCAGGTCGGACCCGGCATCTGCCTCGGTGGCACCGTAGGCAACCAGTTTGTTTTCCTGCGCAATTTTTTTGAACCATTTGGCTTTTTGCTCGGGGGTACCGCCTACGTTAATTGGGTCGCTGCCCAGGAAGGTGGCAAATACGCCGGTGGCAATGCCCAGGTCAATACGGGCCAGCTGTTCGCACACGCGGTAAATTTCGGTGGTTTGCCCGCTTAAGCCGCCGTACTCCTCCGGGATGAGCAGCAAATGCACGCCCAGCACATCGTGGTCGTACATTTCTTTTAAAATTTCTAAAGGGATTTGGTTTTTCGCGTCGTGTTCGCGGATGAAGTTGAACGAAATGCGTTTTTTAGCATATTGTTTCAAGCTATCCAGCATGAGGTTGCGGGTGGTTAAGTCGTTTTTAGCCATAGTTCAAACACTCCAAATAGAGATACTATATTATACAAAAAAGAGCTCCCCGGTTAAAACTGGGGAGCATCTTTTTAATTCTTAAAACGCTCTAAGCGTTCCAATCCAGTGTCGTGCACTTAGGGTTGATGTTACTCCAAGTGGATACCAAGTTGCACAACTTGTTCCCATCATTATCCAGAGCAAACCCTCTCAACACGGTCCCGTCGGCTTTTACCTTCAGTCTTAGGGCTCTTCCATTGAAAGCGCCTCCATTACGTCTAGCTTCAGCCATAACTTGGGCATTAGATCCTGAACCCGACACGGTCACTTCAACGATGTAACTATTCGTTTTAATGATATTGTTGGTCCCCTCTGAGACACCCGGGAAAGTTAAGTCCAAATCTCCCATTACGTTGGTGAAGTCATCGGCCGATAGGTAATAGATTTGTTCCGCGGTAGCAATGTCGCCCAACAATTGCATTGCTTCAGCCGCGCGGGATTTTTCTACTGCTTTGGTATATTGGGGCAGGGCTACTGCAGCCAAGATACCAATGATGAGTACTACTACAAGTAACTCAATTAATGTGAAACCTTTTTTCATAAGTTAATCTCCTTTTTTGATTTGGGGGCAAACCCCTATGTATAGTCTAATCATTTTCTTCAAAATGTCAAGTCTTTTTTATCAAGAAAGAATGGCAAAAAGCAAATAAGTCCATCAACCCGGCAACGCAGTATTTTCAAAACAACTCGGCCCTGGTTTGGTATATAGGAGCCAACTTGTCTACGAAAATGACACAAACCCTTTACCCCTAGGCATTTAACTAAACCACCTACAGCAAGCGGTTTAGCAATCATGTTCCCGCAAGCAAGACATAAAGAACTGGCAAGATTTCGGTCTGCTTCTGTGTAGCTCGCTGTGGCATTTAGCCGTTTAAGTATTTGTAAGTAAAGAAAATACTTACTTGGGTTTTGCGGCGCAAAAAAACTTAAACGCCACGCGCCCATACCAAAATGGGTTTATTTTCCAGCGGATTCGGTAATAGAGGGTCCCCCCCCGCAAAGGGGGGTATGCCTGTGGCGGAGTCGTGAGGGTGGCACGTTGCTCCGGCCTCTATGGCCTGACTAGACACCAGTTCTAACACCCGTTAATTTTACTCCTTTTGCTGGTTTAAAGTGTGTGAGGTAGGGGCACGCACTGTTGGGGTGTTTCACTGACAAATTATGTTGAAAGCCCAGCGCGAGGACCGCACCGGGTACTGCAACTGTATGTTAGCAAATTATGTTAGCATTGTCAAGCGCAAAAAGGGCCCATTTTGGGCCTAGGGGGGCCTTGATTTTTGGGCTATTCGCTACTCATTTGGGAAGGGGCTAAATTTCCCTCATCCAATTTTTAAAATAACTTGGTTCTAGTTTAGTATAATGGATGTATGACTTGTATATTTTGTGGCATTGCCGACGGCTCCATTAAGAGCCAACTTATCTACGAAGACGAACACGTGGTGGCATTTAAGGACTTAAATCCCCAAGCCCCCACCCATCTTTTGATCATCCCGCGCAAGCACATTGCGCGCCTGTGCGAAGCGGACGAAAAGGATGCCGCCCTCTTGGGGCACATCCTGTTGGTGGCCAAAAAGCTGGCGCAGCAGTTTGATTTAAAGGACTTCCGCCTGGTTACCAACAACGGCAAAGGCGCGGGGCAGAGCGTGGACCATTTACACTTTCACATGATGGCCGGCCGCCGGTTCCTGTGGCCCGCCGGGTAAATTGATAATGTCATTCCAAACTTGATTTGGAATCTCACCGCTTCCAACAACACAGGGTGAGATCCTGAATCAAGTTCAGGATGACGTTTTATATCGTATGAATAGTCGTCATGCTGATCGGAATCAGCATTCTCCCTTAAGTTGTTAAAATATGAACGCGTGCGTATACATCCTGACCAATCATACAAATACGGTCTTGTATATTGGAGTAACGAGCAACCTTGAACGACGTATCTATGAGCACAAGAGTGGGTTGTTGCCAGGATTTTCTAAACGCTATAAACTATGCAAACTAGTGTATTGTGAAAGTTGTTCAAGTATACTAGATGCTATTCGCCGAGAAAAGCAACTCAAATCCTGGCGCAGATCCTGGAAAGAAGAGCTAATCAACCGCGTAAACCCACAATGGAAAGATCTATCAACAAAGTGAGATCTCGTATTCGGTACGGAAGGACGGCTTTTGATTAAATGTCATTCCAAACTTGATTTGGAATCTCACCGCTTGTATTATGTGTACAAATAATCTATAATATATGGGAACAAATTTTAATCTACTGACCCTAGAAGGTGGTGAGAATCACAATGGTTTTTGTAAAAGTTAGAGACGCTGAACACTTGGAAGAAGCAATCAAACGCTTCAAACGGGAATGCGAAAAAAACGGTATCTTGCGCGAAATTAAACGCCGCGAAACCTACACGCCCCCCAGCGTGAAACGCAAACTCAAATCCGAGGAAGCCCAGCGCCGCGCACGCCGTACTAAACGCCGTCGCTTTTAAGCTTCAAATTTCACAGGCAATAGTCCTTGTAACATAGGGCTATTGCCTGATTTGCCTTTTCGTTTTCCAGGAATTTGCCGTGAAAACAGACGTTGTAGAACAAATCCGAGACCGCATTGATATTGTAGAACTCGTGCGCCAATATGTACCCAGTTTAAAGCGCGCGGGGAAAACGTACAAGGCGTGTTGTCCTTTCCATCAAGAAAAAACGCCCTCCTTCACTTGCAGTAGCGAGAAGGGGCTTTTCTACTGTTTTGGCTGCCAGGAAGGGGGCGACGTGTTTGCCTTCCTGATGAAGATGGAAAATTTGTCCTTCCGCGAGGCCGTTGAAAAACTGGCCGACATGGCCGGCATTGAATATCAGCCCGCTCAGCAACTCACCGCCGAGGAACAACGCCGCGCCAACGTGCGCAAAGCGCTTGATTTTGCCCGTAAATACTATCATAAACTTTTTTTCTCGCGCGCGGGCGATCACGCGCGCGCGTACGTAAAAAGCCGCCAACTCACCAAAGAAACGTGTGAACATTTTGAATTAGGTTTATCCCCCGCCGCCGGCGTACTGCTGCGCGAGGCCAAACAAGCCGGCTACACCGAGGCCGATTTAAAAGACTGCGGCCTGTGCGTGCAGACCGAGCACGGTTTGCGCGAATATTTCCGCAATCGCCTGATGTTCCCCATCATCAACCAACGTGGCGACACGGTGGGCTTTGGCGGACGCATTTTAGGCCCCGGCGAACCCAAGTATTTAAACTCGCCGGAAACGATTTTGTTTACAAAATCCAGCGTGCTCTACGGGCTCAATTTTGCAGGCCCCGCTATCCGCAAGGCGGACCGGGCCGTATTGCTGGAAGGGTATATGGACGTGATTGGCTGCCACCAGGCGGGCATTGCCTACACCGTGGCGCCGCTGGGCACCAGCTTAACCAGCCAGCACGCCAAATTATTAAAACGCTACACGCAAAATATCATCGTACTTTTTGACCCGGATGAAGCCGGGCTCAAAGCGGCATTGCGTGGGGCACTGTTGCTTTTGGAAGAAGGGCTTTTTGTAAAAGTGGCCTCGTTGCCCGACGGTTTAGACCCGGATGAATATATTGCCCAATACGGCAAAGAAAGTTTTGAGAAAATCCTGGACAACGCGCAAGAGCTGATTGCCTTTGCCCTGCAGCGTCAACTTACGTTGCACCCTTCGCTCACGGCACAGGCCAAAACTCAAATGGTAACCGAGCTTGCGCAAATTATCCTCATCCAGCCCGATCCTATCGTCCGGCGCGAATGGGTGAAATACGTGGCCGAATCGCTCAACCTGGAAGAACAGCTGGTCTTGCAACGCTTGGAACAAATGCAGCGGGCGAAAAACTTTTCCAACCGTACGCACGCGGCCGCCACGCCCAGTGCCACCCCCGCCCAAAATACTTCTTCGGTGGAAGAAGAACTGCTTTCTTGGGTGTTAAAAAGCCCGCAACACGCCGTGCTGTGTAGCGAACTGACCGAGCAAAATTTTTCTTCCCCGGCCTTGTGGCAAATTTTGCAAGCCCTGGTTAAAACGCATTTGGCTCATCCGCAAGAAACCGATTTGACCAATTTAACCGCCCAGGCACTCCCCGGGCAGAAAAACGAAATTATCAAGTTGGCCCTGTTGCCAACACCGAAAGATTTTGATCCCGCGCGCGACATTGCCGCCTGCGCGGCCAAGCTGGAACAAGCCGGCATCCAAAAAAAATTACAAGCCGTTACACGGCAAATGAAAACATATGGCACGGGACAAGTGCCGCCGGAAGTTTTTCAGACTTATATGCAACTGCAGCGAAAATTAAAAAAATACCGGAGTTAAAAAATTATGGCATCTGGAAACAAAGCGTTAAAAGATCTCGTAGAAGAGGGCAAAGAAAGCGGGTTTTTATCCCTAGAGGATTTGAACCGTTCTTTGGCCGCGGCCGACATGAGTGCCGAAGATGTGGACGGCGTCATGGGCACGCTGGATGATTTGGGCATCCAAGTAGTAGATCAGAAAAAATTTAAAGAGACCGAAAAAGAAGCGTTAAGCGAAGATTGGAACAGTCTTTCCGCCGCCGGGATTGACGTTTCCAACTCCATCCGGATGTACTTATCCGAAATGGGCCGGGTGCCGCTCTTGTCGCGCGACGAAGAAATCACCCTGGCGCGCAACATCCGCGAACGCGAAAAAGAACTGCGCAGACTGGTGCTGGAATCCCCCATCACCATGCGCGAAATTTGCAACTGGGAAGAGCTGGTAGACCAAGAAGAAATGACCACCAAAGAGCTCATGCCCCGCGGCAAACGCACCACGCGCGAGCTGAACAACATGCGCCGCAAGCTCAAAGAAGCGGCCAAATTTATCGGCAAGCGCGAAAAAGAAATCACCAAGCTGATGAAAGAGCTGCGCACCGAAAAACTTTCCGAAAAACGCCGCAACCGCTGCATTGATATGCTGGAAGCCAAGCAAAAAGAAGTAGTGACGCTGATCAACAAACTCAATTTAAACCAAAACAAAATCAAACGTTTGACCAACAAAATTAAAAACTTGGCCGACCGTCTGCGCGAAGCATCCAACGACATGCAACGCTTTGACGATTATTTTGGCCCCTACAACCAAGTTAAAAAATTGGTGCACGACTATAAAACCAAAAAAATTACCGACAAAGCTTTCAAAAAAGCAACCAAATTTTCTTTGGACGAATTGGAACGCGCACTAAGCAACATTGACCACATCCGCCGCCGCCACGCGCAAATGGTGGAAACGCTGCCCATGAGCGAAAAAGAATTTTTGGCCTTCAACAACCGCATTGTGTTTTTTGAAGATATGATTTTGCAGGACAAGCTAAAACTCATCAAAGCCAACTTGCGCTTGGTAGTATCTATTGCCAAAAAGCACGTCAACTCCAACTTGGAACTTTCCGACTTGATTCAAGAAGGCGGCCTGGGGCTGATGAAAGCAGTAGAAAAGTTTGAATACAAACGCGGGTTTAAATTTTCCACCTACGCCACGTGGTGGATCCGCCAAAGTATCAACCGCGCCATTGCCGACCAAGCCAACACCATCCGCATCCCGGTGCATATGAAAGAGTTGGTTTCCAAATTGACCAAAGTTACCAACAAATTCCGCCAGGAACACGGCTGTGAACCCACGTTGGAAGATTACGCCAAGACGTTGCACCTATCCATGGAAAAAGTAAAGAGCGTGCTTAAAATTATGCAGGATCCCATCTCGCTCTCTACCCCCATTGGAGAGGATGAAGATTCCAATCTGGAAGACTTTATTGAAGATAAAAGCGGGCCCAACCCCACGTTGGCCGCGGCCGATTTCTTGCGCAAGCAGGAAGTGGCCGACGTACTGGCCACCCTTTCCGAACGGGAAGCCAAAATTATCAGCTTGCGTTTTGGGATTGACTCGGGCTATCCGCGCACGCTGGAAGAAGTGGGCAAAATGTTTAACGTCACGCGCGAGCGTGTGCGCCAAATAGAGGCCAAGGCCATCCGCAAATTGCGCCACCCCAGCCGCACCAAGATGCTAAAAGATTATCAAGAAAACTAATCAAAAAGCCCCGGCAATTGCCGGGGCTTCTTTATTTATTTCAACAAATTACCTTCGGGAACGCCGCGTAGGGGTAGCTGCAGAACGACGCACCCCTTGCGCCACAGAACGCCGCACCCCTTGCGCCGCACGCGGGGTACCTGCTTTGGCATTGGGCTTACGCACCTGCGGGGCCGGCTGAGCGCTAAACCCCCATTGCTGCAATTGCTTAGCCCCGTGTTGGTATAACCGGGTCCCTAAACTTTGCGCCTGCGGGGCTGGGGGCAATTTCCCCTCCGTTATCACGGCAGGGGTTATTTTCCCGTTCTTATTTAGCTTGTATGTTATACCAAAGATAAAGTTCATCCCTTCTTCTCCTTTAGCATAAGCTTCCCACGCCTTATCAACATCGCTTTCCGTGTAAGTAACATTTCCTCCTTCTTCCTTGTCTATTGTCATCTCCAACACACCCCAACGTTTTGGCGGAACCAAAAACCAACTACTCTTTTCCCAAGTACACATAGCTCCATCATCGCAGTACATCTCTTTAAAGCTTTCAAAAGCAAGGGCCTTGCCATCCTTAATAACCAGCCGGAACCGTTCATTGTACTTATACTCATAATAAATATCTTCTCCGTTTGGTCCCACGGCACGCACCGGGCGCCCGAGGTGATCTTTTTGCAGCACTTGTTTATCCGGGATTTGTACAAACGGATCCGCCGCCGTAAAGGGGAATGTTTGCTCGCTAATTTTCTTCCCCCCTTGATAGGTCGCTATCGTCCCTGCTGGATTTTCAAGATCATAATCAAGCTCATAGCTCCCGGAACCTACCACCACTCCGTTTAAATATACATCTTTAGAATACTCGCACAAACTGTGCCAACCCGCAGCGCGTGCCGGTTCCGTCCCGTACAGAACATCTATCAAATTAATCAGGCCGTCCGCATCATCACAGCTTAAACCGTCATCCGCCATCATGATGGAAGCTGGGATGCCCGTTGAATGATACCGACTATGGGAATCTCTTGGAAAGTCATTATACATATCATTCAAACCCAATGTATGGCCCAATTCATGTATCATAAAAACGGTATACTTCTCTGCTGAGTATTTCTCATTATCTACAAAGTCGGACGAAGGGAAGATTAGCTCCGGCCCCTTTCCTTCGCCGGAAAAGTCTACACAAGCCGCAGCTTCTTTGTCTTCACATTTTGTATAAATCATCTCTTGGGAACTGGCCACAAACACCCGTAAATCCGCCTTTTTTTCATCACTAGTGGGAAACAATTTTACCGATTGGTTTAACCGTTCCAACACTTGGGGAAATTGCGCAGGATTTCCACTTTCATTAATCCATTCAGCAGTGGCCTTGAGCCAAAACTTGTACATGGTGGGCAAAGCATAGTCAAGAAAAAACGTTCTCTCCATTGCATTTTTTTCTTCATCTTTTGTTTCAAACGTAAAATGTACAAAAACAATTTTCCCGGACGTAATTTTCTTTAAGATATGAAGGGGATCATCCACCGCGGCGTGATCTGCCTCCCAGTCTATCTCTCCCAACGCACCCCATGGCGCGGCGGCCCACAACGTGGGCGCCAAAAACAAACTAGCTAAACATCCTATTACAAACCGCTTCATAAGGGGCTCCTTTAGCCATATATTTCTTAGTATAATGGAAAACTCAAAAATTTCAAGGGGTTTTTACTTGGTATAATAAAGATATGTCCGCACCGGTTAAAATCCAATATTTAAAAGGTATCGGCCCGGCCAAGGCCAAACTGTTTGAACGGTTGGAAATCCAAACCGTGCAAGACCTGCTGCACTACTATCCGCGTACATATCAGGACCGGCGGCTCAATACCCCCCCTAACGAATATAACAGCGAGGCATTGATCGTTTTCAAAGGCCGCGTACTGCGCACGCAGCAAATCCCGGCGCGCAGCGTACTTATTTTTAAGGCCATCTTGGAAGACGAAAAGGGCCAGCAAATTGAATGTACGTGGTTCAAAAAGCGGATGTACCGCGGGTTCCGGTTTGATCCGTTCGGCCCGCTTAAAAAAGATTTTCAGCTCAATACAGAGGTGTGGGTCATTGGCCGCAAGAGCGACCGCGGGGCCATGTTTGCCCGGCAAATTACGGTGGAAGAATATTACGTGGCGGCTGATGCACTCACCGCGTTGCACGCGGGCCGGCTGACCCCCATTTACGGGCTGACCGAAGGGCTAACCAACAAGCAATTTCGCCAATTTATGCACGAGGCATTGCAAACGGACACCTTAACTAACACGCCCGAAATTCTGCCGCAAGCCCTGCTTAAAAAACGCCAGCTTTTAAGCGCACCGCAAGCCCTAAAGGCCATCCATTTCCCCAATTCGCAGGCCGAGCTGGAAGCCGCCCGCACCCGCCTGGCGTACGAAGAATTTTTACTCTTATCCACCGCGTGGGGCATCAAACGCACGCAAACCAAAGTACTGGCCAAAGATTATACGTACCAAATCAAAAAAACGTTACTGACGCCCTTTAAAAAGCAACTGGGTTTTGAATTTACCAACAGCCAAAAGAAAGTCATTAACGAAATTTTTAACGATTTATTATCTCCGCGCCCCATGAACCGCCTGTTACAAGGGGACGTGGGCTCGGGCAAGACGGTGGTTGCGTTGTGTGCTATGTTGCTGGCCGTGGAAAACGGCTACCAAGCCGCGCTGATGGCCCCCACGGAAATCCTGGCCGAGCAGCACTTCCTCACGTTTAAGCGCATTTTAAAAGGGCTCCCGGTCAACGTGGCACTGCTGACTTCCAGCACCAAGGCCGCGCAGAAAAAGAAAATTCTAAACGGGCTGGCAGACGGCTCCATTCACATCCTGGTTGGCACGCACGCGGTGATTCAAGACAATGTACAATTTCACAACCTGCGCTTGGCCGTTATTGACGAACAGCACCGCTTCGGCGTGAAACAGCGCAGCAAACTCAAAGAGAAAACCGCCAAGCTGGATTTGCTCACCATGACCGCCACCCCCATCCCGCGCACGTTAGCGTTGGCGTTTTACGGGGATTTAGACGTTTCTACCTTAAGCGAGCTCCCCCCCGGCCGCCAACCCATTGCCACCGAGTGCGCCACCAGCAAATTGGCTTACGACCGGGTACGCACGGAAGTCAGCAAAGGCCGCCAGGCGTATATCGTTTTCCCGCTGATTGAAGAGAGCGAAAAAATCTCCGCCAAAGCCGTAACCGAAGAATTTGAGAAACTCAAAAAAGTTTTCCCGCAGTTTCGCTTGGCGGTATTGCACGGGCAGATGAGCCAGCAGGAAAAGGAACAAGTCATGGCGGATTTTGCCGCGCACAAGACCGATATTTTAGTGGCTACGCCCGTTATTGAAGTAGGCATTGATGTCAAAAATGCCACAGTGATGGTCATTGAAAATGCCGAGCGCTTTGGCCTGGCCAGCTTGCACCAGTTGCGCGGGCGCGTGGGCCGCGGCGAGCACGAAAGCTATTGTATTTTAGTTCCGCAAAACGCGGGCAGTGTGGCCAAAGAGCGGGTGGACATCATTTGTGCCACGCGCGACGGTTTTAAAATTGGCGAGCGTGATATGCAACTGCGCGGCCCCGGCGAGATTTTAGGCACCCGTCAAAGCGGCGAGCTGGAATTTAAAGCCGGCGATATTTTTAAAGACCGCGCTATTTTGTATTGGGCCATTGAAGACCGCGACCAATTATTAAGCGCGGATCCGGGCCTTTTGAAACCCGAACACGCGCTTTTCAAACACAAACTGCAAGAACTCTACCAGCAAAACTGGCATTTAATTGATTTGAGCTAGTTTGCGAAACAAAATCAGCCCCTTTAAAATCCTGCACCGACATCTTCCCAACCTTGGGCTCTTGCTTGCGCACACAAGAATTCGCCCAAATCATCCTCGTAATAACAATAGCGCTGTGGACGCCAGTCACGAGAGGTAGTGTATCCAAACTCAACTACCACATCGGAATGCTCTTTATCTCTAAACAACATTCCAGATACGCTCCCGCTAGAGCCGGTAAGAAATATGTAAGCGCATACATAATCCGAACAATAGAAGGTATTTTCTCCTATTTCCTCTTCTTCCAGCCCTGCAAATACATCTATGTCCAAATCATCCGGTGTCAAATACACACTACTGTGTCCACTTGGCACTTCACCGTACCCATTTTGCATGACGTATATTTCCAACGCTTGGGCCATATCATGTGTTTTTAACATTGCTTCGCTAAAGCGTGCTTTCCAGACTGCTTTTTGGTATTGCGGCAGCGCTACCGCCGCCAAAATACCAATGATTAACACTACTACCAATAACTCTATTAACGTGAATCCGTTTTTCATAACTCCCTCCTAATACGTCATTTAATAGTATAATGGACATTCGTTAAAAAAACAAGGCCTATTTTGGACCTACGTTTCAACCGCGCTATATAATAAAGGTGTCATGCTGAACTTGATTCAGCATCTTCCACGCATGCTGTATGTTGTCATAAAACAAATTGTCATCCCCGAAGGTCGCTGTCGGGGATCTCCCTTCTGCCTATTCCCAGCATTAACACCCGCCCAAGCACTTACTTACGAGACGGATGTGGGAGATTCCCCACAAAAACCTT
>JAGCWX010000035.1 GCA_017961585.1 Elusimicrobiaceae bacterium | reverse complement strand
CAGCGCGTCCGCTTTGGCGGACGGTCTTTGTTTTGCAAGCGCTGCGCCAACTGTCCTAAAATCGGTATCGTTTTACTTCTTGCTACGCTTGCTCAGCGCGTCCGCTTCGGCGGACGGTCTTTGTTTTGCAAGCGCTGCGCCAACTGTCCTAAAATCGGTATCGTTTTACTTCTTGCTACGCTTGCTCAGCGCGTCCGCTTTGGCGGACGGACTTTATTTTACAAGCGCTGCGCCAATGGCCCTAAACGATTCCTACTATACCTCTATTATACCATATTTGCCGCGCATCTTCCAGCGGGAGCAGGGCTAATTCATATGTACGTGGATGAAATCCGAATTGAGGGTGCCGGGCAATAATTGGGCCACGCCGTCAATCATAAACTGCATGGCAATGGCGCACAAAATCATACCCATAAACCGGATGACAATTTGTGTACCGTTATGGCCGATTTTGCTGAAAATAAAACGCGCGCCCACCAAGCACGCTCCTACTACGCAGGCACTGAAAAACAGCACCATGATCATACTTAAGGTCATAAGCCAGGTGGTGCTTTTTTCGGCATACAAAATAACCGTGGTAATGGAGCCGGGCCCGATAAATAACGGCATAGCTACCGGTACTAAAATGTGGCTTAAGCTGTTGCGGGCTTGATCAAACGTAGTGCCGGAGGAAGCCGCGGTTTCAATCCCGCTGTTTTCAAATTTGCTTTTCCCTTGTAACATGCGCAGCCCTACGCGCAAAATGATGATAGACCCCGCCAACCTAAACGCCGGGATGGTAATACCGAACATGGTCAAAATCCGGTTCCCAAATAGGAAGAAAATCAACAGTAGGGCAAACACGGCCCCCGCCATCAAGATGGCAACAGCACGTTGCACCTTAGGGGTTTCGTTTTCTACGTGTTCCAAAAAAATCGGTACGTTACCAATTGGGTTTAAAATGGCGATAATACCGATAAATGAGTTGACTACAATGCTCCATTCCATAGCGGAAAAAGCTCCTAGCAAAAGGGAAATACCAACTACTAATAGTATATAAAATTCGTATTACAAAGAAATTTGTTTTTTGCGCCGGGCTTATTAAGTAGAATATAAGTATGGAACACTTTGAACTTGTTTCCAATTTCGCCCCGGCCGGGGACCAACCCAAAGCTATTGAGGCGTTGGTGAAAGGCGTTTTGGCGGGGGACAAACGGCAAACCCTGTTGGGGGTAACCGGTTCGGGCAAGACGTTTACCATGGCCAACGTCATTACCCAACTAAACCGCCCAACGCTTATCTTGTCGCCAAACAAAGTGCTGGCCGCCCAGCTTTACGGCGAGTTTAAACAGTTTTTTCCGCATAACGCCGTGGAATATTTTATTTCGTACTACGATTACTACCAGCCCGAAGCGTATATCCCGCAGACCGATACCTATATTGAAAAGGATTCCGCCGTCAACGAGCAAATTGACAAGCTGCGCCTTAAGGCCACAACTTCCCTGTTAACACGCAAGGATGTAATTGTGGTGGCGTCCGTTTCGTGCATTTACAACATCGGTTCACCCGATAGTTTTAACGAGATGCGTATCTACGTAAAAAAAGGTGCGCAGCTAACACGCGCGCAGTTGGGCGGGCAACTGATTAAAATTCAATACCAGCGCGACGAACTGGAATTTTCGGCCGGGAAATTCCGTATGCGCGGCCCGTTTACAGACGTGATGACACCCTATTCGCAAAATGCGTTGCGGGTGGAAATTGCGGGCAAAAACATTGTGCATATTTACGAAATTCACCCCATTACCGGCAATGTGGTGGCGGAACTGGACGAAGCGTGGATTTACCCCGCCAAGCATTTTGTGGCGACGGAAGAAGACACGCAAAACGCACTTACGCAAATTGAAAAAGATTTGGAAATCCGCCACAAAGAATTATTGGCCCAGGGTAAAGAAATGGAGGCCTACCGCCTCAAACAACGTACCGAGTACGATTTGGAAATGATCCGCCAGGCCGGGTTTTGCAGCGGGATTGAAAACTATTCGCGCTATATAGACGGGCGCCAACCCGGGGAGCGCCCCCAATGTTTGGTGGATTATTTTAGACGGTTTGATGATTTTTTGCTGTTTGTGGATGAATCGCACGTGGCGTTGCCGCAAGTGCGCGGCATGTTCAACGGCGACCGCGCCCGCAAACAAATGCTGGTGGATTTTGGGTTCCGCTTGCCTTCGGCCTTGGATAACCGTCCGTTAAAATTTGACGAGTTTGAAAAATTGCTCCCCGCCACCATTTTTGTTTCGGCCACGCCCGGGCCGTATGAACTGACTGTAAGTGGCAACCATATTGTGGAGCAAGTAATCCGCCCCACCGGGCTGGTGGACCCGAAGGTAATAATGCACCCTACCGCCGGGCAAATTGACCACTTGGTAGAAAAAATTGCGCAACATACACAACGCCACGAACGTACGTTGGTGCTGGCACTTACCAAAAAAACCGCCGAAGATTTGAGCGAATATTTTGTACAAAAAAATATCAAAACGCGCTACTTGCATAGCGATATTGATTCGCTGGAGCGTGTGGAAATTTTGCGTCAGTTTAAGGCGGGCGATTTTGACGTGCTGGTGGGGATTAACCTCTTGCGCGAAGGGATTGATATCCCGCAAGTGGGGTTGGTGGCTATTTTGGGCGCGGACAACGAAGGATTTCTGCGCAATACCACCACGCTGATTCAAATTTCGGGCCGGGCCGCGCGCAACGTGGGCGGCGAAGTAATTTTGTATGCGGACCGCAAAACCGATTCTATAAAATATGCTTTAAACGAAATGAACCGCCGGCGTGAAATCCAGGAAGCGTACAACAAAGAGCACCATATTACGCCTAAAACCATTCAAAAAACAGAGGCGGATTTGAAAGAATTTGAACGCCAAGCCCAAACCAGCAGCTTTGGTATTTTAAGCGAAACGCTGCCGCAACCCACGGCTAAAAACATCAAACATTTGGAAAAAGATTTGGAACAACAAATGCGCGATGCCGCCGATGCACTTAACTTTGAACTGGCAGCCGAATTGCGCGACCGGTTGTTTGAACTTAAACAAATGAAACTAAAATAGGTACAATATAAGTATGGAAAAAACATTTACCTTTAAAGCCGTACAAAAAGTAATTGGGTTGGAAGAAATACCCAGCACTCAAATTTTAGCCCGTAGTTTATCCGCCACCGAAACGGAAGGCACACTGATTTTAGCTTGCCACCAAACGCAAGCCGTGGGGCGCAACAATACCCCATTTTACGCCGGGGAAGGCGGCGTGTATTTTACGCTGATTTTAAACCCGCAAACCGGCGCGGATAAACTTACCTTTGCAATGTGCAATGCTATTTCGGACGTGATCACAAACGTGCTGGAGCTGAAAACCAAAATCACAAAGGAAGGCGATATTTGCGTGTATGATAAGTCCGCGCGGGCGTGGAAAAAATGCGCCGGCGTGTTGGCTGAACAAGCGGGTAACGGCCGCTGGCTGCTGGGCGCGGGGATTTACGTAAATAACCGTTTGCCTGTATCGGTGCGTCGCAACGCGATTAGTTTAAAAAGCGTGCTGGGAAGTGAAACCAGCAAAGAGCTTTTTTTGGACGAAGTGCTTAATAACTTTTGGAAAGAGTACGCGTTTTTGTAAAAATTCAAACGTTATTGGTGTTATAAAAAAACGCCCTGCTAAAAAGCAGGGCGTAAATTTTTGCGGAAGCGAGTGTTATTCATCGCCAATGTGTTTTTTGACTTGGGCAACCAGGTCGGTCAGCACAAAAGGTTTGGAGCAAAACCCTTTCACTTGCGGATAGGGTTGGAAAATCTTTTGCGATTCCACCAACGCCGATGTAATCAGCACCGGAATGTTGACCAAGGTTTCATCCTGGGACATAATTTTTACAATCCCCGCACCGTCCAACCCGGGGAGCATTACGTCCAACAGTACCAAGTGCGGATGAAATTCTTTCATCTTGGTAATGGCATCGCGCCCGGTTTGGCAGGTGGCCAGTTCATACCCTTCACGCGAAAGAACCAGTGTAAGCAGTTCTACAATGCTGGGTTCGTCTTCTACAATTAAAATTCTTTTTTGCATTTAAAATAACCTCTATAATTTATTATACTTTTTTATATGCTTTCACAAAAGAGTTTTAATGCCGCCGTCTTACCCATTATGCGAAATTTTGCCGCCAAGCTCATCAATAGGCGCGATATTGTGCTGGTGGGATTGTCGGGCGGGGCGGATTCGGTCTGCTTGTTGCACTTCTTACAGTATTTGGCCAAAGAAAAACATTTTGCGCTGGCTGCCGTGCATGTAAACCACGGTTTGCGCGGGAAGGCCGCCTTGGCCGATCAACAATTTTGTGAAAATCTTTGCGCACAGCTGGGGGTGGAACTGTTTGTTAAAAAAGTGGACGCGCGCAAAGTAGCTCAAAAATACGATCTGAGCCCCGAACACGGCGCACGCAAAGCCCGCTATGCCGCGTATCAACAGGTGGCCAAAAAATGGGGCGCCACTAAATTGGCGTTGGGGCATCACCTGGATGACCAAGCCGAAACGTTTTTGCTTAATTTGCTGCGCGGAACCAAAGCGCAGGGATTGGCGGGGATCCCACTGCGCCGGCCGCTTTGCGCCGGGGTGGAAATTGTGCGCCCCTTGCTTTGCGTAACCCGGGCCCAAGTGGAAAAGTACATTGCGCAAAATAAACTTTCCTACGTGACGGATCAAACCAATTTTGACGACGTATACCGCCGCAATTGGGTGCGTCAAACACTTCTGCCGCTACTGGAACAAAAGCAACCCAAAATCCGCGAACATTTGGCGCAATTTGCAGCCGAAATTGCCGCTTTGACCCAAAAATAAATTAGGTCCAAAAAATTCTACCGTCTACCACGGCAATTTGCTACTATATGTAATATGACAAAAAGCACGGTGCTTGCGTTTGCCGCAAAAAATAATTTGACCGTAACCGGATTGACGTTTGCCTCGCAAGAGGTAAAACCCGGGTTTGTGTTTTTTGCGCTCAAAGGGGCACACGTGGATGGGAATTTATTTGTGCAAGACGCCGTGGCCCGCGGAGCGGTGTTGGTAGTATCGGCCCAAGCGGCTCAACAAGATTACGGCGTGCCTTTTTTGCATTGCCCCAATATTGAACAAGAAATGGCGGACTGCGCGTATGAGTTTTATGGGCATTCGTCGGATCATATGCATTTGTGGGGCATTACGGGAACAAAGGGGAAAACATCCATTGCTTATTTGTTGGAAAGTATTTTGCAAGCCAGCGGACACAAAACCGGCGTGTTTGGCACGGTAAATTACCGGGCTAACGGGCAAGTAATTTGCCAAGCACCCAATACCACCCCGGCGGCTCTTACGCTTTTTAAATTGCTGGCCCACATGCAAAAACAGCATTGCAGCGACGTGGTGATGGAAGTTTCTTCCCACGCACTTGAACTGCAACGCGTGCGCAATGTGTGGTATGACAGCGCTATTTTTACCAACTTGCAGCGCGATCATTTGGATTTTCACCAAACGTTTGAAAATTATTTTGCCGCCAAAGTAAAATTGTTTGAAAATTTGGCCAACCCGGAAAACCCGAAAAAAAACCCCACCGCGGTGATTAACGCCGACGATCCATACGGACAGCGGTTAATTGCTTTGTTTAAAGACCGCGTGCGAGTGGTTACCTTTGGCGTGCAAACTTCGGCCGATTTTACCGCCACCCACATTCAAGAATTTTTAACGCATACCACGTTTGAAATCAACGGCCACCCGATGCAAATTAACTTGCTAGGCAAACACAATGTGTACAACGCTTTGGCGGCTTGCGCGGCGGCACAAAGCAACGGAATCGGCTGGGAAGAAATTGCGCGTGGGCTTAACGCGTTGCCCGGTGTGCCCGGACGGATGGAGCGCATTGATGAGGGGCAAAACTTTTTTGCGTTTGTGGACTTTGCCTATACTAACGAATCTTTGCAGCGCGCGTTTGATACGGTGCGCCCGTTTAAAAAAGGGCGCGTGCTGGTGGTGTTTGGTTGCGGCGGCCAGCGCGACCGGACCAAACGCCCGTTAATGGGAGCCACCGCCTGCCAAGAAGCGGACTACGTGTTTTTAACTAACGACAACCCGCGTTGCGAAGATCCGCAGCAAATTTTTACAGATATTTTAGCCGGCATGAAAGGGAAAGAGAATTATACCGTCCTGCCGGACCGGGCGCAAGCTATTGAACGTGCCTTGCAAGAAGCCAAGCCCGATGACATTGTAATTATTGCCGGTAAAGGGCACGAAGATTATCAATTAGTAGGCAACGAAAAACGGCACTTTTCCGACCAGGAAACGGTGCGTAAATTTTTACGGAGTAACCATGTTTAATTTGGATGATTTTAAAGGGAAAAAAGTTTCTATACTAGGCGGCGGCAAAAGTGGACAAGCCGTGGCGCAGCTGCTGGCTTCGTACGGATGTGAGGTGCTTATTAGCGACGAAGGGATGATTCAGTTGGCCGTTCCTTCCGCGCGTATCACCGTGGAAAACGGCGGCCACACGGAACAAGTTTTTTTGGCAGATTTTATTGTAAAAAGCCCGGGGATTTTTCCTAAAAGCGCGGTGCTGTTTAAAGCGCGCGAACTTAGAGTTCCGGTGTTTAGTGAACTAGAAGTGGCACTTTCGTTCTTGCCTAAAAATGTGCGGGTGTTGGCCGTTACCGGTACCAACGGTAAAACTACCACCACTGCGCTACTGGGTGAAATTTTAAAACAAAAACTGGCGCGCGAAAATTCCGCCCATAAAGTGTGGGTATGCGGGAATATCGGCAACCCGGTTTCCGCGTGCGTGCCGCAAGTGCAAGAAGGCGACGAATTGGTGATAGAAGTTTCCAGCTATCAATTGGAAGATAGCACCTATTTCCATCCGCAAGTAGCGGGGCTTTTAAACGTAACGCCCGACCATTTGGACCACCACGGCGGTATGAAAAATTACATTGCGGCCAAGGCCCGCTTGTTTCGGGATCAAACGTCGCAGGATGCGGCCGTGTTGAACGGGGCCGATGCAATTTGCGCGCAGCTGACCGATCAAATACCCGGGAAGTTGTGGGTGTTTTCCGCCCAGCCCAAACATTGGCTTAAAACGGATGTTTTCTACGACGGAGATGAGCTAATTTTCAGCCAGGGCTATCAAATCCGCCCACCGCGTTTAAAGGGAATACACAACGTAGAAAACGCGATGGCCGCGGCGTTAATGGCGTTTGCGGATGGGGCTAACGAACAGGATGTGCAACGCGCGTTTGATACGTTTGAAGCCATTGAGCACCGTATTGAAACCGTAACCGAATATAAGGGAGTTACCTATATCAATGACTCCAAGGCCACCAATTTGGATTCCACCATTACCGCGTTAAAAAGTTTTGATAAACGGCAAAATATTTGGTTGATTTTAGGCGGCCGGGATAAAGGGTCATCCTACGAGCAACTGTTGCCGTATCTGAAAGATTATTGTAAATGTGTGCTGAGCATTGGCGAGTGCATGGATAAAATTGAGCGGGAACTACACGGGGATTTCCCACTAGTGCGTTGCACAACACTGGATAACGCGATAGGGTTTGCCGCCGGTCATGCGGTGAGGGGGGATGTGGTGTTGCTGTCCCCGGCGTGTGCCAGCTTTGACCAGTTTAAAAGCTTTGAAGAACGCGGAAAGAAGTTCAAAGAATTGGTACATACGCTGAAGTAAAACATGTTTCTTATAAAAAAAGCACCCATAAAAGTGGGTGCTTTTTTGTTGGAAGAATGAGTTTGAAGCGTTTTTATTGAATTGTTACATGCCACAAAAATTCAGTATTGCCGTGGGTGCCTTTGATGGGGGATTCAATGACCTCGCCGCCCACGGCATTATATTTTAAGCGTAAATTTTCTTCAAAAAAATCTTGTACACGTTTGATAGCCAGTTGGCGGTTTTCGTCGGTCTTTACAATGCCGTGCGGCACTTGCTTGGGGGTCAACTCAAATTGCGGTTTAATCAAAAAAACAATCTCGCCGGGTTTGGCCATTACTCTAAATAAGGGTTCCATAATCATCGTGAGTGAAATGAACGATACGTCCACCGCCGCAAATTGCGGGGGAGTGTCAAATAAATCCGGCGTCATGTAGCGGGCGTTGGTTTCGGGCTTGAAAATAAAATTAGAATAACGGCGCATTTCATCGGCTAGCTGGCCCTTGCCCACATCCACCCCGTAAACGGTTTTTGCGCCGGCTTGCAGCATACAATCGCTAAATCCGCCGGTGGCTACGCCAATATCCACACACACTTTGTCTTTCAAATCAATGTGCCAATGCGTGAGCGCGTGCGCTAATTTGAGCCCGCCGCGCGAAACGTACGGGCAGGATTTTTCTTTGAGTGTAATTTGGTCTTCGGGTAAGATAGAGCGGTCGGCCCGAGTTTCCACTTGGTTATTGACCAGCACTTCGCCCGCCATGATGGAGGCCTGCGCGCGGTTGCGGCTGGCAAAAAAACCTTGTTCCACCAGTGCGTTGTCCAGCCGGAGTTTATTCTTCGCCATCGGAGTCCTCGGCCAGGTCGGTATCAAAGGGCGCGGGAATCAACGCGGCACCTTTTTTTTGAAGTTCTTGCACTTTGAATTTGACTGTTTCCAACTTGGCGGACAAATCTTTGGAAAGCGTAATGCCTTCTTCAAAGAGTTTGACCGAAGCGTCTAAATCGGTTTGCGGGGCTTCCAGCTTTTCCACAATTTCTTCCAGGCGGGAGAGTTGTTTTTCAAAACTTAATTTGGGCATTTTTATTTGACCTCCGTGTGAATGGTGCCGTCTGCTACTTGTACAAAAAGGGTTTGTCCGGGGGTGGTTTGCGCGACGGTGGTAACCACCGTACCGTCCGGCTTGCGGGTAATGCTATAGCCGCGTTTGAGTACCGCTTGCGGGCCCAGCGCGCTTAGTTTTTGGCGGGCCACTTCAAAACGGTGCGAGAAATTTGTTAATTTTTCCGCCCAGGCCGTTTGCAGCCGTTGGGAAAGATCGTCAAGCTGTTGTTCTTTGTCTTGCGTTAAGGTGTGCGGATCCGTAAATACGCGCGAATGGACGGCCAAGTCAAAACGGTTTTTGAAACGCTCGTAAAATAAAGACACGGCTTGCAACATCCGCTTTTGCAAATTGGCAATTTGCTCAGCCGTATTTTGCGCGTTTTGAACCACTAATTCCGCGGCAGCGGAAGGGGTGGGGGCGCGTAAATCGGCCACGAAATCGGCAATGGTAAAATCTACCTCGTGCCCGACGCAGGAAATGATCGGAATTTTGCTGGCAAAAATGGCGCGGGCGACGATTTCTTCGTTAAAGGCCCAAAGGTCTTCTATGCTTCCGCCGCCGCGGCCTACCAGCAAAACATCCAACGCCGGGGTAAATTTATTTAAATCTTCAATGGCTTGCGCAATTTGCGGAGCGGCCTGATCCCCTTGTACCAAAACGGGGGCAATAAAAATTTCCAGGTGCGGGTTGCGCCGTTTTAGGACGGATAAAATATCACGCACGGCCGCACCGGTGGGTGAAGTAACCACTCCAATGCGCTGCGGATACGCCGGGATTTCCTTTTTGCGTTCCGGCGCAAAAAGGCCTTCGGCTTCCAGCTTGTTTTTTAGGCGTTCAAATTCTAAATACAAGTTGCCCTTGGCAAGCGCTTCCACCGTTTTGACTACAATTTGATACTTGCCCGATTTGGGATAGACCGACAAGCTGCCCCACACGCGCACTTGCACGCCGTCTTGCAATTCAAGCGAGTATTTGCGTGCGTCCCACTTGAACATGACGGCCGATAAGAGGGCTTCGCGGTCCTTTAGGTTGAAGTAGAGGTGGCCGTTGGCGGACTCGGTCAAGTTGCTCACTTCGCCTTCCACAAAAATATCCCGAAACACGCCCTCCATCATCTGCTTGACGGCTTGCGTGATAGCAGTGACGGTGAAAACTTGACCTCTAAAGGGAGCTTCGGGCTGCATTTATTCTCCTTTGAGTTCTTTGAGTTTTTGGATGAGCGCGGCTTCGCGCCCCAAGGTGCCGGGTTCAAAAAATTTGACCGGATGGGGCATATATTCCTGCTTGACGAAGTGGTTTTTGAAATCGTGTGCGTATTTGTAGCCGTTATTTTTAATGCCGTTGCGCAAGTGATCCGGCACCGGGCGGTAGCGGCCTTCGCGCACTTCGGCAAGGGCTTTGTCCACGGCCAGGTAAGCGGAATTACTCTTGGGGCAACACGCCACGTAAATGGCTGCGTGCGCCAGCGGGATGCGGATTTCGGGCATACCCAGTTCTTCAGCGGCGGCAAAGGCGGCTTGGGCTATCATAATGGCGTACGGTTCGGCCAGGCCCACATCTTCACACGCGCAGATTAAAATGCGCCGAGCAATAAAGCGCGGGTCCTCGCCGCTTTCCAACATACGGGCCAGCCAATAGACGGCGGCATCCGGGTCCGAACCGCGCATGGATTTGATGAAAGCGGAAATAATGTCGTAGTGATCGTCGCCTTTTTTATCGTAGCGCAAGTGGCGTTTTTGGATGCACTCTTTGGCAATTTCCAACGTGATGTGCTTTTTGCCTTTTTTATCCGGCGCGGTGGTAACAAAAGCCAATTCGGCCGCGTTTAGCATTTTGCGCGAATCGCCATTGGATTGGGTGATAAAAAAATCGGCTGCGTCGTCGTCAATTTTGGCGTTTTCGTCCTGCGCGGCGCGGGTGAGGATTTTAAGCAAATCTTTGTCGCCCAGCGGCTTAAATTCAAATACCGAAAAACGCGAAAGCAGCGCGTTGTTAATGTAAAAATAGGGATTCTCGGTAGTGATGCCGATTAAAATGATGTCCCCGCGTTCCACGGAGGGCAAAAGCACGTCCTGCTGGGTTTTGTTGAAGTGGTGAATTTCGTCCAAAATAACTAGCGTGCGGCGCTGATCAAAAGACGGAGTAACCGCGCGTTCCCTGGCTTCGGCCAGTACTTTTTTTAAGTCCGCCACGCCCGCCGCCGCGGCATTTAATTCCACGGTGTAGGCCTGCGTGCGGGAAGCAATGTAGCGTGCGGTGGCGGTTTTGCCGCAACCGGGCGGGCCAAAAAACACGGCCGATTTAATCATATCCGCTTCCAAAAGGCGGCGCAACATTTTGCCCGGCCCCAACAGGTGGGGCTGGCCGGCAAAATCTTCCAATTTTTTAGGTGCCTGGCGGGCAGCTAAAGGGGTGTTTTCGTCGTTCATTTGGATTCTTGGGCGGATTTTAATTTTAAAATCAATTCGTCTAGGCGGTTTAGCTCTTCTTGGCGTTTGCCGCCTTCATTTTGGTTTTTTAAATACGCTTGGCCGGCAAAGTAGAGCGCCGCACGAAGAGCTTGCTTTAGCGTGTCAATCAAGCCGTCCTCTTGCAGCTGGTTCATATAATTTTCCACCTGCGCGGCCAGTTCGGTAAGTTCCACGCCGCCCAGGCCGGAGTCTTCTATCTCCAGCGGGATGTGTTTAATTTCTACTTGCACAATGTCTTTAGCCATGTTTTCATTGTACATTTTTTTGGGGATTTTATTGCGGAATTTTGTGTACGCGTCCTAAAAATACTATAATGTTATTATGACCATTTTAGAATTCAAAACCGCGTGCGAAACGATTGCACAAGAATACAAAACCAAAATTAACGCCGCGCAAACTGCCACCGAGGTGGAAGAATTGCGCGTAGCTGCCCTGGGCCGTAAAGGCGCTTTGACCGAACTGTTAAAAGGACTTAAAGATTTTTCCATGGAAGACAAAAAACAAGCCGGGCCGATGGGCAATGCTCTTAAGACCGAGCTTTCCGCCGTGCTGGACGATAAAGCCCAATTTTTTGCCGCTAAAGAAATTAATGACGAACTGAATAAAACCAATATTGATTTAACCTTGCCCGGCTACCCTGTAGCGTGCGGGCACAAGCACCCGCTTTCCGTGGCACAGGACCGCATGACCACTATTTTGGCACACTTAGGTTTTGAATGGGCCGAAGGACCGTGGGTAGAAGATGAAAAACACAATTTTGATTTGCTAAACGTGCCGCTACACCACCCCGCGCGCGATGCGCAGGATACCTTCTTTGTGGATACCAAAGCGCCGTTGGTGTTGCGGTCTCACACGTCAAACGTGCAAAGCCGGTATATGGAAAAACACAAACCGCCACTGCGTATTATGGCCCCGGGGCGCGTGTTCCGTAACGATAGTTTAGACGCTACGCACAGCCCGGTGTTCCACCAAATTGAAGGGCTGTATGTAGATAAAAACGTTTCGCTGGCGGACTTGAAAAGTGATCTGACCGCGTTTATGAAAGGACTCTTTGGCGACAAGGCCGAAATCCGCTTCCGCCCGTCGTTCTTCCCGTTTACCGAACCCAGCGTGGAAGTGGACGTGAAATGTGTGTTCTGCCAAGGCAAAGGGTGCAACGTGTGTAAACAAAACGGCTGGATTGAAATGCTGGGCGCAGGAGTGGTTCACCCCAATGTGCTTAAAAATTGCGGCATTGATCCCAACGAGTTTAGCGGCTATGCCTTTGGCATGGGCGTGGAACGCCTGGCTATGATGATGTTAAACATTAAAGATATCCGCGCATTTTACGAAAACGACGTGCGCCTGCTTAAGCAGTTCTAGGGAGTAATTATGAAAATTCTATATTCTTGGTTAAAAGATTTTATTGAGGTAGATTTAACGCCCGAAGAACTGGCTAAAAAATTGACCGATTTGGGAATTGAAGTGGCATCCGTAGAGACTACCGGTGCCGATTTTGAAGGCGTGCATGTAGCGCAAATTATCAAAATTGAAGATCACCCCAATTCGGACCATTTGCATTTGGTTACACTTGATAAAGGCAACGGCGTGACGCAACGCGTGGTTTGTGGCGCCCCCAACGTGGCGGTAGGGCAGAAAGTACCGCTGGCGCGCGTAGGAGCACGGCTTGGGAAAATTGTACTTAAACCGGCCGTTATCCGCGGGGTAGAATCGGAAGGGATGATTTGTTCCTCCGACGAGCTGGGCTTAACCCATACCCGCGCGCATGGCATTTTGGTACTGGATGAAAACTTGCCGCTGGGAACGGACGTTTCCACCCTCTACGGAAAAGCCGACACGGTTTTTGAATTGGAAATTACATCTAACCGCCCGGATTTGCTTTCTCATTTGGGGGTAGCGCGGGAATTAAGCGTGCTCTTAAATAAACCGGTGAAACTGCCGCAAATTAAAGATATCCCCGGGCAAGGTAAAGCGTTGGAAGTAGAAATTCAAAACCCGCAAGGATGCGCGCGTTACATTGGGCGCATTATCCGCGGAGTGAAAAATGTAGAATCCCCCGAGTGGATGAAAGAACGCTTAGCCGCCATGGGGCTCAACCCCAAAAACGCTTTAGTGGACGTGACAAATTATGTGATGTTTGAATTGGGCAACCCGCTGCACGCGTTTGATTTGCGCGAAGTGGAAGGCGGCAAAGTAATTGTGCGCAACGCCAACCCCGGCGAAAAATTTACCGTGTTAGACGGACGTGAACTGGAACTGACCGAAAATTGTTTGTTGATTGCCGACACAAAAAAGGCCACGGCACTGGCCGGTATTATGGGCGGTAAAGACAGCGGAATTAAAGAAGATACGCAAGATATTTTTATTGAGGCCGCGTATTTCAACCCGCCGACCATTAACAAAACAGTCAAAAAATTTGCTATTTCGTCCGATTCTTCCCAACGGTTTGAACGCGGAACGGATATTGAAGGGGCGATGTTGGCCATGCGTCGCGCGAGCGATTTGTTTGTGCAAATTTGCGGCGGAACGGCCAGCGAAATAAATGACGTGTATCCGCAAAAATTTGAAAATAAAGCGGTGCAATTTACCCCGGCCGAAATCAATGCTATTTTGGGGGCAAATATACCGGACGCAACCTTAAAAGATATTTTTAGTCGCCTGGCCGCGCAATTTGACGGCAATGGCGCTACGTGGACGTTTAAAGCCCCTACGCACCGGCGCGATTTGAACCACAAGTGGGATTTGGCCGAAGAAGCCGCCCGCTTTGCCGGGTACGAAAATATCCCCGTATCCGCCACGCGCGCCCATGTGGTATTTGCCGATAACCCCAAGGGGATTGATTTGGGTAAAATCTACGCGCAAATGCTGATTGGAACCGGGTTTTGCGAATGCAAAAACATTGATTTTATCGGCGAGAAAGAATTAAAACTGTTTGGTGCGGATGAAAAGTTTTGCATCCGTGTGAAAAATGCCTTGGCACAAGGGTGGGATTATCTGCGCCCGACGTTGCTGCCGTGCCTTATTAAAAACGTAGAGAGTAATTTGCGCTTTGGAAATAGCGATTTAAAATTGTTTGAAACCAGCAAGACCTTCCAAAACATGAAAGGTTTCCCGGTGGAAAATTACACAGTAGCAGGTGTGTTAACCGGAAATGTTGAGGAAAATAAATTTTTTGCTACGCCTTCGCGCCCAGTAGATTTTTACTGGTTAAAAGGGTTGATGCAAACCCTTTTGCGCGGGGTGGACATAGCGTTTGCACCGTCTAAAACCGCGCCTGTGTATATGCACCCCAAAATCAGCATGGATATTTTGCAAGGGGGCAAAGTGATTGGCGTGTTTGGCAAATTCCACCCGCTTACGCTTAAGGCCCTGGGCGTAAAAACCAGTGAAGTATGGGGTTTTGAATTTGCGACCAAGCAACTAGAGAAAAATTACTCCGCGCGCGATTTTAAACCGGCCGCGGATGTGGCTGTGTTCCCGCCGTCTTTGCGGGATTTGTCCGTGGTGTTGGGTAGTGACGTTACCTACGCTCAAATTACCAGCGCACTGGATAAAACGCCGTTAGATGTAGAGCTGAATTACCACTTAATTGATGTGTATCAAGGCGAACATCTGCCGCAAGGTAAAAAGAGTGTTACCTTTAGTTTGGCGTTCTCTAAGAAGGACGGCACGCTTAAAGATAAAGAAATTGACGCGGCTTTTGATCGTATTGTAGAACAGCTTAAAAACCAAGTAGGGGCGCAACTTCGCTAATGCAAGATAAAATTAAGCAGCTGGAATTGTTAATTACGCAGACCCTCGCCCGTCAAAAAGAATTGGCGGGGGAGAATACTACGCTTAAAAACCGGCTGCGTAATTTGGAGCAAAATAATTTGCAGTTGCACCAGTTGCAACAGGAATTGAGAACCCTTAAAGAATGGAAAAAAAACACGCAAAGTGTATTGCGAAAGATAGCCGCCCGCGTAGATAAAGAGCTGGAAAAGGCACAAGCACAAAAAGACAAAATTGTGTAAGAAATTAACAAACCAAAAGCCCCCCTAGTAAAAGGGGTGCTTTTTTTATATACTGTGGATACAATTTGAACTGTTTTTGGAACCGTTTTAAAAACGGAAGTACTATAAAAGTCCTTTGACCCTCCAAAGACAGCCGATTAGGCGAAATGCTGTTGGATTAATTACCCAACAGTTTTGCGCTGAATATTTACCGTTTACGCGGTAAATTACGGCTGTTTTGTACTGTGACTGGGTCAAAGGCATAGGCAACGCGGCCGTTGTTTTTTCTTCCCAAAGACAGAACGATTGTTTATATTTCGCCCGCAAGGGCGGCCCTCGGGCAGGGCGCTAGCAGACACTAAATCCCTGCCCGGCGGGTTTTAAATTTAAGGAGACAATCATGAAAAAGAAAGCATTTACACTAACCGAACTGTTAGTAGCCGTAGTAATCATTGGGGTATTATCTGCGATTGTATTACCCAAATTCACCAAAGTATTGGAAACCCGCAAAACCGGCGAGGCGGAAGAAATGATGGCCGCCGTGCGCACCGAGCAGGAAGCGCGCTGTATGCTGGATAAGCCGTACTTTACCGATAAAAATCAGTTGGCCTCCAAACCTAAAAATGAAGGGAGCAATTTTAGTTATACGCTAACGAATGGTGGAATTACGGCCACGTCGCTTAGTGGGAATTATGAATTGCGGATTCCGTCCTACGCGGATGGACGTATTTGTTGCAGTGGTTCGGGATGCGATAAATTGGATAAAGATTACCCAAAATGCACAGATTTACAAGCCAAGAGCGATTACACCCCCGCCAATGAAGAGTGTGTACCGCAAGGAGTGACGCCGCCCCCACCGCCGTGTACTTTGCAAGAGTATAGTGAAGAGTGCCCTGAGGGCTCTGAAGGGCAAATTATATGGAAAGTAGGTTCAGATTGTAAATATTATCAAGAATCCACATGTGCACCTAAAAAAGGTTGCAAAGAGGGCGCTATAAAATTTCCGGTAACAGGGAAATCACTTCATGATAAAGGAGAGCTTGTAGAGGGTGAGCCCGTGCTTGCGGAGCCCTGCCAAAAATGTATAAACGGAAAATGGGAAGATATAGTTTGTCCTTCCTCAAAACCGTATAGTCCTTCGGGGGGAAGTGCTTCTTCGGAGGACCAAGAATTGGTTACCTGCTTTATTGGCGGAGCACTTGCAACTAACGCGCCGAATGATGTGACAGATTTTACCGATCCTGGGCCAAGCTATGTCGGGAATTTTTCCAATTTTTGTACAGCATATACTCCAGGGAAGCATACCGCTTATCATACGGATTGGAAGTGCGGCGGGCAAGCCAATAATGGGCACTACGTAACTAATAATTTAACTAGCGGATCTTGTGAAGTGGGAAAATCGTATGTTTATACTCCTAGTGGCAAGGTAGCATCTTGTAACTCCGCGACGGGGAAAGTGACATATAGCTGGAAGTGTGTTACCTGTGCGCAGGTGCCCAAAGATCGGTGCCTTACGAAATTATAATATAGGTTATGTGCGTAAAAATCCCCGGCCTAAACAGCCGGGGAATTTTAAATGGAGCGGGCGAAGAGAATCGAACTCTCGTCTCAACCTTGGCAAGGTCGCGTTCTACCATTGAACCACGCCCGCAAAATCGGTTTAACTACCTATATAGTATAGCACATTTGGCGCCGAGGTACAAGCTATTTTTTAACTTGCGCCGGCGTGCCGGCAGGCACAGCAGGGGCATACGCCCCTTGTTTAGCCCCTAAAATTTGAGAGGCAATCGGCTTTAAATAATAGTTCTCTTGCACGGCTTGGCGGATACCATCATTCTGCGCTAATGCACTAAGCACCGGGCTTTGTTTGATGATTTGAGCGGCTTCCTGAGGGCGATCACGGTAATATTTGACGGCCTTGCTGGTAAGCAGGTGGCTCATCAAACGGCTGGCACCTACTACGCGCACCATTTGCGGATTGGCAAGTACCTTTTGCACCGTGTCACTAGTGAAAAAGGTGTTTAAGTTTGCGTCGTCCTGCGCAAAAGCAGAGAGCAGCTGCGGGTCTTCTAACAAGGGGGCGACATCCGGCCGAGCAATAAAAGCGTCCGATACTTCTTGGCGGTTAAGCAAATAGCGGATGAGTTCAGGATCATTTGTGTTGGCGGCAAAATTTTCGGTAAGGGCCCACGGCGCCGCCCCGATAATCCCATAATTTTTAGGGGTAATGGCCTGATAATTATAGCGGCTGATAATAGGCAGGGTGGTCCCTAATTCCGTGACGGAGACGTTGCGGTCCTGCCCTTCGTAAACTTGTACATAGGTGGGGTTATTATACGGGTTGAAATCGGCTTCGTACGTAAGGCCTTGTACTTTGGTGGGATCCAGCGCTTCGGACAAATTTTCCGCCCGCTTTTGTGCGTTTAAAGCAATGAGCAGCACAATGGCCGCGATCCCAAGTACACAAGCCACCAGCCCCAATACTAAAAGGGAAGGCCCCTGCTCTTCTTGTTGGGCAGACGAGCCCGGTTGGGCGGCGGATTTCTCCGGTTGTGCGGCTGCTTTTTGATACTTTTGCGGGTTGCGTAAGCGTTCTATGATTTCTTCTGTTTTCATAACCGTTCCCCTGACAAATCAAGTATAATTTATTATATGAAATCTTCGCAAGTACTAAAAGAGGGTGTATGAAAAAAACAATTTATTATCACGATACCGATTGCGGGAACGTGGTGTATTATGGCAATTATCTAAAGTTTTTTGAAGAGGCCCGCACGGAGTATATGGCGCAGAAGGGTTTCTCTATCGCGCAACTGATGAAACAGGGAAAATTTTTTGTGGTGGCCCGGCAAGAAGTGGATTATAAATATCCGGTCCACTATGCCGAAGAAATTACAATAGATACCAAAGTGTTGGAAATCTCGGACATTAAAATTATATTTGAAAATACCATTACCAACCAAAACGGCCGCTTGTGTACCAAAGGGAAAACCACCTTGGTATGTATAGATAAAAACGGCGTTCCCTGCCCGATGGGGGTGGACGTAAAACAAGCGATGGCGGCTTAGAAGATTCTTGATAAACAAAAAAAGAGCAACCCCAATATTGGGTTGCTCTTTTCTTTTTGTAATTTAAATTTTTTAGCGCTTTGTTAAGCAGGGAATAATATGTTCAATATGCTGAGCCAATTTGGCCATTTCCGGATGATAGGGGATTTGAGCGCGGACGGCAGTTAATAAATCAATCCCGTTGGCAGAGCTTTCTTTAATGATATCTTGACAACGCGAAAGCTGGCGGTTGGAAGGGTCATTTTTTCGGCGCAAAACCGTGTAACGGTAAATAGGGCGGAAAGTGTCGGGGTGGCCTGCGTTAACTTGAGCATTTAACGGAGCTTCTTTTAGCAAATTGCGGGCATTGGCCAAACGAGTGATGACTTGCTGCGTTTGCGCAGGATAAAATTGGCGGATTAGGGCTGCCAAGGCCTGGATGGTTTTAGCATCTTTGGCCACGTGAAAAACATTATTGTGATATTTGTCCGTAAGTAGTAAGAATTCCCCATTTTTTTGATATTGCGACAGTTTCATCAAAGTCTCAATATCGCCCTGCTGGGCCAAACTGATTACAGCCGGAGTGCCAGAGCGGTCTACTTCGGACAGAGAGCGGAATTGCCGATGCGGAACTTGTTTCTGCACGGCGACTTCAAGACGTTTGCCCAGGTCGTCTGCCTCGGCTAAAACGACGGCGGGTGCAAAAAGCATCATCATTACGGCCAAAAGTATTTGTTTCGCTCTCATAAGAGCCCCCTCCTTCCTTAAGTATGGCGAATTTTTGCTGTAAAAACCTGGGTCTTTGGACCTATTTTTTAGGGACCAAAGGACCTAGAAAATTTCTAGGCCCTATTTGCCAAAAAAGCGTTAGTTGAAGAAATCTACAGCGGTGGGCAGTAAAACTTCCTGCATAATGGTTAGCGCAAACGAATCGGTCATCCCGGCTAAATAATCGGCAATGGCAATGTCAATTTCGTCGGGATTTTCTTGATAAAAATTGCGCATGGATTTTAAGTAGTTGCCAAAGCCGCGGGCGGCTTGTTGGGGTTCGTGCGTATAGGCCTCGTAATCAAATTTGTGGCGTTTGAACAACGTGCGGAAATAATCAAATACATCTTGCAAACACTTGGAAACAATTTCCTTGCGCCGCAACATCTGCGCGTTGCAATAAATACGCGAATAATTAAAATCGCGCAGTTGGGAAATTAAGTGAAATTTTTCGTCGGAAAAACCAATAGAATCTTTGGTTTTGGAGTGGTCAATTAAGTCCAGCGTGAGGGTGTTAATAATTTCCCCGTTGGAAGTTCCCATTTCTTTGCGGACTTCTTGCGGAATATCGGCGCGGGTAATTAAATCGGCTTTGATAGCGTCTTCAATATCGCGCCCAAAATAAGCGATTTTGTCCGCCAAGCGCACGATGCACCCTTCGTAAGTGGACGGCATTTGCGTACGGCCGGTAATTTTTTCTAAATCGTTCGGGACGGCGGCAGGGCGCAATGCATTGTTTTTAAAATCTTCCCCACAGTGGCAGATGATGCCGTCTTTAACCGCAAAGGTTAGGTTGAGCCCCTCGCCGTAATTGGCCAAGTGCTCCACCACGCGGTAACTGTTCAACTCGTGCAGAAAGCGTTTGCCGCTGGGTTTTAAACACGCGTCAATGGCGCGTTCCCCTTCGTGCCCAAAAGGCGCGTGGCCAATATCGTGCCCCAAGCCGATGGCGTAAGCCATATCTTCGCTGAGTTGCCAATTTCCGCTCTTGTTAAGCCCGCGGCAGATGGTGGCGGCAATCGTGGCCACGTGTAAGACGTGTTCAATGCGGGTGCAGATGTGATCGTTATTGGGGGCAAAGAAAACTTGCGCTTTGTGTTTTAGACGGCGAAAAGGAAGCGAATGAATAATTTTGGTTTGATCGCGAAAATATTCGTCGCGCAAATCGGGCGAGTGCGGATGCGTGCGCTTTAGATAAATTTCATCGGAAAATGGGTTTTTTATCATAAAATTATGATACCATAATAAAGAAGCTTAGTGTAGAGGAGTTTTTATGAAAGAAGTAGTTTTTCCCGGCAGTTTTGACCCGGTTACCAACGGACATTTGGATTTGATTAAACGCGCGTTGGCCATTTTTGGGGCCGTGCGCGTGGTGGTGCTTACCAATCAAACAAAAAGCGGCATGTTCCCCGTGCAAAAGCGGGTTCAATTTTTAAAAGAAGCCCTCAAAGGGATGAAAGGCGTTCGGGTAGATTGTGCGCAAGGATTGTTGGCTAATTATATGAAAAAACACAAACTTACGACGATCGTGCGCGGCCTGCGCAGTGCACATGATTGGAACCACGAACGAACCAACGCCTACTACAACCAGCTTTTTAATGCTAAACTGGAAACGGTTTTTCTGCCTGCTGCTACGCAATACCAATATATTAGTTCCAGCGCGGTAAAAGAGGCCGTTGCTTACGGGGCGGATGTAGCAGATTTAGTGCCGACTTGTGTGGCCAAAGCATTCAAAAACGCTGCAAAATAAAAAATCCCTCGTCGGAAAAGGAATTCAAAAGATACCCAAAGGACCTATTTTAAAAATAGGTCTTTTTTTTGTTGCGCATTTGATTTAAATTTCCTATTATATATGTGGAGAAGGTTAAATTGTTATGTTTAGGTACTGCATGAAATTCTTCGCGCATTTGTGCCAGTGCCTGCCCCAGCGACTTAAACCACAGACGCAGGGCAGTGCATGCAGGGCCTTTTATTTCCTTCTTTTCTCTTTTCTCCATTCTCTTTTCAGAAATTCACACGTTGTAACTTATAGTATATACCTGCAGTGCCCACTAGGGTCAATTTTATATAGGGCTAAAAGTATCTTTAAAATAGGTCTTTTAGCCCTGTTTTTTTGTGTACAAAATTTCAACAATTTATATAGGAGATCCTATGCAGAAACTGCTTTCATTGGTGCTTAGTGCTGCGTTGCTTTTTAGCAGCGTGAGCCCGTCTCTAGCCGAAGGGATAGAGTCGGGCCGCCGTGCTTTACAAACTCAAATAGAACGGCGCACGATGCAAGCGCGCATAGAAGGGGTAGATCCGGCGGCCTATGGGTGGATCAAAATCGCGGCGCAAGCGGTAGGGTCTGCCAGTGGGGAACAAGTGATTCAATACGCCGCGGGCAAATTACGTGAAGCAGTGGCCGAAGGGATCAGCTGGGAAGAGCTCAAGAAGGCGCAAGTAGAAGAAGGCGAACAAGGATATCCTGCT
>JAGCWX010000034.1 GCA_017961585.1 Elusimicrobiaceae bacterium | reverse complement strand
TATAAAGGTTTTACGCTCATCGAGCTCTTAGTCGTCGTGCTTATTATTGGCATACTAGCTGCCATTGCCCTTCCGCAATATCAAAGGGCTGTATATAAGAGTCGGCTGGTTTCCATTATCCCTGTGGTAAAAGCCATGGCAAACGCTGCAGAAGTCTATTATATGGAACATGGGACATATGTTCAGAATATATCTGCGTATGATACAAAAATTCCGGAATGTAAATCCGAATCGGCACAATCTAATTGGTGCGAAACAGGAAATCAAGTCCGTTTTCAAATAGAAAATAATATCAATGTTGGCTCGTGCAAGTGGGATGTTATCGGCGCTATAACAGACAAAGAGGGGAATGCCATTAATAGTTATGCAATTTGTTTAGATCAAGGTGCCAATAAGGGAACTATAGAGTGCGGGGCTAAAAATAAAAATAGCACAGCAGAAAAAGTATGTACATCACTAGGGGGCCAAAAGAAACAAGGAGGGGGCCATTGTATTTCCATTTCCCCCACGACATGGTGTTCTCGTTATCAGTTGCCCTAACAAAAAAAGCCCGCTCGATAAGAGCGGGCTTTTCTGCAAAAGAGATTTGTTACTTGTTGGTTACAAATACTCCGGGCCCCATGGTAGAGCTTACAGAAATGCTCTGCACATACACCCCTTTAGAGGTGCTGGGTTTTACGCGGAGGATAGTTTCTAACACTGCTTTTGCGTTTTCAGCCAATTTGGCAGCATCAAAAGACGCTTTACCAATGATGGCGTGTACGATACCGTAAGAATCGGCTTTGAACTCAATACGACCGGCTTTTAGGGCTTTGATCGTGTTGGCCAAATCAAAAGTTACGGTGCCGGATTTCGGGTTAGGCATTAAACCGCGCGGACCCAAGATTTTAGCGGCTTTGGCTAAATCTTTCATCGTGTCCGGCGTGGCAACGAGCACGTCAAAGTCAATTTTGCCTTTGAGCACTTCGTCTACAATGTCTTCGCAGCCTACTTTATCGGCTCCGGCTTTTTGTGCATCTTGAGCGTGTTCGCCTTTGGCGATGACAGCGATGCGTTTGGTCTTACCTGTACCGTGCGGCAAGGCTACCGTGGAGCGAACCTGTTGATCCGCTTTTTTGGTATCGATGCCGAGTTTCACGTGCAGTTCCACCGTTTCATCGAATTTGGCCTTTGCATTATCTTTTACGATTTTGAGGCCTTCTTCTACGGTGTAGACTTTGTTTTTATCGTACGCTTTAGCAGCGGCTTCTAGTCTTTTTCCCATCTAAATACTCCTTAGGTTCAAGCGGGCTTGCGCCCTCCCTCAGTTTAAATTATTTAACTACGTCAACGCCCATGCTGCGGCAGGTACCTTTTACCATTTCCGCGGCTTGTTTAATGTCCTTGGTGTTCAAATCGGGCAGTTTGGCTGCGGCGATTTTTTCACATTGGGCTTGCGTAATCTTGCCGACTTTATCTTTGTGCGGAGCACCTGAACCCTTTGCGAGTTTGAGCTCTTTGATAATCAGCGTGGCCATAGGCGGCATCTTGGTAATAAAGGTGAAAGAGCGGTCTTCAAACACAGTGATGATGACCGGGATCTTAATCCCTTTTTCCATTTTAGCGGTCTTGGCGTTGAATTGTTTGCAAAATTCCATAATGTTGACACCGTGCTGACCTAAAGCCGGGCCCACAGGCGGGGCCGGGTTGGCAGCGCCGGCAGGAATTTGCAATTTAATGTATCCTTTTATTTTTTTCTCTTTTGCCATTTTTTGTTACTCCATCTTTTTACTGCTTACGCGGTAAAATTAGTTCTTTTCTACTTGGAGGAAGTCTACTTCTACGGGCGTGGCACGGTCGAATACCGTTACCATTACTTTGAGTTTGTTCTTCTGTTCGTTGACTTCTTCCACTACCCCAATAAAATGTTTAAACGGACCTTCGGTAATGCGAACACTTTCGCCACGTTTAAATTCAACCAAGTATTTCGGTTTGCCGCCGGGGTTATTAATGCGGTCTAAAATTTCGGTAATGTCTTCTTCGGGCAGCGGTACAGGTGTGTTGCCGCCTAAAAATCCGGTTACACCCGTAATGTTGCGGATGAACCAATAGGCCTCGCTGGTCATTTTCATTTCCACGAGCACATAGCCGGGAAAGAATTTACGCTGGTGGCGGATTTCTTTATTCTGTTTTACTTCGCGGACTTCCTCGGTAGGAACGCGCGCTTGGAAGATGCGATCCCCAAATTGGTGGGTTTCCACGTCTAGCAAGATTTTCTTTCTTACTTTTTCTTCGTGTCCGGTTTGCGTGTGTACAACGTACCAAGCGGTAGCGATTTCTTCACTCATTAGTTGCCTCCTACCACGGCGCCCAGGATCCGGGTAAGGCCAAAGTCAATAAGACCCACGTAAGCAGACACTAAGACTACCACAATCCCTACTAAAATAGTGGATTGGATAACTTCTTGGCGCGAAAGCCACGTGGATTTTTTGAGTTCCGCCACAGAATCCTTTATAAACTGGATTGCTTTATTCATAGAATGGTATCCTTGGTATAATCTGGCAGGAGCGGAAGGACTCGAACCTTCAGTCCCGGTTTTGGAGACCGGTGGTTTACCAGTTAACCGACGCTCCCCCGAAAATTTTACGAGGCTTTGCCTTCTTTATGTACGGTTTGTTTGCCGCACGCTTTGCAGAACTTGTTTAGTTCCAACTTATATTCTTTCTTTTTGCCGCGCACTTTATAATAGTTTTTGTTTTTGCATTCAGTGCAAATCAGCGCGATCGTCATTCTTTCAGTTGCCATCTGTTAATTCCTTCTACAACGGATTTTTGCAGTCTGTTCACCTCCGCGAGGGCGGGAAATATCCCGCCCCGCGGTAGAGAACTAAACATACAATGAGTTATTACTCAATAATTTTGGTTACTACACCAGCACCTACGGTGTGGCCGCCTTCGCGGATAGCGAAGCGCAAGCCTTCTTCCATAGCTACCGGGGTAATCAATTTTACTTCGATTTCGGCGTTGTCACCGGGCATGATCATGTCTTGGTCAAAAGACAATTCACCGGTTACGTCCGTGGTGCGGAGGTAAAATTGCGGTTTATAACCCTTGGCGAGCGGAGTGTGGCGTCCGCCTTCTTCTTTCTTCAAAATGTATACTTGACCTTTGAAGTGTTTGTGAGGGGTTACAGTTTTGGGAGCAGCCAATACTTGGCCGCGTTCTACTTGGTTCTTATCGATACCGCGTAACAAGATACCTACGTTATCGCCGGCGATACCTTCGTCCAAGAGTTTGCGGAACATTTCGATACCGGTGGCTACGGTGTTCATGGTGTCACGGAAACCGATGATTTCCAAGTTATCACCCACGTGCACCTTACCGCGTTCAATACGACCGGTGGCCACTGTACCACGACCAGTGATGGAGAATACGTCTTCCACAGCCATCAAGAACGGTTTGTCGGTTTCGCGTTTAGGTTCAGGGATCCAAGAATCCAACGCATCCATCAAGCGGTGAATGCTGGGTTCGCCCAATTCGCTTTGGTCGCCTTCAATAGCTTTCAAAGCAGAACCGCGCACGATCGGGGTGTTATCGCGATCAAATTCATATTTGCCCAGTAAGTCGCGGATTTCTTCTTCAACGAGGTCTAACATATCTTTGTCATCAACCAAGTCTACTTTGTTTAAGAATACCACGAGTTTCGGTACGTTTACCTGTTTGGCCAAAAGCACGTGTTCGCGGGTTTGAGGCATGGCGCCGTCAACAGCGGACACTACCAAGATGGCACCGTCCATTTGAGCAGCACCGGTGATCATGTTTTTAATATAATCAGCGTGGCCGGGGCAGTCAATGTGTGCATAGTGGCGTTTGTCAGATTCGTATTCTACGTGAGATACGGCTACCGTTACGATTTTGGAAGCATCACGTACTACGCCGCCTTTGGCAATATCGGTATAAGCCATGGCTTTGGCTTTACCTTCTTTAGCTAATACTTTGGTAATAGCGGTGGTGAGCGTGGTCTTACCGTGGTCTACGTGACCAATGGTACCGACGTTCACGTGCGGTTTGCTGCGAGAAAATTTCTCTTTTGCCATTTGTTTAATTCTCCTTAATTTACTTATTTTTAAATAAGCTGGGAGTGGGAATCGAACCCACGACCTTCTCCTTACCATGGAGATGCTCTACCGACTGAGCTACCCCAGCATTACAACCTACTGCGGTACTACAAATCTTAAGCTGGGAGTGGGAATCGAACCCACGACCTTTTCCTTACCATGGAAATGCTCTACCTACTGAGCTACCCCAGCACACAAAATAAGCGGGCGAAGGCCATCGAACCCTCGTCACAAGCTTGGAAGGCTAGTGTTCTACCATTGAACCACGCCCGCAGAAACTACTCTAATATTATACCAAAATTTGAGTCAAATCAAAAACTTTTTAGGGCGTAAGTACCGATAAAAACGACCCCCGCAGGGGTCACCTATATTTTTATTATAACAAATTGTGCAAAACGTTGCAACAGGGCCCAGAAAAATATTTTTAAAATTGGGTCTTGACATTTTGAAAAAAACCATTATACTATGGGTATGGGAGAGCCAAATAGACCCGGTTTTGGGGTACGTCTCTTGTAGGAGACATCGGCCTCCCTCCTTTTTGGACCCCCGGCGGTATGGGCGCTGGGGTCCTTTTTTGTCCCCTTATCCAAAAAAGACGTCATCCGGCATTTTCCTGTCGGGTCATCCTGAACTTGATTCAGGATCTTCCACGCGTGTCGTTATCAAACTAAGCGTCATCCCCGAGGGTTGTAATCGGGGATCTCCACCGCTTTATCGTTGTCATCCTACAAAGGACCGTCATCCTGAGGTGTTTTTGCTCAGGATCTCCACCGCTTTATTTGCGCCTATTCTTCGTTTTTGGTATAATGAATATACAATCTGAGTTGTTTTGATGGTGCGGTGGCCAAGTGGTAAGGCGAGAGTCTGCAAAACTCTTATTCGTGGGTTCGATTCCCACCCGCACCTAATTTTTTCTTCCTAAAACCCTTTACTTCTTTGTCGTTCACTTGCTCGAATACCTCGGCGCTACCGCGCCGCTTCGCACAGTATACTTCGCAAGTTCACTTCGCGAATTAAAGCGTTTTCCTTTGAAAAAACCCCTCGCAGCATACCGCGAGCGCCGCACGTCAGTAAGGCGACTTGTGGCCGATCTCCACCCGCACCTTTTTTTATAAATAGAAACCGCCCAAAAGGCGGTTTTTGTTTTGGAAAAATGAGTGAGGTGTTCACCCACACCTATTTTTTGACACTATTTAATCTTTTCGAGGGACTCTTTCAGCGTTTTTTCCCATTCTTCAGCGTCGTAGTTATAATTTGTCATCATTTTGTGTTTGGTACGAGGATCTTCACGCATGTTACCTTCGTTATAAACCAAAATGCTCTTGCAAAAAATGCTCCCTAGCACTACAACTCCCAAAAAGGCCAAGACACCCGCAATATCCAAAAATTTAATCCGGCGTGCCGATTTCCGAAAAACTTCTATATCTTCTAATTTTTTTATCACACCTATTTCAAGGGCTCTTCTACGACCTAAAGCCCAAAGAAAAATATCCGTCACAAAAACAAACAAGCTATATACAAGCACAACAGGCGTAATAAGTGCTACAGGGAAAGCAATAAAAAGCACAACCATCCACCCGGCTCCTTGGGCTAAAGCCGTCGCCGACGTGTTTCCTTGCAAAGCATCTATTAACATCCACATTCCCATCCAAATCCCTACCAGCAAAGCAATGCACAAATAAAAAAGGCCAACCCATTTTGTAAGTTTCACTGTATTAACAAATGGAGAAATGTTTTCCTCTTTATTTTTGGCATATTTTGTGGTATTTAGTAGGGCTGCCACAAGAAAACAAATCACTGCCGTCAATAAATAGGGCTTGGCGGAAATCGTAAAATCATTCATGTGGTGTAGCAAATACGCAGGGCCAGAACACATGCTCACAAATAACAACAAATAAACAAAAAGTCTCATATATGCTCCTAAAAAATCAGCACCAAAAACCAAATAAAGAAAATGCCTAACAAGCTAAACAGTGCGCACACGGGCACAAAGCCAAACAACCAACCGCCCAGCGCCTCGGCTACGCCTACTTTCCAGGTTCGCTCCAACGCGCGCACCAAATACCCTAGCTGCAAGCCAAATACAACCAGCAACGCCAAGGGGAACAAGCGCCCCAAATGGGCTTGCGTGAACACGGCGGAAATCAGCGCAAAAGCAATCAAAATTGTTTTGATAAAGCCCGAGCTGCCCAACATCACAAACAACTGGGCCGAGGACACTTTTACCCGGCGCAAATCCAAAAACAGCCCACACAAAGCCGCAATAAAATACCCGGCGGTAAGTTCAGCCGCAAACACCAATATCCATTTAAAAGCAAACGCATAAACGGACAAATCATCCCCAATGTTAAAAAACAGCACCCAGCTAAGCGCTGCCGTCAAATATCCAAGGCACGCCTGGCGGAAGGAACGCCGCGTCATCAGCATGTGCATGCCTTCTACAGGGTCTTCCATATATTTAAAATATGTTTTTAATAATCCCATAACGTCCTCAGTTCATCCACAAGTACGACACGCTGGGCGTGGCCAAAGATTCCAATTGCTTGGCGATGGACTTATTTTCCATGGACGAACCAACTGAGAAAATAAAATCGCGCAAGCTATCCGCGCTGGACGAAATAATCTTTGGATCTTTGATCCCGGCCAATTCGCCGGCTAATTGCAACGCTTCATCTTCGCCGCCTAATTTATCCACAAATCCCAAGTTATATGCCCGCTGGCCCGTAAACACACGCCCGTCGGTATATTCGGTTAAATTTTCTTCGCTCACGTTGGGGCGGCCGGCCTTTACCGCGGCAAAAAATTGCGTGTACGTATCGTCCACCATGTCCTGGAGCAACGCTTTTTCGGCATCCGTCATGGGGCGGAAAGAAGAACCCATATCTTTGTATTTCCCCGACGTAATTGGCACCATCTTAACGCCAATTTTTTCAAACAGTCCTTCCACGTTGCTGGTTTGCATAATCACACCGACGGACCCTGTAATCGTGCCCGGTTCGGCCACAATTTTATCCGCCGCCATGGCAATGTAAAAACCGCCGCTGGCCGCCACATCGCGGAACAACGCCACCACTTTTTTACCGTTCTTTTTGGCCTTTAAAATCTCGCTGTAAATATTTTGCACGGCCGCCACTGTTCCGCCGGGGGAGTTGATATCCAGTACAATTGCTTTCACGTTTTCGTTTTCGCCGGCTTCGCGGATTTTCTTGGCAATCGCGCTAGCCCCTTGCGGGCGGGAAAACGGGGAAGAAGAATTGTCCGTCGCAATCACCCCGCGCACTTTAATCCACGCCACACTGGCGTTGCCTTCTTTATCCCCAATGCTTGAATTAAAAACAACCGGTATTTTTTGTTTTTCGGACGCGGTTGTACAACGCATCCCGGGTTTAAGCGACAAATAAACCCCACACACGGCCGAAATAAAAAACAGTACCAAAAGCGCATAGCTGGCCCAAGAGCCACGCCCTTTCCCGTTGGCCGGTTGAACGTTCGTCGTATCCACCGTCACAGAGGGTTGAGTAGATTCCTGCATAACTATAGGTTCATTATTTTCTGACATAAATTTTCCTTTAAAAATAAGTTACTTCATTATACCAATTAAATTGTACAATATGAACAAGAAGTCTGCGCGGGAGGTATTATGTTACAAGGTGTTTTTACGGCGTTACCCACTCCGTTCTTAACGGACGGCACACTAGACAAAGAAAATTTGTGTAAATTGCTGGAAGCCCAACTCAAAGCCGGGGTACACGGCGTTGTACTCTTGGGCACCACGGCCGAAACGCCCGCCCTTACCGCGGCCGATAAAAAAACCATTTTAGACTTGTGCGTCCCGCTGATTAAAAAGCACGGAGCACAGCTTATCATTGGCGTAGGGACAAACAACACGCCCGCCACGCTGGAAAACATCCGCCAAGCCGCCCCCTATCAGCCCAACGCCGTATTGGTGGTTACTCCGTATTACAACAAGCCCAACCCGTCGGGGTTGCTGGCGCATTATCAAGCGTGCGCACAAGAGGGAATCCCGCTGGTGCTTTATCACATCCCGGGGCGCACCGGGCTGAAAGTTCCAACGGCCGTACTCAATATGCTGCTTGAAAAAGTCCCGCAGCTCATTGCCGTAAAGGAATCCGATTACGATATTGCCCACGTTACGGACGTGGCTGTTTTACACGCCAAACGTATTAGCTATTTGTGCGGGAATGACGATCTCTTCCCACAGTTTTTGGCCCTTAACGGCGCGGGGATTATTAGCGCGGCGGCCAGTGTATTGGCCCCGGCGTTTGTAAAAATTTACAATTTATTTAAAGCGGGTAAAACGCAAGAATCGTTTGCGGCTTTTGCGCAAGCGTATCCGCTTATTAAGGCATGTTATTTGGAAACCAATCCTACATGCATCAAATACATGTTGGAAAAATTAGCGTTTGGTTCGCAAACGGTCCGCGCGCCGCTGGGCGAAATTTCTGCCGAGCATAAAGCGCAAATTGACACGTTGCTCAAGCAAACGCCCAAGGAATTTTTAATCAAATGACTACGGTAGGCATCATTGGCATTAACGGGATGGTCGGGCAGAAAGTGCAAGTCCAACTGCAAAAAATTAAAACCCCGTTTACACTCAAAACCTTCGGCCGCAACGACGAGATACCGGCCCTGGACATTGCCGTTCTCTGCACGGATAATCCCGTCAGTGCGCAGCTGGTTCCTGCGCTAAAAGACCGAGTGAAATTTATGGTGGATATGTCCTCGCAGTTCCGCATGACGGACGGCGTACCGCTAGTCATTCCGGAGATCAATCCGCAAGCAATCACGCAAAACACGCAACTTATTGCCAGCCCCAATTGCACGACGACCGGGCTAGTAATGAGCTTAGCGCCGCTGGCTCCCTTTTATCATATTACCGAGGCATTTTTCTGCTCGTACCAGGCCGTCAGCGGGGGCGGTAAAAAACTGCTGGACGACTTTCACACCCCCGGCTCTTTGTACGCACAAAACTGCGTACCGCTCATCGGCTCTATCCAAGAAAACGGTCACACGTCCGAAGAACTTAAAGGGCTGTACGAAACGCGCAAAATTATGAACTGGCCGCACATCAAAGTGTATTGCCACACGGTGCGCGTAGGGGTGGAAAATTCTCACTCGTTAGGCGTTACGATTAAAGCGCAAGAAAATTTTGATTTGGACCAAGTAAAAAAACTCTGGAACGCCTTCCCCAATTTGGTTTATAGCGAGGACGTCATCACCCCCAAAGAAGTCAGCGGGAAGGAAGACACTTTTATTTGCCGTCTGCGCCTGGACGTGGAAGACCCCAAAATCATTCACTATTTTGTTACGTTTGATAATTTGCTAAAAGGGGCTGCCATGAACGGCCGGCAAATTGTAGAATTATTATTGGAGCGATTTTTCAAATGAAACAACAAAAACCCGTGCGTATTTTGTTAAACGGTGCCCGCGGAAAAATGGGGCAGGCCATTGCGCGGCTGATTGCAGAAAATCCGCAAAAGAATTTAATTGTTACGGCCACGCGCCAAGCGGGCCAGGCCGACGTCAAAGACCCCTTTGACGTGGTGGTGGACTTTTCCACTCCGCAGGGTGCGCAAGAAGCTTTTTTGCTGGCCAAAAAGCACAAAAAACCGTTTTTAACCGGCACCACCAATTTGCCCGAACCGTTTTTGTTTAAGCTTCAATCCGAAGAGAAAATTCCCGTTTTCTTTGCACCCAATGTAAGTTTAAGTGTGTATTTTTTCACCGAACTTATCAAACAAGCGTGCAAGATGTACAAAGGGTACGAAAAAGCCCTGCATGAAATTCACCACGTGCATAAAAAGGATGCCCCCAGCGGCACCGCCAAGCGCATCGCGGCCGAGATGAATCTTCCCGCCGCGCAAGTAACGTACGAGCGCCTTGGCGAAACCGTCGGCACGCACAGCGCCACTCTAAGCACCGGGCTGGACGAAATTACCCTTACGCACAAGGCCTTAAACCGCGATTTGTTTGCCTCCTCTGTGTTAGACATCGCCCCGTGGCTGGCCAAGCGGCGCGGCGGGTTTTATACGATGAAAGATTTTGCTAATTTTAAATTAAAGGAAAAGAAAAAATGAAAATTCACTTTGTAGGTATCGGCGGCGTAGGGATGAGTGCCCTCGCCCAACTCCACGCCATGAGCAACGACGAGGTCACCGGCTCGGACCGTCTGATCAGCAAGGGCTATACGGATATGGCCTTGTGGGATTATCTCAAAAAACTAAACATCAAACTTTATCCGCAAGACGGTAGCGGCATTGACGAAAAGACCGAACTGGTCATTCTTTCCTCGGCCATTGAAGAAAACAACCCCGAGCTTTTAAAAGCCAAACAGTTGGGCATCCCAACGATGCACCGCAGCGAACTCTTAGCCCAACACGTGGCCCGGCACCGCACGATTGCCATCTCGGGCACCAGCGGCAAAAGCACCACCACCGCCATGGTCTACGATATTTTATCTTTTGCGGGGATGTCGCCCTCTGTGATTACGGGCGCGGCCATTTTATCGCTGCAAAAAGAGCAAGGTGTTTTTGGCAACGTCTACAAAGGCAATAGCGACATCTTAGTCATTGAGGCCGACGAGAGCGACGGTTCTATCGTCAAATATCAACCTTACCTAGGGTTGTGCCTCAACTTGCAAAAAGACCACAAAGAAATCAACATTTTGCAGGGCTATTTTAAGGAATTTATTTCGCATTGTAAAACCGCCATTATCAACGCGGAGGAAGAAAATTTGCGCGCGTTGGGCGGGGATAAATCCTTCGGCCTTTCTTTGGGCGACGTTCACCCCACGGACATTAAAGTGGACGCCTTCGGCTCCGATTTTACCATTCAAGGCCAAGCGTTCCGCTTGCAAATCCCCGGCGTGCACAACGTAGCCAACGCCACCGCCGCCGTGGCCGCCGCACTTCATATGGGGGTAGATTTGCAAACCTGCGCCCAAGCGCTCAGCAAATTTACGGGCATTGCGCGCCGCTTCGCCTCTATCGGTTCTTACAACAAAATTGAAGTGGTGGACGATTTTGCCCACAACCCGCACAAACTGGCCGCCACCATTGCCGCGGCGCACTTGCGCGGTAAACGCGTTTTGGCTTTTTATCAACCGCACGCGTTTACATCCATTAAACTTTTATCGCACGAATTTGTGGAAAGCTTTGCCAAAAGCATCGGGCCGGATGATCACTTGTGGTTGACCGAAGTGTATTACCCCGGCGGCACGATCCCGGAAGGTATTACGTGTAAAACCGTGTATGAAGGGCTTAAAAAACGCGGCATAAACGTATCTTACGAGGCCTGCCGCGAACGCATTTTGGCGCAAATGGCCGCCGCTGCCAAACCGGGGGATGTGCTCTTGGTCTTGGGCGCGCGCGATCCAACGCTTACGGATTTTGCCCGCAAACTGCTGGCCGGCCTGCGCGTGGCGCAAAGCTTATGCAACTGCAGTAAATGTATGCTGGGCAACTGTTGCATGGCCTTTGAAAAAAGATAAAAAGAAAAATCCCTGCATTATTATCATGCGGGGATTTAAAGATGTTTGCTAGAATCTTACTATTTAAATTCTAGTTATTTTCGTCCGTTTCTTCTTGTTCACGAATATCAGTCAAAATGTCACCATTATAAGTAAAAAAGGAAGGGCCAGACACAGCTTTCCAGTTATATCCTTTTTCTTGTAATAATCTTTTAGCTAATGAAGACAATGAATATATTTGACCTTCATATTCAACTTGATTGCCAGCAGTTACATGAGCTTTCTTACTTTCATCTCTAGTAAATACAAGTTCGGCTCCTACTGGAATTCCACACTCTTTAAAAGGAAATCGTTTGCTTCTGACAATATTTTTTAATTCTTTATCATCAACGACTTTTCCTTCTTCATCTATCATTTCATTGTCAAAGGTAGAAAGTTCTTGCCCACCTATAGCCTTTAAAGCCGCCACAGCTCTCTCGGGAGCTAAACGAAAGAATTCTCTATTATCTCGAACACGATGATCAGCAAAGGCAGCATGCAACAATCTTTCTCTTGTTTTGTAATCTTCTACTTGGATAGCATAATGACACCTAAAAGGAACAGGTATTCCTGTAGTATCTAATTCTCTTAACCGATTTTTAATATTGGTAGTAATACCAATTTTTATGTATTCTGGCATGGCGTCATTTGTAAAAACATAAATAAATCCTTTTTCCATTTTTTCTCCCTTTAGAATTTTATTAGTTATTAAAAGCTCTTTCTCCTCTTGTTTCTGCGTTTTTCTAATTAAACTGATTCATAGCTTTTTGCAAGCCGTCTTTGAAGTAACATTCCAGCGCGCAGACTGCACGCTCTAAGGTGGTTTCCAACAAGTTTTCTTCGTCGCGGGTAAATTTACCCAGTACAAAGTTTACTAAATCAAATTTTTCGGGCTTGGGGCCAATGCCCAAGCGCAAGCGGGCAATTTGGTCGGTGCCTAACTGCTCAATGATGTTTTTCATCCCTTTTTGGCCGCCGGCCGAACCGCTACCGCGTAGGCGCAGCTTGCCCACATCCAAAGACACATCATCAAAGCACACAATCACCCTTTCGGGCGTAATTTTATAAAACCGGGCCAGGCCGCTAACGGCCTGACCCGATAAATTCATATACGTGTGGGGCTTTAACAAAAACACCTCGTGCCCTGCCACGGATACTTTGCTATACACTCCCAGCTTTTGCCAGGGTTTCCATTCGGCTCCCCATTTCCGGGCGGCCGCTTCCACAATGCGAAATCCCACATTGTGCCGCGTGCGCTCGTACTCAGGGCCGGGGTTCCCCAGGCCAGCCAGGAGGTATTGCATAAACTATTTCTTGGCAGCTTCGGTCCCTTTGGTAAGGTTGCCTTCTTCGTCTTTCTTACCTTTGGTGGACGAGCTTTCCGGTTGGGCAGCGGCAGCATCAGCAGCGGCAGCCGGGGCCGGGGTATCATCTTTCGGGATAGCCAAGTGCACCACGGGGGCTTGAGCGTCGGTTTTGAGCTCTACACCTTCGGGCAATTTGATATCGCCGGCTACAATACCTTTGTTGATGGTCATCGGGGTAATATCTACCACAATTTCGTGCGGGATGGCACTTACCAAGGCGCGTACTTCAATTTCGCGCATAATGTGTTCCACAATAGCACCGTATTGGGCAATATCGGCCGAGGTCCCTTCCAAGCGGATCGGTACCACCACGTCCATTTTGTCTTTCATGCTTACGCGTTGAAAATCCGCATGGATGGGTTTATCGGTTACGGCGTGGTATTGTACTTCTTTTACCAGGGCCAGTTCGGCCTTCCCGTTTAAAGTTACTTCTACTAACGTATTTTTACCGGCTTTAATGATTTTTTCCAAATCCTTTACGCTTACGGTTACGCTAACAGGTTCTTTGTGACCGCCGTATACAACGGCCGGTACATTTTTTTCCGCTCTGATTTTAGAGAGAGCGCCTTTTACGCCAATACCTTCGCGGGCTTGAGCGTTAATTGTTACTTTTTCCATCTTTACTTTCCTCCAAGTATTTTAAATTAGTTAAACATCCCACTGATGGATTGTCCGTCGTGGTTGCGTTGAATTGCATCCGCCAAAATATGGGCTACAGACAGCGTTTCCACTTTGGGTCCCAAATCACGGATCGGCAAGGAATCGGTAATCACCAGCTTTTTAATAGAGCTTTCGTTAATCCGTTCCACGGCATTGCGCGACAGGAGCCCATGGGCACACGCGGCATAAACTTCGCGCGCCCCTTGTTCTTTGATTTTATTGGCTACGGTGGTCAGCGTTCCGGCTGTATCCACAATATCATCAAAAATAATACACACTTTGTCCTTCACATCCCCGATGACATTATACACTACCGCTTCATTGGGTTTGGGGCGGCGTTTATCAATAATAACCAGCCCGGCATCCATACGGGCGGCAAATTTGCGGGCGCGTTCCACACCGCCCACATCGGGGGAAATTACTACTAAATCTTCGCGTTTGAAATTTTGGAAATAATCCAAAAACACTTTGCGCGCGCGCAAGTGATCCACGGGGATATCAAAAAACCCCTGGATTTGCCCGGCGTGCAAATCAATAGCCATCACGCGGTCGGCCCCGGCTTGGGTAATCAAATTACACGCCAATTTGGCTGTAATCGGCACACGCGGGGAAGATTTCCGGTCCGCACGTGCATACCCAAAATACGGGATCACGGCCGTAATTTTGCCCGCGCTGGCGCGTTTGAACGCGTCAATCATAATGAGCAATTCCATCAAGTTTTCATTGACAGGTGGACACGTGGGCTGGATGATATAGCAATCGTGCGCACGCACCGATTCCAAAACCTGCACATCCACTTCGCCGTCGGCAAAGCGTTGTACGTGCAGTTTCCCCAGCTCCATATTCAAATGTTCCGCAATTTTTTGGGCCAGGGGCAAGTTGGCATTGCCGGAGAAGATACGCAAATCACCATTTACGCTTTTAGTCATGTTCTTTTTTCACACCTTTGTTTTCTAAAACAACCTGGCGCGAGCGGGCAATGGCTAGCCCCTGGGCGGCTACCTCTTTGGTAATGGTAGACCCCGCGCCGATTTTTGCATACTCACGCACCGTTACCGGTGCCACAAAATTGACGTTAGACCCTATAAACACGTGGTCTTCAATCACGGTTTGGTGTTTGTTTTTGCCGTCGTAATTGCACGTAATGGTTCCTGCGCCCACGTTTACCCCGGCGCCCATTTGCGTATCCCCAATGTAGCTTAGGTGGTTCACTTTAGAACCTTCCCCGATGACGGCCTTTTTAATTTCTGAAAAATTGCCTACTTTTGCGCCCTTTTTCAAAACGGATTTTGGGCGCAAGTGCGCGTACGGCCCCAGCTGGCAGTTTTCGTACACTTCGGATTCTTCTACATACGTCCCCAGCTTGAGCGTTACGTCGTTATGAATAGTGGAACTGTGGATATACACACTGCTTTCCAGCGTGCAATTTTGGCCGATTTTCGTGTTGCCTAGCAAATAACAGCCCGAGGCAATCACCGTATCCGCGCCGATTTCCACCCCCGCATCAATATACGTATCTTGCGGGTTAATGAGCGTTACGCCGTTATCCATATGATATTGGTTAATACGCGCGCGCATGATCTGCGCGGCCTGGGCCAGTTCTACGCGGCTGTTGACGCCTAGTGCTTGGGTATAATCCTGCGTGGTAAACACCACTGCCGGCAACCCGGCCTGTTTGATTAAAGCCAGCGTATCGGTTAAATAGTACTCGTTTTTGGGCCCTTGTGGGGTTAATTTAGAAAGCGCGGCTTGCAATGCTTTACTATCAAACACATACATGCCGCTGTTGATTTCGCAGATTTTTTTCGTTTCCGCATCCGCATCGGCATCTTCCACAATGGCCTTAAAATGGTGATCTGCATCACACACAATGCGCCCATATCCGGCCGGATTAGGCACTTTAACAGACAGTACCAATGTCCCGGCTTTGGCGTCATTAAACGCCTGTTGCATGGCTTGCAACGTATCCGCTTGCAACAGGGGCACATCGCCATTCAAAATCATCACATCATCGTGTTTTTGCAAGAAGGGCAACGCGGCTTTCACGGCCGAGCCGGATCCGGCTAGTTCGGTTTGCTCAAAAAATTCCACCGGAGTGGTAATTCCCCAGGTGGAAAGGTTGTCTAAAACGGTTTGTTTAACTATTTCAGCCCCATGGCCGATTACAATGCCAATCGCGGCCGGGTTAACGGCCTGAGCAGCTTTTAAAATATGGGCTACAATCGGGTACCCGCAGACCGCGTGGAGCGGTTTGGGGAGGTTGGATTTCATGCGCGTGCCTTTGCCGGCCGCGAGGATTAAAACACTTCTATTTTTGGCTACCATTTTGTTTAACTCTTGCCTAAAAATAAACTAAATTGATGTATATATTATACAAAACTACGCTTTTGCGCGCAACTATAAGTGTTTTTTCTTCACTTTCATGCGGGCAATAGCTTGCTTGATTTCCAGTTCGGCTAGTTCAAAATCAATATCGGCGTCCTTATTGGAAAGAGACTCTTTGAGTGCCTTAATGCGCTGTTTTTCTTTTTCTTCGTCAATTTCTCCGGCCAGGGCGGCACTTTCGGCAAACACGTTGACCACGTCGTTAAGCACTTCCACAAAGCCGCCCAGCGCGGCAAATTCTTCTTCTTTTCCG
>JAGCWX010000033.1 GCA_017961585.1 Elusimicrobiaceae bacterium | reverse complement strand
TAAGTAAGTGCTTGGGCGGGTGTTAATGCTGGGAATAGGCAGAAGGGAGATCCCCGACAGCGACCTTCGGGGATGACAATTTGTTTTATGACAACATACGCCGTGCGTGGAAGATGCTGAATCAAGTTCAGCATGACACCTTTATTATATAGCGCGGTTGAAACGTAGGTCCAAAATAGGCCTTGTTTTTTTGGCGTTTCTCCATTATACTATTAAAGACGTAGAGGAGGGACTTATGAATAAAGGATTCACGTTAATAGAGTTATTGGTAGTAGTGTTAATCATTGGTATTTTGGCGGCGGTAGCGTTGCCACAATATCAAAAAGCGGTGGAAAAATCCCGCTTGGCTGAAGCACAGCTGTTGTTGTCAGAAATGGAGAAAGGTGCAAATCTATGGGTTATGCAAAACGGCATGCTGAGCTCAAGTCTTGATATCACAGATCAGATGGATATTGAGTTTGATCTTGCGGAGGAAGAAGGTACTACCCCTACCTTATATTGTGCTCCCAGTGGAGTCTGCGCTTATGCTTTGAGTGACGGGAATGTAGTTGTAGAAATGCGGAAACGTAGTGGAATGTCCGGCCCACCGGATTATTCGCTATTTTCTAACTATGATTCCGATACAGGGAGCCGGGAGCGTGGGTATCAGTCCTGTGGTGTGGATATAAGCAATTTTGGGTTGGAGTCACTTGGATATGAATCTAGCGGAGAATGTTAACCCTTGGTTTGTACTTCACGGATAGTTACTCAAAACTACACCCCCGCAAAAGCGGGGGTGTGTTGCGTAAAACAGCGCATGGGGTTGCCAGTTATTTGCTTTGCACACTCCACAAGCTAACCAGGCGCAAGGCCGTGCGTAAGCTGGCTTCCATCACGTCTACGTCGGCATATTCACGCTCGCTGTGCAAGTTGAACTGCCCGGAAAATAAATCCGGCGTAGGCAGGCCCATAAAGCTAAGCGTGCTGCCGTCCGTACCGCCGCGGGCCGCGGTAATGACGGGGGTGATATCTTCCTGGCGCATGGCTTGCACGGCCAAGTTAATCATTTGCGGCGGGATGGTATCTTTAAAGTTGCGGTATTGATCGGTTACCTTTAAGGTAGCCGTGCCTTTGTAGTGCATGGTTTTTACCGTGCGGATGGCCTGTTCTATTTGGCTAATCAGGTTGCCCATTTCCGCATCCGTATACGCGCGGATAATACCGGAAACGGTGGTAGTATCGCCGTCCGTAGTCATGGTATCTAAGAAGATATATCCGCGGCGGCCGGAAGTAGTTTCCGGGCGGGATTGGCGGGGGAGCAGGGTGTGAAAGTCCGACGCCATTAAAATGTTATCTTCAAACGGGGAGTTCATTGCGCTGCCCGGGTGGATTTGGCGGTTGCCGGTAAACGTGGCGGTGAAGGCCTTGGCGTTGAAGGTTTCGGTAGTCAGTTCGCCCAGGGCACTGCCGTCTAGCGTGTAGGCATAATCGGCCTTGAAACCGGGTACGTCAAAAAGCTCAATGCCGGTGCCAATTTCTTCATCCGGTGTGAAGGCAATTTTGATGGGGCCGTGTTCAAATTCGGGATGATCGTAGAGGTATTGCACCAAGGTCATAATAATGGCTACGCCGGTTTTATCGTCCGCCCCCAAAAGCGTACCGCCCGAAGCCGTGATAATATCGTGCCCGGTGGCTTTGGCCAGCTGGGGCGAGTTTTGCGGGTTAATAGCAATTTTTTTATCGGCATTGATTACAATGCTGCCGCCTTTGTAATTTTTGTGCACTTGCGGTTTGACATTTTTGCCGGAGACTTCCATCGCCGTGTCCATATGGGCGATAAAGGCCAACGTGGGGGCCGGTTTTTTAGACGTGGCCGGGATAGAGGCCGTAACAAAGCCGTGCTTGTCCAACTTGACGTTTTGCGCCCCGTATTTTTTGAGCTCTTTTGCAAGGGCCTTGGCAAAAACCATTTGGCCCGGCGTGCTGGGGGTTTTGCCGGTTTTATCGTTGGATTGCGTGTCAAACGTTACGTAGTCGGTAAAACGTTTGATGAGTTGTTCTTTAGCGTCGGCCTTTTTGTAATGCGTGTCGGACTTCCAATCCGATTGGGCCTGCGCAGTCAATGCCAATGTGCCTGCTAAGAGGCAGAAAAATAATTTTTTCATTAAGCTAAGTCCTCCAGTGAAGCGGTTACTTGTGCCAAAGACAGCTCGGCAGCGGCCAGCTCTGCTTTGGTTTTTTCAATTTGTTCCTGCGGCGCGTGCTTGAGGAAGTTGTCCTGGCTGAGCCGCGCCAAACGCGAGGCAATATTGGCCTTGGCCAAAGAGAGATCTTTTTCCAAGCGTTTGCGCTCTTTGTCAAAGTCAATCAGCCCCGTTAAAGGCACGTAAATGGTCAGGTTTTCAAACGTGGCCGTGGCGGTTTGCTTGGGCTTGGCTTGATTGACGCCCAAGGTCAAATTTTCCACCTTGGCCATCAGTTTGATGTACCCTTCATACGCGCGGACAATTTCCAAATCTTCTTGCGTTTTGGCGGAAATAACAGCCGAAATTTTCAGTGCGGGCGGCACGTTGAATTGGCTGCGGATGGTGCGAATTTCTTTGGTAACCCCTTGTACCACTTGCATTTTGCGCTGGGCGGTTGGGTTCGTCCACGCGGGGTTTACTTGCGGGTAGGAATCGTTGAGTAAAAATTCCTCTTGGGCCCCTACGTACGGGCGTAAGCTGGCGGCAATTTCTTCGGTAACAAACGGGATAAACGGGTGCAGGGCTTTAAGCGTGTTGTACAAAATGTGCACGCAAAGCGCCATGACGTGTTCTTTTTCGTTGGTTTGGAAACGCTGCTTGGCCAGTTCAATGTACCAATCGCAAAAATCGTCCCACAAGAAGTGGTAGAGCGTGTTGGCCGATAGGGCTAAATTGTATTTTTCAATGCCCTCGCGCGCGGTTTTAATGGCCGCGGTAAAGCGGTCCAAAATCCACACGTCGGCCAATTCTTTAACGTCCGTGGGCATAGCCAGCGGGCCTTTAATCCCTTCCATATTCATTAAGATAAAGCGCGAAGCGTTGTAGAGCTTGTTGCAGAAATTGCGCGCGCCCGTGATGCTGTCTTCCGAATACGGGATATCCTTGCTGGGAACGGCTTGCATCAGGAGCGAAAAACGCACCGCGTCCGTGCCGTATTTAGCAGTCATATCCAAGGGGTCAATCACGTTCCCTTTGGATTTGCTCATTTTTTGGCCGGATTTATCGCGGATAATCCCGTTTAAATACACGTCTTTAAACGGCAGTTTGCCCGTAAAGTTCAACCCGGTCATTACCATGCGGGCTACCCATAAATAAAGGATTTCATACCCGGTAACCATCACGCTGGTGGGATAGAAGTGGGCCATTTCGGGCGTTTTTTCCGGCCAGCCAAAGACGGACATCGGCCACAACGCGGAAGAGAACCAAGTGTCTAACACGTCGGGGTCTTGCACCAAGTCGTGCCCGTGGCAATGGGGGCACTCGTGCGGTTTGTCAAAGCTGACAATGGGTTGCGCGCCGTCTTCAAAAGACACTTTGGTAAGCTGCTCTTTGCCTTGTTGATCGGTGGCAAAGGTAAGCCCTTTTTGGCTGCACTGGCGGCAATACCAAACCGGGATGCGGTGGCCCCACCAAATTTGGCGCGAAATGCACCAATCTTGGATGTTTTTAAGCCAGTTTAAAAACGGATTTTTCCAATTGGTCGGGTGGAAGGCAAGCTCGCCCGATTCGGCCGCTTTAATGGCCGGGGCGGCAATTTCGTCCATTTTCACAAACCATTGTTCGCTCATAAACGGCTCAATGGCACTGCCGCAACGGTAACACGTAGAAACGGCGTTGTTGTATTTCTCTTCTTTGACCAGCAGGCCGGCGGCGTCTAAATCTTTGACGGTTTCTTTGCGGCAAAGGTCGCGGTCCATACCCAGGTATTTTTCGGGGCAGTTGATCATTTTGCCTTTGTCGTTAATCACGGTCATGATGGGTAAATTGTGGCGTTTGCCGACTTCGTAGTCCGTGGCATCATGTGCAGGGGTAATTTTTAAAGCGCCGGTACCAAATTCCATTTCTACGGCTTCATCGGCAATGATCGGGATCGCGCGGTTGGCCAGCGGAATAATCACTTTCTTGCCGACCATGTTTGTAAAGCGTTTGTCTTTGGGGTTGACGGCAATGGCGGCATCGGCATAGATGGTTTCGGGGCGGGTGGTGGCAATGACAATGCCCTCACTTCCGTCCTCGCCTTTGTAGCGCAGGTGCCACAGCTTGCCGCTGTGTTGTTCGTGCTCTACTTCAATGTCCGACAGTGCCGTGGAACAGCGCACGCACCAGTTGATGAGGCGTTTGCCGCGGTAAATGTATTTTTTATCCCACCATTGTTTGAAACATTCGTATACGGCGCGGGCGCGTTTGTCGTCCATGGTGAAGCGGATGTCGGACAGGTCCAACGCCCAGCCCATTTTGCGAAATTGGGTGTAAATAGCGTTGCCGCATTCGTTGTACCAATCCCAAACGACTTTTACAAATTCTTCGCGGCCTAGGTCGTGGCGGGATTTGTGTTGCTCTTTAGCGAGCTTTTTTTCAATAACGTTTTGCGTGGCAATGCCGCCGTGGTCCGTACCGGGCACCCAGTAGGCATCTTCGCCAAACATACGGTGCGCGCGGATGAGAACATCTTGCAACGTGTTGGTGGAGGCGTGCCCCATGTGCAAAGCCCCTGTGATGTTGGGCGGCGGAATAACAATAACAAAAGGTTTTTTATTCGGGTCTGCTTTGGCGGCGAACAAGTGAGCGTTTTGCCATTTGTCCGCGAGTTTTTTTTCTACTTCTTGCGGTTCATACGCTTTAGGTAACATAGATTTTCCTCGGTCTTTTAAATTGCGTGATGTGACTTCACGCGTAACCTATTTATAT
>JAGCWX010000032.1 GCA_017961585.1 Elusimicrobiaceae bacterium | reverse complement strand
TAGTAGCCGCTGGCGGCTTTCAATACTTTTTTCTTTCTTGCGTGTCTAGGAACGCTGAATTTAATTCTCATGTTTCAACCTCTTATTTCGCCATCGGCAAATACTTGGCTAAGATTTTGCCTTTGTTAGACTCAGGCGTGACTACGCCAACATGGCGCATATCATGCTTGCGTGAGGCAGAAACAGGCGTTAGCAAGTGTTTTCTGCCGGCTTTTCTGTGGGTGAATTTACCCGTAGCGGTTTTGCGGAAACGCTTTTTACCGCCAGCGTGGTTTTTTAATTTTGGCATGTAATATACCTCTTTTTTAATGTGCTCTTATTTATCCTACCTGCGGCAGGAGCCGGTCCGCCCCGAACGCAGTCACTGCAAAAAGAGCCAAAAAATCTAGTTTTTAGGAATCAGGGTTAAAAACATCCTGTTTCCCATGGATTGCATTTTCCCGTCAACAGTGGCAAGATTTTCCATCCGTTTGGCAGTATTATTTAAAATATCAATCCCAATATCTTTGTGTTGGTTTTCACGTCCGTGGAATACCACCACAAAACGCACTTGGTTTTTCTTGCGTAAAAATTCTTCAATTTGGCGCATACGCACTTCCAAGTCGTGCTCGGCAATGTGCGATTTAATGCGCAACTCTTTCAAAGTAACTTTGGCCTGTTTTTTCTTGGCTTCGCTGGCCTTTTTGCCCTGTTCATAGACGTATTTATTATAGTCCAATATCTTGCACACGGGCGGGTTGGCATTGGGGGAAATTTCCACTAAGTCCAACTCTTGTTCTTTGGCCAAGCTGATTGCCTGGGTTAGCGGCATTACGCCTAGCATAGCGCCGTCGTTATCAATCACGCGCACTTCCGTTGCGCGGATGTTATGATTTCTGGGGTAGAGGTCTTTTTTATACTCTCTTCTTCTATCAAATTTAGCCATGTTTTATCTTTGAAAAAAATTGCCCCAATTTTGGGACAATTTTATTATATCAATTTACCAATACAACTGTCAACGCGCGCTATTGGGCTTTGCTGGCGTAAAGCAGTTGGCCGCCTTGCGCCAATTTCCAGCCGGGGTCCGGCTCATAGGTCAACATCCAACCGCCGGGGGCCGTCCAGGTGGGCAAGGGCAGCTGTTCGTTGCGGGTCATCACCATGCCCTCGTTAAGCCCGGGTCTAAATACTTCGGCGCGGGTACCGTTTTCGTTCTGTACCACATAGGCCGCCAGCACCGGTTCTGCGTTTTGCACTACCGGGGTCAAGGCCACACCCTGTTCCCACACGCGGATGCACCCCTGGCGCACCGCGCTGTAGGTATATCCGGCCGAGGCAATACAACCGTGCGGGTCTTTATCGCCCCCCACACGAGGTTGTGAAGGCGTAAACGGAACATACACTACCACCAGTACACCCAACAAAATAAGCACAGCTATTGAAATAATTGTTTTCTTCATAGTTCTATTATAGCAAGAAAGGCCCCCTTTCGGGGGCTCGTTTTTGGGTTAGTCGGTATCAAAGGCAGGTTTGATTTTTTTGAGATTTCCTTCCCGCGTCAGCGTGGGGATTCCGTGGTATGTAATAGTTCCCAGGGCGTTGGCATCGGCTTGCAGGGTTTTGGTGGCAAATATTTCTATATCCCCTTTGTTATTAACCGTAGCGTGGACAATTTCAGCCCTCAAATTGGCCGCGTCTATATCTTGCGTGCTGTTATTGGTAAATTTGGCGCTTTGCGCGTAGCCGGAAACCTCTAATTCTGCCTTGCCAAAAGTAGCCGCTTCCAGCATTTGCGCATGTAACCGCTCAATATCAATATCGGCCTTGTTCATTACTTGCACGCGGGCGGTATCGGTTTTTAAGTGGGCCACTGTCATTTCCCCCTCATCGGCCGCGTTTAACGTCATTTGTGGGGTTTCAAACAAACCCTGCAAACGTACTTTCCCATCGTGGCGCACAGTTACCGAAATCAATTGGGGTACAAACACTGTTACGCGCAAACCGTCTTTCCCTTTCACGCGAAGGGGGCGTTTATAATCCACCATCAGGGTATTGTTTTCCACCCGCACATCGGCCAGGGCTACCAAATTAGCGCGCCCGTGCAAAGTAACTTGCTGGGCCGCGGCCTGGCGCACTTCCACGGTAATATCCCCGTGTACTTCCATCGCGTTAAAGGGGGTCAACTGCGTAAGCGTTTGGCTGACATAGCGTCCTTCGCCGCGCACACTTTCCGCTTGAGCGGCCAGCGCGCAAAATACCCCCAGGGCCGCAAAGGCAATAAGTATACTTACTTTTTTGATCATAATTTCCTCCTTTTGAGTGCAGTTATGGTAACAAAGCCCTTGCTTTTTTAAAAGTGCAAAAATTAATTAGTTTCGCACAAAAAACCCCGGCGTTAACCGGGGTTTTTAGAAGGTTTATCTAATCTTATTTACGGCGAACTCCCGACCCGAGATGCCCACCCGCTACTGCGGCGCGGCGCAACCCGCGGGCAATGCTTTGTTTATGTTGTTGGAACTCGGCCAATCCCGCCTTCAAAGGATCTATATATTGGCTATACGGAATCGTGTTGGGGTTCAATTTTTTGGCTTGTCGGAAATCCTTCAAGGCCTTTTGAGCCAGCCGTTCGTTTTGAATGTAGAATTTACCATACGGATCATAATATCCGCATTGACCCATTTGCACGTATCCGCGCACGATATACATATACGGGGCTTTGTTATAATTGCTTTGACGCGCTTTGTCAATTGCCACCGTGGCGTACTGGATCGCTTTTTGGGCTTCTTTGGCGGTCAGCATGCTGTTACCAAAAGCATCATCACCGGCAAAATCGGCATCACTGGCCCACACAATCGCAGCGTTATAGTTGGATTGATAGGTAGAGTGGGCTTTTACCTGATCTTCCGCAAATTTCACGGCTTTGTTTTTCGCCGCTTGGCTGCTAAAAGCACGGAAATTATTGATTAACAACGGCAAGAATTGGTTATTTCCCATTACCTTAATTACTTTCTTTACCCCTAATTCCCCTCTATAAACATTGGGATCACCCGTTTGACAAAAGGCAGGGGCACAAATTCCTACGCACAGGCACAACATCATTACTAGTTTTTTCATGTTTTTTCTCCTTTCTTTAGTTTAGAGAAAAAAGAAAAAATTTTCCTGAATCTTTAGACCTAGGTCCCATTAGGTCTTTGGACCTACAAAATTTAGGCCCTCTTTTTAAGCTCGGCCAATCATTTTAAGGAATTCTTCTTCGGAAATTACCGGCACGCCCAGTTCTTGGGCTTTGAGTAGTTTGCTGCCGGCTTTTTCACCGGCTACTACAAAGGATGTTTTTTTGGAAACACTTCCGCTGGCATAGCCGCCGTACTCTTTGGTTAATCGTTCGGCTTCGGCTCGTTTAAGGTGGGTCAACTCCCCGGTAAAGACGAAGGTCTTACCGGCTAGTGCATTATTGGTTTGCTCTTTTTTAGGTTGCGTAAAATTGAGCCCCGCCTGGCGCAGCAACTCAATTTGTGCACAGGCCCTGGGGTCACGGAAGAAATCATATACACTTTGGGAAACTATTTCCCCAATTTCGCGGATGCTTTGCAGTCGCTCCAAGCTAGCTTCTTTTAAAGCATCCAACGTGCCAAATTCGTCAGCTAAAATTTCAGCCGTTTTCTCGCCAACAAACCCTATGCCTAGGGCAAACAGAAGTTTAGCAAGCGGTTTTTGTTTACTGGCTTCTATGGCAGTGAGTAAATTTTGCGCTTTTTTATCTTTAAAATTTTCCAAATTTAACACATGGAAAAACGTCAACTTATAAATATCGGCAAAATCGGCGATAAAATGCCGCTCCAGCAGTTGATCCATTACCACGTCGCCCAGGCCGTCAATATCCATCGCATCGCGCGAAGCAAAGTGCAGCAGCCGCGCGCGCAGTTGCGCCGGGCACGCAGGGTTTACGCAATAATACCCTACCTCTTTGGCTTCTTTATACACTTTGCCGCCGCACACCGGGCACTCGTTGGGGGGCACAATTTCTTGCGTCCCTTTTTGTTCCACTACTTTTACAATTTTGGGGATCACTTCCCCCGCCCGCTCCACAATTACCGTGTCGCCCACGTGTACGTTAAGGCGTTTGATTTCATCAAAATTATGCAGCGTAGCGTTGGAAATTGTCACCCCGCTCACGCTCACGGGCTCCAGTTCTGCCACCGGGGTAATCACCCCTGTTCTTCCTACGGAAAACACCACGTTTTTTAACGTGGTAGTGGCTTGCGGGGCCGGATATTTAAAGGCAATGGCCCACCGGGGGCTCTTGGCTGTATTGCCTAATCTTTTTTGCTCGTCAAATGAATTGATTTTTACGACTAGCCCATCTACATCAAAAGGCAGTTCGTGGCGGGTTTTATCAAATTGATTGTAAAAAGAAATTACTTCCTCTATATGCGTAGTTTTTGTACGCACCGGGCAAACGGCAAATCCCCAATTTTGACATAGTTCAATAAACTGACTAAAGCTTTGCGCAGGCACGTCTCCCGTTCCAAAGGAATGTGCAAAAAATCGCAACGGGCGTGCCGCTACTACTTCCGTATTTTTATGACGCAAAAACCCGGCCGCGGCATTGCGGGTATTGGCAAACGTGTTTTCGTTTTTGGCTTGTTGGGCTTTATTTAATTCTTGCAAATCTTGTTTTTGCACGTACACTTCACCGCGGATTTCCAACCGCCCGGCGGAGATGATTCCCGTCAACACATGCGGAATATCTTTGATGGTAAGCACGTTGGCGGTAATATCTTCGCCTACTTTCCCATCTCCGCGGCTGGCAGCCTGCACCAATTTGCCGTCTTGATACGTCAGCGAACACGAAACTCCGTCAATTTTTGCTTCCACAACCATTTCAAAATTTTCTTTTTCTAACCCTTTTGCGCTGCGTTCGTGCCAGGCGCGGATATCGGCCGCGTTGTAGGAATTATCCAAAGAAAGCATTGGGGTGGCGTGGGTGATTTGGGTAAAAAGTTTGCTGGCTTTCCCGCCCACTTGCTGTGTAGGGGAATCCGCGGTGCGAAATTGCGGATAAGCGTCTTCCAACGCTTTTAATTTTTGGTAAAGTTCGTCGTACTGCGTGTCCGACAGGACGGGTCGGTCCAAATTGTAGTACAAGTTGTTATGGTAATTGATTAACTTTTTAAGTTGTTCAATTTCGTTTTTGGGGTCCATACCGGGGCTCTATTTTTTGCGTTCTTTTTTGAGTTGGTCCAATAACCCATTGATAAACTTGCTGGAGTTTTCGGTAGAGAATTTTTTAGCCAGCTCAATCGCTTCATCAATAATGGCAGGAACGGGCGTTTTTTCAGAGCTAAAAACCATCTCATAAGTAGCCATGCGCAAAATGGAACGGTCTACCGCGCTCATACGTGCCACCGTCCAATTTTTAGCATACAAAGAAACCAATCGGTCTATTTCCGCTAAATGAGAAGTGGTTCCATTCACCAAATCTTCGCAAAAGGCAAAGCATTCCGCCAGCTCTCCCTTAAATTGCGTCATATACGTAGCGGCCGCCTCAGGGGCCCAATCGGAACTATCTGCATAATAAAGAGATTGCAACGCACATTCGCGAGCTTGTCTTCTATTGCTCATGGTTTTCCTCTTCTCAAAAAGCTATTTTTATTTTAGCAAATTTTAAAATATTACAAATCATTTGCCGATCCTGAAGCCAAAGAAGAATCTTCTTCCATGGTCAATTTCCCATCGGAAAGGCAAATTTTATAATTATAAAATTGGTGCAAATCCACTACGCTGTTTTTAGGAACTTCCAATTTGGGGTTGCGTTTTTGACGGTATTTCATTACGTAGTAATACGGTACCGTTTTAAGCTGGGAAAGGTCGGTAGAGCGCACAAAATAAAGCGCTTGCTTGTTGTTGGCAACCGGCAAGGCATACACGCCCAAGTCTTTTTTAAGTGTATCCAAAGAACACATGGTTTCATCTTCCAGCATTTTTAGTTCTGCGTGTGAAATTTCCACATAACCCCGTTGGCGGATTTTTTGCACCCGTTGCTGTAAAACTTTCTTTTCCTGTGCGGTCAACGGCGCTACTTCGTTAGGGAGTAAAAATTCCTTTTTCCCCGCCAGAGCTTGCGTGTAAACTTGGAACCCGCTTTCGGTTAAGGTGCTTTCCGGTGTAAATATTTTTTTGCCTTGTTTATCACGCAAAGCAAACACATCCTGCATGGGCACCTTTAAATTGACAAACGCCGTTACGGCATCCTGCCCGATTTGTTGTTGCAACGCGTTATATCCGTTTAAACTAAGCATTTGGCGCTCAAAATCGGTTCCTTTGTTAAGCGTTACAATAAAATCTTGCGTATTAGCCCCATACTTGTTTTTTAAATATTCCACGCCTTTGCGTTGTTCCGCCCGGTGGATTTTGGTAAACAATTCTCTATTTTCATTGCTTAATTGCATTTCTTCGGGTTTGACAACGTAACGCTGTTTGAGGGCGGTTAAAATTTCATCATCCGTAAAATATTCCGGTTCCAAAGCCACTAATCTCTCGCGCGCAATTACATTAAGCGGTTCCACCGCCAAGGCAGAGCGGTATGCTTTGGCTGCTTCGGGCTTATTTCCTTGATCTTCTAAAATCACCCCTTTCCCGATGAGCGAGTTTACGTTGGCGGCATTATACTGCAACGATTTGCTATACATATCAAACGCTTCTTTGTAGTTACGGCGTTTTAAGGCAATATCCCCCAGCATAGAATATGTATACGACCAATACGGGCTGGTACGAGACATATTTTTTAAAGCTGCTTCAAAATGCGTTTGGGCTTCTTCCAATTTATCCTGCGTCAAAAACACTCCTGCCAAAGACAAGTGCGCTTCCACATTCCCGGGATCCAACGTTAAACAATGCGTAAAGGTGTTCACTGCTTGCGGATAATTTTGTTGGCTGTAGAGTTGTTTCCCTTCCTCTAAACAAGCGGGCAACGTCTGCGGGACCGCGTTAGCTACGCCGGTTGCCATCCATAAACTACCCCCCAAACAAAGGGCTCTAGAAAAATGTTTTAAATAACGCATAACTTACCATTTTCAACTTTTCGTTTTTAGTGAGTTTAACGGGCTGGGTTGTTAACCCGCTCTTTTCTATTTTAGCAAGATTTTTTTGATAAACATACCCCATCACGCGGCAGGGCAACATAGAAAGCGGCCAAAAATCTTCCATCAAATCAAACGCTTTTTTGTAGTTTTCCCGTGCACGCTGTGCGCATAAAGCCAGGGTTTCTTCCAACGTTTTTTTGCACGAACAAATTTCCGGTTTTTCCGTTTGCGCAGCGCTTTCACAGGCCAACATAATTTGCTGCGGGGAAAGATGACAGGGCAAATACACGCGGCTCAACCGGGCATCTTCATACACGTCGCGCACAATATTGGTCAACTGCACCGCCGTTCCTAAACTGTGGGCCAATTCGTCGGCTTTGGGGCCTTTTACTCCCAAAATATCCAAGGTGGCTTTCCCTACAATCACCGCCACCCGGTAAATATACCCATCCAACGGGGCAAATAATTCTTCGTTTCCCGTCGGCACATAGGTCTTTTTTTGCAAATCGGCTTGCATGCCTTCTAGCAGCAAAGTAAACCGGTCTTTGGACAAATTAAAATCGCGCACATCGGCCACTAAATCTTGCCCTAATTGTGTTTTGGGGGCTCCTAAATAAATATATTTCACTTCTTCGGCCAATTCGTCCAAAGCCCGTTGCGGATCGGTTTGTGAAGGTTCGTCCACAATATCATCGGCTAAACGACAAAACGCGTAATAATGTGCCAAAGCCGCCCGTTTACGCGGACTTAAAAACAAAAACGCCGGGCCAAAGCTGGACTTTTTATACGCACAATCCGATGTCATTTTACCTTCCCACCCGGGTGCAGGTACGACAACGCCGCCCCCGTCGCAGTAGCATAAATTGCATTTTTAGGAATAATAAATTGAATGCCGTGCATCTTGTGCAGCGCTTCAAAAACTTTACGGGCGCTGGGCACTTGCGCAAGCGTCCCGGTCAAAATCACATCTTTCATGTTTTCGTTACGGCAGGCAAACACAGCCATCATGCCAATGGTTTGAAAGACCATATTCAACACACCCGAGGCCAAATCCGCTTGTGTAAGTCCGTCTTCCATTTTGCCAAAGTTAGAAGCTGTCGTATCTTTGGATAAAGTGGCAATGGCTTGGGTGGAAATATCGCCAATGTTCAAATCCACGTGGCTTAGTTTTCCTTTTTCGGCCAAGCTGACAATGGTGCGGAAAGATTTTACTCCGCACAATTTACTGCAAAGCCCCACCACGGTTCCGCCGCCTACGCCGGATCCGCCGATATGGAAAATCCCTTGTTTGCCGGCGCGCACAAAAGCGGTTCCGGTACCCATACTTACAATGAGCCCTTCCTTCTTGCCGGAGAGGGCCAACCCGCCTAATCCGATTGCTTTAAATTCATCCACAACGGAGGTAGCAATCCCGTAAATTTTCTTTTTAAACAACGGGGCCCCTACGCCGGTTACAATAATTCGTTTTACGTCTCCCAGCGCGAGCCCATTTTCGTTAATAAATTTCCCAAGCGCCCCATAGGCCGAGGTCAACGGGTCGGCCGCTTCTACTTTGAGCATAGAAACTAGCCGGCCTTTATCGGTATATCCTACAATTTTGGTGGTGGATCCCCCTACATCAATTCCAATAATAACGCTCATTTATCCTCCAAGCCGATGGCTCTTAAAAACGGTTCATTATTTACCGGGCGGCCCAAAAAGTTTTCTACTAACTTTTGTTCGTCTTCACTGCCGCCCTTTTCCAAAATTTCGCGGCGGAATTTTAAACCGATTTCCGGGTTAAAAATGCCGTGTTTTTCAAATTCGCTGAAAAAATCTTCCGCAATCACTTCCGACCACAAATACCCATAATACCCGGCATCATACCCTCCCATAATATGTCCAAATGACGCTTGTGGAATGGTATTTTTAGTAAGAGATCCGCCACGGATTTTTTTATTCAAATCAAAATACAATTTTGTAGTATCGGGTGTTTTGTCGGCAGTATGTAGCGTCATATCATATTGGGCAAAAAAGTTTTGCCGCAGATACATGCCACCGTTGCCAAAATTTTTAGCGGCCAACATACGCGCAATCAGTTCATCGGGCAGCGGTTGGCCGGTTTTATAATGCTTGCTGATTTTTTTGAGTACCGTCGGATTCCAAGCCCAGCGTTCCAGCATTTGGCTGGGGGCTTCCACAAAATCCCAACTCACGCTGGTGCCGCTAAAGGCCTCGTATTTGGATTTGGTTAGCGCGTTATGTAACACGTGTCCAAATTCGTGGAACAGTGTTTCCACTTCGCTGTGTTTTAACAAAGACGGAGTGTCTTTGGACGGTTTATTCATATTGGCCACAATAGCCACAAACGGTTTTTGGTACGAGCCGTCCTCTTTTTCTTTGCCGGCCACTAAATCAAAACACGCCGCGTGTTTATATTTTCCTTCGCGCGGGTAAAGGTCCATGTAAAAATAAGCCACCGGCGCAGCGGTTTGCTTGTCTTTAATCAAAAATGCTTTTACGTCCGGGTGCCACACGGGGACATTTACCGGCTCAAACGTAATCCCAAACACGCCGCCAAACAAATCCAACATCCCGTCAATTACCACTTGGGATGGGAAATATTCTTTAATTTTTTCATTGTCCAGCTGTAAATTTTCTTTGCGGTATTTGTTGGACCAATACGCACTTTCCCACGGGTAAACAGTGCGCGATTTTTGACCGGATTTTTCATTCTTATACGCCACCATAAATTTATCTTCGCTCTTGCCCATGGGTTTTAGTTTCTTTTGCAAATCTTTTAAAAACGTCATTACGTTTTTAGGATTTTTAGCCATACGGTCTTCCAACTTTAAATCGGCGTGCGTTTTGTACCCCAACAAGTGCGCAATTTGGCGGCGCAAGGTAACGGTTTTTTCCAAAAGCTCCACGTTTTGCTCGCCGCCGCGGCGGTTATATTTATATTCCAATGCTTTGCGCGCTTCTTCGTTTTCGGCATTTTGCATAAACGGGATCACGTCCGGATAATCCAAGGTAATCAAATATTTTCCGTCGGCCGTTTTTTCCAATTTACCGATGTAGTCTTCCCCCAATCCTTCCAGTTGTTCACGCGTTACAGTTAAGGGGTCTTTATATTCTTGGATGTTTTTGTCAAAGTTAATTACATATTGGGCTTTTTCTTTATTGAGGGCTTTAAATTTTTCCAAATCTTCGTCGTTTAGATCCATCCCACTGTGGCGAAAGCCGATCAACATTTCTTTTACCAGTTTGGCTTCCACCGGGCCCAATTGGGGCTTTGTATCGGTATATTCGCGGATGGCTTTGTACACGTCGCGCCGGGTGGCTACGTCCACCATATACTGGCTCATTTGCATTTGTAAATCGGTCATGGTATCGCGGAATTTTTTATCGGTAGATACGTACGCTAAAAACCCGCTCATGCCCAAGGCCTCGCCGTATTTATCAAAGGCCTTTTCGTAGCCCAAGATGGTATTTTCAAACGTGCGCCTGTCCGCAGGGATTGCAATCAAATCGGCCAAATCTTTTTCCAATTGCGCGCGGGCGGCTTTTTCGGCGGGGGCCAAATCCTCTGCCTTATAATCAAAATGAAGAACCCCGTTTTTGTTAAACATACTTGGCATGGCAAAAACCCCCGTAGCTACAAAGAATAAAAAGGATAGGAATAATACTTTTTTCGTCATACTCATATCATAGCATTTTAAGACCTAAAATTAGTATTTACAAATCTGCATATTTGTTATAATATATACATACTTATCTTACCAACAAGGAGGGTGTGTTAAGCACCATGTACGAACCTTTTGTACCTAAAGAGATCTTCCTTACCAAAGGGATCGGCCGTCACAAAGAAAAACTCGCCAGCTTTGAAGAAGCATTGCGCGATGCCAAGATTGCCAGCTTTAACCTAGTGCCTGTTTCCAGCATTTTCCCGCCCGGCTGCAAAACCGTGCCGGTGGAAAAAGGTCTTAAAAAATTACATCCCGGTCAAATTTTACACTGCGTCATCAGCCGCAATACCAGCAACGAGTATCGCCGCATGATTGCCGCCTCCGTTGGGGTAGCTATTCCTAAAGACCGCACTCACCATGGGTACCTGTCCGAGCATCACAGCTTCGGCGAAACCGACAAACAAGCCGGTGACTATGCCGAAGACTTGGCCGCTTTGATGTTATCCACCACCCTGGGTGTGGATTTTGATAACGACACTACCTGGGATCAAAAAGAAGAAATCTGGAAGATGAGCGGCAAAATTGTACGCACTTCCAACATTACACAATCCGCTGTATGTGCTAACGGCGTATGGACGACCGTTATTGCCGCCGCGGTATTTGTAAACTAAGCACGGACTTGTTGTGAGCGATAACGTACAAATAGATAAGTTTATGGGGCTGGAGAGCAAAAAAAGCTCTCTGGCCTCTTGTAATTTCGTAGTCGTACCCGTTCCGTTTGAAAAAACGGTTTGTTACGGGCACGGTACTGCCAAAGGCCCCGCCGCTGTAATTGAGGCCTCTACTCAAATTGAACTTTTTGACGAAGAAACAAAAACCGAAACCTGGGAGCTGGGCATCAATACGCAACCAGCCATCAATTGCAAAGGTTCCACCAATACAGTTTTTAAAAACATTGATAAAACGGTTCGCCGCTTGATGAAAAACAAAGCTATTCCGTTTTACATCGGCGGGGAACATACGGTTACGCAAGCGTTGGCTCAACCGTATATTGATACGTACAAAAACCTAAGCATTTTGCATTTTGACGCCCATGCCGATTTGCGCGAAACCTTTGAAGGCACCCCCAAATCTCATGCGTGCGCGTTGTATCCGGCTTCCCGCCAGGTCAAAGTGGTGCAAGTGGGTATCCGCAGTGTAGCCAGCGAAGAAAAACAATATTGCAATGCCGGCAAAGTTACTACGTTTTTAATGCACGAACATCGCGATGTAAAAAAACTCATCCCGCAAGTGCTAAAAAAACTAACGGACACCGTTTATATTACCATTGACGTGGATGGGTTTGATCCTTCGGTCATTCCGGCCACGGGCACACCGCAACCCGGTGGGTTTATGTGGTATGAAGCGCTGGATTTATTCCGCGAAGTCATCAAGCACAAAAACATTGTAGCGGTGGACGTGGTAGAAGCGTGTGCCCGCAAGGCAGACACCATTACCGAGTTCAATACTGCCAAGCTCATTTATCGTCTAATGGGATACTTGGCACTCAAGAAAAAATAATTCCAAAAAATGATCGCAGCGCCCGTTTGAAACGGGCGCTTTTTTATGCAAAAAAACAGGGCTGCTTGCGCAGCCCCGTTTCGTTCTTAATTTTTCTGCTTAAAACTTAAAGCCGAATTTTAACATCACATCGGTATAGTACGTGTGGTTTTTACCGATTTGAGCTTTTACTTCGTCTTTGAGTTGGATGCGATAGTAACGGGCTTCCACGCCAAAGATCCATTCCTCATCAATGTCAAATTCCAACCCTAAACCGAGCATTGCCGCCCAGCTGGTACTGTTATAAGTTTTGTGGGAATCGTCATCAAATTTGTGGCGGATAAACGTATGCCCAATACCGATACCGGCCGGGATGTAAATGCGGGTAGAGTGTTTGGGGAAGAAGTTCACGCGCCCGGCAATTAAACCTGTAGCTACACCCGTGCGATAACGGGAACCGTCTTCGCGTTTATCACCATCTCCAAATTGGGCATAGTTGCCGTCTACCCCCAGCGCAACTACGCTGGTTAAGTTGCGGTAAAAGCCCATGCCGGCGGTCCAACCTACTTCGCCTAAGTCTACTTGTTCGCCGTCGTGGCTCCAAGAACTGGCCGGTAACACCATACCACCATACAAATCCAAGCGGGTAGTTCCGCTGCGCAGGCCGTAGTCATGAATTGGGTAATAATTCTGTGCAAACGCGGCCGAAAAGGCAAACAACATCGTGCCTAGTAAAAACAGTTTTTTCATAATTCTCCTCACTGTGGGTTTAGGATACTTATATTGTATTTCTTTTCTATTATTTTTACAACCTTTCCTTTCTTTATTTACGCGTTCCAAAATTATATAATGAGAATATGAAGCATTGGGCACTTTCTCTTTTAGCCGGGCTTTTGTTAACTGCCTGCACGCCAAAAACCGTGCTTAGTCCCTCGTATGACTTTAGCCAAATAAACCGTATTGGTATTATGGCTTTTTCCAATGCGTGGGCGGATTTAAGCGGCGTAGAAAATCTTTTTGCCAAATATTTAATACGCGCCGGTTTTAAGGTCGTAGAACGCGCCCAACTTGAAAGCATTTTACGCGAGCACAACATTTCTGTCTCCGGATATTTGGACCCAGCCACTACGCGCGAAATCGGACGAATTTTAGGTGTAGATGTATTGCTTATTGGGGAAGTAAGTTCTTATTCCCCCGCCCGCACCGAGCTTGCCATGACCGCTTCGCGCCGCATGGAATCCCGCCCGGTGATGCGCCAAGATGTAATGCGTATGCCCGATGGTACCTACGTAGGTTATACACGGCCGGCCGGCACACAAGTTTCACAATCCTCCGAAGTACGCCCCACGGAATATACTATTAATGCCAAGGTCGCTGTGATCGCCAAGTTGGTAGATGTGCAAACGGCAGAAATTGTGTGGATTGGTTCGGACTCTGAAGAAAGCTCCCGCCCGCTGGACGCGGCCGATTATTTAGCCCGGCAGCTGGTCAAAAGCTTTTCCAAAGAGCTTGCCAAACGGGAGAAGAAATGAAACCAACGCTCGCCCAACAATCGGCCAAGATTGCTTTTGGTATGTTTTTTTCCGGCGTAAAATTGGCACTGGTAGCGCTCATACTTGTAGTGGCGGTACTGGCAATTGGGCAAAGCCGCGTGGCACCGGTAAGCATGCATTTGCTGACCACGTACGCTATGGAATATGCTGTTACTTCGTTCAAGCCGTATCGGGGATATTTCCCCGCTCCGTATCCCTTAGAATTTGACACTAAATAAAGAGGTTCTTATGTTAGACATTAAACAAATAGTTGCAAACCCGCAAGAAGTAAAAAAACGTCTTTCCCTGCGCAAACCCGAATTAGCCGCGCAAATTGACGACGTGCTCGCTAAATATGAAGATTACAAAAAAGTCTTGGCCCGCGTGGAAGAACTGCGCGCCAAACGCAACGAAATGTCTAAATCCATCGGCAAAATCAAAAAAGAACAGGGCGACGCCGCTGCCCAAGAAGCCATGGCGGCCGTGGGCAAATTAAAAGAAGAAATGGCCACGCAGGAAGCCGATTTGGAACCCAAAAAAGCCGCCATTGATAATTTGCTCTTAAGCATCCCCAATCTGCCCAACGAAAAAATCCCATTTGGCACCTCGGATGCCGATAATCCCGAAGTCGTCCCTTGCACCATCCCCTTGCCGCAGTTTGATTTCAAACCGCTGGATCATCAAGCCGTGGGCGAAAAGCTGGGCATTTTAGATTTTGAAGCCGCCGCCGCGCTTTCCGGTAGCCGCTTTGCGTTGTTCAAAGGGGACGGTGCCCGCCTGGAACGTGCCATTTTATCTTTTATGCTGGATTTGCACGCCCAAAAAGGATACACCGAAATTTTGCCCCCTGTGATCGTCAATGAAAACATTTTAGTCGGCACGGGGCAGTTGCCTAAATTCCGCGAAGATATGTACGAACTCACCGGCGAGCCGAAACAATTTTTAATTTCCACCGCCGAAATTCCGCTCACCAACTTAAACCGCACCCGCACCGTGGCCGAAGAAGAACTGCCCATTAAACTGACCGCCTATACGCCGTGTTTCCGCAAGGAATCGGGCACCTACGGTAAGGACACGCGCGGTTTAATCCGCAATCACCAATTTGACAAAGTGGAATTGGTTATGCTTTCCAAGCCGGCAGATTCCTACCAAATGCTTGAACAAATGACCTTGGACGCGCAAGACGTGCTCAAAAAATTGGAAATCCCCTATCACATAGTAGAACTGTGCAGCGGGGATATTGGTTTCTCGGCCGCTAAAACGTACGATATTGAAGTTTGGATGCCCAGCGAAAACCGCTTCCGCGAAATTTCTTCGTGCTCCAACTGTTTGGATTTCCAAGCCCGCCGCATGGGGTTGCGTTTCAAAAACGCGCAAGGCAAATTGGAATATGTCCACACGCTTAACGGCAGCGGTCTTGCCGTCGGGCGCACGTTTGCCGCCATCTTGGAAAACTTCCAACAAAAAGACGGTTCCGTCATCATCCCCAAAGCACTTCGCCCGTATTTTGGCAAAGATAAAATTGAGGCCAAGTAATGCGTAAGTGGTTTTGCATACTGACGGCGGTATTATTTTTAGCCACCGCTACTGCCCCTGCCCGGGCTGAGCTTACCCTCCCGCCCGACGTAATGCACCACGCTACCGTGGGCATAAACGGCGTGTACAGTTTGGATTTTGACACCGCGCAAGAAAACATTGCCTGGGTTTTTGCACATTACCCCGATCATCCCTTTGCGCACTTTGGCAACGCCATGATTGCCTGGAGTCGCTACGAATATGAATTTGAAACCAGCGACGATAATCAACGCAAAGTCTTTGAAAAAATTTTGGATGACTCCATTGACGGTATCAAACGTTGGATTAAACAAAACCCTCAAGATTCCAACGGATATATGGGTATTGGTGCGCTGTATGGCTTGCGTGCCTTATTTAATATGCGCAACCGCAATTGGGTTACTTCTTATTTTGCCGGACGCAAAGCGATTAGCAATTTGGAAAAATCTCTCAAGTTGGATCCTACTTATTATGATGCTTACTTCGGTCTGGGCATTTACGAATATTTTGCCGGCACGTTACCAACCGTCATAAAAGTGCTGGCCAAAATTGTCGCTATTAAAGGCGATCCGCAAAAAGGCGTCAATTTTTTAAACCTGGCGCGTACGAAAGCCCATTTCACGGCCGATAGTGCCAAACTGATTTTAATTGAAGTGCAAAACACACGCAACAGCGCCTTCTACGCGCCGGAAAAATCGTTGGAATATATCCGGCAGTTGCGTGCCAAATTCCCCAAAAATCCGCTGATGCATTACGTGGAAATTATTTGCTTGTATGAAACCAAAAACTACGCCCAAGTGACCGAGCAAGCCAACCAATTCTTAACCCTCATCGGCCAAGATAAATTTTATAAAGACATTTACATCCCGCGCGCTTATACCGCGCTGGGCACCGTGCAAATGGCGCAAGGCAACTTCCAAGAAGCGCGCAAATTATTTGAAGAAAGCCGGCAGAAAACCAAAGGTCAAGCACCCAGTCGCTGGGGCGTATGGAACGAACTGCGCCTGGGCCAAGTGTACGACGTTTTAGGCCAGCGCGAAAAAGCCGTTGCGCAGTATAAACACGTGCTTTCTTTCAAAGATAAATGGGGCTTTGACGATGAAGCCAAAAGCTTGCTCAAAAAACCATACCAAGTGCCAGTCGACGGGGTGGGTCCGCTCCCCCCTCAGTCTAATTAATGCACCTGCTTTTTTTAAGTAGCGTTTATAAAATATAAAAGTTGCAAATTTACTAAAAGGAGAGAACATGAAAAAACTTATATTAGCACTACTGACTGTGTTGATTATGGCCCCCGCCGCATGGGCTGGTGGTTGGGGTGCAGGCGTTAAATTGGGTGTAGGAGAAAATGACCCCAAAACGATGAAAGATGCCTTTGATAATATTAATGCCAATCGTGAGTTGTCTAGAAGCCCTGTATATTTTAGCTTAGAAGCTTTATACGAATGGGACTTGAACGACGAGGCCAACAAAATCGGTGCCAAAATTGGCTGGGATATGTATGGTGAAAACGAATTAAAATTAAAAGCCCCGGGCGACAGCATAAAACTTACGGAAACTACTTATTCCTTCCCGTTTACTGTCTACTATAAACGCGATAACGGCATAAAGAACTTCTCTTGGTTTGCTGGGGCTGGTTTCACTATCTTGCATAGCAAAATGGAAGCATCCGGCGTGGAAGACGATGACGTCAGCAAAACCAAAGTATTTCCGCATATTGTTGTCGGTGGCGAATATCGTTTCACCCAAGTGTTTGCTTTAGGTTTAGATGCCCACTACAACATTGCAGCTAAAACCAAAAAAGACGGTGCTACCTTGTCGGATCGCTCCGGCTTTGGGGCTGCTTTAACCGGCCGTTTCTACTTCTAATTGCTGATTTAGAAACCTATACCCCCGCTCTTTTGAGCGGGTGTTTTTTATTCCCCCCTTGCATTTTCCCGACGGGATTAGTATCATAGAACTATGGTACTAGAAATGATTATTAAAATTTGTTTGGCCTTAATCCTGGGCGGTGCGCTTGGGATGGAGCGCCAATATCACGACAAGCCCGCCGGGTTTGCCACCAACTGCCTCATTTGTTTGGGGGCTATGCTTTTTACGGTATTATCCGAAATTATGGGCTTTGCCGGCGGAGATCCGGGCCGTATTGCCGCCCAAATCGTAACGGGCGTGGGCTTTATTGGTGCCGGCTCTATCTTGCGCGATGGGAACAAAATTTCCGGCCTTACCACCGCCGCAGGCGTGTGGCTTGTGGCCGCGATCGGTATGGCTATCGGATATGGCGAATATGTTTGGGCTGCCGCCTGTGCCGGTGCTATTTTGCTAGTACAATTGGGGCTGCGCCGTACGCTTAAATTAGTGGAAATGATCAAACGCTACGACACTATTTACGTCGTGTGCGACCCTAGCTGGCAAGTGGTAGAACAAATCACCAAAAAAATTGAAAAACAAAATATTCACTTACTCAAAAGCGAAGTGACCAAGCAAGACAATCTTTTCCACGTCTCTTTGGTTGCCTCTTTCACCGCGCACGAATTTCAAACCGTCACCCGCGAATTATTGGAAATGAAAGAAGTCCACAGCTTGTATCAATAAAAAAAACCCCGGTTTAAGCCGGGGGATATTTATTCTTTCTCAACCAAACTATTTAAGCGATTTTAAGGAATTTGATAGAGATCGTCATACCCTTCTATTAAAATTCCTCCTAATTTTTGACAAAAGCCTTCCCCTCCTTGATCTTCTCCACACCACCACTTTCCCGCGAAATCATCAGATGCCATGTGTGGGCTGGTATAACAAATGTGAAAGAGGAACTGGTGGAGGTAAGCGCACGCACTCGTTCCGGTAGAATCCGCTTCGTCAAACATAAATTCCCAATTTTCTGATTCAGGAATTGTAATATCCAATTCATCAAAGGACGGCAAAATTTCCGACCCTGTTTGGGCTAACCACAAATCTCCCGCATTTACTAATGTTTTGAGTATTACCTTGGCTTCGGCCACGCGAGCCTTTAAAACGGCCTTTTGATATTGTGGCAACGCTACCGCCGCCAAAATACCAATGATTAACACTACTACCAACAACTCTATTAACGTGAATCCTTTTTTCATAATCGCCTCCTAGTACACTTTAACTGGTATAAACAGTCATTTTAAGTATACATAAGAAAAAAAAAAAAACAAGGCCCATTTTGGGCCCATATCATAAAACAGCCGTAACATAAAGAGGTCATTCCGTACTTGATACGGAATCTTCCACGCACGGCGTATGTTGTCATAAAATAAAGCGTCATCCCCGATGGTCGCTGTCGGGGATCTCACTTCTGCCTATTCCCAGCATTAACACCCGCCCAAGCACTTACTTACGAGACGGATGTGGGAGATTCCCCACAAAAACC